>CAJYHL010000018.1 GCA_913774625.1 uncultured Acidovorax sp.
GGCCCGGCACCGCGCGCCCTCGGTCAGGATCGTCCTGCTGACCATCGTGGCGGCCTTGATCGTGGTGAGTGCGGTGGGCTATCTGTTCCGCGACAAGATCTACGACCCCGAGCACAGCTATGGCACCCCTTCGCCGCATGTGGTGCCATCCGCCGGGACCGCCCCTGCCGGCCGCTGAAGCGGCAGGGCGGCGACCCAGGGCGCAGGATGCGGCTGCAGGCATCGCTGACGCGGCGGCGGCTGCGCACGGGGATTAGCATGGCGCCATGGCCAAGGAAAAGAGACGAGGACAGGGCAAGGGCACGCAGGATGCCCATCGCGGCAACAAGGCGGATCTGCCCTCCAAGGTCTGCGCAGCCTGCGGGCTCGCCATGACCTGGCGGCGCAGTTGGGCGCGCAACTGGGACGAGGTGAAGTACTGCTCCGAACGCTGCCGCCGCAACAAGAACCCTGGCTGACCCGCAGCGCGGCCGGCCCGCGAAGCCGATCGCTCAGAATGCCGCCATGACCCAAGGCAAACGCATTTCCATCGCCATCTCCGACGAGGCCCTCGCATCCATCCGCGCGCTGGGGGCCGCGGCCCGGCAGGCGCGCACGGCAGCGGGCGAAGGCCAGGCCCAGGCCGCCGCCCGGCTGGGCGTGCATGTGCAGACCATAGGCCGCATCGAGGCGGGCGAGCCCGGCGTGGCGATAGGCCATGTGCTGGGGCTGCTGGCGCTCTACGGCATCGCAGTGGACTGCGCTGCGCGCCGCTCCGCCTGATCGCGCAAGGGGGATCGGCCGGCCCGCAGGCCGGTGGGGGTCAGGTGAATCCCTGGCATCTATTTAGTTGACAACTAAACTAATAGCCCACACACTGGCCGCTCCTGCATTTGGGAAGGCGGTGTGCCATGAAGATTGTCTGCATCGGGGGCGGCCCATCGGGCCTGTATTTCGCGCTGCTGATGAAGCTGCAGAACCCGGCGCACGACATCCGCGTGGTGGAGCGCAACCGGCCCTACGACACCTTCGGCTGGGGCGTGGTGTTCTCCGACCAGACGCTGGGCAACCTGCAGGCGGCCGACCCGGTCACGGCCGGGCAGATTCTCGATGCCTTCAACCACTGGGACGACATCGAGGTCCACATCCACGGGCAGACGGTGCGCTCGGGTGGCCACGGCTTCTGCGGCATCGGGCGCAAGCGCCTGCTCAACATCCTGCAGGCGCGCTGCGAGGCGCTGGGCGTGCAGCTGGTCTTCGAGACCGAGGTGCAGAGCGACGAGGACTATGCCGACGCAGACCTCGTGATCGCCGCCGACGGCCTCAACAGCCGCATCCGCACCAAGTACGCGGCCACCTACCGGCCCGACATCGACCTGCGCTTGTGCCGCTTCGTCTGGCTGGGCACGCAGCGGCTGTTCGAGGCCTTCACCTTCGCCTTCGAGAAGACCGAGCACGGCTGGTTCCAGGCCCATGCCTACCGCTTCGACGACAGCACCTCGACCTTCATCGTGGAGGCGCCCGAAAGCGTCTGGCGCGCCGCCGGGTTGGACACCATGGAAAAGGAAGAGGCCATCGCCTTCTGCGAGCGGCTCTTCGCGCGCCACCTGGGCGGCCACCGGCTGATCTCCAACGCCACGCACCTGCGCGGCTCGGCGCAGTGGATCCGCTTTCCGCGCGTGATCTGCCAGCGCTGGGTGCATCACAACGGCCACGCGCCCGTGGTGCTGATGGGCGATGCGGCGCACACGGCGCATTTCTCCATCGGCTCGGGCACCAAGCTGGCGCTGGAGGACGCGATCGAGCTGGCGCGCTGCATCGGCCGCCGGCCCGGCGACCTGGCCGCCGCGCTGGCCGACTACGAGGCCGTGCGCAGCGTGGAGGTGCTGCGCATCCAGAACGCGGCGCGCAATTCCACCGAGTGGTTCGAGAACGTGGACCGCTACGCCAGCCTGCCGCCCGAGCAATTCGCCTATTCGCTGCTCACGCGCAGCCAGCGCATCAGCCACGAGAACCTGCGGCTGCGCGACGCGGGCTACGTGGAGCGCTACGAAGACTGGATCGCCCAGCGCTCCGGCCTGCCGCAGCGCCGACCCGACCGGCGTGCCGTGCCGCCCATGTTCACGCCGTTCACGCTGCGCGGCGTCACGCTGGAGAACCGGGTCGTGGTCTCGCCCATGGCCCAGTATTCGTGCGCCGACGGCCTGCCGGCCGACTACCACCTGGTGCATCTGGGCGCGCGCGCCATGGGCGGGGCGGGGCTGGTGTTCACCGAGATGACCTGCCCCTCGCCCGATGCGCGCATCACGCCCGGCTGCCCGGGCCTGTGGAAGGAGGCGCAGCGCGACGGCTGGAAGCGCATCGTCGATTTCGCGCATGCGCACAGCGGCGCCAGGATGGCCATCCAGCTAGGCCATGCCGGCGCCAAGGGCGCCACGCGCCGGGCCTGGGAAGGCATCGACCAGCCGCTGCCCGAAGGCGAGCGCTGGCCGCTGCTTTCGGCCTCGCCGCAGCAATACATCGAAGGCGTGAGCGACACCTCGCGCGCCATGGACCGCGCCGACATGGACCGGGTGCGCGATGAGTTCGTGCAGTCCACCCGCTGGGCCGACGAGGCCGGCTTCGACTGGCTCGAATTCCACTGCGCGCATGGCTACCTGTTCAGCAGCTTCATCTCGCCGCTGACCAACCACCGCGCCGACGAGTACGGCGGCTGCCTGGAGAACCGGCTGCGCTACCCGCTGGAGGTGTTCGCCGCCATGCGCGCGGCTTGGCCGCAGGACAAGCCCATCTCGGTGCGCATCTCGGCGCACGACTGGGTGGAGGGCGGCATCACGCCCGACGACGCGGTGGAGATCGCCCGCGCCTTCAAGGCGGCCGGCGCCGACATGATCGACTGCTCCTCCGGCCAGGTCAGCCGGCAGGAAAAGCCGGTCTATGGCCGCATGTTCCAGACGCCCTTCGCCGACCGGGTGCGCAACGAGGCCGGCATTCCGACCATCGCCGTGGGCGCCATCACCGAGGCCGACCACGTCAACAGCATCATCGCGGCCGGCCGGGCCGACCTCTGCGCCGTGGCGCGCCCGCACCTGGCGAACCCGGCCTGGACGCTGAACGAGGCCGCGCGCATCGGCTACTTCGACGTGCGCTGGCCGGTGCAGTACCAGGCCGGCAAGGTGCAGCTGGAACGCAACCTGGAGCGCGAGCGCGCAGCCGCTGCGCAGGCGGCGGCGCTGTCGCCGCTGCAGCGTGCCCGGCAACAGGCGGAGGCAGGCTGATGGCTGCAGGCACGAACCCCAAGGCAGCCAACGCGCTGCAAGGCCGCCATGCGGTCATCACCGGAGCGGCGCGCGGCATCGGCGCGGCCATCGCGCGGCGGCTGGCGGCCGAAGGCGCGCAGCTCACGCTGCTGGGCCGCAATCTGGACGGGCTGCAGGCGCTGGCCGCGCAGCTGCCGGCATCGGCCCGGGCGCTGCCGCTGGCCTGCGACATCACTTCCGAGGCCGGCGTGGCCCAGGCCTTCGCCGCCGCACGCGCCGCGGCCGGGCCGGTGGCGGTGCTGGTCAACAACGCCGGCCAGGCGGAAAGCGCGCCCTTCCACCGCATGGACGCGGCCCACTGGCAGCGCATGCTGGACGTGAACCTGACGGGCACCTTCACCTGCACCCAGGCCGCGCTGGCCGACCTGCTGGCCGTGGGCGCAGCCGGCGGCGCGGCGCGCATCGTCAACATCGCCAGCACGGCGGGCCTGCGCGGCTATGCCTACGTGGCGGCCTACGCGGCGGCCAAGCACGGCGTGATCGGACTGACCCGCTCGCTGGCGCTGGAGCTGGCGGCCAAGGGCGTGACGGTGAACGCCGTGTGCCCCGGCTATACCGACACCGACATCGTGCGCGAGAGCGTGGAGCGCGTGGCCGCCAAGACCGGCCGCAGCGCCGAAGCGGCGCGGGCCGAGTTCGTGCGCGGCAACCCGCAGGGCCGGCTGGTGGCGCCCGAGGAGGTGGCCGACACGGTGGCCTGGCTCTGCGGCGCGGGCGCGGCGGCGGTCACGGGGCAGGCGATTTCCGTCTCCGGCGGCGAGGTGATGTGACATGGCGCGCAGCAACACCATCCAGGCGCCCGTGCTCGACGACGAGCGCATCGGCCACGAGGCCCGCGCCGTGGCGGGCGACCACATCGACCTGAAGATCTGGCTGCGCCTGCTGGCCTGCAGCACGCAGATCGAGCAGCAGATCAGCCAGCGCCTGCGCGCGCGCTTCGGCATCACGCTGGCGCGCTTCGACTACCTTGCGCAGCTGCAGCGCCACCCGGACGGGCTGCGCATGAACGCCCTGTCGCGCTACCTCATGGTGACGGGCGGCAACATCACCGGCCTGACCGACCAGCTCGCCAAGGAGGGCCTGGTCGAGCGCGTGGACGACCCGGACGACCGCCGTTCCTGGCGCGTGGCGCTCACGCCCAAGGGCCGCAGCGACTTCGCTGCCATGGCTGCCGAGCACGAGACCTGGCTCACCGCCATGTTCGAGGGCCTGGGCGCAGGCGACAAGGACCAGCTCTTCGCGCAGCTGGGCCGGCTGCGCGTGCATCTGGCGCAGCACCAGGCCACGCTGGAGGCCGCCCCGCCCGCAGCGGCTGCAGCGGCAACGCCCCCGAGGAAGCGCGCCGCGTCCTCCGCATCCGCTTCTTCGCCTTCTTCGTCTTCTTCCCGCAGGAAATCCGCCCCATGACCGACCGCATCGACCCGGCCCTCGTCGCCGGCAACCGCACCACGCTGGCGGGCTATGCCGCCACCCATTTCCTCTGGCAGGTGGAGGGCGGCGTGGGCACCGTCACCTTGAACCGGCCCGAGCGCAAGAACCCGCTCACCTTCGATTCGTATGCCGAGCTGCGCGACCTGTTCCACCGCCTGCGCCATGCCACCGACGTGCATGCCGTGGTGCTGCAGGGCGCGGGCGGCAACTTCTGCTCGGGCGGCGACGTGCATGAAATCATCGGCCCGCTGGTGCAGCTCGAGGCGCCCGAGCTGCTGATGTTCACCCGCATGACGGGCGCGCTGGTGTCCGAGATGCGGCACTGCCCGCAGCCCATCGTCGCGGCCATCGACGGCGTGTGCGCCGGGGCTGGCGCCATCATGGCCATGGCCTCGGACCTGCGCCTGGGAACCGCGCGCAGCAAGACCGCCTTTCTCTTCAACCGCGTGGGCCTGGCCGGCTGCGACATGGGCGCCTGCGCCATCCTGCCGCGCATCGTCGGCCAGGGGCGGGCGTCGGAGCTGCTCTATACCGGCCGCGCGCTGCCGGGCGAAGAGGCCGAGCGCTGGGGCTTCTTCAACCGCCTGTGCGAGCCCGACGCGCTGCTGGCCGAGGCGCAGAAGCTGGCGCAGGACATCGTGGCCGGCCCCACCTTCGCCAACGGCATCACCAAGACCATGCTGCACCAGGAATGGGCCATGACGGTGGACCAGGCCATCGAGGCCGAAGCCCAGGCCCAGGCCCTGTGCATGCTGACCGGCGACTTCGAGCGCGCCTACCGCGCCTTCGTCGAAAAGCGCCGGCCGGTGTTCGAGGGCAACTGAGCCCCTCATTTCTGCGATTGCTATAAGAAAAGTAGCTGCATGCGCCCTTGGTGAGAGCGCTGCAGCCTGATTTCATTCGGAACGCGCCGTCCACGGGCCGCGCGGCAAGGAGACCCGCATGAGCGACACCCGCTATCTCGACTGGCCCTTCTTCGAGGACCGCCACCGCGAACTCGCCCGCCGCCTGGACGCCTGGGCGGCGCAGAACATCGCCGAGGCCCATGGCCGCGACGTGGACGATGCCTGCCGCGCCCTGGTGCGCCGCCTCGGCGCGGCCGGCTGGCTGCACCACGCGGTGGCGGCCGATGCCGGCGCGGCCATCGACACCCGCGCCATCTGCCTGATCCGCGAGACGCTGGCGCGCCATGCGGGCCTGGCGGATTTCGCCTTCGCCATGCAGGGCCTGGGCTCGGGCGCCATCTCGCTGGCAGGCAGCGACGGCCAGCGCGCCCGCTACCTGGGCCGTGTGGCGGCGGGCGAGGCGATCGCCGCCTTCGCCCTCTCCGAGCCCGAGGCCGGCTCCGACGTGGCCGCCATGGCCTGCACGGCGCGGCAGGAAGTGGAGGGCGGCGACTACATCCTGGACGGCGAGAAGACCTGGATCTCGAACGGCGGCATCGCCGACTTCTACGTGGTCTTCGCCCGCACGGGCGAGGCGCCGGGCACGGCCGGCCAGGGCGTGCCCTTCCGGGACACGCGGGGCATCAGCGCCTTCATCGTCGATGCCGGCACGCCCGGCTTCGAGATCGCCGAGCGCATCGAGGTGATCGCGCCGCACCCGCTGGCGCGCCTGCGCTTCACGCAGTGCCGCATTCCGGCCGCGCAGCGCATCGGCGCGGCAGGCGAGGGCTTCAAGATCGCCATGCGCACGCTGGACGTGTTCCGCACCTCGGTGGCCGCCGCCGCGCTGGGCTTCGCGCGCCGGGCGCTCGATGAAGCCCTGGCCCGCGCCACGCAGCGCCGCATGTTCGGCGGCGTGCTGGCCGACTTCCAGCTCACCCAGTCCAAGCTGGCGCAGATGGCCACCGCCATCGACAGCGCGGCGCTGCTCACCTACCGCGCCGCCTGGATGCGCGACCAGGGCCACAACGTGACGCGCGAGGCCGCCATGGCCAAGCTCACCGCCACCGAGAACGCGCAGCAGGTGATCGACATGGCAGTGCAGATGTGGGGCGGCCTGGGCGTGGTGAGCGAGCAGCCCGTGGAACGGCTCTACCGCGAGATCCGCTCGCTGCGCATCTACGAAGGCGCCACCGAGGTGCAGCAGCTCATCATCGCGCGCGATCTGCTGCGCGCCTGGAATGCGCCGGAAGGCAGCGCCGTATCAGGGTGATCCCCCTGGCCTGTCAATTGCTTTATTTCTAAAGTAATTCCGATCCTTGGACGTTTCGCACCAAAAGGGGTTTCCGCATGGCCAGCGCACACATCGACACCTTCGCCCGCGACCGGCTGCCTCCGGCCGCGATGCAGCCCGAGTTCCTCTTCGAGCTGCCCGAGCTGCAGTTCCCCGAGCGGCTGAACTGCGCCACCGAGCTGCTCGACCGGTCCGTGGAGCGCGGCTGGGGCGCCCGGCCCTGCGTGCGCGGCGCGGGCATCGCCTGGACCTATGCCGACCTGCAGGCCCAGGCCAACCGCATCGCCAACGTCCTGGTGCGCCGCATGGGCCTGGTGCCCGGCAACCGCGTGCTGCTGCGCGCGCCCAACACGCCGCTGCTGGCCGCCTGCTGGTTCGCGGTGATGAAGGCCGGCGGCATCGCCGTGGCCACCATGCCGCTGCTGCGCGCCAAGGAACTGCAGGCCATCATCGACAAGGGCTGCATCAGCCATGCGCTCTGCGATGCGCGGCTGGCGGACGAACTGCACGCCGCTGCCCGCGCCTGCCCGGTGCTGCGGCAGGTGCGCTGCTTCAACGACCCGTCGGACGACGGCCTGGAGGCCGCCATGGCCGCGGAGAGCGAGCGCTTCGACAACGTCGATACCGCCGCCGACGACACCTGCATCCTGGCCTTCACCTCGGGCACCACCGGCGTGCCCAAGGCCACCATGCACTTCCACCGCGACGTGATGGCCATCTGCGCCTGCTGGCCGGGCCACGTCCTCAGGCCCGCTGCGGACGATGTCTTCATCGGCAGCCCGCCCATGGCCTTCACCTTCGGGCTGGGCGGGCTGCTGCTTTTCCCCATGAAGGCCGGCGCCTCCACCGTGCTGCTGGAAAAGGCCTCGCCCGCGCAGCTGCTGGACGGCATCCGCGACTACGGCGCCACCGTGCTCTTCACCGCGCCCACCTCCTACCGCGCCATGGCCGCGCAGGGCGAGTCACTCCGCGCCGGCACGCTGCGGCGCTGCGTTTCGGCCGGCGAGGCGCTGCCCGCCGCCACCCGTGCGCTCTGGAAGCAGGCCACCGGCATCGAGCTCATCGACGGCATCGGCGCGACCGAGCTGCTGCACATCTTCATCTCGGCCGACGAGGCCCATGCCCGGCCCGGCGCCACCGGCGTGC
The DNA here is from genome assembly GCA_913774625.1 of uncultured Acidovorax sp. GTDB lineage: Bacteria > Pseudomonadota > Gammaproteobacteria > Burkholderiales > Burkholderiaceae_C > Paracidovorax. Next base: position 8,055 of record CAJYHL010000018.1, read on the forward strand.
CCGTGCCCGGCTACCGCGCCCGGGTGGTCGATGCGGAGGGCCGTCCCGTACCCCCGGGCACGGTGGGCCGGCTGGCGGTGCAGGGCCCCACCGGCTGCCGTTACCTGGACGATGCACGCCAGGCGCAGTACGTGCGGGACGGCTGGAACCTGACCGGCGACGCCTACCTGATGGATGAGGACGGCTACTTCCACTACCAGTCGCGCACCGACGACATGATCATCTCGTCCGGCTACAACATTGCCGCGCCCGAGGTGGAAGACGCCCTGCTGGCACACCCCGCCGTGGCCGAATGCGGCGTGACCGGCGTGGCCGACGAGGAGCGCGGCCAGATCGTCAAGGCCTTCGTGGTGCTGCGCCCCGGCCATGCGCCCGGGCCGGAGATGGCGCGCACGCTGCAGGACTTCGTCAAGCAGACCGTGGCTCCGTACAAATACCCACGCGCCGTGGCCTTCGTGGAGGCCTTGCCGCGCACGGAAACGGGCAAACTCCAGCGGTTCCGTCTGGCGCAGGCGGCTGCCGCGCCGGTCGCCGCCTGACCGCCGGCCGATCGCCGCCGCTTTTCCCATGCCTGCCACCCACAGAAAGCCCGCTCCATGAAGACTCCGAACGCACCATCGCTCAAGCCCCTGGTCTTGGCCGCGCTGGCCGCCCTGGCCCTGTCGTCCGCGCACGCTGCCGACGCGGTCAAGGTCGGCCTGCTCAGCACGCTCTCGGGCCCCGGCGCGGGGCTGGGCATCGACATCCGCGATGGCTTCCAGCTCGCCGTCAAGCAGGGCGGCGGCAAGCTCGGCGGACTGCCGGCCGAGGTGGTGGTGGCCGACGACCAGCAGAGCCCCGACGTGGCGCGCCAGACGGCCGACCGGCTCATCAAGCGCGACAAGGTCGATTTCATGACCGGCGTGGTGTTCTCCAACGTCATGCTGGCCGTGGGCGCGCCCACGTTCGCCTCCAAGACCTTCTACATCAGCGCCAACGCCGGTCCGTCGCAGTACGCGGGCGAGCAGTGCAACCCGTATTTCTTCAGCGCCAGCTATCAGAACGACAACCTGCACGAGGCCGTGGGCAAGACCGTGGCCGACAAGGGCTTCAAGCGCGTGGCGCTGCTCGCGCCCAACTACCCGGCGGGCAAGGACGCGCTGGCCGGCTTCAAGCGCTTCTACAAGGGCGAGGTGGTGATGGAGAGCTATACCCCGCTCAACCAGCTGGACTACGGCGCAGAGATCGCCAAGATGCGCGCCGCCAAGCCCGATGCGGTCTACATCTTCCTGCCCGGCGGCCTGGGCATCAACTTCATCAAGCAGTTCGTGGGCGCGGGCCTGTCCAAGGACATGACGCTCTTCGGCCCCGGCTTCTCGGCCGACGAGGACGTCATCAAGGCCGTGGGCGAGCCCATGCTGGGCATGTTCAACAGCTCGCTCTGGGCGCACGACCTGGACAACGCCGCCAACAAGAGGTTCGTGGCCGACTTCCAGAAGGAATACGGCCGCCTGCCCACGCTGTATGCGGCGCAGGGCTACGACGCGGCGCGCCTGATCGACGGCGCCGTGCGCGACGTCAAGGGCAATCTGGCCGACAAGACGGCGGTGCGCAAGGCACTGGAGGCCGCGCGCTTCGAGTCGGTGCGCGGTGCCTTCAAGTTCAACGCCAACCACTTCCCCATCCAGGACTACTACCTGCGCGTGGTCACCAAGGACCCGCAGGGCCGCGTGACCAACCGCACCGTGGGCACCGTGTTCAAGAACCATGCGGACGCCTATGTGGGCGCCTGCAAGATGCCCGCGGCGTGACGGCCATGACCGGCCTGCTGGTGCTGGAGCAGTCGCTCAACGGGCTGCAGTTCGGGCTGATGCTGTTCCTGCTGGCCGCCGGCCTCACGCTGGTGTTCGGCATCATGGACATGATCAACCTGGCCCACGGCTCGCTCTACATGGTGGGCGCCTACCTGATCGCCACGGCGGCAGCGGCCACCGGTTCGTTCTGGATCGGCCTGGCCGCCGGCGTGGCCGGCACCGCGCTGCTGGGCATGCTGCTGGAGGTGGCGGTGCTGCGCCGGCTCTACCAGCGCGACCATCTCTCGCAGGTGCTGGGCACCTTCGCCATCCTGCTGATGGCCAACGAGGGCGTGCGCATGCTCTGGGGCGCCCAGCCCATCGCGCTCAACCCGCCGGACAGCCTGGCCGGCCCGGTCGAGCTGCTGCCGGGCTTCTTCTATCCGGCCTACCGGCTGCTCATCATCGGCGTGGGCCTGGGCGTGGCGCTGCTGCTCTACCTGCTGGTCACGCGCACGCGGCTGGGCATGCAGGTGCGCGCAGGTGCTTCCAACCGCGAGATGGCGCTGGCCATGGGCACCAATGTGCGGCGCCTCTTCACGGCGGTGTTCGGCCTGGGCGCGGCGCTGTGCGCCGTGGCCGGCGGCATGCTGGGGCCGCTGCTGGCGGTGCAGGTGGGCATGGGCGAGAGCATCCTCATCCTGGCCTTCGTGGTGATCGTGATCGGCGGCATCGGCTCCATCCGTGGGGCGCTGTTCGGCGCGCTGCTGGTGGGCGTGGCCGATACCGCCGGCCGCACGCTGATCCCGCTGGCCTTCGGCCGGTGGCTGGGGCCGGAGGCGGCCAGCGGCGCGGGCCCGGCCGTGGCCTCGATGCTGATCTACCTGCTGATGGCCGCCGTGCTGTTCTGGAAGCCCCGGGGCCTGTTCCCGGCGCATGGCTGACCCCTGGAAGACCGCTGCATGACGACCCCTTCCGCATCGACGACGCATCTCCCCGCACCGGGCCTGCTGGACCACGCGCTGCGCCTGCGGCGGGCCGGCCCGCTGCTGCTGGCGCTGGCCGCGCTGCCGCCGCTGGCCGCCGCGCTGGGCCAGGACTTCTACATCGGCCTCGCCACCCGCATCCTGATCTTCGCGCTGGCCGCCACCAGCCTGAACCTGATCCTGGGCTTCGGCGGCATGGTCAGCTTCGGCCATGCGGCCTTCGTCGGCACCGGGGCCTATGCGGTGGGCATCCTCATGCAGCAGGGCGTGGTGTCGGCCTGGATCGCCTGGCCTGCTGCCGTGCTGGCCAGCGCGCTCTTCGCGCTGCTGGTCGGCGCCATCAGCCTGCGCACGCGGGGCGTGTACTTCATCATGATCACGCTGGCCTTCGCCCAGATGCTGTATTACCTGATGGTCTCCATCAAGGCCTGGGGCGGAGAGGACGGCCTCACGCTGCCGGGCCGCTCGGTGCTGGGCGGCGGTTTCGATCTGGGCGACGACACGCGCTTCTACTACCTGGTGCTGGCGCTCTTCGCGCTCTGCTTCGTGGGCATCCAGCGCCTCCTGAATGCGCGCTTCGGCCATGTGCTGCAGGCCCTGCGCGAGAACGAGACGCGCATGGGCGCCATCGGCTTTCCGGTCTATCGCTACCAACTGGCGGCGTTCACCCTGGCGGGTGCGCTGGCCGGGCTCGCGGGCGCGCTGCTGGCCAACCAGTCGAGCTTCGTGAGCCCGTCGCTCCTGCAGTGGAACCAGTCGGGCCTCCTGATGGTGATGGTGATCCTGGGCGGCGTGGGCCACCTCTGGGGCGGCTTCATCGGCGCGGTGGTGTTCCTGCTGCTCGAAGAGCTGCTCTCGGCCTACACCATCCACTGGCAGTTCATCCTGGGCGCCTTGCTGCTGCTGGTGGTGCTGGCCGCGCCGCGCGGGCTGGCCGGGCTGCTGCCGCAGCAGCGCGGCGGAGGCCGGCCATGAGCGCCGCACCGCTGCTGCACATCGACGGCCTGGTCAAGCGCTTCGGCGGCCTCACGGCCACCGACCATGCCGAGCTGCGCGTGCAGCCCGGCGAGCTGCATGCGCTGATCGGCCCCAACGGCGCGGGCAAGACCACGCTGATCCACCAGATCTCCGGCGCGCTCGCGCCCGACGCCGGCCGCATCGTCTTCGGCGGCGACGACATCACCCGCCTGCCCATGCCGCAGCGCGTGCTGCGCGGGCTGGCGCGTTCCTACCAGATCACCAGCATCTTCGGGCGCCTGTCGGTGCTGGACAACCTGGCGCTGGCCGTGCAGGCGCGCCAGGGCAGCAGCATGCGCTTCTGGCAGGCCGCGCGCGCCGAGCGCGCCCGCTACGAGGAAGCCGCCGCCGTGGCCGCGCGCGTGGGCCTGGGCGCGCAGCTGCAGTCGCTGGCCGGCGCGCTGGCCCATGGCGAGCAGCGCCAGCTGGAAGTGGGCCTGGCCCTCGCCACCGCGCCGCGCCTGCTGCTGCTGGACGAGCCCATGGCCGGCATGGGCCCCGACGAATCCGAGCGCATGGTGGCGTTGCTGCAGTCGCTGCGCGGCAGCACCACGCTGCTGCTGGTGGAGCACGACATGGACGCCGTGTTCCGCCTGGCCGATCGCATCTCGGTGCTGGTCTTCGGCCGCGTGATCGCCTGCGGCGCGCCGGCCGAGATCCGCAACCACCCTGACGTGCGGCGCGCCTATCTGGGCGACGAGCTGCCCGTGGAGGAAACCGCATGACGACGACACCCTCTGCCGCAGTGCCGGCCGAGCGGCCCGCGCTGCTGGAAGTGGAGGAGCTGCAGGCCGCCTACGGCAGCAGCCAGGTGCTGTTCGGCGTGGGCCTCACCATCGGCGCGGGCGACGTCGCCACGCTGCTGGGCCGCAACGGCATGGGCAAGACGACCACGGTGCGCACGCTGCTGGGCCTGGTGCGCGCGCGCGGCGGCAGCGTGCGCTTCCGCGGCGAGCGCATCGAGCGGCTGGAGCCCGACCGCATCGCCCGCATGGGCCTGGCGGTGGTGCCGGAAGGGCGGCAGATCTTCCCCAACCTGTCGGTGGCCGAGAACCTGCGCGCCTTCGGCGCCAACCGCAACCAGTCGCCCGAGCCGTGGACGCTGGAACGCGTCTATGACCTCTTTCCCCGGCTGGCCGAGCGCTCGCGCAACATGGGCAACCAGCTCTCGGGTGGCGAACAGCAGATGCTGGCCATAGGCCGCGCGCTGATGACCAACCCCTACCTGCTGGTGCTGGACGAGGCCACCGAGGGCCTGGCGCCGCTGGTGCGCGAGGAGATCTGGCGCTGCCTGGCCGAGCTGCGCGCGCGGGGCCAGAGCATCCTGGTGATCGACAAATACGTGCAGCGCCTGATCGCCCTGGCCGACCGCCACACCATCGTGCAGCGCGGGCGCGTGGTCTGGCAGGGCGATTCGGCCGCGCTGGCGGCCGACCCGGGCCTGTGGCAGCAGTACATTGGCGTATGAATTCCCTGATCGCTTCAACCCCTTCCCCCGCCTCCTCTTCGGCGTCTGCCTTCTCCTCCTCCTCCGGTGACGCCGCTCCGGTCGTGTTCGAGCGCCCGCTGCGCATCCGCTTCGCGCACTGCGACCCGGCCGGCATCGTGTTCTTCCCGCAGTACCTGGTCATGCTCAACGGCCTGGTCGAAGACTGGTTCAACGACTGCCTGCGCGTGTCGTATTCCGGCCTGCTCGGGCCCCGGCGCATCGGCCTGCCCATCGTGCGGCTGGAGTGCGAATTCCGCGCCGTCAGCCGCATGGGCGACGACGTGACCCTGGGCCTGGCCGTGGAGCGCGTGGGCAACAGCTCCATCACCCTGGCGCTGCACTGCCGCGCGGGCGAGGAAGAGCGCATGCGCTCGCGCCAGGTGCTGGTGGCCACCGACCTCAAGACCCACAAGGCCCGCGCCCTGCCCGACGACGTGCGCGAGGCGCTGGCGCGGCTGCCGGGCTGATGCAACCGGGCCCGCCCGGGCCCCGCCGAATTACCTTTTTTCCGGAGACATCCATGCAGACTCTTCTTCCTCCCGGCTGGCCCCGGCCCCGCGGCTACGCCAACGGCGTCACGGCGCGTGGCCGCATGGTGTTCGTGGCCGGCATGATCGGCTGGGACGCCGAAGGCGTGTTCCACACCGACGACCTGGCCGGCCAGGTGCGCCAGGCGCTGCAGAACGTGGTGGCCGTGCTGGCCGAAGGCGGCGCCAAGCCGGAACACATCGTGCGCATGACCTGGTACGTGACCGACCGCAAGGCCTACGTGGCCGCCTACCCCGAGATAGGCCGCGCCTTCCGCGAGATCATCGGCAGCTTCAACGCCGCCATGACGGCGGTGGAGGTGGCAGGCCTGATCGAGGACCGCGCCCAGGTCGAGATCGAAGTCACCGCCGTCGTCCCGGATTGAAGTCCGCGGCCATGCTCTACCGCGACTTCGCCACGCAGGAGCAGATCGACGCGCAGTACGACACGGCCATCCCCGTGGCCGACCGCGCCGCCGAGATGCGCCACTACCAGGAGCGCAGCGCCCATGCGCGCGCCACGCTGCCCTGCCGACCGGGCGTGCCCTACGGGCCGACCCGCGCCGAGACGCTGGACATCTTCCCGGCCGCTCCATCGGGCGGCGCTCCCGCGCCAGTCTTCATCTTCATCCACGGCGGCTACTGGCGTGCGCTGTCCGCGGCCGACTTCAGCTGCGTGGCGCTGGGCCTCGCGCAGCGCGGCATCACCGTGGTGGTGCCCGACTACGCGCTGTGCCCGGCCGTCACCGTGGATGAGATCGTGCGCCAGATGCGCGCCGCCTGCGCCTGGGTGCTGCGCCACATCGCGGAGCACGGCGGCGACCCGCAGCGCGTGGCCGTGGGCGGCAGCTCGGCCGGCGGCCACCTCGCGGCCATGTGCCTGCAGACCGCATGGGAGCGCGACTACGGCCTGCCGCAGGACCCGTTCAGGGGCGCGGTGATGGCCAGCGGCCTCTACGACCTGGCGCCGCTGCGCTACAGCTTCCTTCAGCCCAAGATCCAGCTCACCGAGGACACGGTGCGGCGCTGCTCGCCGCTGCTGCACGTGCGCCCTTCGCCCACGCCCGCGCTGCTGACCTGGGGCGGCCTGGAGCAGCCCGAGTTCGCCCGCCAGTCCCTGGCCTGGCGCGATGCCTGGCTGGCGGCGGGCAACCGGGCCGAAGTGCTGGACCAGCCCGAGGCCCACCATTTCAGCGCCATCCACGGCTTCGAGGACCCGGGCAGCGCGCTGTGCGGCTGGGTGGCGGCGGTGCTGGGCTGACGGTGCCCGCGCCAGCGTGCCGACAGCGCGCGGCCGGCGCTTCCTACAGCCCAGCGCGCCTGCCGCCGCGAACATGGAGCTTCTCTCTTGATAAAGGAAACTCCATGCGCAAGATGATCCTCATGGCCGTCGCCGGCTTCCTCTGGAAGAAGTTCCAGGCCAAGCGTGCGGCCGGCACGCCGGTAGCCGCTGAGGCCTATCGACGCCGCTGATCCGGAAACGAACGACAAAGCCCCCGGGCAGCCGTCTGCGCTGCCCGGGGGCTTTTTTGCTCCATGCCGTCCTATGGCGCATGGAGCGATTTCATCAGCGCATCAGGCGGCCGAGCAGCTGAAGCTCTCGGCCTTGTTGGGGTCGCCCGAGCCGTTGTAGCGCGGGAATTTTGGGTATTCGCATACCGGCCGCTGCTGCGCCGGGGCGCTGCTGCCGGCAGCGGGCACGGTGGTCGCCACCAATTGGTCGGGGGCGTTGCCGTTCGTCACCCAACTGTCCAGCGCGGCCAGCAGGTCCACCGGGCGCGGGCCGGGGCCTTCCAGGTTGTGGCCCACCGAGGGCGAGGTCAGCATGCGGGCGAAGCCCTGCACCTTGCTGGCGCCCAGGGCCTGCTTCACGCTGTCGAAGTACTGCGCCGTGCGGTAGAGCGACACGCAGGTGTCCGAGAGGCCATACCAGATCAGCAGCTTGCCGCCCTTGTCGGCGAAGGCCGAGAGGTCGGGGTCGGTGCCGTCGATCATCTCGGCCAGCCGCAGGTACTGGGCCTTGAACTGCGTGGGGTCGTGGCGCAGCACATCCACGGTGCTGCGGCCCTCGACCACCTTGGCCGCCTCGCTCACCGCCATGTGGTTGAAGGAATCGCGCGCGTCGAAGCTGGTGCCGAACATGTAGGCGCCCCAGTCGCTGGTCGCGCTGCCGCCGCGCCCGTAGCCCGGGTAGCCCGTGGCGCCGCGCGACAGCGGCACGGGCGTGTTCTGCGCGGCGTAGATCAGGCGGATGGATTCGATCTGGCCCGCGGTCAGGCAGCTGTCGCTGTCGGCGCCCTGGCACAGCAGGTCGGTGGGTACGTAGTTGCAGGCCTGCACGTTGCCGATGATGCCGTCCTTCAGGCCGTCCAGCGCGTCGCAGGCGGCGGTTTCGGCCTTGGCGTAGAGCGCGATCTTGGCGGGACTGAGCCAGTTGGCGCGGTCCTGGAAGATGTGGCGGATCACATTGGGGCCCAGGTTCACCTGGTGCGCCTGCTGGGCGATGGCGGGCTCCATGGCGACCACGCCGTCGTAGTCCTGCGGGTATTTCTGCGTGGAGATCAGGCCCGAGCGCCCCCCGTTGGAGTGGCCCAGGTGGTAGCGCCGCGTGGGCGCCTTGCCGTAGAAGCCGGTGGCGATGGCGGTGCCCACCTCCAGCACGAAATGGTTGGCGTCGAACGCGTGGTTGCGCAGCGCCACGTCGTCCTTGGCCCATTCGAAGCCCCGGCTCTGGTGGCCCGAATCGGAGCTCATGCGCACATAGGGGCCGGCCGAGGGGCCGACCAGGCTCTGGTAGAACGGATCGTCGGTGGGAATGAAGCCGTCCAGCGCGCCGCCGCCCACGGTGAGCGTCTTGCCGTTCCACACGTTCTGCGCCGGCAGCTCCACCGCCCAGTTGATGGTGGACTGGGGCGAGGACACGATCTTGCCGCGCACGATGCAGACATCGGGCAGCGCGCCCTGGGCCGGGCGGATCTCGGTGCCGGTCATGACGGCGCCGTGGGGCAGGGCGGCAGGCTTGAAGGCCGGGCAGGCCTGGGCCAGCGGCTGAACGGCCACGGGCGTGCCCCCGTCGTTGCCGCCGCCGCAGGCCGACAGCATCAGGGCCGTGAACGTGCCGGCGGCAGCGGCTGCCGCAGCTCTTGCCGGGGTGGGTTGGATGAACATGCGCGGAGTCTCCTTGTACTTGTCTGTCGATGGACGATGTCGCGGAGCCCTTGCCCGGCTCCGGTCGCCACGATAGGTACAGGTGCTGCGCCTGCATCCCCTGCAAATGCAGAGGGGGCGGGAAAGCCCCAGGTCGCGGCACAGGCCGCGGCCGGGAGTTCATGAAGTCAGGGAACAGGTCGATCCGAGCCGGGCACGGCGCGCGCTGCAGCCCGGTGGCGCGAGCCTCGCCCTACACCGCCGTGGTGACCGGCGCTTTCGCGGCCGGGTCGGTGCTGCTGGCCGCACCGGTTTCCACATGGCCCGACGCGCGGCGCAGGTAGGTCGCGTTGCCGGCCAGCGTTACCTGCAGGTCGTACCAGCCGGCGTTGCAGCTCAGGTCCCAGGCGTCCTCCAGGCTCGTGCCGGCGGCCACCGTCACGGTATGCGCTGGCGCGCCGTAGGCCATGTCGGTGACCGTGAACGTAGCGGCCGCGGCGCCGGGATTGGACAGGGTCAGGTAGATGTTGCCGTTGGCGACGTCGTAGCAGAACGTCGGCTCGGGCGCGGCAGGACCTGCGGACACGGCGAAGCGGCGGAAGAAGCCGTTGGGTCCCATCACGGTGAGCGTGAGCGCGCCGCTGCCCGGCAGCGCCCAGCTGTCGGCCAGGCTCTTGCCGGCCTCGACGGTATAGCGGCGCGGGGCGGTGCCGGCGTCGCTGGAATAGACGTAGAAGCACGCGCCCTGCTTGCCGGTGTTGTCGAACGACAGCTGGTAGGACGGGCCGGATACCGCGCCCGAGACGTGCAGCTCGTAGGGCAGCGCGCGGGCTGGGCGCACGCCGCCTTCCTGCGCCAGCACGCTCTGGGCCGCGCCGCTGGCCGGTGCGGCCATGTTGACCGGGCGGGCGCACTGCAGGTCGGACAGGCCCACGTAGCCGGCGGTGCTGGGCAGGGTGGGCAGGGTGACGTCGCGGCGGCTGAAGTCGAAGGCCGAGGTGAGGTCGCCGGCCACGGCGCGGCGCCACGGGGTGATGTTGGTTTCATAGACGCCGAAGCGCGTCTCGATGAAGCGGATCAGCGAGGTGTGGTCGAACACCTGCGAGCACACGAAGCCGCCGCGGCTCCAGGGCGAGATGACGGTCATCGGCACGCGCGGACCCATGCCGTAGGGCAGGTTGTCGGCGGTGTAGCTGCCGGTCTGGTACTGGTTGACCACGTTGTGGCGCTCGCCGTCGATGGCCACCGTGCTGAGGCCGGAGCCCGGCACGGTGGGCGGCTGCGGCGGCACCATGTGGTCGAAGAAGCCGTCGTTCTCGTCGTAGGTGATGAAGAAGGCGGTCCTGCTCCAGACATCGGGGTTGGCGGTCAGCGCGTCCAGGATGCCGGAGATGTATTCGGCGCCGTACAGCGGCGTGAACTTCGGATGCTCGGAGTACGCGGCCGGCGGCAGCAGCCACGACACCTGCGGCAGGTTGCCTGCGAGCACGTCGGCCTTGAGCTGGTCGATGGTGCGCACGCTCATGCCGCGCGCCTGCAGCGCGGAGCCGGCCGGAGCGTTCACGAAGCTGGCGAACGCGGCCAGCATGTTGGTGCCGTAGTTGCCGGTGTGGTTGTCGAAGCCGGTGCCCTGCTGGTAGATCTGCCACGACACGCCCGCGGCCTGCAGGCGCTCCGGATAGGTGGTCCAGGTGAAGGGCTGGCGCTGGATGGCGTCGAACGGGTTGTCGATGTAGTCGGTGTTGTCCAGCAGCGGGCCGCCGCTGGAGCCTGTGGGATCGACCATGCCGGTCATCAGGTACATGCGGTTCGGGTGCGTGTTGCCGGGTATCGAGCAGAAGTAGTGGTCGCACACCGTGAACGCGTCGGCCAGCGCGTAGTGGAACGGGATGTCCTCGCGCACGTGGTAGCCCATCGTCATGTTGGTCTTCTGCGCGGCCCACCTGTCGGCGCGGCCCCCGTTGAGGGCCCCATGCGTGGTGGCCCAGGTATGCGGCAGGCCGCCGATGCACTGCGCATTGAACGCCGGGTTGGTGGTGTCGTAGCGGAAAGGCGCGATGGTCTTGGTGGGGTCTTCCTGGCGCGGCTGGAACCACACCGGCAGGCCGTTGGGCAGCGTGACCGGGAAGCGGTCGTTGTAGCCGCGCACGCCGGACAGGTGGCCCAGGTAATGGTCGAACGAGCGGTTCTCCTGCATGAAGATGACGATGTGCTGAACGTCCTGGATCGTGCCGGTGACCGTGGCGGGCTCGATGGCCATCGCACGGCGGATGGATTCCGGCAGCAGCGCCGTCGCGGCGACGGTGCCCAGGGTGCCGGCGGAGGCCTTCAGGAAATGGCGGCGGTCGAAGGTGCTCATGGACGTCTTTCAGTGCGAGGCCGGCGCGGAGGCGCTCGGCGGGCAGCTCATGCGGGTGCCGACCAGCGCCTTGTTCTGGCAGGCCGAAACGGTGATGGTGCTGTTTGAGGCGGCGTTGGTGCTGTCGCTGGAGCCGCAGCCGGCCAGCGGCAGGAGCGCGGCGGCTGCGGCGATGAACGTGAACGTACAGGCGGCGTGGGAAGGGCGCAGGCAGTTGGAACTGGGGCGGGGCATCGGAGGCTCTCCTGGGTGGGGCCTGCAGATTAGGAGTGCTCCTTTGCGCGGCGGTGACAGAACGGCGTCTTGAAAGTAAAGCGAAAGCAAAGCTCGCCCGATGCGGGGCGCGGCCCCGTTCGAGTCGTCCACGGCGACGGCGCGCGATGCGCTGACAGGGCGTGAAGGGCTCTCACCCCCGGCGCAGCGCCGCCACCAGCTCCATCTTGTTGCGCACGCCGAGGGCGGCATAGGCATTGCGCAGGTAGGTGCGTACCGTGGCCGGGCTCAGGCCCAGCGAGGCGGCGATGTCCTTGTACGAACGGCCGTGGGCGTAGAGCGTGGCCGCGCTCATCTCGCGCGGCGCCAGGGGCGAGCGGGCCTCGCGCGAGGGCAGGCTCACGGCCACCAGCGGCCCGCAGGCCTGCAGCTGGAAGCGTTGCGGCCCCCGGGCCGCCGGTACCGTGCAGGGCAGGCTGCCTGCGCGCTGCAGCAGGGTGGACGGCAGCACGGCGCCCGGCCAGCCCGGAAAGGCATCGGCCAGCGCCTGGCCCATGCGCAGCCCGGCGAACAGCAGATGGCCGCCGGGCTCCGCCAGCGCATAGCTGTCCCAGGGATGGCGGGACGATCCCGGGCCCCACTGCCGCAGCGCGTGGTTCCAGTGGCATAGCAGATGGCGCGTGAATTCGCCCAGCAGCACGGCCTCGGCGTCGGAGAAGGGCGCGCGCTGCGCCGGCCGGTACATGGAGACGAAGAACAGCAGCCCGCTGCGCGGCAGCTCCACCGTGGTGGCCATGCAGTAATGCAACCCGTGGCGCTTGCTGAAGGCGATGAGCTCTTCGGAGCCGGCATCGCCCGTGGCCGCCTCGTGCTCGCGGATGACCGTGCCCAGCCGCTGCATGGACAGCCGCGCGAAGTCGTCCCCCGGGGCGAGCGCGTTCCATTCGTCGGCGAAGCTGCGGCTCAGGCCGATGCTGCCGTGCAGCCAGTTGCGCGGCGCCGCGCCGCCCTGGCCCTGCGACACCTCGCCCCACCAGGCGGCGTCGAAAGGCACCATGGACCTCAGCACCTGCATGGCGTCGGCCAGCAGGGCGTGCGCGCGGCTGCCCTGCGCCAGCTCGGTCAGGGCCAGCAGCGCATGGCTGAGGTCTTGCAGCCCTGCGGCGGGCTGCGGTCTTCCGTCTTTGCGGACTGGCGCATGCATGGCGTGTCTCCTGGTCAGCGTGGGCCGCCCGGCATGCTAAGGGAAAGAAGGCTTTTCATTACCCAGGGTATCTATTGATGCCGCCGCGCAGGCCGGCCCACGAGGGGTCGCGCCTGCGGCCTACAGGCAGGGGCCGGCGGGTGGCAGAGGCTCTGGGCTTCGCGCGTGCCCGGTCCCCCTGGCTACGCAGCCCTGCCCACGAATGCGGCAGACATCTCCCCCACGGAAAGCGCCCATGGACCACCATGCCCAGTTCCCCCTTTCGCGGCGCGATCTGCTGATCGCCAGCGCCTCTTCGGCTGCGGCCTCCGCCGTGCCGGCTGCCGCAGCGGCAGCGCCGGAGCCAGGCGCTGCCCAGGCGCCCGTGCAGGCCGCCGTCAGCCTCACGGTCAACGGCACGCCGCGCCAGCTCGAGCTCGACACCCGCACCACCTTGCTGGACGCGCTGCGCGAGCACCTGCGCCTCACGGGCACCAAGAAGGGTTGCGACCACGGCCAGTGCGGCGCCTGCACGGTGCTGGTGGACGGCCGGCGCGTGGTGTCGTGCCTGAGCCTGGCGGTGATGCACCCGGGCGCGAGCGTGACCACCATCGAAGGCCTGGGCACGCCCGCCGCGCCGCATCCGCTGCAGACGGCCTTCGTCAAGCACGACGGCTACCAGTGCGGCTATTGCACGCCGGGGCAGATCTGCTCGGCCGTCGGCGCCCTCGACGAGCTGCGCCGGGGGGCGCCCAGCCACGCCAGCGCGGACATCGTGGCCCAGCCGGTGCTGTCGGCCGAGGAACTGCGCGAGCGCATGAGCGGCAACCTCTGCCGCTGCGGCGCCTATTCCAACATCGTGGATGCCATCACCGAAGTCGCGGAGGCTTGAAACATGAAGCCCTTCAGCTATGAGCGCGCTGCCTCGCCCGCGCAGGCCGCCGCCGCCATCGCCGCCCGGCCGGGCGCGAAATTCATCGCCGGCGGCACCAACCTGCTGGACCTGATGAAGCTGCAGATCGAGGCGCCTGCCCATCTGGTGGACGTGAACGGCATCGGCCTGGACACGGTGGAGCCCACGCCGCAGGGCGGCCTGCGCATCGGCGCGCTGGTGCGCAACAGCGACCTGGCCGCCCACCCGCGCGTGCGGCGCGACTACGGCGTGCTCACCCGGGCGCTGGTGGCGGGCGCTTCGGGCCAGCTGCGCAACATGGCGACCACCGCCGGCAACCTGCTGCAGCGCACGCGCTGCCCGTATTTCTACGACACCCACATGGCCTGCAACAAGCGCCAGCCGGGCAGCGGCTGCTCGGCCATCGGCGGCTTCAGCCGCCAGCTCGCGGTGATCGGCGCCAGCGAAGACTGCATCGCCACCCATCCCAGCGACATGGCCGTGGCCATGCGCGTGCTCGACGCCTCGGTGGAGACGGTGCGCGCCGACGGTGCCAGGCGCGTCATCCCCATCGCCGACTTCCATCGGCTGCCGGGCAGCACGCCGCACATCGAGACCGCGCTGCAGCCGGGCGAGCTCATCACCGCGGTCACGCTGCCGGCCCCGGTGGGCGGCAGGCACATCTACCGCAAGGTGCGCGACCGGGCATCGTATGCCTTCGCGCTGGTGTCGGTTGCGGCCATCGTGCAGCGGGACGGCACGGGCCGCGTGGCGCTGGGCGGCGTGGCCCACAAGCCCTGGCGGGTGGAGGCCGCCGAGGCCGCCCTGCCGCAGGGCGCCAAGGCCGTGGCGGACCAGCTGCTGGCAGGCGCCCGGCCCACGCACGAGAACGCTTTCAAGCTGCCCCTGGCCGAGCGCACGCTGGCTGCAGCCCTTTCCCAGGCCCGGAGCTCTGCACCATGAAGTTCGACACCCCCGCCACCGCCAACCCCATCGACCAGCTGAAAGTGGTGGGCCAGCCGGTGAACCGCATCGACGGCCTGCTCAAGACCACCGGCACCGCCCCCTACGCCTACGAACGGCACGACGCGGCGCCCGGCGCGGCCTACGGTTTTGTCGTGGGATCGGCCATCGCGCACGGCACCATCCGCCACATCGAGCTGGAAAGCGCCCGTCGCGCGCCCGGCGTGCTGGCCATCGTCACCGCCCAGTCGGCCGGCAAGCTCGGCAAGGGCAGGATGAACACCGCGCCGCTGCTGGCCGGCCCGCAGGTCGATCACTACCACCAGGCCGTGGCGCTGGTGGTGGCCGAGACCTTCGAGCAGGCCCGCGCCGCCGCGCAGCTGGTGCGCGTGGACTACGAACGCCAGCCCGGCCGCTACGACCTGGCCGCCGCCAAGGATTCCGCCACCCGGCCCGAAGCCATCAACGGCGCCGCGCCCGACACGGCGGTGGGCGACTTCGCGGGCGCCTTCGCCGCCGCGCCGGTGCAGGTCGATGCCACCTACACCACGCCCGACCAGTCGCACGCCATGATGGAGCCGCACGCCACCATCGCCGCCTGGAAGGGCGACCAGCTCACCGTGTGGACGTCGAACCAGATGATCGCCTGGGGCCAGAGCGAACTCGCGAAGACGCTCGGCATCCCGAAGGACAAGGTGCGGCTGGTGTCGCCCTTCATCGGCGGCGGCTTCGGCGGCAAGCTCTTCCTGCGGGCCGACGCGCTGCTGGCCGCCCTGGGCGCACGCGCGGCGAAGCGGCCGGTCAAGGTGGCGCTGCAGCGCCCGCTGATGATGAACAACACCACGCATCGGCCGGCCACCATCCAGCGCGTGCGCATCGGCGCCGATGCCGGCGGCAAGATCCTCGCCATCGGCCACGAATGCTGGTCGGGCGACCTGCCCGGCGGCGAGGCCGACGGCGCCGTCGATCAGACCCGCAAGCTCTACGCCGGCGCGAACCGCATGACCGCCACGCGCCTGGCCGAGCTGCACCTGCCCGAGGCCAACGCCATGCGCGCGCCCGGCGAGGCCACGGGCCACATGGCGCTCGAAGTCGCCATGGACGAGCTGGCCGAGAAGCTGGGCATGGACCCGGTGGAGCTGCGCATCCGCAACGACACGCAGGTCGTGCCCGACACCACCGGCGAAAAGGGCAGCGGAGGCAAGCAGGCGGAGAAGCCTTTTTCGCAGCGCCAGCTGGTGCAATGCCTGCGCCTGGGCGCCGAACGCTTCGGCTGGAGCCAGCGCAGCCCGCAGCCGGCGCAGCGCCGCGACGGCCGCTGGTGGGTGGGCCTGGGCGTGGCGGCGGCCTACCGCGGCGCGCCGGTGATGAAGTCCGCCGCCCGCGTGCGGCTGGACGGTCAGGGCCGCATCGCGGTCGAGACCGACATGACCGACATCGGCACCGGCAGCTACACCATCATCGCCCAGACCGCCGCCGAGATGATGGGCGTGCCGCTCTCGCGCGTGGCGGTGCGACTGGGCGATTCCGACTTTCCCGTCTCCGCCGGTTCCGGCGGGCAGTGGGGGGCGGCCAGCGCCACCTCGGGCGTCTATGCCGCCTGCGCGAAGCTGCGCGAGGCCGTGGCGCGCAAGCTGGGCCTGGACCCGGCCGCCGCCCGCTTCGAGGGCGGCCAGGTGTCGGCCGCAGGCCGCAGCCTGGCGCTGGCCGATGCCGCGTCCGGCGGCGAGCTGGTGGCCGAGGACGGCATCGAATTCGGCGTGCTGGAAAAGGAAACCCAGCAGTCCACCTTCGGCGCGCATTTCGTCGAGGTGGGCGTGGACGCCTTCACCGCCGAGGTGCGCATCCGCCGCATGCTGGCCGTGTGCGCGGCGGGCCGCATCCTCAACCCCAAGTCGGCGCGCAGCCAGGTGATCGGCGCCATGACCATGGGCGTGGGCGGCGCGCTGATGGAAGAACTGGCGGTGGACACCCGCCTGGGCTTCTTCGTCAACCACGACCTGGCCGGCTACGAGGTGCCGGTGCATGCCGACATCCCGCACCAGGAGGTCGTCTTCCTGGACGAGCCCGATCCGCGCGCCTCGCCCATGAAGGCCAAGGGCGTGGGCGAGCTGGGCATCTGCGGCGTGAGCGCCGCCATCGCCAACGCCATCCACAACGCGACCGGCGTGCGCGTGCGGGACTACCCCGTCACGCTGGACAAGCTCATCGCCGGCCTGCCGCGCGTGGCATGAAGAACAACAGCAGCAAGGAGGACCGCCCCATGGACGATCTCGACAGCCGGGTGCTGCGCACCGCCGGCGCCTGGGTGGCCGCCGGCACGCCTGCCGCGCTCGTCACGGTGGTGCGCACCTGGGGCTCGGCGCCCCGTCCGCCGGGCTCTCTGATGGCCATCAACGACCGGGGCGAGACGGTGGGCTCGGTCTCGGGCGGCTGCATCGAGGACGACCTGATCGCCCACATCCACATGGACGGCGTGAAGGCGCTCTGTGCCGGTGGGCTGCCCACCGTACTGCGCTACGGCATCTCGGCCGACCAGGCGCACCGCTTCGGCCTGCCCTGCGGCGGCACCATGGAACTGGTGGTGGAGCCGCTGTCGGCCGCAAGCCGGCTGGACGAATTGCTGGATGCCTGCCGGCAGCGGCGCAGCACCGAGCGCCTGCTGGAGCTGCGCACCGGCCGGGTGTCGCTGCAGCCTGCCGTGCAGGGCGCGCTGCTGCCCCGGCTGGATGCGCAAACCTGCACGCTGCACAGCGGCTTCGGCCCGCGCGCACGCCTCGTCGTGATCGGCGCGGGCGATTTGTCGGCCTTTCTGTGCCAGATGGCGCTGGGCCTGGGCTTCGAGGTCATCGTCTGCGACCCGCGCGCCGAACATCGTGCCACCTGGAACGTGCCGGAAGCGGTGCTGACCCACGAGATGCCCGACGACCTGATCCTGCGGCTGCAGCCCGACGAGCGCACGGCCGTGGTGGCGCTCACCCATGACCCCAAGCTCGACGACCTGGCGCTGATCGACGCGCTGCAGTCGCGCGCCTTCTACGTGGGCGCCATCGGCTCGCGCCGCAATGCCGCGCTGCGCGCCGAGCGGCTGCAGACGCATTTCGGCCTGGCGCCGGCCGACCTGCAGGCGCTGCGCTGCCCGGCGGGGCTCTACATCGGCAGCCGCACGCCGGCCGAGATCGCCCTGTCCATCATGGCGGAGGTGGTGGCTGCCAAGAACGGCGTGCCGCTGTCCGAGCGCGAGCCGGTGGCCGTGGCGATGGCCAAACCGCTGCACGAAGCGGCGGCCCAGGCCCGGCCGGCAGCGGCGCTGCGCACGCCCTGAAACCCGGTGAACGCGCCGCTGCCCCCCTGCGCCGCCGTGCTGGCGGCCGGCCTGGGCCGGCGCCTGGGCGCCTGCGCCAAGCCGGCCTTGCGCATCGGCGGGCACAGCCTGCTGGAGCGGCTGGTGCAGGCCCTGCGCCAGGCCGGCGTGGCCCAGGCCAGCGTGGTGCTGGGCCCCTATGCCGATGTGCTGCTGCCCCTGGCGCAAGCCTGCGGCGCCGCGCCGCTGCGGCATGCCTTGCACGGCAACCCCACGCTGGTGGATTCGCAGCGCCTGGCGCTGCAGGCCCATGCGGCCAGCCACCCAGGCCGCGACCTGATGCTGGTACTGGCCGATCTGCCCCTGCTGGGCGCTGCCCAGCTGGATGCGCTGCTGCGGCCCTGGGCCGGACGCCCTCCTGCCGTGCAGGCCCTGCTGCCGGTGGTCGCGGGTGTGCCGGGCCATCCGGTGCTGCTGTCGTGGCAGGCGGTGGAGCAGATACTGCGCCTGCCCCAGGACCAGGGCGTGCGCCACTGGATGGCGTCGAACGCGGCTGGCGTGTGGCGGCTGCCCTGCGCCGATGCGGCGCATGTCACCGACCTGGACAGCCCGGAAGACCTGGAGCGGCTGCGTGCGCTGCTGCACCCCGAGGTGATCGAAGGCTGGCCCGAGCCCGCCTGAGGCCGGACGCTCCAAGCGGGAGCTGGACGGCTGCCTGGGCCTAGGCGCGCAGCTCGGCCATGGCAGGCGCGGCGCTGGTGTCGTCGTCTTCCACGGCCGGATCGTTGGCCGCCACCGCGCGGCGCTTGCGGGCGCGGCGCACGAAGTCGGGGTGGAAGCAGCGCCGGCTGCCGTCGGCGAACGACACGGTGACCGACAGCGGATCGAACGCGGTGACCGTGCCTTCGCCGTAGCGCTTCACGCGCACCAGCGCGCCCAGTTCGAAGGCCGGAACGGCGGCTACCGTCGTTGCTGCGCTGGCAGGGGCGGGGGGCGTGAGTGGCGAAACGGGCGCAGCCTTGGCGGTGCCGCCGGCAGCGCGGCGGGCCTTGCCGCCGTCCGCTGCTGCGGGGCGCTGCGGAGACGGGGCCTTGGAGGGGGACGTCGCCGGCAGGCGTGCGGGCATCGGGTCAGCCGGCGAAGTCTGCAGGGCCGTGCGGGCTTCCGCCTGGGCCCGGGCCATGCGCCGGCAGTTGTCGCAGACGCCGCAGGGCTCGGCCTCGTCGTTCTGGCTCATGTACGACAGCAGCAGCTGCCAGCGGCAGCGGCCGGTCTGCGCGTAGATCACCATGCGCTCCAGCGCTTCCTGGTCGTGCTCGCGCTTTTGCACGTAGTCCTCGACCAGTTCGGCCAGGGCGATGGCGCTCAGGTCCTTGCTGCGCAGGGTGATGTGGCCCTCGGCGTCCTGCGTGGCGATGCGGCGGCGGCGCAGCAGGCTCAGCGCCACCTGCAGCTTGGGGCGGGGGCGGTCCAGCACGCGCTGCAGGCTGTCCAGTTCCCAGGCGGGGCTGTTGCCGGGCGGTGGGTCCTGCAGCGCTTCGTAGAGGGCCGACAGGTCTTCCAGCGTGGGGTAGCGCCCGGCCAGGAAGAACTGCTGCACGGCCTTGTCCTTGCGCAGGTAGAGCAGGGTGCAGTCGGCCGGCTGGCCGTCGCGGCCGGCGCGGCCGGCCTCCTGGTAGTAGGCGTCCAGCCCGCCCGGCATCTGGTAGTGGACGACGAAGCGCACGTCCTGCTTGTCGATGCCCAGGCCGAAGGCGTTGGTGGCCACGATCACGCGGATGTCGCCGCGCATGAAGCCGTCCTGCGCGGCGCTGCGCTCGGCCGCCGCCATGCGGCCGTGGTAGAGGCCCACCGACTCGCCCTTGGACGCGAGCAGCGCATGCACGGCCTCGGCCGCCTTCACCGTGGCGGCATAGACGATGCCGGAGCCCTCGGACTGGCGCACCGTGCGCAGCAGGCAGTCGTTCTTCTCGGCCTCGGTGGTCAGCTGCGCGGCGTGGAAGCGCAGGTTGGGGCGGTAGGTGCCGGTGTCCAGCACACCGGCGGCCGGAATGCCCAGCTGGCGGCGGATGTCCTGCGCCACGGCGCCGGCGGCAGTGGCCGTCAGCGCCAGCACGGGCGGCTTGCCCAGGCGTGGCAGGGCCTGGGCGATGTCGAGGAAGGCCGGGCGGAAGTCGTGCCCCCATTGCGAGATGCAGTGCGCCTCGTCCACCACCAGCAGGCCGATCGGTCCGCTGCCGCACAGCAGGGCCATGAACTCGGCATCCTTCAGGCGTTCGGGCGTGGTCAGGATGATGCGCGCGCTGCCGTCCGCGACGGCGGCCTCGGCCGCCTGGGTCTCGGCCGACGAGAGGGCGCTGTGCAGCTGCACGGCGGCCACGCCGCAGTCGCGCAGCGAATCGCACTGGTCGCGCATGAGGGCTATCAGCGGCGACACCACCACGGTGCGCTTGTCGCTCAGCACGGCCGGCAGCTGGTAGCAGAGCGACTTGCCGGCGCCGGTCGGCATCACGGCCAGGGTGTTTTCGCCCTGCAGCACGCGTTCGATCACCTCGCGCTGGCCTGGCCGCAGGCTGCTCAGGCCGAACACGTCCTGCAGCACGGAGCGGATGCGCGCCTGGCTGGGAAGCCGGGGTGCTGCGGAAGGCTCCTTCGCTGCGGCGGCGGAAGGACGGCGGCGGGGCGCGGCATTGCTGCGCGCAGCAGGAGAAGCAGGCATGGTGTGGATCAGCGATGGAAACCGCACGGTGCGCGGCCATGTACCGGATGGTCCTGCCCGCGAAGTTTCCGCCCTGTGGGACGAGGCTTACGCCGGCTGTCGTCCCGCATCGCCAGCAGCTGGCCCGGGCAGGCCCTTCAGCGCACGCACTCCAGCAGCCTGGCGTTGAACGCGGGCAGGTCGTCCGGCTTGCGGCTGCTGATCCAGCGGCCGTCCACGTGGACCTGCTCGTCCACCCAGGTGGCGCCGGCATTGCGCAGGTCGGTCGCCAGGCTGGGCCAGCTGGTCAGCGTGCGGCCCTTCACCAGGCCGGCGTCGATCAGCAGCCAGGCGCCGTGGCAGATCACGGCGATGGGCTTGCCGGCTTCGTCGAAGGCGCGCACGAAGGCCTGGGCGGCCTCGTCGGTGCGGATGGTGTCGGCATTGAGCACGCCGCCGGGCAGCACCAGCAGGTCGAAGTCCTCCGCCCGGGCCTGGGCCAGCGGCAGATCGACGGCGAAGCTGTCCGCTTTCTCGTCGTGGTTGAAGCCCTGCACCCGGTCCGTCTTGGGCGAGACGACGAGGGGCTGGGCGCCGGCCTGCTGCAGCGCGTCGCGCGGGCCGGTCAGTTCGACCTGCTCGAAGCCGTCGGTGACGAGCAGGGCGGCGCGGCGGCCGGGCTGGTTGGATGCGGGCGTGGTAGCACTCATGGATGGCACTCCTGAAGTTAGGGATTGAAGTGGGAGGGAAGAAGAGCGCGGCGCGCCGTGGCGGGCGCCGTGCAGGGCCGTCCATCCTGGGTCGGGGGCAGGCGGGTGCCGGTAGGAAAAGGGCGTGCGCCGGCGTCGCCCGGCGGCGGGCCAGGCGCACCCGTAGGCATCGGCTGACACCACCGTGCGGCGGCGCCCGCCGGGCCGGCCTTGCGGTTCCTTCTAAAGTCTCGGCATGCAAGCGCAGAAGGCACCGTTCACTACGTACACGGCATTGGGTCGTGGGGTCAGGCAGGGTGCGTTGGGGCGCTGCTCCCTTTCCGGCTCGTCGTGCCTACGGCTGCGATGAGCCCTCCGCCACCTCCCGGCGGCGATGCCGGCGCAGACCTGGTCATCGCCCGTCCCCAGGGCCTGTATTGCACGGCCGGGGATTTCTACATCGACCCCTGGCGGCCGGTGGAGCGGGCGGTCATCACCCACGGCCATTCCGACCATGCCCGCATGGGCCACGCCCACTACCTGGCGCATGCCGACAGCGCCGGCACGCTGCGCCAGCGGCTGGGCGCGGGCATCGATCTGCAGACGCTGGCCTACGGCGAGACGATCGAGCACCATGGAGTGAAGCTCTCGCTGCACCCGGCCGGCCATGTGCTCGGCTCGGCCCAGGTGCGGCTGGAGCATGGCGGCCGGGTCTGGGTGGCCTCGGGCGACTACAAGACCCAGGCCGACGGCACCTGCGCGCCGTTCGAGCCGGTGCGCTGCGACACCTTCATCACCGAATCCACCTTCGGACTGCCCATCTACCGCTGGCCCACGCAGGCCGAGCTGTTCGCCGGCATCGACGCCTGGTGGCGCGCCAACGCGGCCGAGGGGAGGCCATCGGTGCTGTTCTGCTATGCCTTCGGCAAGGCCCAGCGCATCCTGCACGGGGTGGACCGCAGCATCGGGCCCATCGTGGTCCATGGTGCTGTCGAGCCGCTCAACGCCGTCTATCGCGCGGCCGGCGTGGATCTCCCGCCCACCCTGCGCGCCACCGACCCCGAGGTCACGCCCCAGCTCTTGAAGACCGCGCTGGTGCTGGCGCCGCCCTCGGCCCAGGGCACGCCGTGGATGCGCCGCTTCGCCCGCCATTCCGATGCCTTCGCCAGCGGCTGGATGCAGCTGCGCGGCACGCGGCGGCGGCGCGGGGTGGACCGGGGCTTCGTCATGTCCGACCATGCCGACTGGCCGGGCCTGCAGTCGGCCATCGGCGCGACCGGGGCCGAACGCGTCTTCGTCACGCACGGCAGCGTGTCCATCCTGGTGCGCTGGCTGCGCGAGCAGGGGCTGGACGCCCAGTCCTTCCACACCGAATACGGCGACGAGGACGAGCAGCCCGCGGCCGCGTCGCCCGAGGCTGCGGCCGCCGGGCCCGAAGCGCCGGAGCCGGCCGCTCCATGAAGGCCTTCGCCGCGCTCTACCACGCGCTGGATGCCAGCACCTCCAGCCTCGCCAAGCAGGCCGCGCTGCGTGCCTACCTGCAGTCCGCCCCGCCCGAGGACGCGGCCTGGGCCGTGTATTTCCTGGCCGGTGGCAAGCCGCGTCAGCTGGTGCCCACCAAGCTGCTGCGCGCCTTCGCCCGCGAGGCGGCGGGCCTGCCCGAATGGCTGTTCGACGAAAGCTACGACGCCGTGGGCGACCTGGCCGAAACCATCGCCCTGCTGCTGCCCCCGCCCGCGCAGACCCACGAGCTGGGCCTGGCCGAGTGGATGGAACAGCACCTGCTGCCCCTGCGCGGACAGCCGCCCGAGGCGCTGGAGCCGCTTTTGCGGGCGCAGTGGGCGGCGCTGGCCGCAAACGAGCGGCTGGTCTATTTCAAGCTCATCACCGGCGCCTTCCGCGTGGGCGTGTCGCGGCTGCAGGTCACGCAGGCGCTGGCGGCGGCGAGCGGCGTGGATGCCAAGCGCATCGCCCAGCGGCTGATGGGCTACACCCACATCGGCGCCCGGCCCACGGCGGCCGACTACCTGCGGCTGGTGGCTGCCACGGGCGAGGGCGGCGCGGACGCAGCGGCCGACGGCGAGCTGCGCGGCCATCCCTATCCCTTCTTCCTGGCCCATCCGCTGCAGCTGCCGGTGGAGCAGTTCGACGCCGCACTGGGCCCGCCCGGCGATTGGCAGGTGGAATGGAAGTGGGACGGCATCCGCGCCCAGCTGGTGCGCCGCGCGGCGCCCGACGGATCGGCCAGCGGCACCTGGCTCTGGTCGCGCGGCGAAGAGCTGGTGAGCGACCGCTTCCCCGAGCTGCAGGCCCTGGGCGGCACGCTGCCGCCCGGCACGGTACTGGACGGCGAGATCGTCGTCTGGCGCGCCGCCGAAGGCGATGCGCCGGCCCGCGTGCGCCCCTTCGCCGACCTGCAGAAACGCATCGGCCGCAAGACCCTGGGCCCCAAGCTGCTGCGCGAGCTGCCCGTGGTGCTGCTGGCCTACGACCTGCTGGAAGAGGGCGGCGAAGACCTGCGCGCCCTGCCGCAGCACGAGCGCCGCGCGCGGCTGGAAGCGCTCCTCGCCCGCCACCCGCACCCGGCCCTGGTCGCCAGCCCGCTGCTGCAGGGCGAGACCTGGCAGCAGCTGGCCGAGCAGCGCGAAGGCGCCCGCTCCCTGGGCGTGGAAGGCATGATGCTCAAAGCCCGCGGCGCGCAGTACGGCGTGGGCCGCACCAAGGACGTGGGCACCTGGTGGAAGTGGAAGATCGACCCGCTTTCTGTCGATGCCGTGCTGATCTACGCCCAGCGCGGCCACGGCCGGCGCGCCAGCCTCTACAGCGACTACACCTTCGCCGTCTGGGACGGCCCGCCCGAGGCGCCCGGCCGCCAGCTCGTGCCCTTCGCCAAGGCCTATTCGGGCCTGACCGATGCCGAGATGGCGCGGGTGGATGCCATCATCCGCAAGACCACCGTGGAGACCTTCGGCCCCGTGCGCAGCGTGCGGCCCACGCTGGTGTTCGAGCTGGGATTCGAGGGCATCGCCCGCAGCACGCGCCACAAGAGCGGCATCGCCGTGCGCTTCCCGCGCATGCTGCGCTGGCGCGAGGACAAGCCCGTGGCCGAGGCCGATTCGCTGCAGACCCTGGCCGCGCTGCTGCCGCAGGCCGGGCCATGAGCGCACCCCGCCCCCGTGCCGCCGGCGGGATGCCCGCAGGCTGGCGGCGGCAAGCTACCCTTGCGCCGTGACCGCCAGGCAACTCGTCAACCGCTGGTTCGCCGAACGCGGCTGGAAGCCCTTCGCTTTCCAGCGCGAGGTCTGGCGCGCCATCGCCGCCGGGCAGAGCGGCCTGCTGCACGCCACCACGGGCGCGGGCAAGACCTATGCCGTGTGGCTGGGCGCGCTGCAGGCCTTCGCCGACGCGAAGCCCTCGAGAAAACGGGCTGCAGCCCAGGTGGAATCTGCGCGGTCAGCTATTGAAAAAGTAGCAAAAGAGCGGGCGCAGAAATCCGAGCCGCTGACCGTGCTCTGGCTCACCCCCATGCGCGCGCTGGCTGCCGACACCCTGCGCGCGCTGCAGGCGCCGCTGGATGCGCTGGCTCCGGACCACCCCGTGCTGGCCCGCTGGACGGCCGGCGCCCGCACCGGCGACACCGCCAGCGGCGAGCGCAGCGCCCAGCAGCGCCGCCTGCCCACGGTGCTGGTGACCACGCCCGAAAGCCTGTCGCTGCTGCTGGCCCGCGCCGATGCGCGCGAGACGCTGGCGACCGTGCAGCTGGTGGTGGCCGACGAATGGCACGAGCTGCTGGGCAACAAGCGCGGCGTGCAGGTGCAGCTGGCCATCGCCCGGCTGCGCGGCTGGAACCCGGCGCTGCGCGTCTGGGGCATGTCGGCCACCCTGGGCAATCTGCCCGAGGCGCTGCAGACCCTGCTGGGCGAGCCCGAGCCCGGCCAGCCGCCCGGCGTGCTGGTGCAGGGCCAGGTGGACAAGCGCCTGGTGGTGGACACGCTGCTGCCCGACCACCCGGAGCGCTTTTCGTGGGCCGGCCACCTGGGCCTGGCCATGTTGCCCGCCGTGGTGCGCGAGCTGGCTTCGTCGGGCACCACCCTGGTCTTCGTCAACGTGCGCTCTCAGGCCGAGCTTTGGTACAAGGCCATCCTCGATGCGCGGCCCGACTGGGCGGGCGAGCTGGCCATCCACCACGGCTCGCTGGACCGGGCGGTGCGCGAATGGGTGGAAGCGGGCCTGAAGGCCGGCCGGCTGCGCGCCGTGGTCTGCACCAGCAGCCTGGACCTGGGAGTGGACTTCCTGCCGGTGGAGCGCGTGCTGCAGATCGGCTCGCCCAAGGGCGTGGCGCGCCTCCTGCAGCGCGCTGGGCGCTCGGGCCATGCGCCGGGGCGGCCCTCGCGCATCACCCTGGTGCCCACCCACAGCCTGGAACTGGTGGAGGCCGCCGCCGCCCGCGCCGCCGTGCGCGCCGGCCAGGTCGAGATGCGCGCCAGCCCGCGCCGCCCGGTCGATGTGCTGGTGCAGCACCTGGTCACCGTGGCGCTGGGCGGCGGCTTCGAGCCCGAGGCGCTCTATGCCGAGGTGCGCCGCACGGCGGCCTACCGCGACCTGCCGCGCGAGGTCTGGCAGTGGTGCCTGGACTTCGTCCACCGCGGCGGCCCCTCGCTCGCCGTCTATCCCGACTACCAGCGCGTGGCGCCGGGCGAAGACGGCGTCTGGCGCATGCCCAGCCCGCGCCTCGCGCGGCGCCACCGCGCCAACATCGGCACCATCGTGAGCGACGCCAGCATGAGCGTGCAGGTGCTGCACGGCGCCCGGCTGGGCAGCATGGAAGAGAGCTTCCTCACGCGCCTCTCGCCCGGCGACTGCTTCGTGTTCGCGGGCAACGTGCTGGAGCTGGTCCGCATCGAGGACATGACCGCCTACGTGCGCCGCGCAGCGCGCGGCCGGCCTACCGTGCCGCGCTGGGGCGGCTCGCGCATGCCGCTGTCCACCGTGCTGGCCGACTTCGTGGTGCGCCAACTGGCCCGCGCGGCCGAAGGCGACTTCGGCGAGCCCGAGCTGCGCTGCGTGCGCCCGCTCTTGGAGGTGCAGCAGCGCTGGTCGGCCCTGCCCACGCCCGGTACCCTGCTGGCCGAGACCCTGCGCACGCGGGAAGGCTGGCACCTGTTCCTCTACCCCTTTGCCGGCCGGCATGCCCACACGGGCCTGGCCAGCCTGTTCGCCTGGCGCGCAGCGCAGGGCCAGGCCGGCACCTTTTCCATCGCGGTGAACGACTACGGCCTGGAGCTGCTGAGCGCCACCGAGCGCGACTGGGCCGCGCTGCTGCCCGGCCTGCTGCGCACCCATGCGGAGCCTTCCGATGCGCCGGGCCTCTCCGCCGACGAGGCGCTGGCGATCCGCAACACCGCCAATGCCCTGGCGGAAGCGGATGCCGGCGAAGAGCAGGAAGCGGCGGGCGCCGCCGGCCGCAGCGCCCTGCTGCACGAGGTGCTGGCCAGCCTCAACGCCACCGAGATGGCGCGCCGGCGCTTCCGCGAGATCGCCCGCGTGGCCGGCCTCATCTTCCAGAGCCACCCGGGCGAGCGCCGCAGCGCCCGCCAGCTGCAGGCCTCCTCGCAGCTCTTCTTCGAGGTCTTCCGCAACTACGACGCCGCCAACCTGCTGCTGCGCCAGGCCGACGAGGAGGTGCTGAGCCAGGAACTGGACGTGGCCCAGCTGCTGGCCGCGCTGCGCCGCATGCAGGCGCAGCGGCTGGAGCTGCGGCTGGAGCTGCGGCCCCTGCTGCGGCCCAGCCCCTTCGCCTTTCCACTGATGGTGGAGCGCTTCCGCGAAAAGCTCAGCAACGAAGACCTGGCCGACCGCATCGCCCGCATGCTGGCGCAGCTCGACGGCGCGGCTGACCAGCCGGCAAGCGAGGGCGTGCCTGCCGCCCCGCCCATGCAGGACGTGGTGCCCGCCGACCCGCCCCGGCGCCCGCGCAGGCGCCGTGCGGCCGGCGCCGCTGCGGCCGAGCCCGCCGCATCCGCAGAGCCCGCCGAGCCCGGCCCGCTGCAGGCCGCCGCCGCGTCGGTGCGGCGCATGCTCGACTTCTCCCTCACCAGCGCCGATGCGCCCGAGGGCGCCGGCAGCCCGCGCCGGCCGCGGCGCGAGCGCAAGCCCTCGCGTC
This sequence comes from uncultured Acidovorax sp., assembly GCA_913774625.1. Taxonomy (GTDB): domain Bacteria; phylum Pseudomonadota; class Gammaproteobacteria; order Burkholderiales; family Burkholderiaceae_C; genus Paracidovorax. The sequence goes on from CAJYHL010000018.1 coordinate 35,457, forward strand.
CCTTGCCGCGCCTGTGAGGCGGCTGGCTACCATCGGCTGCATGCCTTCCGTCTCCGCGACCACGCCCTTCGTTCCCGATCCGCTGGCCGGTGCCTGCGCCACGCAGATCGCGGGCGAGGCCGTGCAGCTGCTGCCCGAGCGCGCCCTGTGGTGGCCCGCCGCCGGCACCGTGTTCGTGGCCGACGTGCATCTGGGCAAGGCGGCCACCTTCCGCGCGCGCGGCATTCCCGTGCCGGGCGGCACCACGCAGGGCAACCTGCAGCGGCTGACGGCGCTGCTGGACGGCCTGGCCGCGCAGCGGCTGGTGGTGCTGGGCGACTTCCTGCATGCGGCCGAGGCGCAGAACCCGGCGCTGCTGGCGGCCCTGGCCGGCTGGCGCGAGCGGCATGCGGGCGTTGCCATGGCGCTGGTGCGCGGCAACCACGACGGCCATGCGGGCGACCCGCCGCCCAGCCTGGGCATCGCCGTGGTGGACGAGCCCTGGCACGCCGGCCCCTTCGCCTGCTGCCACCATCCGCAGGAACATGCCACGCAGCATGTGCTGGCGGGCCATGTGCATCCGTCCACGGTGCTGCGCGGGCCGGGGCGCGACGCGGTGCGCCTGCCGTGCTTCGCGGTGACGGGAGGGCTCACGCTGCTGCCGGCCTTCGGGCTTTTCACCGGCAGCGCCGCGCTGGCGTCCGATCCGGCGCGCCGCCTCTTCGCCGTGGGGGGCGGGCGCGTCTGGCCCGTGCCTGCGCCCTCGCCGCTGCGCTGACGCCCGCCTGCATCCGCCGTCCTACAGCGCAGGGCGCGGCGTGGCTGCACCCTTGCCGGCTGTTGCGCACTCCGGGAGAGCATCCATGGCAAATGGCAAAGAAGACGGCAAGGCCCCCACCTCGACCCGCACCCTGTGGAAGGGCGCCATCAGCTTCGGGCTGGTGCATATCCCGGTGGGCCTGTACGCGGCCACGCAAAGCTCGGGCATCGACTTCGACTGGCTGGACAAGCGCAGCATGGAGCCGGTCGGCTACAAGCGCATCAACAAGGTCACGGGCAAGGAGATCGCAGCGGCCCAGATCGTCAAGGGCGTGGAATACGAGGACGGGCGCTACGTGGTGCTGTCGCCCGAGGAGATCGAGTCGGCCTTTCCCAAGACCACGCAGACCATCGAGATCGAGGCCTTCCTCGATGCCGACGAGATCCCCTTCGTCTATCTGGAGCGGCCCTACTACACCGCCCCGCTGCAGCGCGGCGAGAAGGTCTATGCGCTGCTGCGCGAGGCGCTGGCCCGCACCCACAAGGTGGGCGTGGCCAAGGTCGTCATCCAGACCAAGCAGCATCTGGCGGTGCTGATTCCCTGCGGGCGGGCGCTGATCCTGAACCTGCTGCGCTGGGGCGGCGAGATCCGTTCGTTCGAGCAGCTGAACCTACCGCCGCTCGGCGCCAAGGCGGCGGGGCTGCGCGATTCGGAACTGAAGATGGCCACCCAGCTCATCGACGACATGACGCAGGGCTGGAACGCCGACCAGTTCCGCAATTCCTTCGCCGAGGAGATCCACAAGCTGGTGCAGGCCAAGGCGGAAGCCGGCGACATCGCCGACGTGGCGAAGGCGGCCGGCCAGGCCGAAGCCGTGCCTGCGGGGGCCGACGTGCTGGACCTCACCGCGCTGCTCAGGCGCAGCCTGGAGGGCGGGGGCGGCGCGCAGGGCGGCAAGGGCCGCGGCGCGAAGGGATCGGTGACGCCGCTGCCGCGCAAGGCAGTCGCCGCTGGTACGAAGAAGGCCGCTGCCAAAAAGGCCGCGCCGGCCAAGGCCGGCGCCAAGGCCCGGCCCGCCGCGAAGAAGGCGGCTTCTACGGCGAAGTCGTCGGCGCCGCGCCGCAAGCCCGCCGCGCCCGGCCGCCGTGCGGCCTGACGGAGCCGCGCCGATGGCCCGCAGCCGCAAGCCCCCGCACGGCGCAACGCCCGATGCACCTGCGCAGCCCGCCGCCGGCGAGCCCGGGGGCGCACTCGGCCGCTACCGCGCAAAGCGCGATTTCACGCGCACCCCTGAGCCGGCCGATGACGGCGGCGCGCCGGCCGCGGGCGCGTTGCAGTACGTGATCCAGAAGCACTGGGCCAGCCGGCTGCACTACGACCTGCGGCTGCAGATCGGCGGCAGCATGAAGAGCTGGGCCGTGCCCAAGGGCCCCAGCTACGACCCCGCCGACAAGCGCATGGCCGTGCAGGTGGAGGACCACCCCATCGCCTACAACCGGTTCGAGGGGCAGATCCCGGCGCGGCAGTACGGCGCGGGCAAGGTCATCGTCTGGGACCGGGGCTTCTGGACGCCCGATGGCGACCCCGACGCCGGCTGGCGGGCCGGCAAGCTCTCGTTCACCCTGCACGGCCACAAGCTGCAGGGCCGCTGGACGCTGGTGCGCATGCAGCCCGGCCGGGGGCGAGGCCGGCAGCCGCCCTGGCTGCTGATCAAGGAACACGACGGGCTGGAACGCCCGGCCGGCGAATTCAGCGTGGTGAACGCCATGCCGGACAGCGTGGCCGCGCTGGCGCCGGTCCCGGTTCCGGTCCAGGCCCCCGCTCCTGCCAATGCCGCGCCGGCCGCCGCGCCCCGGCCTGCGCCCCGCGCCCGTCTGCCTAAGGCGCTGTCGCCCCAGCTGGCCACGCTGGTGGAGGGGCCGCCGCCCGACGCGGCCGACTGGCTGTGGGAGCTCAAGTTCGACGGCTACCGGCTGCTGGCGCGCATCGAGCGCGGTCGGGTGCGCCTCGTCACCCGCAACGGCCACGACTGGACCGGGCGCATGCCCCGGCTGGCCCGGGCCGTGGCGCAGCTGCCCCTGGCCTCGGGCTGGCTGGACGGCGAAGTGCTGGTGCTGGACGCGCACGGCCAGCCCGACTTCCAGGCGCTGCAGAACGCCTTCGACGCCCAGTCCACCGATGCGCTGGTCTATTACCTGTTCGATCTGCCGTTCGCCGGAGGGCGCGACCTGCGGGACCTGCCGCTGCAGGAGCGCCGCGAGCGCCTGCGGGCGCTGATGGCCGGCGTGGAGCCGGGCGGCAGCGTGCGCTTCAGCGAGGCCTTCGAGGCTCCGCCGGCCGACCTGGTCGCCTCGGCCTGCCGGCTGGGCTTCGAGGGCGTGATCGGCAAGCGCCGGTCCGCGCCCTATGCCTCGCGCCGCAATGCCGACTGGATCAAGCTCAAGTGCAGCCACCGGCAGGAGTTCGTGGTCTGCGGCTATACCGACCCGCAGGGCGCGCGCACCGGCCTGGGCGCGCTGCTGCTGGGCGTGCATGGCGGCCAGGACGCCGAGGCAGGCCAGGCCGGCGAGGGCGGCGGCGCCCTGCGCTACGTCGGCAGCGTGGGCACCGGCTTTTCCGAAAGCGCCTTGGCCGGGCTGCGCCGCCGGCTGGACGGCCTGGCCGCCCAGGCCTGCCCGTTCGGCCAGCCGCCCGCCCTCGGCCGCAAGGCGGCCCACTGGGTGCGGCCCGAGCTGGTGGCCGAAGTCGCCTTCGCCGGCTGGACGCGCGAGGGCCGCATCCGCCATGCGGTGTTCCACGGCCTGCGCGACGACAAGCCGCCCGCCGCCATCGTGCGCGAGGCGGCGCAGCCCGCGCCCGGCACCGCCCGGCGCAGCGCGGCCCCGGCGCTGAAGCTCACGCATCCGCAGCGCGTGATCGACGCCTCGACCGGCATCACCAAGCTCGAACTGGCGCGCCACTACGCCACGGTGGGGCCGCTGATGATGGAGCACCTGGCCGGGCGGCCCGTGGCCCTGGTGCGCGCGCCCGGCGGCATCGGCGGCGCGCTCTTCTTCCAGAAGCACCTGGAGCAGCCGGTCCTGGAGGGCGTGGATGCGCTGGATCCGGCGCTCGACCCCGGCCACGCGCCGCTGCTGGCCGTCGCGCGGCCCGAAGGCCTGCTGGCGGCCGCGCAGATGAACGTGGTGGAGTTCCACACCTGGAACGCCCGGCGCGACCGCATCGAGCGGCCCGACCGGCTCACGCTGGACCTGGACCCCGGCGCCGGCGTGCCCTGGCCCCAGGTGCAGGAAGCCGCCCAGCTGGTGCGGGCGCTGCTGGACGAGCTGGGCCTGCCGGCCTTCCTCAAGACCAGCGGCGGCAAGGGCCTGCACGTGGTGGTGCCCATCAAGCGGCTGCACGGCTGGGACGCGGTCAAGGGCTTTTCGCAGGCGCTGGTGCAGCACCTGGCCCGCACGCTGCCGCAGCGCTTCGTCGCCAGGAGCGGGCCGCGCAACCGGGTGGGCAAGGTCTTCGCGGACTATCTGCGCAACGGGCGCGGCGCGACCACGGTCAGCGCCTGGTCGGCCCGGGCGCGTCCGGGCATGGGCGTGTCGGTGCCGGTGGCCTGGCAGGAGCTGGACCGGCTCACCGGCGGCGACCACTGGACCCTGCGCAGCGTGGACGAGCGCCTGCGGCTGGGCAACGGGCCCTGGGAGGGCTATGCGTCGGCGGCGGTGTCGATCACGCCGGCCATGAAGCGGCTGGCGGCGGCAGCGGTTCTCTAGAATCGCGCCCTTTGCCCGCCTGGCTCCCCCGCCGGCGGCTCCCCGCCCACCATGAACATCGTCGTCAACGAAGAACTCAAGGCCTACATCGACCCGCTCACCCCCCAGGAACACGAGGCACTGGAGCGCAGCATCCTCGCGGAAGGCTGCCGCGATGCGCTGGTGCTCTGGGGCGACCTGCTGATCGACGGCCACAACCGCTACGGCATCTGCACCCGGCACGGCCTGCCGTTCAACACGGTGCAGGCCACGCGCTTTCAGACCATGGAAGACGTCCACCTCTGGATGATCGACCAGCATCTGGGCCGGCGCAGCGTGTCGGACTTCCAGCGCGGCGTGCTGGCCCTGCGTAAGAAGGAGATCGTGCAGGCCCGCCAGGCGCGTGCAGCTGCCGCGGCGCCCGCCGACGGCGAGGCCGCGCCCCCTGCGGAGGCCGCGGCACCGGCTGCTGCCGCCTCCGGCGCAGGCGAGGAAGCCCTCGCAAGCCGCGAGGCCATCGCCCGGGCCGCCCGCATCAGCAGCAGCCAGGTGGTGATGATCGAGAAGATCCGCAGCCAGGCCGCGCCCGAGGTGGTCGAGGCGGTGAAATCCGGCGTGATCTCCATCAATGCGGCGGCCGCGGTCGCCACGCTGCCGCAGGAAGAGCAGGTGGCAGCGGCCACCGCCGGCAAGGACGAGTTGCGCCAGGCCGCAAAGCGGGTGCGCGAGGCCGGCAAGAAGCGCAAGCCGGCCGCCGCCGCTGCCGAGAACGTATCGGAGCAGCCGCAGGCGGAAGGCGCGGCGACCGATGAACTGCAGGCCCTGCGCGAGCGGGTGGCGGCGCTCACGGCCGAGAACGCCGCGCTGAGAGCCCGCCTGGAGGCGCTGGGCGACCGGGAAGCCGCCGCGCCGTTCTGAGAACGTGAACACGTTCTGAGATCGTCAACACCTTCTGAGCGCGTCGCTTCGGCGGAGTGACGGAGCACTCGGGTGCAGGATTGCGTGAAGGCCTTTGCCTACAGAAAAATACGTAACAGCCGCCTATCATCTGTCATCGTTTCTTTTCCCTACTCGCCCCGTGACCTCTTTCTCGGAAGATGACAAGCGGCGCCTAGAGCGCCCTTTCATGCCGCTGCGTTTGTTCGTGGGCTTCATGCTGGCCGCCCTTGCCACGGTGGTGATCGCCGTATTCACCTACCAGAGCAGCCAGTACCGCGTGGCTGCCGTGGAGCGGGTCAACGCCTCGGTGGAGGTGATATCGCAGGTGCAGTCTGTGCTGGCCACCCTGAAGAATGCCGAGACCGGGCAGCGCGGCTATCTGCTCACGGGCAAGGAGCGCTATCTGGCGCCCTACGAGGCCTCACTGCAGTCGCTGGACCAGGAGTTCGCGGCGCTCAAGCGCGCCCTGGCCGGCAGCCCCGCGCAGCTGGACCGGCTCGACAAGGTGCAGAGCATGACGGCGCAGAAGATGGAGGAGATGCGCCGCACCATCGAGCTGTACCGCCGCGGCAAGGCGGCCGAGGCGCTGGAGCTGGTGCAGAGCGACCGGGGCCTGGAGCTGATGAACGATCTGCGCGCCGCGCTGCGGGAGATGCTGGCGGCCGAGAACGAGTCGCTGCACGACTACCGCCAGGACTGGGACCGTGCGGCCACCAGCGGCGCCCTGTTCACCTGGGGCAGCGCACTGGTCCTGCTACTGCTGATCTGCGCGTCTGGCGCTATGACGGCGCTGGACCAGCGCAACAAGGCGCGCGAGAACTGGATCAAGGGCGGCCTGGTGGAACTGGGCAACCGGCTGCAGGGCGACCACCGACTGGAAGAGCTGGGCCAGCGGGTGGTGGAATTCCTCGCGCAGCGGCTCGGCGCCCCGGTGGGCGCGGCCTACGTGACCGAGGGCCACGGCCTGTTCCAGCGCATGGGCGGCTACGGCCTGGAAGACGGCCAGCACAAGACCCGCGTCGTCCGGGGCGAAGGCCTGCTGGGGCAGGCCGCGCAGTCGCGCGAGTTGCTGCATCTGCGCGAGGTGCCGCAGGACTACCTGCCCATCACCTCGGCCCTGGGCCGGGGCACGCCCGTGGAGGTCGTCATCGTGCCCGCGCTGCTGCACGGCGCGGTGCATGGGCTGATCGAGCTGGGCTTCCTGCGCAGGCTGTCTGCTACCGACATCGACTTCCTGCAGCGCGCCGCCGAACAGGTGGCGCTGTCGGTGCGCTCTGCGATCGACCGCACCCAGCTCGAAGCGCTGCTGTCCGAAACCCAGCGTCAGTCCGAGGAGCTGCAGGCCCAGCAGGAAGAGCTGCGGGTGAGCAACGAGGAGCTGGAGCAGCAAAGCCGCGTGCTGCAGGAGTCGCAGGCCCAGCTGGAGGCCCAGCAGTCCGAACTGGAGCAGGCCAACGCTCAGCTGGAGGAGCAGACCCAGCAGCTCGAATACCAGAAGGAGCAGCTGCTGCGTGCGCAGGACGCGCTGGCCGCCAAGGCGCGCGACCTGGAGCAGGCCAGCCAGTACAAGAGCGAGTTCCTGGCCAACATGAGCCACGAGCTGCGCACGCCGCTCAATTCCAGCCTCATCCTGGCCAAGCTGCTGGCCGACAACAAGCAGGGCAACCTCACGCCCGACCAGGTGCGCTATGCGCAGACCATCCTGGGCGCAGGCAAGGACCTGCTGCTGCTCATCAACGACATCCTCGACCTGGCCAAGATCGAGGCCGGGCAGGCCGCCATCTCGCTGGAGACGGTGCATCTGGAGCGCTCCGTGCAGGGCTGGGTGGAGCCGCTGCGCGTCCTGGCCGAGGACAAGGGCCTGCAGCTGTCGGCCAGCGTGGACGCGGCCGTGCCGGCCACCATCGAATCCGATCCGCAGCGCCTGGGCCAGATCCTCAAGAACCTGCTGTCGAACGCGCTGAAGTTCACCGAGCACGGCGAAGTCGTGCTGCGCGTGCTGCCGCGCGATGGCGGCATGGTGGCCTTCGAGGTGCAGGACACGGGCATCGGCATCCCCGAGCACCAGCAGGAACTGATCTTCGAGGCCTTCCGCCAGGCCGACGGCAGCACCCACCGCAAATACGGCGGCACCGGGCTGGGCCTGTCGATCTCGCGCGACCTGGCCCAGCTGCTGGGCGGCAGCATCGGCGTGCAGAGCGTGCCGGGGCAGGGCAGCACCTTCACGCTGCTGCTGCCGGTGCAGGCGCCCACCCATCAGTCCCGCCGGGAGTCCGGGCGCGCCAGGGCCGCGGATCCGTCTCCCGCGCCGCCGGCGCCGCCCGTGCTGGCGCCTTCGCCTGCGGCGGTGCTGGCCGACGACACCCATGTGCCGCGCCGCCCCGGCAGCGTGAAGGACGACCGGGATGCGCTGCAGCCCGGCCAGCGCACGATGCTGGTGATCGAGGACGACACCCGCTTCGCCCGCATCCTCTACGACCTGGCGCGCGAGATGGGCTTCCAGTGCGTGGTGGCGCACACCGGCGGCGAAGGCCTGGCGGCGGCGGTGGAACACCGGCCCCAGGCCGTGGTGCTGGACATGAATCTGCCCGACTTCTCCGGCCTGGGCGTGCTGGACCAGCTCAAGCGCAACCCGGCCACGCGGCATATCCCGGTGCATGTGGTGTCCGTGGCCGACTATGCGCAGGAGGCGCTGGAGCGCGGCGCCATGGGCTATGCGCTCAAGCCGGTCAAGCGCGAGGAGCTGGTGCAGGCGCTGGAGCGCATGGAAGCCAAGTTCACGCAGAGCCTGCGCCGCGTGCTGGTGGTGGAGGACGACGACAGGCAGCGCGAGAGCGTGGGCCATCTGCTGGCCAACGGCGACGTGGAGATCATTGGCGCCGACACTGCCCGGCGGGCGCTGGAGCTGCTGCGCACCAGCACCTTCGACTGCATGGTGATGGACCTGAACCTGCCCGACCTGAGCGGCTACGAGCTGCTCGAGCAGATGGCCAGCCAGGAGGACGTGGCCTTCCCGCCGGTCATCGTCTATACCGGCCGCTCGCTGACGGCCGCCGAGGAGCAGAAGCTGCGGCGCTTCTCCAAGTCCATCATCATCAAGGACGCCCGCTCGCCCGAACGGCTGCTAGACGAGGTCACGCTGTTCCTGCACCAGGTGGAGTCCGCCCTGCCGGTGGAGCGGCGCCAGATGCTGCAGGTGGCGCGCGACCGCGACTCCAGCTTCGAGGGCCGCACCATCCTGATTGTCGAAGACGACGTGCGCAACGTGTTCGCGCTCTCCAGCGTGCTGGAGCCCACCGGCGCCCGCGTGGAGATCGCCCGCAACGGGCTCGAGGCCCTGCAGGCGCTGGAGCGTGCCGAGACGGCAGGCGGCAGGCAGGTGGACATGGTGCTGATGGACATCATGATGCCGGAGATGGACGGCTTCACCGCGATGACCGAGATCCGCAAGCGCCCCGAATGGCGGCGCCTGCCCATCATCGCGCTCACCGCCAAGGCCATGAAGGACGACCAGGAGAAGTGCCTGGCCGCCGGCGCCAGCGACTACATCGCCAAGCCGCTGGACGTCGAGAAGCTGCTGTCCCTGGTGCGGGTCTGGATGCCCAAGTGACGCCAGTGACAGAGCATGCCGGCCTGCCCCAGCGCAAGAAGACCTTCGACATCGAGCAGCAGCTGCTGATCGAGGCCATCTACCACCGCTACCACTACGACTTCCGGGGCTACGCGCAGGCCTCGCTCAAGCGGCGGCTGCAGACGGCGCTCACCCGCTTCGACTGCCGCACGCTGTCGCAGCTGCAGCACCGGGTGCTGCACGAGCCCGAGGTTTTCCCCGCCATGCTGGAATACCTCACGGTGCAGGTCAGCGAGATGTTCCGCGACCCCGGCTATTTCCGGGCGCTGCGCGAGCAGGTGGTGCCGCTGCTGCGCACCTACCCGTCGCTCAAGATCTGGGTCGCCGGCTGCAGCACGGGCGAGGAGGTCTATTCGCTCGCCATCCTGCTGCGCGAGGAGGGCCTGCTGGAGCGCTCGCTGATCTACGCCACCGACATCAACGCCACCGCGCTGCAGAAGGCAGAGGCCGGCATCTACGACATCGAGCGCGCGCGCGGCTTCACCGAGAACCATGCCGCCTCGGGCGGCCGTAGCTCGCTGTCGGAGCACTACACCGCCGCCTACGGCCGCATGATGATCGACAAGACGCTGCGGCGGCACATCGTGTTCTCCGACCACAGCCTGGCCACCGACAGCGTGTTCGCCGAGATGCAGCTGGTGTCGTGCCGCAACGTGCTCATCTATTTCGACCGCGACCTGCAGAACCGCGCCCTGTCGCTGTTCAGCGAGGCGCTGTGCCACAAGGGCTTCCTGGGCCTGGGCTCCAAGGAATCGCTGCGCTTTTCCACCCAGGCGCCGAACTTCGACGAGTTCGTGCCGGAAGAGCGCATCTACCGCAAGAAGGCCGGGCTGTGACGGCGCCGGATGACGAGGGCGCCGGCAGCGGCGAAGGCGGCGAGGGCGGCATCTGCGCGGCGGAGGCGCTGCCGGCCGGGCGGCTGCAGGTGGTGGCGATCGGCGGGTCCGCGGGCAGCATCGATGCGCTCTCGGTGCTGCTGCCCGCGCTGCCCGCCACGCTGCGCGCGGCCGTGGTGGTGGTGGTGCATCTGCCGCGCGAGCGGCCCAGCCTGCTGCGCAACATCTTCCAGCCGCGCTGCGCCCTGCCGGTGCGCGAGGCGCAGGACAAGGAACCCCTGGAGCCGGGCACCATCTACTTCGCGCCGCCCGACTACCATCTGCTGCTGGACGCCGGCCCCGCGCTGGCGCTCTCGGTCGATGACCCGGTGCATTTCTCGCGCCCCTCGATCGACGTGCTGTTCGAGACGGCGGCCGACGCCTGCGGCGACCGGCTGATGGCGATCCTGCTGTCGGGCGCCAACGCCGACGGCGCGCAGGGGCTGGCCGCTGTGCAGGCCGCTGGCGGCGTCACCATGGTGCAGTCGCCGCAAAGCAGCCCCATGCCCTACATGCCCGAGGCTGCGCTCGCCCTGGCCCAGCCGGGCCACCTGTTGACCCCGGAGGGCATGGCTGCGCTGCTGCTCCGATGGCATTCCTGGAGACTCCTGTGATTCTTGCTTCCTCCGCCGCCTTTCCCTCTCCGGCTGCCAGCGCCGCGCCCGCGACCGGGCGCGTGAAATGTCTCATCGTCGATGACGTCGAGGAGAACCTGATCGCCCTGGAAGCGCTGCTGGGCCAGTGCGACGTGGACATCCTCAAGGCGGCCTCCGGCCCCCAGGCGCTGGAGCTGCTGCTGCAGCACGGCGACGTGGCGCTGGCGCTGCTGGACGTGCAGATGCCGGAGATGAACGGCTTCGAGCTGGCGGAGCTGATCCGCGGCAGCGAGCGCACGCGCCATGTGCCGCTGATCTTCATGACCGCCGGCTCGCGCGACCAGAACTGGCAGTTCAAGGGCTACGAGTCGGGCGCGGTGGACTTCCTCTACAAGCCCATCGACCCGCACATGCTGGTCAACAAGGCCAACGTGTTCTTCCAGCTGCAGCAGCAGAAGCAGGCGCTGGCCCGCGACCTGCAGGAACGCACCGAGGCGCTGCGCATCAACGACATGTTCATGGCCGTGCTGAGCCACGACCTGCGCGGCCCCCTGAGCGCCATCCTGGCTTCGGCCCTGGTGCTGCAGCGCTCGCCCGATGCCGAGAAGGTGCCCGTGCTGGCGGCCAAGATCCAGGCCAGCGGCCGGCGCATGAGCCGGATGATCGAGGACCTGCTGGACGTCACCCGCGTGCGCCATGCCGGCGGCCTGGCCATGAACCGCACCGAACTGGCCGACCTGGACGAAGCCGCCCGCCGCACCGTGCAGGAATTGCGCGACAGCCACCCGGACCGCCCCATCGACGTGCAGCGCCAGGGCGATCTGCGCGGCTGGTGGGACGGGGAGCGGCTCTGCCAGGTCGTCGCCAACCTGCTGGGCAACGCCCTGCACCACGGCACGCCCGAGCAGCCCGTGCGCCTGATCCTGGACGGCAGCGCGCCGCACGAGGTGGTGCTGCGCACCTCCAACGGCGGCACCATCCCGCCGGCCCTGCTGCCGCATCTCTTCGACCCGTTCCGGGGCAGCGCCCAGCAGACCGAGCCCGGCAAGCACAAGGGCCTGGGGCTGGGCCTCTACATCGTCCATCAGATCGTGCTGGCGCACGAGGGGCGGATCACGGTGGATTCCAGGGGCGGCACCACGGTCTTCGAGGTGCGCCTGCCGCGCGGCCCGCAGGCTGCGGGGTGAGTGTGGCGGGGTGAGTCTGGCGGGCCGGGTCAGACCGGTGCCGGCGCCTTGTGGGCGGCCTGCACCTCGTCCAGCAGGTGGTCCAGCGCGTCCATCTCGAACGGCTTGCCCAGGGCGCGCACATGCGGGCCCAGCGCCTGCAGCTCGTCGCCCAGCTGATATCCCGAACAGAGCACCAGCCAGCGCGAGCTGTCCTGCGCCAGCAGCCGGCGCGCCAGGTCGGCGCCCGACATGCCGGGCAGGCTGACGTCGGAGATGACCAGGTCGAAGGGCTCGGCGGCATCCAGCGCCAGCGCCTCCTCGGCCGTGGCGCAGGCGGTGACCTGGCGACCCTCGCTCTCCAGCAGCAGGCCCATGGCTTCCCGCAGTTCGGAGTTGTCTTCGACGTAGAGGATGCGCAAAGGGATCATGCAGGCGGCAGCGGCAGGGGTTGATGGATGGGCAGGCAGGAAAGGCCGCGCAGCAGCGCAGGGCGGCGCGTGGCGCACCGGCACGGCGGTGTGCGGAAAGCTCGATCGATCTTCTGCGGCTTCGCCCGGTGGCCATGTAGGACAAATGCCCGGTACCTGCCGCCCCGGGCCGTCCCGCGGGTCCGGGGGGCTTCAGCCGACAGGGCGCCGCCGCGCCAGGCCACATACTGAGGGTCTAAGAACATGTTTACGACCTCCCTGGGGTCGCGCAGCGGTGTGGGCGGGATGGGCTGCAAGGCGCGGTGCGCAGTGGATAGCTTGGGCTTGCACAAGCGCCGCAACGCCGCAGACCGCCCGCCCAGACCGCTGCCCTTCGGGTTGGAGCGAAATCGGGCGATTGGACGCCCCGGGTGCTTGCATGGGCACGAGCCCATGCGGCGCATCCGAGGCATCCACTCATCCCGATTGCGCTCCAACGCGATCCCCTGCGAGATCGTGAACACGTTCTGATGCGCCCGCACTGATTAACGCGCCGCGCCCTGGAGACCGGCGCTGCCTGGGAGGAGGCTTCTTTCATGTTCAACAATTTCCGGCTGTCCATGGCCTGGCTGCACACCTGGTTCGGCCTAGTGCTGGGCTTCGTGCTGATGGCGGTCTTCTTCTTCGGCTCGCTGTCGGTCTTCGACCGCGAGATCGACCGCTGGGCGATTCCTGAAACCCGCTTCGCGCCGCAGCCCATGCCGTCGTTCGACCGGATGCTGTTGCCCGTCTTCCAGACCATGCGCCCGGATGCGGAGCAGATCGAGCAGGCCCGGAGCCGCGTGAACGGCCCCATGGCCCAGGAATTTCCGGTCGCCAGAAGCTGGGCCGCCTACACCACCCACCGCGACCCGGTGCTGAGCCTCTTCGCGAGCTACGAGCTGCCCCATGCGAAGAATCCGGAAGACGAGGTCTGGGGCACGCGCACCATCGACCCGCGCACCGGCCTCGCCCTGCGGGACGACCAGCTCAAGATCGGCAGCCAGTTCTTCTACCCGCTGCACTACAGCCTGCACCTGAACTGGATGAGCCTGGGCACCTGGATCGTCGGCTTCGCGGCGCTGGTCATGCTGGCCGCGCTGGTCAGCGGCGTGGTCATGCACCGCAAGATCTTCCGCGAGCTGTTCACCTTCCGACCGCGCAAGAACCTGCAGCGCAGCGTGCTGGACCTGCACAACCTGACCGGCGTGGCCGCGCTGCCCTTCCACTTCATCTTCGCCTTCTCGGGCCTGCTGATCTTCGCCGGCACCTACTTCCCCGTGGCGGAAACCCAGCTCCAGCCCCTGCACGAGTTGCATGAGCAGCACGAGGCCGCCGAAACCGGCCTGCCGCACGACCGCGCAGGCGTCGCCGGCCCGCTGGCCTCGGTCGATGCCATGGTGGCCGAGGCGCAGCGCCGCTGGGCCGCCGCCGGCAAGGCGGGCGAGGTGGGCTTCCTGGTCGTGCGCCACGTGGGCGACGCCAACAGCTACGTGAGCGTCTACCGCGCCGGCACCGACCGCATCGCCCTGGTGGGCGACGGCATCCATTTCAAGGCGGCGACCGGCGAAGTGCTGCGCGAAGACCCGCCGCTCACCGCCGTGGCGAGCGTGAACACCTTCCTCACCGGCCTGCACCTGCAGCACTTCCGCCACTGGCTGCTGCGCTGGCTGTATGTGCTGGGCGGGCTCTCGGGCTGCGCCTGCATCGCCACGGGCCTGCTGTTTTTCGTGGAAAAGCGCAAGCGCCAGCATGCCCAGCAGGGCCGCAGCGGCGCGCGCTGGGTGGACGGCTTCGCGGTCGCCAGCGTCACCGGCATGGTGTTGGCCGCGCTGGCCATGCTGGCCGCCAACCGGCTGCTGCCGGCCGACATGCCCGCCGGCTGGCCGGGCAAGGGCGATTGCGAGCGCTACGTCTTCTGGGGCGCCTGGCTGCTGGCCGGGCTGCACGGCCTGTGGCGCACGGCCCCGGTGGCGCAGGCGCGCATGGCGCCCGCCTGGCGCGAGCAGTGCTGGGCCATCGCCACCCTGGCCGTGGCCGCCGTGCTGCTGAACTGGGTGTCCACCGGCGACCATCTGCTGCGCACCCTGGCCGCAGGCTACTGGCCCGTGGCCGGAACGGACCTGGCCCTGCTGGCCTGCGGCGGCATCGCCGCGCTGGCGGCCCTGCGCCTGAGCCGGCGCGAGGGCGCCGGGCTGGGCGCCACTCCGCGCGCCGCGGGAGCCGCCCATGTCTGATGCGCTGCTGCTGGCCCTGGCGCTGGCCTCGAACACCACGGGCCTGGCCTGGCTGGCCCTGTCGCTGGACACGCACTGGGAGCAGGTGCGCGGCGCCGACCCGCAGCCGCGCCGCACCGTGGTGCGGCTGCGCTGGCTGGGCGCAGCGGGCCTGGCCGCCGGCCTGGCGCTGTGCCTGGCAGCCGATCACGCCTCCATGGCGGCGCTGGTCTGGTGCATGCTGCTGGCGGCCGGCGCGCTGGCCGTGGCCTTCACGCTTTCCTGGCGGCCGCGGCTGCTACGCCCCGCGGTGGCCTGGGCCGGGCGCGAGGCCTGACCGGTCCTAGCCCCGGGCCCGTAACACCCGGCGCCACAGCCAGGCCAGGGACGGCAGCAGCAGCAGGGCGCCGAGCACGTTGACCAGGAACATGAAGGCCAGCAGCAGGCCCATGTCGGCCTGGAACTTCAGCGCCGAGAACGCCCAGGAACCCACGCCAACGCTCATGGTCGTTGCCGTGAACAGCACGGCGCGCCCCCGTTCGTGCAGCGACAGCGCCCAGGCGGGGGCCAGGTCCATGCCGTCCGCCAGGTGGTGCTTGAGCCGTTCGTAGAGGTAGATGCCGTAGTCCACGCCCACGCCCACGCCCAGCGTGACCAAAGGCAGGGTGGAGACCTTGAGGCCGATGCCCAGCCAGGCCATGGTGGCGTTGCACAGCAGCGAGACCAGCGCCAGCGGCAGGATGATGACCACCGCCCCGCACAGGTCGCGGAAGGTCAGCACGCACAGCACGGCCAGCGACACGAAGATGGCCGCCAGCATGCGCGGCTCGGCGGCGGTCACGGCCTCGTTGGTGGCGGCCGCCACGCCCAGGTTGCCGCCGCCCAGCCTGAGCTGCACCGCATCCGACGGATGCGCAGCCTGGTAGGCCTGCACTGCATCGACGATGCGGCGGATGGTGTGGGCGTCGTGGTCCCGGGCGAAGACCAGCACCTGCATGGCTTCGCAGGAGCGGGCCACCAGGCCGCCGCCTTCGGTGATGAGCTGGCTGGAGGCCTGGCCCATGGCGGCCGGGTCGTCGGAAATGACGCGCCACTTGATGTTGCCCTCGTTCCAGCCGGCATTGATCATGGCCGCGAAGTCCGGATAGGCGATGACGCGCGAGACGCCGTCCACCTGGCCCAGCGCAGCGCCCAGGCGGTCCACGTAGTCGGCCGCTTCGGGCCGCAGGCAGATCTGGCGTTTTGCCTCGTCCCGGGCGCCTTCGGGCGGCACGACGTACACCGAGAGCAGCTCGCTGCCCAGGCTGAAGGACTTGAGGATGGCGGCGGAATCGCGGTTGTAGCGCGCGTCGGGGAAGAACTCCGGCGTGCCCACGCCCTGGTCGCCGATGCTGACCTTGGCGCCCTGGACATGGCCCAGCCAGGCCAGGCCCAGCGAGACGGCGATCACGGCCGCCGCCACGCCCGGCCGCGCGGCCGATGAGGCCCAGCGCAGCACCGCCGGCAGGCGCTGCTGGCCGGCCTGCGCCGCTGCTCGGGCCGGCCCTGCGGCGCGGTCCGGGGCATGGTGGGCGCGGCCGTAGGAGAGGATCACCGGCAGCAGCATCTTGTTGGTCAGGATCATCAGGCTCACGCCGATGCTGGCCATGATGCCCAGCTCGCGCACGATCTCGATGTCCACCACCATGATGACCAGAAAGCCGATGGCGTTGGTCAGCAGGGCCAGCGTGCCGGGCACGAACAGGGCGACGAAGGCCTCGCGCGCCGCCTGCTCGGGCGATGCGCCCGCGCGCACCGCCCGGGCCCAGGCGCTGGTCATCTGCACGGCATGGCTCACCCCGATGGTGAAGATGAGGTAGGGCACGAGGATGGAGAGCGGGTCGATGCCCATGCCGATCAGCGGCATCAGGCCCAGCAGCCAGAGCACGGGCAGCGCCGCCACGGCCAGCGCCCGCCAGCTCAGCGCCCAGGACCGGGTGTACCAGCGCAGCAGCAGGGTGGTGACGGCCGCGGCGGCGGCGAAGAACAGCAGCACGCTGCGCGTGCCTTCGCCGATGTCGCCCACCACCTTGGCGAAGCCCACGATGTGGACATCGATGTGGTCGTCGGCGTATTTGGCGCGCAGGGCCTCCAGCTGCCGGGCCACCTGCTCGTAGTCCAGCGGCCGGGCGCTGCCGGGCGGGCTGTCCTGCAGCTCGAACTGGATCAGCGCGCCGTGCAGGTCGTTGCTGACCAGCCGGCCGATCTCGCCGGACTTCTCGGTGTTGGCGTGCACCAGGGCGATGTCCTCGGCCGAGCCGTCGAAGCCCGAGCGGATCACGCTGCCGCCCGCGAAGCCCTGCTCGGTGATCTCCACGTAGCGCACCCGGGGCGTCCACAGCGAGGTCACGGACTCCCGCCGCACCCCGTCGATGAAGAAGACATCGTCGGTCGCGGCCCTCAGTCGTTCCAGGAAGCGGGCGTCGAAGATGTCGCCCTGCTTGTTGACCAGCGCCACCAGCACGGTGTTGGCGCCGCCGAAGACGGGTTCGTAATGCAGGAAGTTCTGCATGAACGGGTGCTGCTGCGGGATGGACTTCTCGAAGCGCGCATCCACGTGCAGGTGCAGGGCCGAATACCCCAGCACCAGGGTCAGCACGGCCATGGCGGCGAGCACGGCGGCGCGCCAGCGGATGAGGGCATCGGCGAGCCGATGCGTCACGATGTTCAGGCGGCTCACGATGCGGCTCCTTGCCCGGGGGCCGGCAGCCAGGGCCCGGCCGGCAGTGGCTGCAGGCCGTTTTCGCCGACGGCCAGCAGGGCGCCCGGGGCCGCCGACGTGCCTGCATCCAGCACGGTGCGCCATGCGCCGGGGCCCGAGCGACCCGCGTGGGCCACGCTCCATCCTGCGCTGCCCTCCGGGGCCAGGCTGACCAGCGCGCCGCCGCTGCCGCCCAGCAGCACGCGCCGTCCGGCCCCTCCGCCGATCAAACTGCCGCCGAACCAAGCCGCCCGGGACGGCGAGGCGATGGGCTGCCAGTGTTCGCCCGCGTCGGCGGAGTGCAGCAGGGCGCCGCCCAGGCCGGCGGCGATGAACTGGCGCCCGCCGGCCGCGATCACCGCGAAGAGCGAAGCGCCCACCCCGGACGCGGCTTCGCTCCAGCTCAGGCCGGCGTCCGCGCTGCGCAAGATCAGGCCGCGTTCGCCGACCACGATCAGCACGCCGTCATCGCCGGCCGCGCAGGCGTTCAGGTGGCGGTCGTCCGCGATGGGCTTGCGTGCCATCCAGCGCTGGCCGCCGTCGTCGC
Organism: uncultured Acidovorax sp.; assembly: GCA_913774625.1. GTDB lineage: Bacteria > Pseudomonadota > Gammaproteobacteria > Burkholderiales > Burkholderiaceae_C > Paracidovorax. The sequence continues at coordinate 53,101 of CAJYHL010000018.1, forward strand.
TGGCCCAGCAGGCGCCGAAGGCGCCCACGGCCAGCAGCCGGTCCTGGGGCAGCAGCAGCGCGTCCAGCAGCGACAGCGATTCCTGGGTCTCGATGCGGCGGCGCTGCCAGCGGCCGCCGGCGCCGCCGCTCGTGAGCACCGTGCCCCGGTGGCCCACCGCGATGCCGCGCGAGCCGGCCATTGCGATGGCCGTGATGCCGCCCGCGCCCGATTCGGCAGCGCGGCTCCAGCCGGCGCCGCCGTCGCGCGACTGGAAGAGCTGGCCGCGATGGTCGCCCACCCACAGGTCGCCGCCGTTGCGGCAGCCCGAGAGCAGGGCGCCCGCCGCACGGCCGGGCGAGCGTGGAGCGGAGGCTGCAGGCGCCGCGCCGGCCGGGGCCAGGGCGGGCCAGAGCAGGGAGGCCGCGCCGGCCGCCGTTCTGCGGGTGAAGGCGCGGCGCGCCGGGGAGTGAAGGGACATGGGCGTAGGAGGCGAAGCCGGACGGACGGACGGACGGACGGGAAGTACCGCAGCTCAGCGGGTGCCGAGGTTGCGGAGGTTCTGGGGCGAGTAGTAGTCCGCGCTGCGGTCGTTCAGCAGCTTGAACTTCGGCTTGGAGTCGTTCGTCAGGCTGGTGAGGTAGCGGCCCGAGCGCAGATCGTAGAAGTTGTCGGTAGAGGTGAACACGCCGCCCAGCCAGGGCGCGATCACGGGCACGGTCTCCGACACGCGCCAGAGCTCGCCCCGCTGGTCGTACTTTTCCTGCACCACGGCGCACCAGCTGTCCTCATCGACGTAGAACACGCGCTTGGCGTAGATGTGGCTGGCGCCCTTCTTCAGCGTGGCCTCCACCACCCAGACGCGGTGTAGCTCGTAGCGCATGAAGGCGGGGTTGACGTGGCCGGGCTTGAGGATGTCGGCGGCCTTGGCGCCGGACTGCAGCATGGCGTAGTTGCTGTAGGGCACGATCAGCTCGCGCTTGCCCAGCAGCTTCCAGTCGTAGCGGTCGGTGCCGCCGTTGAATTCGTCCAGCTCGTCGCTGGTGACCATGCCGTCGCGCTGCGGCGTGTCGTAGGCGAATTCGGGCGCCAGCCGCACGCGCCGCTGGCCCGGGCTGTAGATCCAGATGGACTGGAAGGGCGTGCCCGGCGCGGCCGAGATCAGCGAATGCGCCAGCACCATCTCGCCGGCCTCGCGCGCAGGCGAGAGCTTGCGCTCCAGGTAGTAGCTCAGCATGTTGGGCACGCGGGCCTCGGGCTTGATGCGGGGATTGCCGTGTTCCCGGAACAGCTCGTACTCCAGCTTGGACGCGCTGACGTCCCCGTTGGGCGCGACGTTCACGTTGGTCAGCGTCTGGCCATAGGCCGCGCCCATGAAGCGGAACTTGTGGTTGAGGATCACCTCTTCGCCGGTCTTGGGAATGGGGAAGGGCACGCCGCCGGGCGAGCCGGTCACCCCGCCGTTGGCCAGCTTGGCGCGGCCCGGGTTGAGCGCGGTCTCGTCATAGACCGACTGCGCGAAGAAGGCGCTGCGGTGCGTCTTGTAGAGCGGCACCGAATAGGTGGCGGGGTACTTCTTCAGCAGGGCGATGTGACCGGCCGAGAGCTTGTCCTGGTACTGCGCCAGGTTGGCCGCGGTGATCACCGCCAGCGGCTTTTCGTCCGCATAGGGGTTGGGATAGTTGTCAGGGTCGGTCCAGCTCAGCAGCTCGCGGGCGCCGCCTGTCCAGGCGGGGATGGAGCCGTCCGCATTGGGCCTGGGGTCGGCGCCGACGGGCGTGAGGCTCTTGCCCAGGTCGGCGGCGGTCTGGGCCCGGCCCGCGGCGGGCAGGGCCGCCAGGGCCGCCGCCAGCAGCAGGGCGGAAAGGGTCCGGTGGCGGTTGGAGATGGGCATGGGCATGAGGGTGGGGGAAGGGGCGAGGTGTCGCACGGTGGCTCCTGTTCGTCTGCGGGAAAAAAGGGGCGGGGGATCAGAAGGCGTAGCTCAGGCTCAGCGCCACGAAGTCGCGGTCCTTGAGCGGGTTCGAGCTCGACGCGAACTGGAAGCCCGTGGCCGGGTCGGTGGCGCGGTAGGTGCGGCCGCCGGAATAGCGGGTGTAGGAAAGATCGGCTTTCCAGCGCTTGTCGGCGCTCAGCAGCGAGGCCCCCAGGCTCAGCGACCGCACGCCCTGGGTGAAGGTGGGGCCGGTGCCGTTCACGTCGTGGGAGAAGGACACGCGGGGCGAGAGCGTCATGCCGGAGACCGCCTGGGTGTAGTCCATCTGGTAGGCCAGCACGTAGCCCCAGGAACTGCGGGTGAGAAAGCCTTCGCTCTGCGACGCCAGGACCGAGCCCAGGCCCATCGACGACACCAGGCGCGAGGAGGTCAGGTAGGTGCCCGGGCCGTCGTAGGCCACGCTGTCGTCCAGGCCCAGCCGGGTGTAGCCCACTTCCGCCGCGAACACGGAGCTGCTGGCGCCCAGCATCGCGCCCATGGACTTGGTGGCGCTGACCTGCAGCTGATGCATCTTGACCCGCTCGTATCCCGTCAGCGTCTGCCCCGCCAGGGCCGCGACCTGCGGCGGCACCAGGCCCGTGAGGCCGGCCAGCGCGCCGATGGTGGGCCGGTCGGCCAACTGCACCGGCTGGTTGGGCCGGTAGGTGTATTCGCCCTGCAAGGCCATGCCGAAGGGACCCTGGGCCCGGGCGCTCACGCCGAAGACGCGGATGCGCGACGGATATTCCAGGAAGTAGCTGCCGCTGCCCTGCGGGTAGAACGGGTTGGCCGACGAGGGCACGCCGCCGGGCGCTGCCGCGTTCACGCTGACGAAGGGCACGCGGCTGGTGTACTGCATGGCATAGAAGCCCAGCTCCAGCTGGTTCAGCTCGGGGAAGGCCTTGCGCAGGCTCAGGCCGAACTGGTCGGCGCTGACGGCCTTCTTGTCGTCGGTCCGGTCCAGCCAGAACTGGCCGGTGCCGCCGTTCAGGATGTCGTAGCCCGGGGTTTCCGCCGGGTTCAGGCCGCGCTGGTCGGGCCGCAGCGCGTTCAGGTAGAGGCGGTCGGGGTTGGCGCCGCCCACCCGGCCGCTGGCCGCGTCGTTGGTGCTGAAGAAGGTGCCGCGCGGGTCCAGCCGGTAGTGGTCGGCCTTGAACAGCACGAAGCCTTCGATGCTCGAATCCGGGCCGAGCTGCTGCGAGGCCCAGACCATGGGTGTCGGGATGTAGGCCTCGCGCAGCTCGGTGCCCGGCGAACGCAGCTTGGACAGGTCCACCGGGTTGATCACGCTCAGCCCGTTCTGGATGAACAGGCTTTCGCCCCAGTTGAGCACCTGGCTGCCGCCGCGGATGGCGAAGGCCTTGCCGCCGAAGTCGGTGTTGTAGCGGCCGTAGAGGTCCAGCAGCCGCAGTTCGCGGCCGGTGCGGCTGGCAGAGCCGCCGTAGGCGTCGATGCGGTCGCTGGCCGCGACGCTGTCGTAGGCATAGGTGACCCGGCTGAAGATGCCGAAGTTGCCCCGTGACAGGTCCAGCTCGTGCGTGGCCCGCACCACCTGGCTGACGGCATCGCCGCGCCGGAAGTTCAGGTCGCCGTCATCGATGGAGACGTTGGCGGCCGTGCCTCCGTTGCCCGCGCCGATCAGGGCCGGGTCGCGCCGGGCCGCCCGCCAGGCCGAGCCGATGGTGAGCGTCGTGTCCAGATTGCCGCGCCACTCGCTGCCCAGATCGAGGTCGAGGGCATGGGCTTGCGGCAACGCCGCCATGGTCAGCACGGCGAGCGCGAGGGCGTTCGGCTTGAAGGGAATACCTTGGGTCATGTACCTGGCTCCAGTGGGTGGACGAAAGCGTGCCCGCCGGCGGGCGAGCCGCTGGATGAATAAAGGAAGGAACGAGTGAAGGGAGGACGGACGGAATGCCGGGCGGGCCGTGGCCTCAGTGGCGGGCCCTCAGCAGGGCCATGGCTTCGGTGAAGGCGGCCCGCGCGGCGGGCACCGAGCCCGCCACGTTGAGGAAGGGGTGGACCAGTCCCTCGAACAGCCGGGCGTAGACGGACACGCCGGCCGCCCGGAGCTTGTCGGCATAGGCCAGGCCTTCGTCGCGCAGGGGGTCGAAGCCGGCGATCAGCAGCACGGCCGGGCAGACGCCGCGCACATCGCCCAGCAGCGGAGAGGCCATGGGGTCCAGCGCGTCTTCAGGACGACGCAGGTACAGGTCCGTGTACCACTCCATCTTGACCTTTTCGAGGAAGTAGCCCTCCGAGAAAAGCTCGTAGGAGCGCGACTGCCGGCTCATGTCCAGCCACGGCACCCACAGCATCTGCACGCGCGGCGGGCAGGGTGCGCTGCGGCGCTGCTGGGCCACCACGGCCGTGATGTTGCCGCCCGCGCTGTCGCCGCCGATGGCGATGCGGCGCGGATCGAATCCCAGCTCGCGGGACTGCGCCACGACGGCGTCGAACGCTGCCAGGCAGTCGTGGATGCCCACGGGGAAGCGGTGCTCGGGCGCCAGCCGGTAGTCCACCGCGACCACCGCGCACTGCCCCTCGTGGGCCAGCTGGCGGCAGACGTCGCGGTGCGACACCAGCGAGCCCGCAGCGTGTCCGCCGCCGTGGAAGAACAGCAGCGCGGGCGCATCCCGGGCGGGGAGGGCGGCCGGCCGGTAGATCTCGCAGGGCACCGGGCCTGCGGGCCCCTGCACGGTCCAGGACTGCAGGCGCACGCCGGGTTCCGGGGGATGGGTGAGCCAGTTGCCCTGCAGGTCGAAGCCGCTGCGGGTCTTCTCCACCGAATCCAGCGTGCCCGGCGGATCGGCGAAGTAGCGCACCATGAACTGGATCAGCGGGTCCAGCCGCTGCCCATCGACGATGCGCGGCGGGCCGCCGAGGAACTCGATGATCGGCATCGGGAGGCGGCATGCGGCACGTGCTGCCCATTTCAGTAGTGGCGAACTCATGTGTTGTGTGCTGTTGCAGGGGCGGAGGCCGGCGCCTGGCGCCGGCCATCCATGGATCGCGGGAGCTCTCGCCCGCCGCGGCCTGGCTGTCCATGCAGGTCCGCCGGGCGCTAGCTGGGCGCGGCCGGCATGGGCTGCCAATGGATAGTTATGACTAATTTATAGTCATAACTACTTTTGTGCGCTAGTAAAAACACTGAGGCTTCTCGGCGCGCCACGACCCGCCTTGGGGCGGTGCCGGCCAAGTTGGTGCGAGTCCTGGGCGGGGACGATGCCCCCTCGCCATTTCCGCCACCGGCCGGTCAGCCCTTGCCCGGGAAAGCGCGCCACAGTGGTGCAGCACGGGTTGCCGGGCGCCCCGGTGGTCCGGCGAAAAAAAACCTGCAGCTGTTGTTTTGCTGCATCGGCAAGGCCCCTGGCGGGACAGGCCATGCCGCGTGCGCCGCGAGGCGGCGGGGCTGAGTGCGGCGTGCTGCGGCGCACGACTGCACGCCTTGTCCGTTTTTCCGGCCCCTGGCCCATTTGGACTGCCTGCGGGCCAATTGCCGCTATCCTTGGAGACTTCATTCGCTCCCGGCGCCTGACCTGCATAGCCCTTATATGCGGGTCCGCATGGCGCTGCCTCCAAAGCCCGACTCCCGCAATGACGGTTCCCTCTACGCCGCGCTGGTCCCTCTGGCACTGGATGCCGGGACTCTTCATCGCGCTGGCTGGCTCGGCTGCCAGCTATGCGCTGTGGCACCAGCAGTCTTCCTCCGCAGAGGCCTTGGCGGACGTGCGCTTCGCGCATGAATCGCACTCCTTCGCCGAGGCCCTGCAGCTGCGGCTGAGCGCCCATGCCGGCATGGTCCTGGGCCTGGCCAACCTCTTCACCATCCAGTCCGACCTGGGCCGCTGCGAGTTCGAGCGCGTGGCGCGCGAGCTGGACCTGACCCGCTATCGCAGCAGCGTGCGCAACGTGACTTTCGTGCGCTGGCTGCCGGGCTCGGCCAAGGCCGCGTTCGAGGAGCGTGTGCGTGGCGAGACGGTCGATGGATGCCTGCCTTCCGGCTTCCAGGTCCGTCCCGGCGGTGCCCGGTCCGAGTACTTCGTCGTGGACTATCTCTGGCCGCGCACCAGCAACGAAGCGGTGCTGGGACTGGACATCGCCTCGCAGCCATCCAACCTGGAATCGCTGATACGGGCCCGCGATACGCGCCAGATGGCCATGTCCGCGCCCTTCGATCTGCTGCAGGAGCGGGACAAGCGCACGGCCATCGTCATCCGCGCCCCCGTGTTCGTTCAGGCATCCGGCGGCGAATGGCACTTCATCGGAGCGGTGGGCGCGACCATCCGGGTGCACGACATGGTGGCCTCGCTGCGCAAGGAAGGCTATCTGCCGGCCGTGGCGCTGAGCATGGCCGACGTCGGTGCCGCCAGCAGCGGAGCCACCCCGCCGCGCATGCTGCTGGCACGCGATTCCGACACGGTGTATTCGTCCGAGCAGAAGTCCGAAGACATCGAGTTCGGCGGACGCCGCTGGCGCCTCAGCTTCCAGCCGCGGTCGGACTTCCTCTCGCCTTCCGAGCGCCGTCTGCCCTGGCTGCTGGGGCTGGGCGGGCTGGCGGTGACCGGACTGCTGACGGCCCTCGTGCTGCTGCTGACCCATCGCCGGGCGCAGGCGCAGAGCCAGGCCCTGGCGGCGCAGAGCGCGCGCACCGACAGCGAGGAGCGCTTCCGCACGCTCTTCAACCAGGCAGCGGTGGGCGTGGCGCAGACGCGCACCTCCACCGGCGAACTGGTGCGGGTGAACCAGAAGTTCTGCGACATCGTGGGCTACAGCGCGCAAGAGCTGCAGACCATGTGCTTCCAGGACTTCACGCATCCGGACGACCTGAGCGCCGACCTCGAATTGACGCGGCGCATGTCCCAGGGCGAGCTGGCCGAATTCCGGCTGGAAAAGCGCTATGTGCGCAAGAACGGCGACGTCATCGCGGTGGAGCTCAACGTCTCGCCGATGCGTTCCAAGGGCGGCCTTTCGGACTTTCACATCGCCGCCGTGCACGACATCTCCGCCCGCAAGGACATGGAAGCGGCGCTGCGCAGCAGCGAGCAGCGCCTGCTGGCCATCCTCAACCGCGTGCCGGTCGGCGTGTGCCTGGTGCAGCCCGACGGCAGCATCAGCTTCCGCAACGAGCGCTTCACCCAGATCTGCGGCTACGGCGAAGCCGAAATGCCCGACGTGCGCACCTGGTGGGTCAAGCTCTTCCCGGACGCGCAGCTGCGCGCCACGGCGCGCGCTCGCTGGCGCGAGCAGCGGCAGGAGGCGCTGGACGCTGGCGGCGACATTCCGGCCCGCGAATACACCATCAGCGGCAAGGACGGCCAGCGCCGCACCATCGAAGGATCGGGGGCCCTGCTGGGCGATGCCCACATGCTGACCCTGGTGGACCTGAGCCAGCGCAAGGCCGACGAGGAAGAGATCCGCTACCTCGCCTACTACGACCCGCTCACCCGGCTGCCCAACCGTCGCCTGCTGGTGGACCGGCTGCAGCAGGCCCTGGCGCAGAGCGAGCGCCGCCAGCGCTGCGGCGCGCTGCTGATGCTGGACCTGGACAACTTCAAGACGCTGAACGAGACGCGCGGCCACGACAAGGGCGACATGCTGCTGCGCGAGGTGGCCCAGCGGCTGCGCGGCTGCGTGAGCAGCGAAGACACGGTAGCGCGCCACGGCGGAGATGAATTCGTGGTGGTGCTGGAAGACCTGGAAGAAAGCCTGCCGGAGGCCGCCGCCCGCGCCCGCGAGGTCGCCCTGCGCATCCTGTCGGTGCTGCGCGAGCCCTTCGTGCTGGACGGCCAGGTCCATCACAGCACGCTGAGCATCGGCGTCACGGTCTTCCAGGGCCAGCGCGAGTCGGCGGACGAGCTCATCAAGCGCGGCGACCTGGCCATGTACCAGGCCAAGGCCTCCGGACGCGACCGGCTGCAGTTCTACGACCCGCAGATGCAGGCGTCGGTGGCCGCCCGCGCCGCGCTGGAAGTGGACATGCGGACCGGGCTGCGCCAGGGCCAGTTCGAGCTCTTCTACCAGCCGCAGGTCGTGCACGGACGCATCACCGGCGCCGAAGCCCTGCTGCGCTGGCGCCACCCGCAGCGCGGCTTCGTCTCGCCGGCCGAATTCATCCCGCTGGCCGAGGAATGCGGCCTGATCCTGCCGCTGGGCGAATGGGTGCTGCAGGACGCCTGCCAGCGCCTGGCGCAATGGTCGCAGCGGCCCGGCCTGAGCCATCTGAGCGTGTCGGTGAACGTGAGCCCGCGGCAGTTCCACCAGGGCGGCTTCGTCGCCCAGGTGCTGCAGGCCCTGGCCAGCACCGGCGCCGACGCGCGCCACCTCAAGCTCGAACTCACCGAAGGCCTGCTGCTGCAGGACGTGGAAGACACCATCGACAAGATGGGCCAGCTGCGCGCCTACGGCGTGGGCTTCTCGCTGGACGACTTCGGCACCGGCTATTCGTCGCTGGCCTACCTCAAGCGCCTGCCGCTCGACGAGCTCAAGATCGACCAGAGCTTCGTGCGCGACGTGCTCACCGACCCCAACGACGCGGCCATCGCGCGCACCATCGTCGCCCTGGGCACCAGCCTGGGCCTGCGGGTGACGGCCGAGGGCGTGGAAACCAGGGAGCAGCGCGCCTTCCTGGAGCGAGCCCACTGCCATGCCTGGCAGGGCTATCTGCTGAGCCCGCCGCTGGTCGCCGTGGCGTTCGAGGAGATGGTCCTCACGCGCGGCGAAACGCCGATCTGAGTGAGAACCTGCCCCGGGATGCGGACCTTCGCCCTCTACCTGGCCACCGCCCTGGCCGAGATCATCGGCTGCTACCTGCCATGGCTCTGGCTGCGCCAGGGCCGCAGCGCCTGGCTGCTGGTGCCGGCCGCTGCCAGCCTGGCGCTCTTCGCCTGGCTGCTCACCCTGCATCCGGCCGCGGCGGGGCGCGTCTATGCGGCCTATGGCGGCGTCTACGTGGCAGTGGCCCTGGCGTGGCTCTGGCTGGTGGACGGCGTGCGGCCCGGCCCCTGGGACTTCGCGGGCGTGGCCGTCACGCTGGCCGGCATGGCGATCATCGCTTTCGCGCCCCGGGCCGGCTGAGCTTCCTGCCGCGGTCCGGGCGGCTATGTTTTTCATAGCGGCCTGCGCATGGCCCGCAAGCGCTGCGGGCTGATTCGGCACAGCAGGGGGAATGCGGGGGCCGCCGCGGCGCCACGGTATCATCGGCAGTCCGACCGCCCCGGCGCCCGTGCGCCCCGAACCGCTACAACCGCCCCAACCGCTGCCTCGCCGCCCACCGCACCGTGCGCCTCAACTCCATCAAACTCGCCGGCTTCAAGTCGTTCGCCGAGCCCACCAACTTCATGCTGCCCGGGCAGCTGGTGGGCGTGGTCGGGCCGAACGGCTGCGGCAAGTCCAACATCATGGATGCGGTGCGCTGGGTGCTGGGCGAGAGCAAGGCCAGCGAGCTGCGCGGCGAGTCCATGCAGGACGTGATCTTCAGCGGCACCACCACCCGCAAGCAGGCCAGCCGCGCCAGCGTGGAACTGGTCTTCGACAACGCCGACCACCGCGCCGGCGGGCAATGGAACCAGTACGAGGAAATCGCCGTCAAGCGCGTGCTCACGCGCGACGGCAACAGCAGCTACTACATCAACAACCAGGCCGTGCGGCGCCGCGACGTGCAGGACGTGTTCCTGGGCACGGGCCTGGGGCCGCGCGCCTACGCCATCATCGGCCAGGGCACCATCAGCCGCATCATCGAATCGCGTCCCGAAGAGCTGCGGCTCTTCCTGGAGGAAGCCGCGGGCGTGTCCAAGTACAAGGAACGCCGGCGCGAGACCGAGAACCGCCTGGCCGGCACGGCCGAGAACCTCACGCGGGTCGAAGACATCCTGCGCGAGCTCAACGCCAACCTGGAACGCCTGGAAAAGCAGGCCGAGGTGGCCGCCAAGTACAACGCGCTGCAGGCCGACGTCACCCTGAAGCAGCACCAGCTCTGGTTTTTGAAGCGCGCCGACGCCGAGGCCGAGCAGAACCGCGTGCGCACCGAAGGCCTGCAGGCCGTCAACGACCTCGAATCGCGCATGGCCGACCTGCGCGCCGTGGAAGCCGACCTGGAAACCATCCGACAGGCGCACTACAGCGCGGGCGACCTGGTCAACCAGGCGCAGGGCCGCCTCTACGAAGCCACGGCCGAAGTCGGCAAGCTCGAGGCCGAGATCCGCTACGTGGTCGAGGGCCGCCAGCGCGTCGAAGCCCGACTCGCCCAGTTGGCCGAGCAGATCGCCCAGTGGGCGGCCCGCCAGGAGGACGCCGAGGCCGAGATGGAGAACCTGGCCGCCGGCGGCATCGACGCCGAGGAGCGCGCCGAGATGCTGGCCGCCCAGGTCGAGGAACAGGCCATGCAGCTGCCCGACCTGGAAGACGCGCTGCGCCGCGCCCAGCAGGCCGCCGCCGACCAGCGCAGCGCCGTGGTGCAGGTGCAGCAGCAGATCGGCGTGCTGGCCGCCGAGCAGCGCAGCATCGACGAGCAGAGCCGCCAGCTGGACGTGCGCGAGGAGCGCCTGCGCAGCGACCGCAACGCCCTGGCCGCGCCCGACGAGGAGCGGCTGGCCCAGCTTCAGCAAGAGCTTGCCGCCGCGCAGGAAGCCGCCGAAACCGCCGAAGCCCGCCATGCCGAGCTGCAGGACGCCGTTCCCCAGCTGGACGATGACCGCCGCGCGCGCCAGCAGGCCGTGAACCAGGAAAGCGCCCGGCAGGCCGAGCTCTCTGCCCGGCTGGAGGCCCTGAAGGCCCTGCAGGACAAGGTCAAGACCTCCGCCAAGCTCCAGCCCTGGCTGGCCCGCCACGGCCTGGACGGGCTGCAGGGCCTCTGGAGCCGCATCCATATCGAATCCGGCTGGGAGAACGCCCTCGAAGCCGCGCTGCGCGAGCGCCTGGGCGCGCTGGAAGTCGGGCGCCTGGACATGGTGCGCGGCTTCCTGGGCTCGGGTGCGCAGGAAGCGCCGCCCGCGCGGCTGGCCTTCTACAGCCCGGCCGCAGCCGATGCCGCCGCGCCGGCCCCGGTGGCGGCCGGCGGCGCGCCGCGGCTATCGGACCTGCTGCGCGTTGCCGACGCCGGCCTGCGCGCCGTGCTGGTGGACTGGCTGCACGGCTGCGGCACGGCTCCTACGCTCGAAGACGCGCTGGCCCGCCGCGCCCAGACGCCGATGGCGCCCGGCGAAGTGATCTACGTGCCCAGCGGCCATGCGGTCAGCGCCCATGGCGTGAGCTTCTACGCGCCCGATTCCGAACAGTCCGGCCTGCTGGCCCGGGCCCAGGAGATCGAGCACCTCGAAAAGCAGGTGCGCGCCCAGCAGCTGATCGCCGAGGAATCCCGCACGGCCCTGGTGCGCGCCGAATCGGCCTATGCCGATGCCGCCCAGCGCCTGGTCGCCGCCCGCCGCGAAGCCGCCGAAACGCAGACCCGCGCCCACACGCTGCAGGTCGAGACCCTGCGCCTCACGCAGCTGGCCGAGCAGACCCGGGCGCGCAGCCAGCAGATCGGCGCCGATCTGGCCGAGGTCGAAGCCCAGCTGGCCGAGCTGCAGGAGCGCCGCGTGACGGCCGAGGCCCGCTTCGAGGAACTGGACCTGCAGCTGGCCGACAGCCAGGAGCGCCACGCCCAGCTCGATGAGCGCGTGATCGAGGCCGAACGCCGGCTGGCCGAATGCCGCGAGCAGCAGCGCACGCTGGAGCGCCAGGCGCAGGAAGCCACCTTCTCGCAGCGCAGCCTGGAGGCGCGCCGCGCCGAGCTGGCCCGCACCATCGACACCGCCCGCCAGCAGGCCACGGCCCTGGCCGACGAGGACCAGCGCGCCCGCGACGAGATGGGGCGCCTTTCGGCCGCCGCCGCACAGGGCGGTCTGCAGCAGGCGCTGGACCTGAAGATGGAGCGCGAAAAGGCCCTGGCCGCCCAGCGCAGCGAATATGACGACCTGACGGCCCGCCTGCGCGCCAGCGACGAGCGCCGCCTGCAGCTCGAACGCGCGCTCGACCCGCTGCGCCAGCGCATCACCGACTTCCAGCTCAAGGAACAGGCCGCGCGCCTGGGCCTGGAGCAATACACCACGCTGCTGGCCGATGCCCAGGCCGACCTGGCCGCCGTGGCCCAATCCATCGCCGAAGGCAATGTCCGCGCCACCGGCCTGCAGGGCGAGATCGACCGCCTGCACCGCGAGATCGCCGCTCTGGGCGCCGTCAACCTGGCCGCGCTGGACGAGCTCAACCTCGCGCGCGAGCGCAAGACCTTCCTCGACGCGCAGATGGCCGACCTGACCGAAGCCATGAACACGCTGGAGGACGCGATCCGCAAGATCGACGGCGAGACGCGCACCCTGCTGTCGGGCACCTTCGAGACGGTGAACGGCCATTTCGGCCGCATGTTCCCCGAGCTCTTCGGCGGCGGGCAGGCGCGGCTCATCATGACCGGCGACGAGATCCTCGACTCCGGCGTGCAGGTCATGGCCCAGCCGCCCGGCAAGAAGAACCAGACCATCCACCTGCTCTCGGGCGGCGAGAAGGCGCTCACGGCCATCGCCCTGGTGTTCGCCATCTTCCAGCTCAACCCGGCGCCGTTCTGCCTGCTGGACGAGGTCGATGCGCCGCTGGACGACGCCAACACCGAGCGCTACGCCAAGCTGGTCGCCAGCATGGCCACCGGCACCCAGTTCCTCTTCATCAGCCACAACAAGATCGCCATGGAGATGGCCGAGCAACTCATCGGCGTGACCATGCAGGAGCAGGGCGTTTCGCGCATCGTGGCGGTGGACATGGAATCGGCCCTCTCCATGGCCGATTCCTGATGACTCCCGATTTCAGTTTTCCGAAGACCGTCGTCTTTTCACCATGAGCAACTTCCAACTCGGTCTCATCATCGCGGGCGGCGTCGTGCTGGCGGCCATCGTGGCCTACAACGCCTGGACGGCCCAGCGCAACGCGCCCAAGCGCCCGGCCCGGCAGCCCGCCGAAGCCGAGGGCGCCGCCGAACCCGCGCTGCGGCAGGAGCCGGCCTTCGATGGCCTGGGCGCCGCCGTGCCCGGGGCCGAGCCGCGCGCCGCCGGCACCGAGCCCTCGCTGGACGGCCATGCCGTGAGCCTGGACGACGCCCTGCGCATGCCCGTGCCGCCCCCTGAGCGCCGCGGTGGGCTGGACCCGCTGATCGACGCCATCGCGCCCATGGCGACCGAGCAGGTCGTCTCCGGCGACGCGGCCCTGGCCGCTTTGCCGCCCACCCGCCGCGCAGGCAGCAAGGCCTTCGCCATCGAAGGCTTCAACGCCGTCAGCCATCAATGGGAAACGCCGGTCGCCGGCCAGCGCTACACCCAGTTCCAGGCCGGCGTGCAGCTGGCCAACCGCCTGGGCGCGCTCAACGAGATCGAGTTCTCCGAATTCGTCGTCAAGGCCCAGGGCTTCGCCGACGCCGTCAACGCGGCGGCGGACTTCCCCGACATGCTGCACGAGGTGGCCCGCGCCCGCGAGCTGGACCAGTTCGCCAGCGACCACGACGCGCAGCTGACCTTTTCGCTGCGCGCGCGCCTGGCGGCCTGGAGCCCCGGCTACGTGCAGCAGAACGCCACGCGCCTGGGCTTCGTGCCCGGCGCCATCCCCGGCCGCCTGGTGCTGCCCGCCAGCTCCGGCCCGGGCCTGCCGCCCGCGCTGACCCTGGCCTACGACACCCAGGCCGCGCTGTCGGACGACCCCGAGCAGTCCGCCATCCGCGAGATCACCCTCAGCCTGGACGTGGCCCAGGTCCACCGCTCCGAACAGCCCTTCCAGCGCCTGCGCGACATGGCCGCCGCGCTGGGCCAGGCCATGGACGGCGTGCTGTGCGACCAGAACGGCACGCTGCTGCCGGCCATGACCATGGACCCGATCGCTGCCGACCTGGAACTGCTCTACGACAAGCTCGACAGCCGCGAGCTCTCGGCCGGCTCCGCGCTGGCGCGGCGGCTGTTCAGCTGATGCCTCCTGCGGGGCGGCGGCCGGCGCATCCTGATCGCTTGCAGGCCGCGGCATCCCCGCTGACTTTCCTGGAGCCGGACGGGCGTTAGCGTCCGTCCGGCGCCCGCGCTTCGGCGCCATGCCCCCGGGTCGCCCGGCCCGGGCGGCGATCCACTACACGGACTGCAACGGCCATGGCCGAAACCCAAGACCTCTTTTCCGCTCCCGCGCCCGATCCATCGGCGCAGGCCGCTACTGAAATCGAAGCGCTGCGCGCCCGCCTGAACCTGTGGGCGCACCAGTACTACGTGCAGGACGCGCCCACCGTGCCCGATGCGGAGTACGACCGTGCCTTCCAGGCCCTGCAGGCGCTGGAGGCGGCCCATCCCGATCTGGTCACGCCCGATTCGCCCACGCAGCGCGTGATCGGCGCCGTGATGGAGGGCCTCACGCCCGTGCGCCACCGCGTGCCCATGCTCAGCATCCGCACCGAAACCGACACCGAGGCCAGCGGCGCCGAGACCTTCGACGCCCGCGTGCGCCGCGAACTCAAGCTCGCGCCCGACGCGCCCCCGGTCGAATACGTGGCCGAGCCCAAGTTCGACGGCCTGGCCATGAGCCTGCGCTACGAGAACGGCCGGCTGGTGCAGGCGGCCACGCGCGGCGACGGCGAGGTGGGCGAGGACGTGACCCACAACATCCGCACCATCCGGCAGATTCCGCTGACCCTGCCCACGGGCGGTCCGGATGGCGTGCCCCCGGTGCTGGAGGTGCGCGGCGAGGTCTATATGCGCCGCGCGGACTTCGACAAGCTCAACGAACGCCAGCGCGAAGCCGGCGCCAAGACCTTCGTGAACCCGCGCAACGCCGCCGCTGGCGCGGTGCGCCAGCTCGATTCGGGCATCGCGGCGCAGCGGCCCCTGAGCTTCTTCGCCTACGGCCTGGGCGACATCACCCCGGCGGCCGAAGGCGGCCCGGACTTCGCCACCCACTACGCCATGCTGCAGCAGCTGAAAAGCTGGGGCTTTCCGGTCGCAGCCCAGGTGCGGACGGCGCAGGGCGCTACGGAATTGGTAGCGTTCCACCAAGAGGTGGGCGCCAGCCGCGACCGGCTGCCCTACGACATAGACGGCGTGGTCTACAAGGTCAACAGCCTGGCGCTGCAGCGGCAGCTGGGCTTCGTCACCCGCGAGCCGCGCTGGGCCGTGGCGCACAAATATCCGGCGCAGGAGATGGTCACGCGCGTGGAAGGCATCGACGTGCAGGTCGGCCGCACCGGCAAGCTCACGCCCGTGGCGCGGCTGGCGCCGGTCTTCGTGGGCGGCGTCACCGTCACCAACGCCACGCTGCACAACCTGTTCGAGATCCGCAAGAAGGGCGTGCGGGTGGGCGACCAGGTCATCGTGCGGCGGGCGGGCGACGTGATTCCCGAGGTGGTGGGCACCGTGCCCGCCGCGCTGGCGCCGGTGGCCGGCGCGCTGCAGGACGCCGATGCACTGGCGGATGCCACCGCCGGCGCAGACGGCACCGCGCCCGATGCGGCACTCGCTTCGCCGCGCAGCTTCCTCGCCGCCGGGCCGCCCCAAGGCGAGGACGGCCCCCTCGGGGGGCAGCGAACCACACGCAGTGGGGAGCGTGGGGGCAGGCCGGTTTACGTGCCCAACTTCCGCATGCCGCGCCAGTGCCCCATCTGCGGCAGCGCCGTGGTACGCGAGAAGGGCGAAGCCAACCACCGCTGCACCGGCGGGCTGTTCTGCCCGGCGCAGCGCAAGGAAGCCATCCTGCACTTCGCCGCACGCCGCGCCATGGACATCGAGGGCCTGGGGGAGAAGCTGGTGGACCAGCTGGTCGAAGGCAAGGTCATCCACACGCTGCCCGACCTCTACCGCCTGGGCCTCACGGCCCTGGCCGCGCTGGACCGTATGGCCGAGAAGTCGGCGCAGAACCTGATCGCCGCGCTGGAGAAATCCAAGCAGACCACGCTGCCGCGCTTCCTGTTCGGACTGGGCATCCGCCATGTGGGCGAGGCCACGGCCAAGGACCTGGCGCGCCACTTCGGCGGGCTGGACGCCATCATGGCCGCCAGCGTGGAGCAGTTGCTGGAGGTGAACGACGTCGGCCCCATCGTGGCCGAAGCCATCCACACCTTCTTCGCCCAGCCGCACAACCGCGAGGTGGTGGAACAGCTGCGCGCCTGCGGCGTCACCTGGGAAGAGGGCGCCCCGGCCGAGCGCGCCACGCTGCCGCTGGCGGGCCTGACGGTGGTCATCACCGGCACGCTGCCCACCTTGAGCCGCGACGAGGCCAAGGACCTGCTGGAAGCGGCCGGCGCCAAGGTGGCGGGCTCGGTCAGCAAGAAGACCCACTACGTGGTGGCCGGCGCCGAGGCCGGCAGCAAGCTGACCAAGGCGCAGGACCTGGGCGTGCCGGTGCTGGACGAAGACGGCCTGCGGGCCTTGCTGCAGCACGGGCCGGCGGGCTTGGGCGGCGGCGACAGCAGCAGCAGCAGCGCCGCCGGCTGACAGGCCCGGGCGGCGCCGTCCGTCCCGGCCGGGTGAACCAGGGCCTGTGCCGGCACGTAGTAAAGAAAGAAGCCATGGCGCGGCGCCTGCCGTCCGCGCTGCGACCGATTTCCGACCTCTGCCCGCATGCCTCCTCTTCCCGCCACATCCCACCTGCAGGCCGCCGCATGAGCAGCGACGCCGTGCTGTTCTGGTTCCGCAGCGACCTGCGCCTGCACGATCAGCCCGCGCTGCAGGCGGCGCTGGGCATGGGCTGCCGGCACCTGCTGCCCGTGTTCTGCCTGCCCGAAGCCGCCGAGGCCACGCCCTGGGGCTTCGAGCGGGTGGGGCCGCACCGCCGCGCCTTCCTGGCCGATACGCTGCGCGATCTGGGCGGCCGCCTGGCCGGCCTGGGCAATCCTCTGCTTGTCTGCCAGGCGCCTGCGGTCCAGGCCTTGCAGGTCCTGGCGCGCGCGGTGGGCGCCGATACCGTGGTCTGCGAAGAGATCGCGGCACCGGAAGAGGAGGCGCAGGTGGCCGCCCTGCGCGCCGCCGGCCTGCGGGTGCAGGCCGTCTGGCACGGCAGCCTGCTGCATCCCGCCGATCTGCCCTGGCCCGTGGCCGGGCTGCCCCGGGTGTTCACCACCTTCCGGCAGGCGGTGGAGCGTGCGGGCATCGCCCCGGCCGATCCACTGCCCGCGCCCTCGCGGCTGCCGCCAGCGCCCGAGTTGCCTCCGGTGGCGCTTCAGGCTGCGGGGGCCGCAGCGGGGCGGGGCGCCTGGCTGGACGAGGCGGCCGGTCCGGGCGGGCTGGACCCGCGCTCGTCCTTTCCCTACGGCACGCCGGCCTGCAGAGGCGGCGAGACGGCAGCCCTGGCCCACTGGGCGCAGTACCTGGCGCGCCGGCTGCCGCACAGCTACAAGGCCACGCGCAACGGCCTTGCCGGGGTGGATTTTTCGTCCAAGCTCTCGCCCTGGCTGGCCGCGGGCGCGATCTCGCCCCGGCGGGCGATGGCGGACCTCAGGGTCTTCGAGCGGGAACACGGCGCCAACGACGGCAGCTACTGGCTCTGGTTCGAGCTGCTGTGGCGCGACTACTTCCGCTTCCTGCACCTGCAGCACGGCGCCACGTTCTACCGCGCCCGGGGCCTGTCGGCCGCTCCGCTGGCACCGCACGATGCCGAGGGCTTCGAGCGCTGGCGCCAGGGCCGCACCGGCGAGCCGCTGGTCGATGCCGCGATGCGCGAGCTGGCCGCCACCGGCTACCTGAGCAACCGGCTGCGCCAGGTGGCGGCCAGCTACCTGATCCACGACCTGGGGGGCGACTGGCGTGCGGGCGCGGCCTGGTTCGAATCGCAGCTGGTGGACTACGACCCCTACAGCAACCAGGGCAACTGGCTCTACATCGCCGGGCGCGGCACCGACCCGCGCGGCGGACGGCGCTTCGACCCGGACAAGCAGGCGCGGGAGCACGACCCTGACGCTCGCTACCGGCGCCTGTGGGGCACGGCATGAGCGGCACAGCCAAGCCGCGCGCTGCCCACACCCTGCGCCTGCTGCTGGGCGACCAGCTCAACCCCGCGCACTCATGGTTCGACGCGCAGGATGGCGGCGTCGTCCATGTGCTGATGGAGGTGCGGCAGGAAACCGACTACGTGCTCCACCATGCGCAGAAGATCCTGGCCCTCTTCGCCGCCATGCGCGACCTGGCGCGGCAGCTCAAGGCCGCCGGCCACCGCGTGCGCTACATCGCCATCGACGACGCCAGCAACCGCCAGTCCCTCACCGCCAACCTGGCCGCGCTCATGGACCACTACGGCGCGGCCACGCTGCAATACCAGCAGCCGGACGAATGGCGGCTGGACGAACAGCTGCGCACCTGGGGAGCGCAGCAGCCCTTCGCCGTCCAGATGGTGGACAGCGAACATTTCTACACTGCCCGCACCGAGGTGGCGGAGGCCTTCCAGGGCCGCAAGCAGTGGCTGATGGAGCACTTCTACCGCCGCATGCGCCAGCGCCATGGCGTGCTGATCGACGCGGCCGGCGAGCCCGAAGGCGGCCAGTGGAACTACGACCACGACAACCGCAAGCCCTGGCCCGGCACGCCGGCACTGCCGCCCGACGCCCGGCCGGTGCATGACCACAGTGCGCTCTGGGCCGCCATCGAGACGGCGGGCGTCAAGAGCTTCGGCAATCCGCAGGCCTGCCAGCTGCGCTGGCCCCTGAACCGTGCCGAGGCGCTGGCCTGGCTGAACCACTTCATCGCCACCACGCTGCCGCATTTCGGCGACTACGAAGACGCCATGAGCAGCCGCAGCGAACGGCTCTTCCATTCGCTGCTGTCGTTCGCGCTCAACACCAAGATGCTGCGCCCGCACGAGCTGGTCATGCATGCCGAGGCCGCCTACCGCGCCGGCCGGGCGCCGCTTTCCGCCGTGGAGGGCTTCATCCGCCAGATCCTGGGCTGGCGCGAATACGTGCGCGGCATCTACTGGGCCCACATGCCCGGCTACGAAGAGCGCAATGCCCTGGGCCACAGCGGGCCGCTGCCCGCCTGGTTCTGGACCGGCGAGACGCGCATGCGCTGCCTGCGGCATGCCGTGGGCCAGTCGCTGGAGCAGGCCCATGCCCACCACATCCAGCGGCTGATGGTCATCGGCAACTTCGCCCTGCTGGCCGGGCTGGACCCGGCCGCCGTCCACCGCTGGTACCTGGGCGTCTATATCGACGCCTTCGAGTGGGTGGAACTGCCCAACACGGTGGGCATGAGCCAGTTCGCCGACGGCGGCCTGCTGGCCACCAAACCCTATGTGAGCAGCGCCGCCTACATCGACCGCATGAGCGACTATTGCGGCGGCTGCCACTACGACAAGAAGCTCAAGGTGGGCGAGCGCGCCTGCCCCTACAACGCGCTCTACTGGGACTTCTTCGCGCGCAACGAGGGCACGCTGGGCCGCAACCACCGGCTGGGCATGGTCTACAGGCAGCTGCAGAAGATGCCGGCGCCGCAACGCGAGGCGCTGCGCGAGCGGGCCGCCGACCTGCGGTCCCGGCTGGACGAACTCTGAACGAACGGACCCGCACATGGCCGCATCACCACCCAGCCTGCAGTCACTCCCCCAGGACTACCGTGCCCTGGTCATCGGCGCCACGGGGACCATCGGCGGCGCGCTGCTGGCCCATCTGCAGGCCGACCCGCGCTGCGCCCTGGCCGTGGGCCTGGGCCGCCGCACCGATCCGGCGCTGGACCTGGACGACGAGGCCTCCATCGCCCAGGCCGCGCAGCAGCTGGCGGGGCAGGGGCCCTGGCACTGCATCCTCCATGCGGCCGGCGTGCTGCATGGCGCGCACGGCATGCCGGAAAAGCGCCTGGACCAGATCCATTACGCCCAGCTGGAATCAGTCTTCCGCGCCAACGCCTTCGGCCCCGCCCTGGTGCTGGCGCATTTCGCGCCGCTGCTGCCGCGCAGGGAGCGGGGCCTCATGGCCGTGCTATCGGCCAAGGTGGGCAGCATCGGCGACAACCGGCTGGGCGGCTGGTACAGCTATCGGGCGTCCAAGGCGGCGCTGAACATGCTGCTGAAGACAGCGGCCATCGAAGTGGCCCGCACCCACCCGCAGGCCGTGCTGGCCGCGGTGCACCCCGGCACGGTGGATTCGGCGCTGTCCCGGCCCTTCGGCGGCGAGCGCATCGGCCGGCCGGCGACGGACGCGGCGGCCGACCTGCTGCACGTGCTCGACGGGCTGCCGGCCGAGGACTCGGGCAGCTTCCATTCCTACCGGGGCGAGCGGCTGCCGTGGTGAGCCTTAAATTGGCTTAAGGGTTTGGCGGTATAACTGCGCACTTTGCTCCAGGGTGGCCCAGCCGCCGCCGGATGCGGCTGGGGCGGGGCTCCGCGCATCCCCTTCCGCCTCACGATGAGCCTCGCCCCTGCCGATGACTCCTGAATTGATAGCTGTCAGCGCTTATTCCGCCTGCGTCAGCGCCACTTTTTCTCTCTCATTCCCATGCCGATGACCGATGTCCTGCGCGCACGCTGGGCTGCGCTGCAGCCGTTTCTGGCGCGCCTTCCGCTGTGGCCCCGGCGTTTCTGGTCCTGGCGCAGCCTGCTGTGGCTGCTGGTGGGCCTGGTGCTGGCGCTCTTGGCCTACACGCTGGCCCTGGTGCCTTTCACGCCCGGCATCAGCGACCTGCGCAAGGCCAAGGCCGACCAGCCCGCGCAGCTCATGTCGGCCGACGGCAAGCTGCTGGCCGAATACCGCTGGGTCAACCGGGAGTGGGTGCCCCTGTCCGACATCGCCAAGCCTGTGGTGGATGCGTTGATCGCCACCGAGGACCACCGCTTCTACCAGCACTTCGGGCTGGACTGGCGCCGCACCGCATCGGCCCTGGTGCAGACGCTGGGCGGCGACAAGCAGGGCGGCTCCACCATCACGCAGCAGCTGGCGCGCAACCTGTTTCCCGAAGACATCGGCCGCGCCCCCACGCTGACCCGCAAGCTCAAGGAAGCCATCACCGCGCTGAAGATCGAGGCCGTGTATTCCAAGGACGAGATCCTGGAAACCTACCTCAACACCGTGCCCTTCCTCTACAACGCCTACGGCATCGAGATGGCGGCGCGCACGTATTTCGACAAATCGGCCGACAAGCTCACCGTGCTGGAAAGCGCCACGCTGATCGGCATGCTCAAGGGCACGACCTACTACAACCCCGTGCTCAACCCCGAGCGCGCCCAGGCCCGCCGCAACACCGTGCTGGGCCAGATGCTCAAGCATGGCAAGCTCACCCAGGCCGAATTCGACAGCCTCTCGCGCCGCCCGCTGCGCATCCGCTTCGAGCGCCAGCCCGAAGTGGGGGGCCTCGCACCCCACCTGGCCCAGCAGTTGCGCAAGCAGCTCATCGACTGGGCCGACCGCAACGGCTACAGCCTCTATGCCGACGGCCTGGTGATCCGCACCACCATCGACAGCCGCCTGCAGACCCTGGCCAACCAGGCCGTGGCCAAGCAGGGGAAGGCGCTGCAGGGCGTGGCCGACGGGGCCTGGTCGCCCCGTGTGTGGAATGCCAAGAACCCGCTGGTGCAGCAGCTGGTGAGCGAGTCGCCGCAGTACGCCGCCGCCGTCGCCAAGGGCGCCACGCCCGCCGACGCCGAGAAGGCGCTGCTGGCCGATGCCGGATTCATGCGCAACCTGCGCCAGCAGAAGACGCGCGTGCAGGCGGGCTTCCTGGCCATCGACCCGCGCGACGGCCAGATCCGCGCCTGGGTGGGCAGCCGCGACTTCGCCACCGACCCCTTCGACCATGTGCAGGCCGCGCGCCGCCAGCCCGGCTCCACCTTCAAGCCCTTCGTCTATGGCGCCGCCTTCGCCAGCGGCATGCAGCCCTCCGACACGCTGATGGACGCGCCCGTGCAGATCCCGCTGGGCGGCGGCAAGTTCTGGAGCCCCACCGACGAAGGCACGCCCACGGGCGAACCCATGACCCTGGCCGACGGCCTGGCCTATTCCAAGAACATCATCACCGCCCAGGTGATGCAGAAGGTCGGCCCCGCCCGCGTGGCGCAGCTGGCCCGGGACATGGGCGTGCGCGAATCCAAGCTGGACGTGGTGCCTTCGCTGGCGCTGGGCACCAGCCCGGTCACGCTCAAGGAGATGGTGTCTTCCTACGGCACCATCGCCAGCGCGGGCCTCTACCGCGCGCCCGTCGTCGTCACCCGCATCGAGGACAAGAACGGCAAGGTGCTGGAAGATTTCGCGCCCGCCGCGCCCGAGAAGGTGGCCGACCTCGAGCCCATGCAGGAGCTGCGCAACGCGCTGCGCGGCGTGGTGGACAAGGGCACGGGCGTGGCCATCCGCAGCCGCTACGGCATCACGGCCGACGTGGCGGGCAAGACCGGCACCACGCAGGACAACACCGACGGCTGGTTCATCCTGATGCACCCGCAGCTGGTGGCAGGCGCCTGGGTGGGCTTCAACGACGGGCGCATCACCCTGCGCAGCGACTACTGGGGCCAGGGCGCCCACAGCGCCCTGCCCATGGTGGGCGACGTATTCCAGCAGGCGCTGCGCAGCAAGATCATCGACGGGCGCGCACGCTTCGTGGACCAGCAGGAAACCCACTGGGCGCGCGACGCCATCAGCAGCGTGCGCGACTGGGTCTATGACCTCTTCGGCCGCCAGATCGGCGCGGCGCCCGCCGTACCGGGCGGCAACGCACCGCCGCCCGCCGTGGCGCCCAGCCCGGCCGCATCGTCGCCGCAGCCCGATGAGGCGCCCGAGATCATCGAAGCCCCGCTGACGCCGCTGCAGAACGCCACGCCGTGGACGTCCGATAGCCCGGACACGCCGCAGGCAGCTCCCGGGGCGCAGCCCCAGCCGCAGCAGGCGCCTTCGCAGTCCCCTCAACCGCAGCAACCGCAGCAGTCATCGCCTTCGCAAGCGCCGGTGCAGCAGGGCGAGGTCGTGCCGTCCTGGGCGACCACGCCGGCACGCGACCCCGCCACGGGCCAGCCCACGCAGCCTGCGCGCTCGCCGGCGCAGCAGCCGCAATCCCAGCAGGCGCCGGCGCAGCAGCCGCAATCCCAGCAGGCGCCGTCGCAGCCCGCGGCCGGCGCGGTCGTCGCCACGCCCATACAGCGTGGCGTGGTGGTGCCGTCGCAGGGCGGCAGCGGCAGCGGTGGCGGCAATGGCAATGGCAGTGGCGGAGCACCGTTCTTCGTCGAAACCCAGCCGCCTGCCGGCCAGCCGCAGGGCGCGGCCGGCAGCCGCTGACCGGTTCGCGCCTATATTTCCTCTCTTTCACCCACTGCCAAAAAGAGAGGATTTCCCATGTCGCTGCCGACTCGCCGTTCCGTCTGGATGGGCTCGTTCCTCGCCGCCGCAGCGCTCGCCTGCGCCGCGCTGCTGCCCGCCACCGCCAGCGCCGGCCCCCGCCTGGACCGGGTCATGGAGACCAAGGTGCTGCGCGTGGGCACGCCCGGCGACTACCGCCCCTTCGCCATCAAGACCGACGCGGGCTATGCCGGCCACGACATCGATCTGATCGAGCAGATGGCCCGCGAGCTGGGCGCGAAGGTGCAATACGTGCCCACCAGCTGGCCTCGCCTGATGCAGGACCTGCAGGCCGACCAGTTCGACGTGGCCGTGGGCGGCATCACCCGCAACGTGGCCCGCATCCGCCAGGCCGAGATGCTCCCGGGCTACGCGCCCTTCGGCAAGGTGGCGCTGGTGCGCGCGGCCGACCAGGGCAAGTTCCGCAGCGTGGCCGACCTGAACCAGCCCGGCGTGCGCGTCATCAAGAACCCGGGCGGCACCAACGAAGCCTTCGTGCTGCAGAACCTGCCGGCCGCCCAGATCGCCACGCACGACAAGAACGCCGAGATCCCCGCGCTGATCGCCGAGGGCCAAGGCGACGTGATGATCACCGAAACCTACGAGGCGCTGCACTACGCCCGCACCGCCCCGCGCCTGGCCGCGATCTTCATCGACGCGCCGCTCACCCCCGTCAACACGCTGGGTTTCCTGCTGCCCAAGGACGACGCGGACTACACCCGGGTGATGCAGTTCGTCTGGGGCCTGATGGACAGCCGCGGCGCCGTGAAGCAGGCGGCGGACAAGTGGCTCAAGTGAGGTGAACGCGGCGGCCGGCGCAGGCTTGCCGGGCTCTGCGCTGTTCGCCCGGCTTCTATAGTGCGGACCAGCCTGCGGTGCGGGTGGCCAGCTCCGTTGCGCCAGGCCGTGCGGCTGGCTCTTCGTCCAGGCAGGCCTGGGCCAGCGCGTTTGCTTCGCCGCCCGGCAGCAGCGGGCCGTCGGCGTGTCCGCACAGCTCGGCCAGCAGCACGCCGAAGGCGCGCACGTCCATGCGGCGCAGGGCATCGCCCAGCGGGCCGGGCGGGGCGAAGGCGGCGGCGCCGAAGTCGCCCAGCAGGGCGCTGGCTTGGCCAGGCGCGGCATCCGGGCGCCACAGCAGGTTGTGGGCGTAGAGGTCGCCATGCACCAGGCCGCGTCCGTGCAGATGGGCCAGCGCCGATGCCACGTCGGCCGCCATGCGGCGGGCGACAAAGGCGGGCAGCCGCAGCCCTGCGGGATAGACGTCGCGGGTGCAGCTCTCGAAGCTGGGCGGCCCGGCCAGCGTGCGGTAGGCCGGGGCGATGCGCTCCATGACCAGGCCCTGGGCGCCCTCCGGGTGGCCTTCGAGCCGGCCCAGCACCGGGATCAGCCGGGGATGCTGCCCCGCGGCGAGGCTCGCGGCCATCTCGGTCAGCGGCCAGCCGTCGCTGGTGACTTCGCCCTTGAAGAGCTTGACGGCCACATCCTGCGCGGCCGGGCCGCTGCCCAGCGTGCCGGCCAGGATGCGGCCCGAGGCGCCTTCGCCCAGCAACGCACCCAGCTGCAGGCCGGACCAGTCCACCGGCGCGCCGGCCTGGCCGCTGCGGGCACCGGCCTCAGCGGCTTCGTTGAAGGCATTGCCGCCGATGGCCAGCCACGACAGGCGCGGCAGCTCGGCCAGCCAGCCGGGCAGGGCGTCCAGCCGGTTGGCGGCGATGCGCAGCAGCTCCAGCGCCTGGCAGTGGCGCAGGCATGCGGGCAGGGCCTGCAGCCGGTTGCCGGCGAGCATCAGCTTCTGCAGGCGGAGGCGCTGGCCCAGGGCGTCGGGCAGTTCGGCGACGGCGTTGTCGGTCAGGATCAGCCAGCGCAGGCGCACGGGCAGGGCCTCGGCCGGCACATGGGCGATGCGGTTGGCCTTGAAGCCCACCATCTCCAGCTGCGGGCAGGCGCCCAGGGCGGCGGGCAGTTCGGTGAAGCGGTTGTTCGAGGCGAAGAACACCTTCAGGCGGTGCAGACGATGCAGGTCGTCCGGCAGGGCCGAGAGATGGTTGCCGGAGAGGTCCAGCACCTCCAGCGTGTCGGCCAGGTCGAACACCTCGCGGGGAAAGTGCTGCAGGTCGGCGGCGATGCGCAGCGTGCGCGCACCGGCCAACTCGCCACGGCGCAGGCGTTGCAGGTCGTCGGTCATGGGGGAAGGGAAAGCGGTGGGAGAGGGGGCCGGCGCTGTGGCCGGCGTGGAAAGCGACGGTCGGGGCCAGCCCGGACCGTGGTGGCCGCGTCAGTCGATATCGACGCAATGCATGCCGAAGGCGCCGGCGCGGCGGTCGGCGAAGTATTTCTCCAGCGTCACCCGCACGGTGCGGAAGGCGATCTCCTCCCAGGGGATCTCGTCTTCGGTGAAAAGCCGAGCCTCGATGGTCTCGAAGCCGGGGTCGAAGACGTCGCTCTGCAGCGTGGCGAGGTAGAAGAAATGCACCTGCCCCACGCGCGGCACGTTCAGCACCGAAAAGAGCGGCCCCATCTGGATCTGTGCGCCGGCTTCCTCGTCGGTTTCGCGCGCAGCGCCTTCGGACGTGGTCTCGTCCAGCTCCATGAAGCCGGCCGGCAAGGTCCACTTGCCTTTGCGCGGCTCGATGTTGCGCAGGCACAGCAGCACGCGGTCGCCAAGCACCGGAACGGTGCCCACCACGTTCAGCGGGTTCTCGTAATGCACCGTGCCGCAGGCCGGGCAGACGGCGCGCAGCTTGGTGTCGCCGTCGTCGGGCACGCGATAGACCACGGCGGTTCCGCACTCGCGGCAATGCTTGATGGGGCGGCGGAGGGTCATGCGTGAGGGATTGGGAGGTTCGAAGAATGGCTGCAGCCCTTGTCGCTCAATGGCATGCAGCTATGGTTCTTATGGCTTCCGAGCGCGATTCAGGCCACGGTGAGGCGCAGCGTGCCCAGGCCGTCGATACCGCCTTCGAGCGTGTCGCCGCGCACCACCGCGCCCACGCCTTCGGGCGTGCCGGTGAAGATCAGGTCGCCGGGCTGCAGCTCCCAGGCGGCCGACAGGTGCTCGATGGTTTCGGCGATGTTCCAGATCAGCTGCGTGACGGTGCTGCGCTGGCGGTCAGCGCCGTTGACCTGCAGCCAGATGGCGGCGTTGGCCACGTCGCCGGCCTGGGCTGCCGGCGTGATGGGGCCGATGGGCGCGCTGGCATCGAAGCCTTTGCCGATGCTCCAGGGCCGGCCCTGCTTCTTCATCTCGTTCTGCAGGTCGCGGCGGGTCATGTCCAGGCCCACTGCATAGCCCCAGATGTGCTGCAGCGCGTCAGCCGCCTTGATGTTCTTGCCGCCCTTGCCGATGGCGACCACCAGTTCGATCTCGTGGTGCAGGTTGGCCGTGAGGCTGGGGTAGGGCAGGCTGCCGGTCGTGCCCTGGTCCACGGGCAGCACGGCATCGGCCGGCTTCAGGAAGAAAAAGGGCGGCTCGCGGCCGGTGAAGCCCATCTCCTTGGCATGTTCTTCGTAGTTGCGGCCCACGCAGTAGATGCGGTGGACCGGAAAGCGGTCCGCACTGCCCAGCACCGGGACGCTGGCCTGGGGAAGCGGAGGAATCACGTAGCTGCTCATGGAGATGTCTGCCTTTCTGGTTTTTCAGGCGTGCTGTGGGCGCCCTGTTTGTTCGCTGTGAGATGCGCGCAGCAGTGTGCCATGGCCCGGAGGGCTTCGCCGGATGCCGAAGCAGACGGCTGGCCGCTATGCTCGGCGGACCATGAAGCTCTTCAACTACTTCCGCTCCTCGGCGTCGTACCGCGTGCGCATCGCGCTGCAGTGCAAGGGCCTGCCGATCGACTATGTGCCGGTGCATCTCGTGCGGGCTGAGCACCGGGCGCCGGCCTATGCCGCCCGGGTGGGCGACGCCCTGGTGCCGGCGCTGGAAACGGATGCGGGCGACGTGCTCACCCAGTCCCTGGCCATCATCGAATACCTGGATGAAACCCACCCGCAGCCACCGCTGCTGCCCTCGGACGCCCTGGGCCGCGCCCGCGTCCGCGCCCTGGCTCAGATGGTGGCCTGCGAGATCCACCCGCTGAACAACCTGCGCGTGCTGCGCCACCTGACGCAGGAGCTGCAGCAGAGCGAAGAGACCAAGACCGCCTGGTACCACCACTGGACGCGCCAGGGCCTGGAAGCCTTCGAACGCCAGCTGGCCCTGCTGGCGCAGGCCCGCGCGGCGGCCGGCCTGCCGGCATCGCGCCTGTGCTGGGGCGATGCGCCCACGCTGGCCGATTGCTGCCTGGTGCCGCAGATCTTCAACGCCCGGCGCTTCAAGGTACCGCTGGACGGCCTGCCGCTGACCCTGGCGGCCTTCGAGGCCGCGAGCGCGCTGCACGCCTTCCAGCGCGCCCACCCTTCGGCCTGCCCGGACTTCGAGGCATGACGGCCGCCGGCACCGCCGCCATGCCGCCCGGCTGGCTGATTCCCGACTGGCCCGCACCGGCCCGCATCCGCGCCGTCTGTACCACCCGTGCGGGCGGCGTCAGCGCGCAGCCCTACGCCACGCTCAACCTGGGCGACCATGTCGGCGACAGGCCCGCCGATGTGGCGGCCAACCGCGCCGCGCTGCAGACGGCGATCGGCGCGCGGCCGGTCTTCCTTCAGCAGGTGCATGGCCGGGAGGTGCTGACGCTGTCGCCCGGCACGCCCGACGGCAGCGTAGGCGACGCCTGCCAGACCGAAGCGCCGGGCGTCGCCTGCACCATCATGGTGGCGGACTGCCTCCCGGTGCTGTTCACCGACCGCAGCGGCTCCTGGGTCGCGGCAGCCCATGCCGGCTGGCGCGGGCTGGCTGGCGAGGAAGGGCAGGGCGTGCTCGAAGCGGTGCTGCAATCCTTTCGGAAGCGTACCGGCGAGATGTCCGGATCATCCGCGGGCACGCCACAGGCCGGCGAGGTGCTGGCCTGGCTGGGGCCCTGCATCGGCCCGCAGGCATTCGAGGTGGGCGCGGAGGTGCGCGATGCCTTCTGCGCCACCGATGCCGGGGCCGCAGCGCTTTT
This sequence comes from uncultured Acidovorax sp., assembly GCA_913774625.1. Classification (GTDB taxonomy): domain Bacteria; phylum Pseudomonadota; class Gammaproteobacteria; order Burkholderiales; family Burkholderiaceae_C; genus Paracidovorax. Next base: position 81,383 of record CAJYHL010000018.1, read on the forward strand.
CGCTCCGGGCCGGGTGGCGGGCAAGTTCCTGGCGGATCTTGCCGGGCTGGCGCGCAGGCGGCTGCAGCGCCTGGGCGTGGAGCAGATCAGCGGCAACGACGGCTCAGGCGCCTGGTGTACCGTCTCCCAGCCGGCGCGGTTCTTCTCGCACCGCCGCGACACCGCCCGGCTGGGCGGGAGCGGGCGCTTCGCCGCCTGCATCTGGCTGGAGGGAGACGACCCCGCTCGCTGAGCCATCGGCGCCGCCATTCAGGCTTGCAGGCTGGTGCCGAGTCTGCGCCGCATGCGCGGCCTGCTCTGCGGCCTGCCGCACTTTCAGCGCTCGTTTGCGCGCCGGAGTTCCCAGGATATATGCCACGATGCCCATGGGCAGCAGTCCGTAGAGCACGAAGGTGAGGGCCGCGCCCAGCAGCGTTCCGTTGGCCGCATTGGCTTCCGCCACTGCCATCATGAGGGTCACATAAAGCCAGCCGATGAGCACGAGGTACATGGGGTCTATGGTCCTTCATCAGCGTTCACCAGGCATACAGGTCATTCTTCTAGCCGACCGCCACGGATGCAGGGCGAATTACAAAAAAAACAACGACCCGTTGCACGGAAAGTAGGCCGCTGACGCGAATGCCCTTCACAATACGATTCGCCGTTTCAATAGCTGAAATGCAATCACAAAGGAGACAACCGCCATGGATTCTGACGCACAGTGGGCCGAGGGTGCCCGCCAATTCCAGCGCATCTTCGGCGACAGCTGGGCGCAGGCGATGAAAGCCATGCAGCCCATGGATCTGGGCGCGTTCTCCACTGCCACCCAGCCGCATGCCCCCGTGCGCTTCGCCCCCGACAAGCTGGCGGCCCTGCAGCAGCAGTATCTGGAAGAGGCCCGCGCGCTCTGGAGCAGCGGCCTGCAGCATCCGCCGGCGCCTCCTGCGGCCGACCGGCGCTTCACCGGCGAGGCCTGGACGCAGAGCCCGCTGTCGAGCTTTTCCGCCGCCGCCTACCTGCTCAACGCCCGCACCCTGATGGGCCTGGCCGACGCGGTGGAGGGCGACGAGAAGGCCCGTGCACGCATCCGTTTCGGCGTGGAGCAATGGATGGCCGCCATGTCGCCCAGCAACTTCCTGGCGCTCAATGCCGAGGCGCAGAAGAAGGCCATCGACACGCAGGGCGAGAGCATCGCCAAGGGCATCGCCAACCTGCTGCACGACCTGCGCCAGGGCCATGTCTCCATGACCGACGAGAGCCTGTTCGAGGTGGGCCGCAACGTGGCCACCACCGAAGGCGCCGTGGTGTTCGAGAACGAGTTCTTCCAGCTCATCGAATACAAGCCGCTCACGGCCAAGGTGTACGAACGGCCCTTCCTGATGGTGCCGCCCTGCATCAACAAGTACTACATCCTCGACCTGCAGCCCGACAACTCGCTGATCCGCCACGCCGTGGCCGAAGGGCACCGCACCTTCGTCGTGAGCTGGCGCAACCCCGATGAGTCCATGTCCCAGGCCACCTGGGACGACTACATCGAGCAGGCCGTCATCACCGCCATCCACACCGTGCAGGCCATCAGCGGCGCGGAGCAGATCAACGCCCTGGGCTTCTGCGTGGGCGGCACCATGCTCTCCAACGCGCTGGCGGTGCTGGCCGCGCGCGGCGAGGACGCGGTGGCCAGCGCCACCTTCCTCACCACCTTCATCGACTTCACCGACACCGGCATCCTCGACGTCTTCATCGACGAGACCTTCGTGCATTTCCGGGAGATGCAGATGGGGCAGGGCGGCCTGATGAAGGGGCAGGACCTGGCATCCACCTTCAGCTTTCTCAGGCCCAACGACCTGGTCTGGAACTACGTGGTGGGCAACTATCTCAAGGGCGAAACGCCGCCGCCCTTCGACCTGCTCTACTGGAACAGCGACGCGACCAACCTGCCCGGCCCCTACTACGCCTGGTACCTGCGCAACTTCTACCTGGAAAACAACCTCGTCAAGCCGGGCAAGCTCACCGTCTGCGGAGAGGAGATCGACATGAACCTGGTCGATCTGCCGGTCTATATCTACGGCTCGCGCGAAGACCACATCGTGCCCATCGGCGCGGCCTACGCCTCCACCCAGGTGCTGCCCGGCCCCAAGCGCTTCGTCATGGGCGCATCGGGCCACATCGCCGGCGTGATCAACCCGCCCGCCAAGAAAAAGCGCAGCCACTGGACCCGCGAGGACGGCAAGCTGCCCGCAACCCTGGACGGCTGGCTGGCCGGCGCCCAGGAGCATCCCGGCAGCTGGTGGACCGACTGGTCCGCCTGGCTGGCCGGCCATGCCGGCAAGCAGATCGCCGCACCCAAGAGCTACGGGCGCGGCGCCCGCTTCAAGGCGATCGAGCCCGCCCCCGGCCGCTATGTGCGGCAAAAGGCCTGACTGCGCGGATTCCCCCTTCCGCCTGCAGCAGCTTCTGCCACACACTCGCATCCATCGCACGGCCGGCCCGCCGCGCCGTGCGGCACCCAGCGCATCGAAGGCGGGCACGGCAGCCGATGCCACCGAACCCGCCCTGCATTTCCGCCAACCACAGACCCACTCTTAGAGGATCGCCATGGAAGACATCGTCATCGTTTCCGCCGTTCGCACGCCCGTCGGCAAGTTCGGCGGCACGCTCGCCAAGACCCCGGCCACCGAACTGGGCGCCATCGTCATCAAGGAAGCCCTGGCGCGCGCCAACGTGCCGCTGGACCAGGTCAGCGAAGTCATCATGGGCCAGGTGCTGACGGCCGGCGTGGGCCAGAACCCGGCCCGCCAGGCCATGATGAAGGCCGGCGTGGCCAAGGAAACCCCGGCGCTGACCATCAACGCCGTCTGCGGCTCTGGCCTGAAGGCTGTGATGCTGGGCGCCCAGGCCATCGCCACGGGCGATGCCGAGATCGTGGTGGCCGGCGGCCAGGAAAGCATGAGCCTCTCGCCCCACGTGCTTAACGGCTCGCGCGAAGGCCAGCGCATGGGCGACTGGAAGATGGTGGACACCATGATCGTGGACGGCCTGTGGGACGTCTACAACCAGTACCACATGGGCATCACCGCCGAGAATGTGGCCAAGGAGCACGGCATCACCCGCGAGCAGCAGGATGCCCTGGCGCTCGCCAGCCAGCAGAAGGCCGCCGCCGCCCAGGACGCCGGCCGCTTCAAGGACGAGATCGTGCCCGTCACGCTGCCGCAGAAGAAGGGCGACCCCATCGTCTTCGCCGCCGACGAATACCTGAACCGCAAGACCAGCGCCGAAGCCCTGGCCGGCCTGCGCCCGGCCTTCGACAAGGCCGGCTCGGTCACCGCAGGCAATGCCTCGGGCCTGAACGACGGCGCCGCCGCCGTGGTGCTGATGAGCGCCAAGAAGGCCGCCGAGCTGGGCCTCAAGCCCCTGGCCCGCATCGCCGCCTTCGGCACCAGCGGCCTGGACCCGGCCACCATGGGCATGGGCCCGGTGCCGGCTTCGCGCAAGGCCCTCAAGCGCGCCGGCTGGGACGCCAAGGACGTCGATCTGTTCGAGCTGAACGAAGCCTTCGCGGCCCAGGCCTGCGCCGTCAACAAGGAGCTGGGCATCGACCCCGCCAAGGTGAACGTCAATGGCGGCGCCATCGCCATCGGCCACCCCATCGGCGCCTCCGGCTGCCGCGTGCTGGTCACGCTGCTGCACGAAATGCAGCGCCGCGACGCCAAGAAGGGCCTGGCCGCGCTGTGCATCGGCGGCGGCATGGGCGTGTCGCTGGCCGTCGAACGCTGAGGGGCGCGCTGCCCGCCCGGGCGAACAGGGAAAGCGCCCGGGCTAGCCGCCCCGGCGCATTCATGGCCCTGCTCGGTGTTTTCCTAGGCGGGGCAGCGCTTTTTCCCGGGTTAGAGTGACAACGGATTTCTATTAGATCGAAGAAGGGGATATCGAATGAGTCAGAAAATCGCATACGTGACGGGTGGCATGGGTGGCATCGGAACCGCCATCTGCCAGCGTCTGCACAAGGAAGGCTTCAAGGTCATCGCCGGCTGCGGCCCGACGCGCGACCATGCCAAGTGGCTGGCCGAGCAGAAGGAACTGGGCTTCACGTTCTACGCTTCGGTGGGCAACGTGGGCGACTGGGATTCCACCGTCGCGGCCTTCACCGCCGCCAAGGCCGAGCACGGCACCATCGACGTGCTGGTGAACAACGCCGGCATCACGCGCGACCGCATGTTCGTGAAGATGTCGCGCGAAGACTGGGACGCCGTCATCGAGACCAACCTGAACAGCATGTTCAACGTGACCAAGCAGGTCGTGGGCGACATGGTGGAAAAGGGCTGGGGCCGCATCATCAACATCAGCAGCGTGAACGGCGCCAAGGGCCAGGCCGGCCAGACCAACTACTCGGCCGCCAAGGCCGGCATGCACGGCTTCTCGATGGCCCTGGCCCAGGAGCTGGCCACCAAGGGCGTGACGGTGAACACCGTGAGCCCGGGCTACATCGGCACCGACATGGTCAAGGCCATCCGTCCCGACGTGCTGGAAAAGATCGTGGCCACCGTGCCCGTCAAGCGCCTGGGCGAACCCAGCGAGATCGCCTCCATCATCGCCTGGCTGGCTTCGGAAGAAGGCGGCTATGCCACGGGCGCGGACTTCTCGGTCAACGGCGGCCTGCACATGGGCTGATGGCGCAAGCCCATCCGGCAGAGGGCTCTTCCAAAAGCTCCCCTGCCGGGAGAATGCGAAAAACCCCGCCTGGCGGGGTTTTTTCATGGGCCGCTTCTGAAGCGAAGCCGCGCCGCAGGCGGACAAGAAAAAACCCCGCCATATGGCGAGGTTTCGGTAGAGGGGTGGAGAAGGCCGGAAGGGCAGACGCGGAGCGCAGGCCGGGGAACTTGGTCGGGCTTGACCCATTCAAGCCGGTTCCGGGGCGCGCAGGGCGCTGCCGATCACAGACGGGCCGGTGCGCGCTTGCGGTCGCGTTCGTCTTCGGGCCAGGCGGACAGGATGGTGGTGTTCATGCTGAAAAACTCCTTGATGGACCTTCAACGCACCGCCTTGGGGTGGCGTTGACAGCTTCATGCAAGAAATTGCAGCACTCATCCTTCAATTTGGTGCAAAGCCTTTTCACTATCAAAAGAGGAGCATCAGACCCTTATTCCATAAGGGCTACAAGCTGAAAAGAGAGGAAATTCCGCTCAAGCCTCGTTCGCAGCGGACTGCAGGGCTTCGAGCTGCCCTGAAACATCCAGCCACTTTTCTTCGAGCGCCTCGGTCTCGTCCGCGCAGGCCTTCAGGCGCCGGCCGCCATCGGCGATTTCCGCTGGGGGCAGGGGTTGGCTCAGGCGTTCTTCGAGAGCGGCCTTCTCCTTCGCGAGCTCCGCCAGGCGCTGGTCTATGCGCTCCAGTTCGCGCTTGAGCGGGCGGGTCTTCTCCGCCAGCTGCTGGCGGGCCTGGGCACCCAGCTTGCGCTGTTCCTTGGAATCGCCTTGCACCATCTTGGGGACGGCAGCTGCACCGGGTACCGGAGCGGCAGCGACGGGCGCAGGCGCTGCCACGGCAGGCGCAGTGGCTGCACCTGCCGAGGCCGCTCCCCGTGCCGCATCGGCCTCGGCCGACTTGGCCAGCTCGCGCAGCCGCTTGGCTTCGTCCAGCAGGTAGCGCTGGTAGTCGTCCAGGTCGCCGTCGAAGGGGCCGACCACGCCGCGGCCGACCAGCCAGAATTCGTCGCAGACCGAGCGCAGCAGCGCCCGGTCGTGGCTGACCAGCATCAGCGTGCCCTCGAATTCGTTGAGCGCCATGGCCAGGGCCTCGCGGGTGGCCAGGTCCAGGTGGTTGGTGGGCTCGTCCAGCAACAGCAGGTTGGGGCGCTGCCAGACCATCATGGCCAGCACCAGGCGGGCTTTTTCTCCGCCGCTCATCGTGCCCACGGCCTGCTTGACCATGTCGCCGGTGAAGTTGAAGGTGCCCAGGTAGCTGCGCAGGTCCTGTTCGCGCGAGGGCTGCTTGGCGTCGGCGCCCATCTCCTTGGCCAGACGGATCATGTGCTCCAGCGGCGTGTCCTGCGGGCGCAGCACGTCCAGCTCCTGCTGGGCGAAGTAGCCGATGCGCAGGCCCTTGCCTTCGATGATCTGGCCGGCCAGCGGCTTCATGTCGTGCGCCACGGTCTTCACGAACGTGGACTTGCCCTGGCCGTTGGCGCCCAGGATGCCGATGCGCTGGCCCGCCATCACGGACTTGCTCACGCCCGTGAGGATGACCTTGGGCGGCGCGGCCTCGTCTTCGGAGGTGTAGCCGAAGGAGGCGTTGTCGATGGACATCATCGGGTTGGGGATGTGGCCCGGCTCCTTGAATTCAAAAGTGAATTCGGCCTCGGCCAGCAGCGGCGCCACTTTTTCCATGCGCTCCAGCGCCTTGACCCGGCTCTGCGCCTGCTTGGCCTTGCTGGCCTTGGCCTTGAAGCGGTCGATGAACTTCTGCAGGTGGGCGATCTTGTCCTGCTGCTTGGCGAAGGCGGCCTGCTGCTGTTCCATCTGCAGGGCGCGCATTTCCTCGAACTTGCTGTAGTTGGCGCCGTAGCGGTTGAGCTTGGCATGCTCGATGTGCAGCGTGACGTCGGTCACGGCATCGAGGAATTCGCGGTCGTGGCTGATGACGATCATGGTGCCGGCATAGCCCTTGAGCCAGGACTCCAGCCAGACCAGCGCGTCCAGGTCCAAGTGGTTGGTGGGCTCGTCCAGCAGCAGCAGGTCGCTGGGACACATCAGCGCGCGGGCCAGCTGCAGGCGCATGCGCCAGCCGCCGGAAAAGCTGTCCACCGGGCTGTCGAGTTCGCCGGACTTGAAGCCCAGGCCCAGGATCAGCGCCTGGGCGCGGGCCACGGCGTCGTAGTCGCCGGCATCGGCCAGATCGGTGTAGGCGTGGGCGATGGCCATGCCGTCGTCAGCGGCTTCGGCGGCGGCCAGCTGGGCACGCAGCTCGGTCAGGCGGGTGTCTCCTGCCAGCACGAATTCGGTGGCGGACTCCGAGGTCTCGGGCATGTTCTGCGCGACCTGGGCCATGCGCCACTGCGGCGGGATGAAGAAGTCGCCGCCGTCTTCGTGCAGCGTGCGGTTGAAGAGGGCGAAGAGGGTGGACTTGCCCGCGCCGTTGCGGCCCACCAGGCCGACCTTCTCGCCGGGGTTGATGGTGGCCGAGACGTTGTCGAGCAGGACCTTGGCGCTGCGGCGCAGGGTGACGTTCTTGAGTGTGATCATGGAAAGGCTTTGCGGGGCATCCATCGATGCCGGAGGCGCCCGAGCTGGGCCGGGCGGCTGGATTCAAAAAAAGGAGGCGGGCGGGCACGCCGGCCCGGGTCGGGGCACGGACGTGCAGGAGGCGGCCCGTTGGGCGCTCGGATCGCGCCCGCTCAGGCGATGGCCAGCAGCCGGCACCACTCGTCGCGGGCCTGAAGCCCGCTGCGTGCGGAAAGGGTGGCGGCGGCTGCGCTGGCCATCATGGCGGTGTGCCGTGACCTTGCGATGGCGGCTGCGCCAGCAGCGCATCGCGGGTGACGAGCAGCACCTGGTCCTCGCCCGCGCTGGTGTCGAGCCAGAACACGGGCAGCTGCGGAAAGGCAGCCTCGAAATAGGCGCGCTCGTTGCCGATCTCCAGCACCAGCACGCCGTGCTCGCTCAGGCGCGCCGGGGCATCGGCCAGCAGCCGGCGCACGAAGTCCATGCCGTCGGCGCCGCCGGCCAGGGCCAGTTCGGGCTCGGCGCGGTATTCGGCGGGCAGGGCGGCCATGCTGGCGGCGTTGACGTAGGGTGGATTGCAGAGGATCAGGTCCCAGGGGCCGGGCAGGGCGGATAGGCCGTCCGACGCCTGCAGCGCGATGCGCTCCTGCAGTCCGTGCCGGTCCACGTTGATGCGGGCCACGGCCAGGGCGTCGGGCGAAATGTCGGCACCGGTCACCATCACTTCGGGGTAGGCCATGGCCGCCAGCACGGCCAGGCTGCCGTTGCCGGTGCAGAGATCCAGCACCCGGCGGGTGTCCGCGCTCAGGAAGTCGTCGATGCTGCCATCGGCCAGCAATTCGGCGATGAAGCTGCGCGGCACGATGGCGCGCTCGTCCACGTAGAAGGGCACGCCCTGCAGCCAGGCCTCGCGCGTCAGGTAGGCGGCGGGCTTGCGGGTGGCGATGCGCTCTTCGAACAGCGTGGCGACCAGGGCCTGGTCGGCCGGTGCGACGGGGCGGCCGGCCTGCGAGTCCGGCCCGTCGTCCAGCGGCGTGTCGAGCGGCAGGCCCAGGCGCCAGAGCACCAGCCACGCGGCTTCATCATGCGCGTTGGTGGTGCCATGGCCGAAGGCGACGCCGGCTGCCTCCAGCCGCTGGCTGCCGGAGGCGACCAGCTCGCCCAGCGTGGCGCCCTGCACGCGCGCGCTCATGCCGCGGCCTTCGCGTCGAGCCGCTCCAGCGTGCGGCGGTAGATGTTCTTGAGCGGCTCGATGTCGGCCACCACGATGTGTTCGTCGATCTTGTGGATGGTGGCGTTGGGCGGGCCCACCTCGATCACCTGTGGGCAGATCTGCGCGATGAAGCGGCCGTCGCTGGTGCCGCCGGTGGTGGAGAGCTCGGTCGACAGGCCGGTCTCGTCGGCGATGGCGGCCTGCACGGCGTCCAGCAGCTCGCCGGGCTGGGTCAGGAAAGGCTGGCCGCCCAGCGTCCAGACCAGGTCGTATTCGAGGCCGTGGCGGTCGAGCAGGGCGTGGACGCGCTGCTTGAGGCTGTCTGCCGTCGATTCGGTGCTGAAGCGGAAGTTGAAGTCGATGACCACCGTGCCAGGAATGACGTTGGTCGCGCCCGTGCCGCCGTGGATGTTGCTCATCTGCCAGCTGGTGGGCGGGAAATAGGCATTGCCCTGGTCCCACACGGTCGCGGCGAGTTCGGCCAGCGCCGGCACGGCCTGGTGGATGGGGTTGCGCGCCAGCTGCGGGTAGGCGATGTGGCCCTGGATGCCGCGCACCGTGAGCCGGCCGCTGAGCGTGCCCCGGCGGCCGTTCTTGACCATGTCGCCGGTCTGGCGCACGGAGGTGGGCTCGCCCACGATGCACCAGTCCAGCGATTCGCCGCGGGCCTTGAGCTGCTCGACCACCACCTTCGTGCCATCGACGGAGGGGCCTTCCTCGTCGCTGGTCAGCAGGAAGGCGATGGCGATGCGCGGATCGGGCGTGGCGGCGAGGAATTCCTCCACCGCCACGACGAAGGCCGCGATGGAGGTCTTCATGTCGCTGGCGCCGCGGCCGTAGAGCCGGCCGTTGCGGTGCGTGGGCGTGAAGGGGGCGCTGCCCCATTGCTCCAGCGGGCCGGTGGGCACGACGTCCGTGTGGCCTGCGAAGACTATGGTTTTGATAGCAACCTGCGCTTGATCTGCCTGGGCTGCAGGGCGCTTGGCCCACAGGTTGGCGACGCGGAAGCTGTCCGGGCCGCTGTCCATGCGCTCCAGGGCGAAGCCCAGCGGCGCCAGGCGCTCGGCCAGCAGTTCGAGGCAGCCGGCATCTTCGGGGGTGACGGAGGGACGGGCGATCAGCTGTTCGGCCAGGTGCAGGGTTCGGGTCATGGGTTCTGGGAAAAGGGGGCTCAGCCGGCCTTGACGTCGAGCACGATCTCGGTGAACGAGGGCTGGTCGTCTTCGGGGGCGGGCGCTTCCGGCTTGGCCCGGGCCTTCTCGCCCAGGCTGGAATCGTTTTGCAGGCGCCACATCAGGTTGGTCGGCGAATCGGCGTTGGCCATGCCTTCCTTGCGGTCGATGCGGTTGGTGAGGATCAGGTGCGCCAGCGACTCCTCGAAGGTCTGGGAGCCTTCGGCCATGGATTTTTCCATCGCGTCGCGCACGCCGGAAAAGTCGCCGCTCTCGATCATCTCGGAGATCAGCTTGGTGTTCATCATCACCTCGGCGGCGGGCAGTCGGCCGCCGTCGGGCGTGCGCACCAGGCGCTGCGACACGATGGCGTTGAGCGCCGAGGCCAGGTCGCCCAGCATGGTGTCGCGCACTTCCACCGGGTAGAAGGACAGGATGCGGTTGAGCGCGTGGTAGCTGTTGTTGCCGTGCAGCGTGGCCAGGCACAGGTGGCCCGACTGTGCGTAGGCGATGGCGGCGGACATGGTTTCCCGGTCGCGGATCTCGCCGATCAGGATGACGTCCGGTGCCTGGCGCAGCGCGTTCTTCAGCGCGGTCTGCAGCGACTCGGTGTCGCTGCCGATCTCGCGCTGGTTGACGATGGATTTCTTGTTCTTGAACTGGTATTCGACCGGGTCTTCGACGGTCAGGATGTGGCCGGTGCGCTGGGCATTGCGGCTGTCGATCATCGCGGCCAGCGTGGTGCTTTTGCCCGAGCCGGTCGCACCCACCACCAGGATCAGGCCGCGCTTTCTGAGGATCAATTCGCCCAGCACCGGCGGCAGGTTGAGCGTGGAGAGCTCGGGAATGAACTGGGCGATGAAGCGGACCACCACCGCATAGCTGCCGCGCTGGCGCATGGCGCTCACGCGGAAGCGCCCGACGCCGGTGAGCGGCACGCCCATGTTCAGCTCGCCCGTCTCCTGCAGCTCCTCGATGCGCTTGGGCGCGACGATCTCGGACAGCAGCTGCAGCGGCGCATCGGGCGACAGGATCTGGCTGTTGATCGGCAGGCACTCGCCGTTGATGCGCATCAGCGCGGGCGCGTTGGCCGACAGATAGACGTCGGACGCCTTCTTCTCGGCCATCAGCCGCAGAATCCGTTCCATCGTGCTCATGGGAGGTGCTTCTCTATCTGTGAAGGGATGGACGGATGGGCAGCGGAGATGGCCGTGGCGTGCCGATGCGCTGGGGCGATCGCGCGCTCCGCTCAGTCGCGCAGCAGGTCGTTCAGGCTGGTGGTCGAGCGCGTCTTCGCATCCACCTTCTTGACGATGATGGCGGCATACATGCTGTAGCGGCCGCCGTCCTTGGGCAGGCTGCCGCTCACCACCACCGAGCCGGCCGGCACGCGGCCGAAGGTGGTCTCGCCCGTGGCACGGTCGTAGATGGGGGTGCTCTGGCCGATGTAGACGCCCATCGAGATGACGGAGTTCTCTTCGACGATCACGCCCTCGACGATCTCGGAGCGCGCGCCGATGAAGCAGTTGTCTTCGATGATGGTGGGATTGGCCTGCAGGGGTTCCAGCACGCCGCCCAGGCCCACGCCGCCCGAGAGGTGGACATGCTTGCCCACCTGCGCGCAGGAGCCGACGGTGGCCCAGGTGTCCACCATGGTGCCTTCGTCCACGTAGGCGCCGATGTTGACGTAGCTGGGCATCAGGATCGCGCCGCGCGCGATGAAGCTGCCGCGGCGGGCCACGGCCGGGGGCACCACGCGCACGCCGGTAGCGGCCATCTCGTCGGCCGACAGGCCCGCGAACTTGGTGGGAACCTTGTCGAAGAAGCCCAGGTCGCCGGCCTGCATGAGTTCGTTGTCCTTCAGGCGGAAGGACAGCAGCACGGCCTTCTTGATCCACTGATGCACGGTCCATTGGCCCACACCCTCGCGGGTGGCCACGCGCAGCTTGCCGCTGTTGAGTTCGGAGATCACGTGCTCCACGGCGTCGACCACTTCCTTGGGGGCCGAGGAAGGCGACAGGCTGGCGCGGTTGTCCCAGGCGTTGTCGATCAGGGTCTGCAGTTGTTGGGTCATGGCAGGGAGAGAAAAGAAAGAAGGGGAAATGGAAAAGGAAACGGCCAGGCCCGCCGCGTCAGGTACGGGACTGGATGAATCGGACGATGCGCAGCGCGGCTTCCACGCATTCTTCGGTGCCGGCCACCAGGGCCATGCGCACGCGCTGTGCGCCTGGGTTGAAGCCGCCGGCCTCGCGCGCCAGATAGCTGCCAGGCAATACCGTGACATTGTATTGAGCCAGCAGCTCGCGGGCGAAGTCCGCATCGGTCATGCCCAGGGCATCGGGCACCTTGGCCCAGAGGTAGAAGCCGGCGTCGGGCAGCTTGACCTCCATCACGCCGGCCAGCAGCGGCGTGACCTGCGCGAACTTCTTGCGGTAGAGCGTGCGGTTCTCCACCACATGCTCCTCGTCGTTCCAGGCGGCCACGCTGGCGCCCTGCACGGCCGGGCCCATGGCGCTGCCGTGGTAGGTGCGGTAGAGCAGGAAGGCCTGGATCAGCGCCGCGTCGCCCGCGACGAAGCCGCTGCGCAGGCCCGGCACGTTGCTGCGCTTGGACAGGCTGGTGAACGACACCAGCCTGCGGAAGTCCGTGCGCCCCAGCTTGGCGGCGGCTTCGAGTCCGCCCAGTGGCGCCTCGCCCTGGAAATAGATTTCGCTGTAGCACTCGTCCGAGGCGATGACGAAGCCGTAGCGGTCGCTCAGCTCGAAAAGCTTGCGCCATTCGTCCAGCGGCATCACCGCGCCCGTGGGGTTGCCGGGCGAGCAGACGAAGAGCAGCTGCGTCTTCTGCCACACGGCTTCGGGCACGCCGTCCCAGTCCACCGCGAAGTTGCGGGCTGGGTCGCTGGGCGCGTAGTAGGGCGTGGCACCGGCCAGCAGGGCCGCGCCTTCGTAGATCTGATAGAACGGATTGGGACAGACCACGGTCGCGCCTTCGCGCGTGGGGTCGATCACGGTCTGGGCGAAGGCGAACAGCGCCTCGCGCGAGCCGTTGACCGGCAGCACCTGGGTTGCGGCATCCACGGCGATGCCGTAGCGGCGCTGCAGCCAGGCGGCGCAGGCAGCGCGCAGGCGCGGCTCGCCGGCCGTGGCCGGGTAGGCGGCCAGGCCGTCGAGGCTGGCCGTCAGGGCTTCCTTGATGAAGGCGGGGGTGGGATGGCGGGGCTCGCCCATGCCCAGGCTGATCGGGCTGTAGGCATTGGGCAGCTTCACGCCCGCGAACAGCTGTCGCAGCCGCTCGAAAGGATAGGGCTGCAGATGGGAAAGCAGGGGATTCATGGGGCGCAATTATGGTCCAGGGTCCGCGGCCTGCACGGCTTGCAGTTCCCCACGCACGCGCGCCATGCCAGAGCGAGCGGCGGCGCCCGTTGCGCCAGATCAAGCTTTTCATCCTGTGGATTGACCGGCTGGCAGCGCATGCCGCATGCGGCTAAATTGAGGGCCGCTCAAGAAGCCAGAATGGGGGCGGGCGCATCGAGGCGTGCCAGGTCGGCGCACAATCCGCAGGGGTTTCGACAGCACAACAGGCCGCGACGCGGTACGGGCGCCATGCGCTGCCATTCAGGAAGGGAGGTGACATGTCTTCGTTTTCTCTGCTACGTCCGGCGGTGACCTTGCTGCGCCGCTGGAGCGTGCCGGCCAAGCTGGCGACGCTGCCGTGCCTGACGGCGGCGGCCCTGCTGGCGACGGCCGCTGCGCGCGATGCCGGCGCCGTCGCCGTGTTCTCGGTGGCTGCGGCGGGCGCCGCCCTGGTGGCCTATGTGGCCTGGGCCTTGCAGGCCAGCCTGTCGGCCGACCTGAAGCATCTGCTGGAGGTGGTCGGGCGCACGTCCCGGGGCGATTTGAGCGCGCGTTCCGGCATCTCGGGGCAGGATGAACTGGCGCAGCTGGGCGCCCAGCTCGACCGCATGGTGCTCACGCTGTCGGCCATGGTGGCCGACATACGCAGCAATGCGGCGCTGGTGTCGCATGCCGGCGAAATACTCGCGGCCGACAGCCGCGAGCTGGCCAGCCGCACGGAGCAGCAGGCCGCCAACCTGGAACAGACGGCCGCCAGCGTGGAGCAGATCGCCGCTGCCGTGAACACCAACGCCCAGACGGCCGGCGGCGCCGACGGACGCGCCGCCAGCGTGCGGCAGGCAGCCGATTCAGGCGTCGCCGCCATGGAGCAGGCGGTGGCCTCGGTGCAGGCCATCCAGCAGGGCGCGCAGCGCATGAACGAGATCATCGGCGTGATCGACGGCATCGCCTTCCAGACCAATATCCTGGCGCTGAACGCAGCGGTGGAAGCGGCGCGCGCCGGCGAGCAGGGCCGCGGCTTCGCGGTGGTGGCCTCCGAAGTGCGGAGCCTGGCGGGGCGTTCAGCCGAGGCTGCTCGGGAGATCCGCGTGCTGATCGGCGACTCGGTGCGGCAGGTGGAGGCCAGCGCCGGCCTGATCCGCGAAGCCGGAGAGGGCATCTCCGGCGTGGCCAACGGCATCAGGGCCGTGGCCACCAGCGTGACCGAGATCTCCCAGTCCGGAGCCGAACAGGGCAGGGGCCTGCGCGAGATCAGCGAAGCCGTGCAGCAGCTCGACCAGATCACGCAGCGCAACGCACAGATGGTGGGCGTCGCGGTGCAGCAGGCCGAGTCGCTGCAGGAAAGAGCGGCCACGCTGTCGCAGGCGGTGCAGCTTTTCAGGCTGCAGCAGGGAACGGCGGAAGAGGCAATGGCGCTGGTGGGCCGCGCCGTGGCGCTGCGGCGCGGCAACACGGCCGATGGCCTGCTGCGCACCATCACGGACCCGGCCCAGCCCTTCCATGACCGCGACATGTACGTGTTCGCGCTGGATGCCGCCGGCACCTACCGCGCCTTCGGCGGCAATCCGGCCAAGGTGGGCACGCGGGTGCAGGACATCGCAGGAATCGACGGCAATGGCCTGCTGCAGTCCATCGCCCGGCAGTGCGAGCGCGGCCCCGGCTGGGTGGAGTACGACATCACCAACCCGGCCACGGGGCGGGTGCAGACCAAGATGTCCTTCGTGCAGCAGCTGGACGACGTCTATCTGGGCTGCGGCGTCTACAAGTCGCTGGCCGCGAACCGCTGAGCGCCCTGCCGCGCAGGCCTCAAGCCCCCGCAGAAGGGGGCGGCGCCCGGCGCTCCCGGGCACGTGCCAGAGCGGCGGCGATGGCGGCCTGGCGTGCCTGAGCGGCATCGCCCGGCGGCGCCCCGGCTGCAGCGGCGGTAGCCAGGGAAGCAGCGGCCGCAGGCACTCCTGCAGGCTGCGGGGCCGCACCATCCTCGGCATCGCGCCCGAGGCGCAGCTTGCGCGCCTCGTAGCGGTCCCTCGCATGCGCGGCCTGCCCGGCGGACCAGGCATCCCATCCCGTACGCGGCCCGCTGTCGTTCACCAGCTGGATGCAGTCCACCGGGCAGACAGGAATGCAGAGTTCGCAGCCCGTGCAATGCCGGGCCATGACGGTATGCATGCGCTTGTTGGCACCGATGATCGCGTCGGTGGGGCAGGCGTCGAGGCACAGGGTGCAGCCTATGCACCATGCCTCATCGATGACGGCGATGGAGCGGGGCCCTTCCACGCCGTGGCCGGGGTTGAGGGGCAGGACGGAGCGGCCCGTGAGCTGCGCCAGGCGCCGCACGCCCTCGGCGCCGCCGGGCGGGCACTGGTCGATTCCGGCACGCCCTTCGGCCACGGCCAGGGCGTAGGCGGCGCAGTCAGGCTCGCCGCAACGCGTGCATTGCGTCTGCGGGAGGGCCGCATCGATCAGGGCCGCCAGCCGCGCCACCGCGGTGCTGGCAGCCGAAGCCGTGGGCGCCAAATCAGGAGGCCTTGCGCGCTGCCGCACGCCGGGCGCGGGGCGCTGCAGCGGGGGCCGGGGCGGAGGCCACCACAGGGGCGGATGCCCGCGCTGCTGCGGCTGCCGGCGCAGGTGCCGGCGAAGCAGGTGCTGCTACGGGCTTGGTGGCAGCCGGTGCCGCGTCTTCGTCAGCGGCCCCATTCGCCTGAACATGGGCCGGCTCATGGGCCAGGATGAAGGCACGCACCTGCGGATACACCAACTCGCGCCAGCGTCGGCCGCTGAAGATGCCGTAGTGGCCTGCGCCCATGACTTCGTAGTGCTGGCGGTCGCCTTCGGCGATGCCGGTACACAGATCGTGCGCCGCGCGCGTCTGGCCCGCGCCGGAGATGTCGTCCAGCTCGCCCTCGATGGTCAGCAGGGCCGTGTTCTTGATGTCCTGTGGGCGCACGCGCTCCAGCGTGCCGTCCGGAGCATGGACGTCCCAGGTGCCATGCACCAGGCTGTAGTCCTGGAAGACGGTCTTGATGGTTTCCAGGTAGTAGTCCGCGTCCATGTCGAGCACGGCGTTGTACTCGTCGTAGAACTTGCGGTGGACTTCGGCGCTGGCATCGTCCCCCTTGAGCAGGTCCTTGAAGTAGTCCCAGTGGCTCTTGGCGTGCCGGTCGGGGTTCATGGCGACGAAGCCGGTGTGCTGCAGGAAACCGGGATAGACGCGGCGACCGGCGCCCGGGAAGTTGTCGGGCACGCGGTAGATCACGTTGTTCTCGAACCACTCGAAGCTGCGCTGCGTGGCCAGGTTGTTCACCGCCGTGGGCGATTTGCGCGCGTCGATCGGCCCGCCCATCATCACCATGGACAGCGGCGTGGTTTCGCCGCGGCTGGCCATGAGCGACACGGCGGCCAGCACCGGAACGGTGGGCTGGCAGACGCTCATCACGTGGCAGTTGCCGTGCAGCTCCTGCAGGTGGCGGATGAAGTCCTGCACGTAGTTGATGTAGTCGTCGAGATGGAAGGAGCCGTCGGACAGGGGCACCAGGCGGGCGTTCTTCCAGTCGGTCACATAGACCTTGTGGCCCTGCAGCAGGGTGCGGACGGTGTCGCGCAGCAAGGTGGCGTAATGGCCCGAAAGCGGCGCCACCACCAGCACGGCGGGCTGTTCCTTGATCTTGTTCAGGGTGCCCAGGTCATCGGAAAAACGCTTGAACCGGCGCAGCTCGCAGAAAGGCTTCTCGAGCACCACGCGCTCGTCGATGGCCACGGCCTTGCCATCGACTTCCACCGAGCGGATGTTGAATTCGGGCTTCTCGTAGTCCTTGCCCAGGCGGTAGAGCAGGTCGTAGCCGGCCGACAGGCGCTGCGCGTACACGGTCTGGCTGAAGGGCGACAGCGGGTTGCTGTAGAACTTGGCAGCCGTCTGCGCCATTTCAGCGAAGGGCTCCATCAGGGAACGCTGGGTTTCGTACAGGTTGTACAGCATGGGGGGCGACCTCGTGTCTATGTTGCAGCGCAATATAGCAGCAGACACGGGAACGCGTGTGGCGTGAAAATACCGATCGGGTGTCACCTCGGTGACACTTTTTGTAACCAGGGCTCCGGGGAAGTCGTGGCGGGAACGGGCCGGCCCTACTGGGCGTTGTCCTGCAGCCAGGCCTCGAAGGCCTCCCGCGAGCTGTTGCGCAACGCCCTGCGGAAGGTCTGCTTGTCGCCCAGGTAAAGGCAGTGGCGGATCACCGTATAGGGATTGAAGCTGCCTTCGGGATGCTGATCCTCGTAGTGCTGCTTGTAGCGCTTGACGATGCCGATGGTGGCGCGCAGCAGCGCGTTGAGGCGCGAGCGGTTCATCTCCGGAGACCAGGCGTGGATGTCCTCCACGAACATGTCCACCTTCTGCGGCTCGAACTCCGCGTCCTTGAAGAAGTGGTTGGCGATCTTCAGGAAGGTGAAGGCGTTCAGTTCGCTGCCCGCCGATGCGGGGCGCTGGCTGCGCAGGGGCTCGGTTTCCGGCGGGCCGTCGAGTTCCTCGGGTTCGTCGTTGGTGCGGCGCAGTTCCGCCTCGGTGGCGTCGCGGATCTGGCGGAATTCACGGTCGGCCAGCTCGAACAGGGCCGAGAGCACGTTGATGCGGCGCTTCAGGTCGCCGGGAATGGATTTCTTGTACTTGATCTGGTGGTCCAGCACGCTCCAGGAGTCCTGGATGATGGTGCGCACCTGCAGCTCGAAGGTCTGGTGGGCGTAGGCCGCGTGCTCGGGCAGGGCGGCCTGCGCGGCGTTGAGGCGCAGGTCCAGATGCAGGCCCTTGTAGCCGAAGGAGGCCTCCGTGCTTTCCACGGCGCTGACCTTGTCGGTCACGTCGATCACGTCGAAATGCGAGCGCACCGTCTCGGCCACCTTCTCCAGCTCGTCTTCATAAAGGCAGACCACGCGCACGCCTACCAGGTCGGTCAGGTAGTGCTGGATCTCATAGGGCGTGTTGGCTTCTTCCAAGCCGGCGCGGTACTTACGCGAGAACTTCCGGATGCATTCGTCGCGATCCTTCACGCGGCCTTCGACCTTGGAGATGTCGATGCCTTCGGTCTTGGACAGGATGGACTGCAGCAGCGCCACATAGAAGGCGCAGGCGTGCTCCAGCACCGGCCGCTCCTTGGCGTAGTACTGGTGGAAAAGGGCTTCTTCGCGGGTCAGGTGGGGCCGGGACATGGGCGGCGGCGGGCAATACGGCAGCGGAACGAGGCCGGGGAGCGCAGCGGATGAGGCCGCCGGTCCACGGCATCGGCCGATGGTAATTGCAAGGGGGTGGCAGGGGCCGGGCCCAGCGTTTTGCCTCTTGTAGGACAAGACCCCGTGTGCGGCCTTGCCTTGCGGCAGCTCAGGCCTGCGCGCCGGCCTCCAGCGGCTCCGGCTCTGTACCCTGCGTCCGGGGACGCACCGTGGCAGCGGCCAGTGCAGCGACTTCGCGCGCGGGCAGGTCCTTGAGGCGGTGGTCGCTCCACACCTGGCGCCAGCGCCGCGCGCCGGGCAAACCGTGGCGCAGTCCCAGCATGTGCCGGGCGATCGCGTACCAGTGCGTGCCGTGCTGGGCGGCCTCGCGCTCCATGTAGTCCACCATGCGCGCCTCCACCTCGTCGCGGATGAGGGCGGGCGCGTCTGCGTCACCGTAGAAGGCCGCGTCCCAGCCGGCCAGCCACCAGGGGTTGTGGTAAGCCTCCCGGCCGACCATCACGCCGTCCAGCACGGCCAGTTGTCCGAGCACCGCCTCGTCGGTGGTGAAGCCGCCGTTGATGGCGATGGTCAGGTGCGGGAAATCGGCCTTCAGCTGCGCCACCACGCCGTAGCGCAGAGGCGGGATCTCGCGGTTCTCCTTGGGGCTCAGGCCCTTGAGCCAGGCGTTGCGGGCATGGACGATGAAGACCTCGCAGCCCGCATCGGCCACCGTGCCGATGAAGTCGCGCACGAAACCGTATTCCTCGCCCTTGTCGATGCCGATGCGGTGCTTGACCGTGACCGGCACGCCCACCACGTCGCGCATGGCCTTGACGCCGTCGGCCACCAGCTGCGGCTCGTTCATCAGGCAGGCGCCGAACGCGCCGCGCTGCACGCGCTCGCTGGGGCAGCCGCAGTTCAGGTTGATCTCGTCATAGCCCCATTGCTCGCCCAGCCGTGCGGCCTGGGCCAGGTCGGCCGACTCGCTGCCGCCCAGCTGCAGCGCCACCGGGTGCTCTTCGGCGTTGAAGCGCAGATGGCGCTCCACGTCGCCATGGATCAGGGCGCCGGTGGTCACCATCTCGGTATAGAGCAGGGTGTGGCGCGTCAGCAGCCGGTGCAGGTAGCGGCAATGCCGGTCGGTCCAGTCCATCATGGGCGCGACGGACATGCGCCAGGGACTGGATTGCGACGCCGCCGGGTGATGGGTCGTGTTGTTCATGCTTCGGAGATCGCTGTCGATGGACCCCGTTGGCCCCAAAGGGCATGTCACCTCAAGGCGATCCATTCTGTGCTCGGGTGCGCATTATTCACGCTTGCGCGCCACCCCGGTGCCGAAAGGGCTCTGCCGTGGTTAGGCCACCGCAAGCTGGCGTCCCGCCCCGCCAGCAGCCGGGTTGACGTTCTACGGCGCCGCTTTCGCTGCCAAGCCTTGCGGCCGCGGAATGCGATCTGCCTTGGGAGGCAGGAAACGATCGGTGTACACATCCCCCGGAGAGGTCGTGGATTTGAGTCCGTAGGCCTCCACCACCGCGTCGATGGACTTCTGCAGGCGTGCCGGATCCACCGACGAAAAGCCGTCGGCCTTCACGCGGGGTGTCAGCAGGATGTCCCTGATATACATCTCCATGCGGCCCGCCTCGACGTCCATCTTGACCAACGGGTCGCGCGCCTTGATGGCACCCAGCGCAGCGTCGGGCGAGCGCACCATCTCCAGCATGCCGTTGTTCACGGCCTTGACCATCGCCGCCGTGGTCCGGGGGTTCCTGGCCACGAACTCGCGCGTGCCGAACACGGCATTGCCGTAGCAGTCGTGGAACCATCAAAACAGGGCATGAGAGCCCAGAGAAAGGGAAAACTGCGCCTCGACCTGTGGCGCAGGCACTTTCATTCGGTGCGCTTGACCGAGTTTTTCAACAGAATCAGCCTAAACCAGACGTGGCCAACAAATGCGTGAATGTTTGGCCATGGCCGGAGTGCCGCCCTTACGGCAGATCGTCAGATGACTTCAAGAACGTCCGAGACTGGCTTGCGAGGTTTCTGCGGCCAGTTTCCCGCAGCTGGATAGCCCACGGTCACGAGGATCACGGGCAGATCGGTGTCGGTCAGTCCGAACTCCTGGCTGAGTCGCACCGCATCGAACCCGACCATGGCACAGGAGCCCAACCCCATGCCTTGCGCGGCAAGCATCAATGTCATGGCCGCGAGCGAGGCTGAGCGTACGGCTTCGTCACGCTGCAGCACCATGTTTTCAGCATGCGCGCCGGCGGCCTGAGCGACCCAGCGGTCGACCATGCGCTGCGGCATGAGACCGGCATCGACGCTGGGCTGCAGTGCCGCGGCCAACTGCGTGTGCGCAGCCAGCGTACCGCAGACGATGAAAACGACGGCCGCATCCATCACCTTCTGCTGGCCGTAGGCAACCGCCTTCAAGCGGGACTTCGCCGTGTCGGACCTCACGGCGATGAAGCGCCAGTTCTGCAGGTTGTATGCCGACGGAGCGCGCACGGCCTGGGCCACCAGCGCGACGATGGTGTCGTCGCTGAACTGCCGAGTCGCGTCGTAGTGGTTGACCGACAGGCGCGCTTCAATGGCTTGTTGGACGGGATTTTTCATGCGGGTGTCCATGAAGGGATGCAGAGAAGGAATGACGAAAGGGAACAAGTTCAGTAGGACTGGGCGGCCGTCCACTGCACCGCGAGAACGCTCACCAGAACAACCACCAGGCCGATGAGCGCCGTCCCTGTCACTGACTGGGACAACACGATCCAGCCGAGCACGACCGCAGTGAGCGGACTCAGCAGGCCCAGTGATGCGACCGCCACCGTCGGTAGCCGTGCGACACCCCGGAACCACAAGGCATAGGCCAGCAGCGCACCGGCAATACACAGATACGCATAGGCGGCCAGCTGTATGGGCCCGAGGGCAGGCAACGGTGCATCGGCCAGCCAAGCCAGAGGCGCCAGCATCAGCCCGCCCAAGAGAAGCTGCCAGCCGGTCAGTGCCAGCACCGGCAGGGGCAAACGCCAGCGGCGAGTGAGCCACACTCCCGCCGCCATGCTGGCTGCGCCCAGCAGCGCGGCTGCGATGCCGATCGGCTCGAACACTGTCTGCGGCGACACCAGAAGAACGGCCATGCCCAGGACTCCGGCCAGGGCCGCCAGCAGCGTGGTACGCGCCGGCGACCGCCCATCGACCAGCCAGGCCAGCGCCATGACCATCACAGGCTGGATGGCGCCCAGCACCGCCGCCAGACCGCCCGGGAGCCGATAGGCGGCAACGAAGAGCAAGGCCTGGAATGCACCGATGTTCAGCGCCGCGAGAACGAGCAGGCGCAGCCAATGCGCGCGTGCCGGCAACTGGCGCTCCCACATGGCGAGCAACAGGCCCGCCGGCAGGACTCTGATAAGCGCTGCGGTGAACGGGCGGTCCGGTGGCAGCAGCTGCGAGGTGACGATGTACGTCGACCCCCAGATGACGGGTGCGGCAGCGGTGAGCAGGAAATCGCTCCAGCGCGGGGAGGTCGTGGAAGCGGCCATGTCAATTTATCTTCGCATCAAGATAAAATGAATATTAACCCAATTTATCTTGAAATCAAGACAATGAAGCTGAAAGTCCCCGCGCGCCCCACCGATGCTGTTGACGCCATCCTGTTGCAGTGGGCGCAGGAGCGGCCGGATCTGGATGCCAGCCCGATGGGGCCGATCGGGCGGATCAAGCGCTGCGCCGCCCTGTTGGAGCAGCGCCTGGACGCCAACCTGGCCCGGTTCGACCTGAACCTCTGGGAGTTCGACATGCTCGCCACTCTGCGCCGGGCCGGCGCGCCCTACCGGCTGAGCCCGACGGCTCTCTTCTCCACCTTGATGGTCACGTCGGGCACGATGACCCATCGTCTCAAGCGCCTGGAAGCCGGCGGACTGATCCAGCGCGTGCCCAATGCGCAAGATGCGCGCAGCATGTTGGTCCAACTGAGTGCGAAGGGATTGAAGCTCATCGACCGGGCGGTGGAAGCGCACGTCGAAAAAGAACGTGAGCTCCTGGAGGCCTTGCCAGCCGCTGTGCTGGCCCAACTCGATGGGCACCTGTCGACCTTGCTGCTCGCGCTCGAGGCTCGCACTGAGGGCGATGGCGTGGGGGTGGGCGACTGACGAGGGCTGTTTCCTCCGGGGGTAGCCGCACATCACCAGCGTCATGGCTGTGATTGATCGGAGCGCATAGCGAGGCTGGCCATCCGTCGTGTTGGCGCACCCAATTGATTTACGCCTGTCGCTGTTCCATGACCTGACGATCTGAACGATTACTGTGTAGCGACTTCTACCGTCCGTCCAATGCGAGCGAAATCACATTCACCGACGCCAAGCAGTCATCGTAATGTCACCATCGCTATAAACGAAAATGTGACAGATATAAATCAGCCTGGAACTGGATCTGCATCCGAATTTCTGACTGCAGCTAACTTTTGGATGCTTCTACCTCACTTCCTGAGCTGTCTTGCTTGGGTTGGTGGTTTGCGAAAATCTAAGGACGAGGGAAAGATATGACCACAGGCACACCGACCGCGGCGCAACTCCATGACTTTGTACGCGCAAGGATCGGCAGAGCGGCCTGCGCTGGCCAAGCCTGAGGAGGGGACGCTGCGGCCTTTTCGGTATTAGGAAGGATGGACATGGCGGTTCACGAGTCGAGGTGAAAAGAACACTCGGAAGCCAGTCTAGGAACGATTCGATGCTTGGAAAAGCACAGAATTCAGCGCATGCCGATGCCGGCTCGGCATCACTCCTCTTCGGCGGCGCGGCGGGCGATCTCCTCCTCGGCGATGCGGATGAATGCATCGACGGCCGGTGGCTGCGACCTTTCGGCGCGGCCGTACACGCCCAGCTCGGAATACAGCCCGGCTGTGCCTCGCAGCGGCACGTGGACCAGCGTGCCTTCACGGAGTTCACGCTCCAGGCCCAAACGGGTCTGGAACGCTACGCCCAGCGACAGCGCGGCCAGCTGCTTCATGAGCTCGATGGAGGCCGTCTCCAGCAACACCTGCAGCGGACGGCGCGAGTGCGCGATCAGGGGCCGCATGCTGTCGTGGATGGACAGGCCTGGCGCCGCCAGGATCAGCGGGTGCTTCGCGCACTCGGCGAAAGTGGCCGACTTCTGCGTCGCCAGTGGGTGCGTGGGCGACACGACGGCGCCCAGGCCGAAGCGCCCCACGGCGAACTGGTGCAGCGCCTCGTGGCGCGGCTGCGAGAACACCAGCGCCACGTCGGCATCCCCGTCGATCACGCTCCGGGCGGATGCGGCCGAGCCATCGGTGCGCGCGAGCATGCGTACCTGCGGATGCCGCTGCGCCATGGTGGCGATCAACGCCGGAAGGAATGCCGACGCCAGCCCTTCGGCCGACACGATGCTGACCGCACCCCGCCGAATGCCGCGCAGCGCATCCAGTTCGCTTTCCAGCCGCTGCACGTCCTGCAGCACCGTGGTCACATGGCGCGAAAAGACTTCGCCGGCGGGCGTGAGGCGCAAGCCACGCGGCATGCGCTCGAACAGCGGGTGGCCGATCGACTCCTCGATCTGCAGCAGCTGGCGATTGACCGCCGAGGAGGCGATGTTGAGCCGGCGCGCGGCCTCGCGGATGGAGCCGGAGCGGCGGATGGTGTCGAAATACACCAGGACACGGGCGTGGAAATGCATCGTGGGCATCAGGAATGCAGAAGGGGGAGTCACCGCGCGCCTGGCGCGGCAGGCCGCGATTGTGCAGGGCGGCTGGCTGCCAGCCAGGGTCTTGCATGTTCTGGGCCGCCCGCGCTGATGGAACAAGCGCATGAAGCTATGAAATAAATAGCAATCCTGAGACGGACGCGCTCGCCGAAGGCCTGCGTCAGGCCGCCTCATCCTGCCTTTGCCCGAAATGCGCACGCGTGGCCTGGGCCACTGCCCGCGGCGGAAAGTCGCTGGCTCGGGTTCGCCCGGCATGATGACATCCGGGCGGCGCGGGCTACAAGGTGTAAACAACCCCTCAAAATGCACGCTTGCGAATCAAAGGGCGGAAAGCCCGGGGGAAAGCTGTGATACGACTGGTCTTGTTGTTGCTGGGTGCTGATTTCATTCGCCGTAACTGGCATGTCCTGGCCGTGGCGGGGGGTATATGGGGCGCCATGGGCGTCGCGTTCCTGTTCGATGCGCTTGATGGCGTGCTCAACTTCCCCTTGACGCTGTTCGGCTTCCTGCTGCTTCTGGAAAGCCTGGTGACCCTGTGGGCCGCCAACAGCGGCCTAGGCGCGCAAAAGACGCTGCGCTATCTCAAGGGCGCGCTGTTCCTTTTGATCGCGGTCCTGATCATCATCCAGCACCAGACCAGCAACATGGTACTGGCCATGCTGTTCGGCATTGCCTTCACCATCGGTGGTTCGCTGCAGATCACGTCGGCGACGATCGTGCGCTTTCCACGCTGGCGCATGGCGGTGCTGGGCGGCTGCGTGCAGATCGTGCTGGCGATCCTCTTCTTTCAGCCCTATCCGACCCATTACAAGGGTACGGTGCCCTATTGCCTGGCGCTGGGCCTGATGTTCGGGGGCTGGAACATGATCTGGCTGGCGCTGCGCAGCCGCATGCTGCCGCAGCAGGCGTCTGCCGATGTGCTGCTCGATCGCAACAGCGGCAGCGCGAGGCCTTTCGATGCAGGACTGCATGACGGCGCCTCCGATCTGCGCTCGCGCCTGGAAGGCGAGCCTTCTGCTGCCGCCCCGGATGGCCAGCAGCGGGCGTTGACGGTCCACGTCTGGACACCGACCGGCAGCGCCAAGGGGCCGGCACGCAGGCGCCCGGTGATTGATCGCTACATTGCCGCGGTTGACCGCCACGGCGTCATCTCCACCGGACATGCGGCGCTGGAGATATCGCCCGATCTCTACATCAGCCTTTACCCTGCCGAGGAAATCGACCGCTCGCCGGATCAGTTTGCCCGGCTGCTGCGCGCCACGGCCGACAACGACGTCAAGGGGCGCTACCTCACCGATTACCCCAGCGAGGCCGCTGCCTGGTGCGAGTCGACCGAGAAGATCGTCTTCCGCGACTACTGCCGGGCTTCGCTGGATCGCTTCTGGCGCCATTACCGCGAGACCGAAATCTACAACCTGACCTCCCGCAACTGCTCCAGTACGGTCGCCAACGCGCTGGAGGCGGCGCTGGAAGGCGTCATCGGCCGGCGCGACGGGCACTGGTTCAATGCGGTGCGCATGATGTTCACGCCCGAGATCTGGGTCGCCTGCCATATCCGCAAGCGCGCCATGACCATGGCCTGGACCCCGGGCATGGTGCTGGACTATGCCCGGGCCTTGCGTGCGGTGGTGCATCCGCGCCCGCTGTTCCGGCGCCTGAAGCGACTTCGTTGAAGTAGCCAGCCCAAGAGCCTGGGCAAGCGGCCGGGCGGCAAAGCCCGCGAAGGTGGGGTCAGGTCGCCGCCGCCAGACCGCGCTCGAAGTGCGCTCGCGTGGCCTGCACGGCTCCACCGGCATCGCGGGCCTGCAGCGCGGCCAGGATCTGCGCGTGTTCCTGCAGCGATTCGGCGACGCGGCCTTGCTTGAGCAGCGAGTTGTGCCGGTTGAGCTTCATCACCTTGCGCAGGTCGGCCACCATCTGGTTGCGCCAGCGGTTGTCGGCCAGCTCCAGCAGGCGCATGTGGAAGCGCTCGTTCAGCGCGAAGAAACGGTCGCGGTCGTCCACGGCGGCGGCCAGGTCCCGGTGCAGGGCATGCAGCTCTTCCAGCTGCGCATCGGTGGCCCGGGCAGCGACCACGCCGGCCGCATCGCTTTCCAGCAGCGACAGCAGGTGATAGACGTCGCGCAGGTCCTTGTCCGAAACCTCCGTCACATAGGCGCCACGGCGCAGCTTCATCGTGACCAGGCCTTCGGCGGCCAGCACCTTCAGCGCCTCGCGCAGCGGCGTGCGGCTGATGCCGAATTCCTCGGCGATCCTCAGTTCGTCGATCCAGCTGCCGGGCTCCAGCTCGCGCCGAAAGATGCGCTGGCGCAACTGCTCGGCCACCTCTTCGTAGAGCGCGCGGTGTGTGATCGGGAAGGCAGGCATGGGCGCAATGTACTTCAAAAAAACTATAAATTAATAATTACGGAGGCGTAGAATGCCTCGCAAGATTGACGTTGGCGTCACTTCGGCAACGGCCTTTGGGCCTCGGAAAGTGGCACCATGGAGCAGCACGGCACCGCAGACCGGCTTTTCGGAAACTTCTTTTCAGAGCACCGCAGAGACATGAGCCAAAGCACATCCGCCCCCCGCCCGCAGCCGGCCGACCTGGCCGCCTGGACCCAGGCCGCAGCCAAGTCCGCACCCGGGGGCGATGTCTCCGCGCTGAACTGGGTCACGCCCGACGGCATCGTCGTCAAGCCGCTCTACACAGCGGCCGACACGGCCGATCTGCCCCACACCGACACGCTGCCCGGCTTCGAGCCCTATCTGCGCGGCCCGCAAGCCACCATGTACGCCGTGCGGCCCTGGACCATCCGCCAGTACGCGGGCTTTTCCACGGCCGAGGAATCCAACGCCTTCTACCGCAAGGCCCTGGCCGCCGGCGGACAGGGCGTGAGCGTGGCCTTCGATCTGGCCACGCACCGGGGCTATGACAGCGACCACCCGCGCGTGACGGGCGACGTCGGCAAGGCCGGCGTGGCCATCGATTCGGTGGAGGACATGAAGATCCTCTTCGACCAGATCCCGCTGGACAAGGTGAGCGTGTCCATGACCATGAACGGCGCCGTGCTGCCGGTGCTGGCGGGCTACGTGGTGGCGGCCGAAGAGCAGGGCGTGCGGCAGGACCAGCTCTCGGGGACCATTCAGAACGACATCCTCAAGGAGTTCATGGTCCGCAACACCTACATCTACCCGCCCAAGCCCTCGATGCGGATCATCGGCGACATCATCGGCTACACGGCCAGGAACATGCCGAAGTTCAACTCCATCTCCATCAGCGGCTACCACATGCAGGAAGCCGGGGCCAACCAGGCGCTGGAGCTGGCCTTCACGCTGGCCGACGGCAAGGAATACGTCAAGACCGCCATCGCCTCCGGCCTGGACGTGGACGCCTTCGCGGGCCGCCTGTCGTTCTTCTGGGCCGTGGGCATGAACTTCTACCTGGAGATCGCCAAGATGCGGGCGGCGCGCCTGCTCTGGTGCCGCATCATGAAGGAGACCGGCGCCAAGAACCCCAAGAGCCTGATGCTGCGCACCCACAGCCAGACCAGCGGCTGGAGCCTGACCGAGCAGGACCCGTACAACAACGTGGTGCGCACCACCATCGAGGCCATGGCGGCCGTCTTCGGCGGCACGCAGAGCCTGCACACCAACGCGCTGGACGAGGCCATCGCCCTGCCCACGGAATTCAGCGCCCGCATCGCGCGCAACACCCAGCTCATCATCCAGGAAGAGACCCACATCACCAGCGTGGTGGACCCCTGGGCCGGCAGCTACATGATGGAAAAGCTCACGCAGGACATGGCCGATGCCGCGTGGAAGATCATCGAAGAGGTCGAGGCCATGGGCGGCATGACCGCTGCCGTCGATTCCGGCTGGGCCAAGCTCAAGATCGAGGCCGCGGCCGCAGAGAAGCAGGCGCGCATCGACTCGGGCAAGGACGTGATCGTGGGCGTGAACAAATACAAGCTCGCCAAGGAAGACCCGGTCGACATCCTGCAGATCGACAACGTCAAGGTGCGCGACAGCCAGATCGCGCGGCTGAAGGAAATCAAGGCGAAACGCGACGCAGCCCAGGTGCAGCGCGCGCTGGATGCTCTCACTTCCGCAGCGGAAAGCGGCGAAGGCAATCTGCTGGAGCTGACCATCGACGCCATGCGCCTGCGCGCCACGGTGGGCGAGGTGAGCGATGCGCTGGAAAAAGTCTTCGGCCGCCACCGCGCCGACACGCAGAAGGTGACCGGCGTCTATGCCGCCGCCTACGACTCGGCCGAAGGCTGGGAAAAGCTCAAGGGCGAGATCGACGCCTTCGCCGAAACCGAAGGCCGCCGCCCCCGCGTGATGATCGCCAAGCTGGGCCAGGACGGCCACGACCGGGGCGCCAAGGTCGTCGCCACCGCCTTCGCCGATCTGGGCTTCGACGTGGACATGGGCCCGCTCTTCCAGACCCCCGAGGAATGCGCCCGCCAGGCCATCGAGAACGACGTGCATGCCGTAGGCGTCTCCACCCTGGCGGCCGGCCACAAGACCCTGGTGCCGGCCATCATCCAGTCGCTGAAGGACCAGGGCGCGGACGACATCATCGTCTTCGTGGGCGGCGTGATTCCCGCGCAGGACTACGACTTCCTGTACGAGGCCGGCGTCAAGGGCATCTACGGGCCCGGCACGCCGATTCCGGCCAGCGCCAAGGATGTGCTGGAGCAGATTCGCAAGGCGACCGCGTGAGCCCTGAGACGCTTCTGAAAGGGGTGCTGCAGGGCGGAGCGGCGGCGCAGCGCCGCGCCATCGCCAAGGCCATCACCCTGCTCGAATCCACCCGCGCCGACCATCGCGCGCAGGGCGACGAGTTGCTGACCGCGCTGCTGCCGCACACCGGCCAGTCGTTCCGCCTCGGCATCAGCGGCGTGCCGGGCGTGGGCAAGTCCACCTTCATCGAGGCACTGGGACTTTTTCTCATCCGACAGGGCCACCGCGTGGCGGTGCTGACCGTCGATCCGTCCTCCACCGTTTCGGGCGGCTCCATCCTGGGCGACAAGACCCGCATGGAGCAGCTTTCCGTGAACGAGCGCGCCTACATCCGCCCCAGCCCGTCGGGCGGCACGCTGGGCGGCGTGGCCGAGAAGACGCGTGAAGCCATGCTGGTCTGCGAGGCGGCGGGCTACGACGTGGTGATCGTCGAGACCGTGGGCGTGGGCCAGAGCGAGATCGCCGTGGCAGGCATGACCGACATGTTCGTGCTGCTGCAGTTGCCCAATGCCGGCGACGACCTGCAGGCCATCAAGAAGGGCGTGATGGAGATCGCGGACCTGGTGGTCATCAACAAGGCCGACATCGACCCGCATGCCGCCACCCGCGCGCAGGCGCAGATCACCTCGTCGCTGCGGCTGCTGGGCATGCACGGTAACCCCGACCACGCGACGCACGGCGCGCTGTGGCAGCCGCGCGTGCTGCAGATCAGCGCGCTGCTGGGGCAGGGCGTGGAGGCTTTCTGGGAGGCCGTCACCCTCTACCGCAGCATGCAGACCGGCAACGGCCGCCTGGCGCTGCGGCGCGAGAAACAGGCCCTGGCCTGGATGTGGGAACGCATCAATGCCGGCCTGAAGAAAGCCTTCCGCCAGCACCCCGGCGTGCGGGCGCTGCTGCCCACGCTGCAGGCCGATGTGGCGGCCGGGCGCATCGCGGCTTCGACGGCTGCGCGGAATCTTCTGGCAGCCCAGGCTCAGCCCACGCCTTGCGCTATCGAAATCAAAGCAAACACTTCATCGTCATCTTCGCTCTGAAGCGAACACAAAGGAGCCACCGAGCATGCAGGACATCCTGGACCAACTGGAGCAAAAGCGCGCACTCGCCCGCCTGGGCGGCGGGCAGAAGCGCATCGACGCGCAGCATGCCAAGGGCAAGCTCACCGCCCGCGAGCGTATCGAACTGCTGCTGGACGACGGCACCTTCGAAGAGTGGGACATGTTCGTCGAGCACCGCTGCACCGACTTCGGCATGGAGGGCAACCGCCCGCCGGGCGACGGCGTGGTGACGGGCTACGGCATGATCAACGGCCGGCTGGTCTTCGTCTTCAGCCAGGACTTCACCGTCTTCGGCGGCGCCCTGAGCGAGACGCATGCCGAGAAGATCTGCAAGGTGATGGACCAGGCCATGAAGGTGGGCGCGCCCGTCATCGGCCTCAACGATTCGGGTGGTGCCCGCATCCAGGAAGGCGTGGCGTCCCTGGGCGGCTATGCCGACGTGTTCCAGAAGAACGTGCTGGCCAGCGGCGTGGTGCCGCAGATCAGCTTGATCATGGGCCCCTGCGCCGGCGGCGCCGTGTATTCGCCCGCCATGACCGACTTCATCTTCATGGTGAAGGACTCCAGCTACATGTTCGTCACCGGCCCCGAGGTGGTGAAGACCGTTACGCACGAAGACGTCACGGCCGAGGAACTGGGCGGCGCCATCACCCACAGCACGCGCAGCGGCGTGGCCGACATGGCCTTCGAGAACGACGTGGAGGCGCTGATGATGCTGCGCCGCCTCTACAACTACCTGCCGCTCAACAACCGCGAAAAGCCGCCCGTGCGGCCCAGCAACGACCCGGCCGACCGCATGGACCGGAGCCTGGACACGCTGGTGCCGGACAACCCCAACAAGCCCTACGACATGAAGGAGCTGATCCTCAAGACGGTGGACGACGGCGACTTCTTCGAGCTGCAGCCCGACTACGCCAGGAACATCGTCATCGGCTTCGCACGCATGGAAGGGCAGACCGTGGGCATCGTCGCCAACCAGCCGCTGGTGCTGGCCGGCTGCCTGGACATCAAGAGCTCCATCAAGGCCGCGCGCTTCGTGCGCTTCTGCGATGCGTTCAACATCCCCGTCGTCACCTTCGTCGATGTGCCCGGCTTCATGCCCGGCACCAGCCAGGAATACGGCGGCATCATCAAGCACGGCGCCAAGCTGCTCTACGCCTACGCCGAGGCCACCGTGCCCAAGATCACCGTCATCACCCGCAAGGCCTACGGCGGCGCCTACGACGTGATGGCCTCCAAGCACCTGCGCGGCGACGTCAACCTGGCCTGGCCCCATGCCGAGATCGCGGTGATGGGCGCCAAGGGCGCGGTGGAAATCATCTTCCGCGAAGAGAAAAAGGACCCGGAAAAGCTCGCCGCCCGCGAGGCCGAATACAAGAAGCGCTTCGCCAACCCCTTCGTGGCCGGCGCGCGCGGCTTCATCGACGACGTGATCCTGCCGCACGAGACCCGCAAGCGCATCTGCCGCAGCCTGGTGATGCTGCAGAACAAGAAGCTGGAGAACCCGTGGCGCAAGCACGGGAATATTCCTCTCTGAGGCGAGCAGATGTCCCTCGATGTTTCTACGCGGCAGATCGATGACTTTCTGTGCGACGACAACTTCTTGGCCCTGACAGAGCTTGCTCGTGAGCAGCGCTTGCTCTTCATCACCGAAATGACGGAAACACGTGTTTCTGCATTCTTGGCTTGGCTATTTCGTCCTCATGAGGGCCATGGCCTGGGTGATCAACCTATACGGGAGCTGCTGCATAACGCTTGGTTGCAGGTCCTCAGCTCTGACTGGGAGGGGGATGAGGCAGATCATCTTTTTGCCGGTTGGACTCCTTCCGCAATTGTGGGGCGCTCTTTTCGCGACCTATGCGTAGAAACAGAGTATCGATTTGGACGCAAAGAAGGCGCTGACGGGAAGAATCGACCGA
Organism: uncultured Acidovorax sp.; assembly: GCA_913774625.1. Lineage (GTDB taxonomy): Bacteria > Pseudomonadota > Gammaproteobacteria > Burkholderiales > Burkholderiaceae_C > Paracidovorax. Next base: position 112,939 of record CAJYHL010000018.1, read on the forward strand.
TCGACGTTATGCTGGTTTCTCGCGCCAATAGGCTGGTTATTCTTATCGAGAATAAATTCGGTTCGGCCGTGCATGGAAATCAGTTGGCGGCATACAGAAAACAGGCCGAGGACAGCTTTCCTGGCTTTAAGAAGTTCTATATCTACTTGGATCCCAATACGGAGAACTTGCCTGATGACAACCGTCACTGGATTCCTCTTCGCCACGACTGGCTGATCGACCTGATCACCACAAGACAAAAATCGGGCTTGCTCAGTGATAGTGCCTTGAATGCGCTCTCGCAGGTGAAAGACTATCTGATTGAGGAGAGTGCCATTCAAGGAGATGAGGCTGTACAAGCTTACTTTTCTGCATTGCTGACTGACCATCTCACGGTATTGGCGAGCATGCGTAAGCTCAAGGAACTCGGAAGGCACGCGCGTCTGACAGCTGGTGCGCAGACCGTACCGCCCAATGTCGAACCCTTGCTCATCGAGTACCACCAAAGATATCGTCTTTGGGATGCATTGTTCAGCCAGATGGATCATCTCCCTCTAATCACCGCACTGCGTCTGGAGGCTGGGGATAGCCTGGAGATCAAGAGATATACGAAGCGTCTCCATTTGCGTAGCCGTGAATGGAAAAGCATCAGAAATCATGGCGTCGCCGAGGAGGCCGCATGGGGTTTGCGGTTGTCGGCATGGAAGCCAGACCGGGATGTGGATGTTTATAGCGTTCGATCCATCATTGACTTCAATTTAATAGAAGGCTTGGATCAATCCATGGTTCCAGTCTATTCTGAAGCCCAGGAGATTCAACTCCGCGCCATTGCAGATGAGCTGCGGACCCTGTCTAGACGCTCATCTAAAAGCGATCGCTGGATCCGATTGATGGAGCAAACATCGCTGAGTGCAAAGGACGCTGCGTCGGTATTGGCGCGAGAGTTGGCTCGAATAAATGAAGCCTTGAAGAAATCTGGCCTCTTGATTTTTAGTAGGGATGCATAATGTTTTCTAAAATTCTCATCGCCAACCGCGGCGAAATCGCCTGCCGCGTCATCGCCACCGCCAAGAAGATGGGCATCGCCACGGTCGCCGTCTATTCCGACGCCGACAAGGAGGCCCGCCACGTCAAGCTGGCCGACGAGGCCGTCCACATCGGCGCGGCGCCATCGCGGGAGTCCTACCTGCTGGCCGACCGCATCATCGCCGCCGCCAAGCAGACCGGCGCGCAGGCCATCCACCCGGGCTACGGCTTTCTGTCGGAGAACGAGGCTTTTGCTCAGCGCTGCGAGGACGAAGGCATCGCCTTCATCGGCCCCCGCGCGCATTCGATCGCGGCCATGGGCGACAAGATCGCGTCCAAGAAGCTGGCCAATGAAGCGAAGGTCAACACCATTCCGGGCTGGAACGACGCCATCGAGTCGGCCGAACGCGCCGTGCAGATCGCGCGGGACATCGGCTACCCGGTGATGATCAAGGCCTCGGCCGGCGGCGGCGGCAAGGGCCTGCGCGTGGCCTACGACGACAAGGAGGCGCTGGAGGGCTTCACCGCCTGCCAGAACGAGGCGCGCAATTCCTTCGGCGATGACCGCATCTTCATCGAGAAATTCGTGCAGCAGCCGCGCCATATCGAGATCCAGATCCTGGGCGACAGCCACGGCAACGTGATCTACCTGAACGAGCGCGAATGCTCCATCCAGCGCCGCCACCAGAAGGTGATCGAAGAGGCGCCGTCGCCCTTCATCAGCGACGCCACCCGCCGCGCCATGGGCGAGCAGGCCGTGGCGCTGGCCAAGGCCGTGAAGTACCAGTCGGCGGGCACGGTGGAATTCGTGGTCGGCAAGGACCAGGATTTCTACTTCCTGGAAATGAACACCCGCCTGCAGGTGGAGCACCCGGTGACGGAATGCATCACCGGGCTGGACCTGGTGGAGCTGATGATCCGCGTGGCGGCCGGCGAGAAGCTGCCGCTGGCGCAGGCCGACGTGAAGCGCGAAGGCTGGGCCATTGAATGCCGCATCAATGCGGAAGACCCGTTCCGCAACTTCCTGCCGTCCACCGGCCGGCTGGTGCGCTTCCAGCCGCCTCCGGAAACCATGTTCCAGTCCGACACCGCCAGCCGGCTGGGCGTGCGGGTGGACACGGGCGTCTATGAAGGCGGCGAGATCCCGATGTTCTACGACTCCATGATCGCCAAGCTGATCGTGCATGGCACGGACCGGCAGGACGCCATTCAGAAAATGCGCGAGGCGCTCAACGGCTTCGTCATCCGGGGCATCAGCAGCAACATCCCGTTCCAGGCGGCGCTGCTGGCGCATCCGCAATTCGTCTCGGGCGACTTCAACACCGGCTTCATCGCCCAGCATTACGCCCACGGCTTCCACGCCGAGGACGTGCCGCACGACGATCCGCTTTTCCTGGTGGCGCTGGCCGCCTACATGCACCGCCGCTACCGCGCACGTGCCTCCGGCATCAGCGGGCAGCTCGCCGGGCACGAAGTCAAGGTGGGCGAGCAGTTCGTGGTCGTGGTGCTGGGGGCGGACGGCAAGCACCAGCACCATGCAGTGTCGGTCACGGACTTCCAGGCGCCGTCGGGCTCCAGCGCCGTGTCGGTGGGCGGCCGCAGCTATCAGATCAGTAGCGCGGCGACTTTGGGCCAGATCCGAGTGCAGGGCCAGTGCAACGGGCAGGGCTTCACCGCGCAGGTGGAGCGCGGCACGGCCAAGAACCCACTGGCGCTGCGCATCGCCCACAACGGCACGCAGATCGACGCCATGGTGCTCTCGCCGCTGGGCGCGCAGCTGCACCAGCTCATGCCCTACAAGGCGCCGCCGGATCTCTCGAAGTTCCTGCTCTCGCCCATGCCCGGCCTGCTGGTGGATGTGGCCGTGCAGCCCGGCCAGAAGGTGCAGGCCGGCGAAAAGCTGGCGGTGATCGAGGCCATGAAGATGGAGAACATCCTCTTCGCTGCGCAGGACGGCGTGGTCGGCAAGGTGCTGGCGGCCAAGGGCGCCTCGCTGGCGGTGGACGACGTCATCATCGAATTCCAGTGAGACCCGTGGAGCTGCTGCCTGCCGGCAGCGCATCGGCAGGCCGGGCGCCCGTGCGGCGCTGGCTGCTGGGCACGGCCGGCACCGTGCTGCTGGCCGATGGGCTCTATCTGCTGGCGCTGCGGCAGTTCAACCTGGGCGTGGTGCTGCCAGCCGTGCTGGGCGCTGCGCTGCTCGCCATCGCGCTGCGCTGGCCACGGCTGGAACGCTGGCGCCGCCGCCACCCGGGGCGGCAGCGACTCTGGCGGCTGGGCTGGTGGGCGCTGGCGCTGTGGCTGGTTTCCCTGCTGTGGTTCTGGAGCCGTTTGACCGGCTTCGGCGTGCCTGTGGCCCAGGTGCCTCCGGTGCAGGCGATCGTCGTGCTGGGTGCAGGCACGCTGGACGGGCAACCCCGGCCCGCGCTGGCCGCGAGGCTGGATACCGCCGCCGAACTGGCCGCGCAGCAGCCTTCAGCGCTGGTGGCGGTGTGCGGCGGCATCGACCTGGGCGCGACCGAGAGCGAGGCCGCCATCATGGCCCGCTACCTGGAAGAGCGCCACGGCATCGCGCCCGCCCGTCTGGTGCTGGAAGACAAGAGCACCAGCACCGAACTGAACCTGGCCTGGAGCCGCCCCCTGCTGGAGGCGCGCGGCGTGCCGGCCAGCGCACCCGTGGCCCTGGTGACCAGCGACTTCCACCTGATCCGTGCCGCGCGCATCGCCCGCCGCCTGGGCTGGGCCGACGTGGTGCCCGTGAGCGCGCCCACGCCCATCACCAGCCGCTACAACGCCTGGCTGCGCGAATACTTCGCCACGCTCAGCAGCTGGGTGCTGCGCGAGGTGTGATTGCAAGGAAATAGGCCTGCAGCGCTTTATCCATCAGGGCATGCAGCTATCAAAACAGGAGTAACCGAGACATGAGCACCGCAGGAACAACATCCACCAGCCGCCCGTTCAAGGTACTGGGCATCCAGCAGATCGCCATCGGCGGCACCGACAAGCAGCGCCTGAAAACCCTGTGGGTGGACATGCTGGGCCTGTCCCAGACCGGCAGCTTCCGCAGCGAGCGCGAAAACGTCGATGAAGACATCCTGGCGATGGGGCAGGGCGCCCACGCGGTGGAAGTGGACCTGATGCAGCCGCTGGACATCGAGAAGAAACCCGCCGTCCACACCACGCCGCTCAACCACGTCGGCCTGTGGATCGACGACCTGCCGCGAGCCGTGGAATGGCTTACCGCCCAGGGCGTGCGCTTCGCGCCGGGCGGCATCCGCAAAGGTGCGGCGGGCTATGACATCACCTTTTTGCACCCCAAGAGCAACGACGAGTTCCCAATCGCAGGCGAAGGCGTGCTGATCGAGCTGGTGCAGGCCCCGCCCGAGGTCATCGCCGCGCTGGGCTGACGGCTGCCTGCGCCAACTGCACTCAACTCCGGCCTGATTCGAAGGCCAAGGCGAAGCAGTTGGCCGCTGAAGCGGGCAAGTTGCAAGAGGTTGTGATGGGCGCCCGATGGCTGTCGTCATCATGCCGGCAACTTGGCGGCATCTCCGGCAATCGTCTGCCAAAAATTCGCCGAATTGCCCGCTGTTCGAGACGTTTCTCCCAGCCCGACTTTCTGCAGCCCGGCGCTGGCACCTCCCATTTTTCTCCCGCAGAATCCGCCACCATCGGCTGGATGCCCCCCCTGCGGGCCCAGCGCACCCCAAAAGCCAGGAAGGATCACCCATGACCACCACCGCCACTCCCCCCGCCGCCGAGGTGCCGGCTCAGGCCTTGCAACTGCACCGCCGCCCCGCCGCTGCACCCGCGCAGCAGGCCGCCGGCCCCTGGACCATCGAGGCCATCCAGGCCTTGCTGGACAAGCCTTTCATGGATCTGCTGTACCAGGCCCAGACCGTCCACCGCCAGCACTGGCCGGAAGGCGATGTGGAACTGGCCACGCTGCTGTCCGTCAAGACCGGCGGCTGTCCCGAGAACTGCGGCTACTGCCCGCAGTCGGCTGAATTCGACACCGGCGTGAAGGCCCAGAAGCTCATGAGCGTGGAAGAGGTCACCGCCGCGGCCCAGGCCGCCAAGGATGCGGGCGCCACGCGCTTCTGCATGGGCGCCGCCTGGCGTGCGCCCAAGGACCGCGACATCGAGAAGATGGGCGAGCTGATCGGCGCCGTGAAGGGCCTGGGCATGCAGACCTGCGCCACGCTGGGCATGCTCGAATCGCACCAGGCCGTGGCCCTGAAGGATGCCGGCCTGGACTACTACAACCACAACCTGGACACTGCGCCCGAGTACTACACCGACGTGGTCAGCACCCGACAGTACCAGGACCGGCTGGACACGCTCTCGCACGTGCGTGCCGCAGGCATCAGCGTCTGCTGCGGCGGCATCATCGGCATGGGCGAGGCGCCGGTCCACCGCGCCGGCCTGATCGCGCAGCTGGCCAATCTCAATCCCTACCCTGAATCGGTTCCCATCAACAGCCTGGTGCGCGTGCCCGGCACGCCGCTGGCCGACAGCGAGCCGGTGGACCCGTTCGACTTCGTGCGCGTCATCGCGGTGGCCCGCATCACCATGCCCCGTGCCCGCGTGCGCCTGTCGGCCGGCCGCCAGCAGATGGGCGATGCGGTGCAGGCCTTGTGCTTCATGGCCGGCGCCAACTCGATCTTCTACGGCGACAAGCTGCTGGTGACCGGCAACCCCGACGTGGAGGCCGACGTGCAATTGCTGTCCAAGCTGGGCCTGCCTGGGCATCGCACGACGGCCTCCGCGCACGACCACGGGCACGATCACCACTGAACTGAGCGGGTCGCCTCCGGTAGGCCTGAGCGATGCGTAAAGGGGAGGGCGGGCGCTCGGCCTACGCCCGCCCTGGTTGAAGCATTCCACACTGGGCGCTTATCGCGCATAAACCAATCCAAGCCCCAGGAGCTTCCGCCATGACGTCCGCCACCCCAGCCACTCCGCCTTACTCGGGCCAGCAGGAAACCATCTTCGGCGTGGCCGACGGCGCCACCTACACCGGCCTGCTGCGCCTGCAGGACGATGGCCGCTACTACTTCGCCCAGGCCCAGGTCGACGGCCACAACCTACCACTGCCGGAGCAGCACTGGGCATCGCGCGACGAAGCGGTCAAGGCGCTGGCGGGCATGGCCTCCGGCACGCTGCCAGCGCCAAAGCCGCAGCCGGCCTCAGCGGATCGCTGAGACGAAAAGCGCAGCAGTTTCGTTCAGCCCATGCCCTCGGGCTTGATCTGCGCGCGTTCGATCACCGGCTTCCAGCGGGCCTGCTCGGCCTTGATGAAAGCATCGAACTCCGCGCCCGTGTTGCCCACGGCCAGCGCCGTTTCCTGGGCCAGTTTGTCCTTCACGGCCGTGCTGCGGGCGGCCTTCACCGCCTCGGCCTCGAACTTGGCGACATGCGGCTTGGTCCATTTCGACGGCACCATGAGGCCATACCACTGCGTCATCTCGAAACCCTTGAAGCCTTGTTCGGCCACCGTGGGAACGTCGGGCATCTGCGGCAGGCGCTGCGCCGTGCCGGTCGCGATGCAGCGCAGCTTGCCCGCCTTGATGAAGGGCAGCAGGGCAGGGGCGCCCACGGCAGCGGCCTGCAGCCGCCCCGCCATCAGGTCGGTCAGCATGGGGCCCGTGCCGCGATAGGGCACATGCACCATGAAGGTGTTGGTCACCATCTTCAGGTATTCGAACGCCAGATGCCCGGCGCTGCCGTTGCCGGCCGACCCGTAGTTGAGCTGGCCGGGCTTGCTGCGCGCATGGGCGATGAAATCCGCCAGGTTGCGGATCGGCAGGTCCGGATGCACCACGTAGAGGCTGGGCACCTTGGAGAGCAGCGTGATCGCCGTGAAGTCGCGGTTCACGTCGTAAGGCAGCCTGGGAAAAATGAACGGGTTGACCGCCAGCGTGCCGATATGGCCCAGGATCAGCGTGTGCTCATCGGTGCTCCCAGCCACCTCCTGCATGGCGATGTTGCCCGCCGCGCCGGGCTTGTTGTCCACGAACACGTTCTGGCCGAGCGTCTTGGATATTTCCGCCGCCGCCGCCCGCGCGACGATTTCCGAACTGCCTCCGGGCGCGAACGGCACCACCAGCCGCAAGGGCTTGGTCGGCCAGACTGCCTCGGCACGAGCCCACGCGGGCAGCAGCAGGCCGGCCGCACCGGCAAGGCCTGCGCCCAGCAGAGCGCGGCGCCGCGGTGGTACCTCAGCTGTGGCAAACGGAAATGCTTGGACTCGCATGGCTTTGTCTCCTGTGATTTCTTATGGAAGAAAACAGGTGGCACGGCCCGGCGCACCCGCTCATTCAAAGCGTGCCATGTTGCCACCGTCCAGGGGGCCGGCGGCTATCAGTCCGAAGTATTTCCAGGTTTCCAGTTCCGGGCGGCAGGCCCGGCTCAACGGAAGTACCGAGCGCCGTCAGGCTGGAGGCTGCAGGGTCAGCGAGCCCATTTACGGGCCGGCTTGGGCTGCACCGTGATCTCCACGGCCTTCTGGACCAGCGGCCTGCCGGTGACCGCATCGGAAGCGACCACGTCCTCGAGCTGCAGCTTGCGCACCTCCGAGCCGGTGGTCTGTTCCAGGTCATCCAGAACGGCTGCGACTTTTCGTTCGGCCTGGGCCACTGCGGCGGGTTTGGTGGAGGGCATGGCGGGTGAAGCAGAGGGGCAGAAGATGTTGCGATGGTTGCACCCAGCCAGGGCCCATGCTGTTGGCAAATGCGCATATCGATGTCGTCCTTTGGCTTGCCGCGCTTTTGCCCAATGTTTATTTGACATAATATACATCGTATCTATTCATAGACGTGGAGCAGGCGCTGAACCCCGTCTTTCCATTTCCTCCTGGTTCAACCAGAACCTAGCAGCCCACCCCTGCACCGGTCTTTGCGATCACGGCACAATCGGCCGCATGCGATTCCTCCACACGATGCTGCGCGTTGGCAATCTTCAACGCTCGATTGATTTCTACACCAAGGTGCTGGGCATGCAATTGCTGCGCACGTCCGAGAACCCCGAGTACAAGTACTCGCTGGCGTTTCTGGGCTTCGACGGCGGCAACCCGGGCCAGGCAGAGATCGAACTGACCTACAACTGGGGCACCGAGAGCTACGACCTGGGAACGGCCTACGGCCATATCGCCCTGGGCGTCCCGGATGCCTATGCAGCCTGCGAAAAGATCAAGGCCGCCGGCGGCAACGTGACCCGCGAAGCCGGCCAGGTCAAAGGCGGCACGACGGTGATCGCCTTCGTGACGGACCCGGACGGCTACAAGATCGAGCTGATCCAGCGCAAGGACGACGTGGCGGCAGGCACCGGCTTGCGCTGAGACTACGCGAAGCCTTGGTCCATTCCCGGGGGCAGTGGACCAGTGCCCAAACTAAGCTCCCCCTTCTGCCAATCAGATCTTTGGGCGCAATAGTCTTAATGGCCGCAATTCCTGATCCCAATCGTTGCTAGCCCCCATGCTGCCAGCGGAACTACGTGGTCTCCAAGCTGTGCGAGATGTGCAACAGGGCCACGAGCTACACGGTGAAACTAGCTTGGGTACACGGGCTAGACTGCCTCCAAGGCGGCGCAGGACAACGGTATAGACCTGCAGATCGTGAAGTTGCCCGAAGCGAAGAAAGGCTTATTGAGGATTTAGATCGGCTAAAAAACCCCAGCGGAGCGGTTCTGGCTAGGCACCGCATCGTAGGCAGTACGGAGCGCACGATAGGATATCTATGGCGATAATCAGGCCTCCTGGATGTAAGAAGCGTGCAATGGAGCGCCATAGACACATGGCACATGTTTATTTCTAAAAAACATCCACGGCACAGCCGCCACTTATGCTGCAACAGAATTTTCCGGTCAAGTCAGTTTCCAGCATATTTTTTGGATGGGTTATTCCGGCATGGTGGCATTGGCTCATCTTCCTGGCTTGCATAGACGTTTTTTGGTTCGCGCATCTCGAGCAGATCAATAGCCGACTAGATTCAATCTCGCCGGAATTTATTTCCACCTTGTTCTTCTCAGAGAATTCGGAAATATATTTCTTACCTTCCGCCTTGGCCATAGGCCTGTTTTGCATGGCTCTCTTCATGCTGCTGATATCGCATCGGGGGCCGGCTCACGAAACCACCATCTTCCCCGATAGACTGGAATTTTTCGATGGCAAAAATCGGCAAGTCCTTCGGTGGAAGGACATCATTATCCAAGGTGAGGATCGAGATGACATCTGCTCGGAAACCATAGACGCTGGAAAATCGTCGTATTCCGTTATTCGCATGGACGTGCGCGATGCGCAGCATCGCACCCCCATGCGTCTCAGCTATAACCTGAGTCCGGTGGGGCGCAACATACCGGGCTACCGCAACAAGGCGGAAATCAGGCGAGCATGGCTTTTGACCTTGCTGCACGCTCGTCCCGAACTGAGGATTGATCTCAATATCTATGCAGCGTGCAAAGTCAGCCCAGCAACGCTGAAATATTCGCTGCACAACACCTTAGGACTCTGGATCTACGCGGCTGTGGCTACGCTAACCCTCGCCGCAACGGGCTATACCGTAGCTCTACCGCCGGGGGAGATGGACGTTTGGAACTTCATGATCACCATCGCCTCCTGCATCACCGCCGGTATCGTGAGCGTATTCGTTTTAGCCCAGGCGCTTGGCAAATATCTCTTGATCGATCCTGAATCGCCATCCGTTCGCGCCGCACGCCGCCGATTGCTAGGGCCAGACATGCCAAAGCCATACTTGGCATCCACCTATCCGCTGATTTCATCTAAGGCGCATTTAACCAGCGACCATGCAGCACTATCGAAGCGGCAGCAACGTATAGAAAACCTGATCAACAACCCAAAAATACCTGCGGATTATCCCTGGGACGATTTGGATGGCGACGACTGGTATCTACTTATCAATAAACGTCCGGATTTGGCGCCGCACTGCCGCTGGAAATTGCTCGACGGCGAAGCTTGGGCATTCCTGTTGCCAGAGCAACCTGATTGGGCCGAGCACTGCGACTGGCGCAAGCTGGAACCCGGCGACTGGGCCACACTCATTTCTGCGGCGCCGCAGTTCGACGATATCTTTCTCCAGCACATTGGCTGGGGTGATTTCGACGGTACTGACTGGGCAACACTGCTCGCCAACCGACCGGCTCTGCTCCCCCATTGCAATCTACAATTGCTGGATAGCGGCAATTGGGCATACTTGATATATTTCCAACCGGATCTGGCCCAACACTGCCCGCTTCGTCCCTTGCCGGACTCGCATGACTGACACTTCAGTTTCCGCCCGGTAACAGAGCCAAAAATCTGCACGGCTTTGAAATTCCGCAAAGTCAATGAGAATTCGATCTATGCAGCAAACGCGGGATTGCCCTTGGAGAGCTGAAAAAACACTTTTGGCGCCGTTGCCGCATCTTGTCGTATTACCCGTACCACCTGCGATGCAGCGCCTGGCGAGAGCCGCTCCGCTGGGATCTGGGATCGATTTCTTCGCAAACTATGCCGGGGTATCGACAGGCGCCACCGATGATGGTCGTAAGTCCTTCTGGGCTTTTTCCATTTTTCAGGTCGTTTCTTCCGCTGGGTCCTGCCGGGCCAGATGTTCCAGCGCCTCGCCAGTCAACCGATACCTGATCCACTCCGACTGCGGCTTGGCGCCCAGGCTTTCGTAGAAGGCGATGGAGGGAGCGTTCCAGTCCAGCACGCTCCACTCGAAACGGCCGCAGTCCTTTTCCACGGCGATGGCGGCCAGATGCTGCAGTAGTGCCTTGCCCGCTCCCCTGCCCCGGCATTCGGGCGAGACGTAGAGGTCTTCCAGGTAGAGGCCGTGGCGGCCCTGCCAGGTGGAGTAGTTGAAGAAATAGACGGCGAAGCCCACGGGCGTGTCGCCATCCAGGCAGATCAGTCCGAAGACGGCGGGGTTCTCGCAGAACATGGTGCGCTCCAGGTGGGCGCGGGTGGCCTGCATCTCGTGCTCGGCCTTTTCGTAGATGGCCAGTTCACGCACGAAGTGCAGGATGGTGGCGATGTCGTCGCGGGTCGCGGGGCGGATGGTCAAGGGGAGCGTAGGGGTCATGGGGCTCAGGGGTTCTATCGGCAGTGCAGTGTGTGGTGTCGCCGCCGTCACAGGGGCAGGCCGGCGTCCAGCGACGGGGGACGCAGCAGGTCTTCGTTGACGCCCATGGCCTGGCTGGCCCGTTCGACGGCCTGCCAGAGCGGCGCGGGCATCTGCAGGATTTCTTCGGGTGAAGCGGCCTGGGCGATCCAGGCGTCGATCTGGCCGTGCTGCTCGGGGGTCAGCAGTTCCAGGTTCAGCATCTCGTCGATGGTTTTCATGGGGTGATGCTACCGATCAAAAAAGAACGCTGCCAAAGAAAACAAAACGACCGCCGGCCCGTGGGGAGAGCCGGCGGTCGCGGGACGACTGTAATGGCTCAGCGTGCCGGGCGCAGTGCGGCGGTGGCGCGTGCCAGCTCGGTGATGCGGGCCCAATCCCCGGCGGCCAGGGCATCGCCCGGCACCAGCCAGGAGCCGCCCACGCAGGCCACGTTGCCCAGTGCCAGGAATTCGGCCGCGTTCCCGGGCTGGATGCCGCCCGTGGGGCAGAACACCACGTCGCCGAACGGGCCCTGCCAGGCCTTGAGCATGGCCAGGCCGCCGGCCTGCACGGCGGGGAAGAACTTGAGCGCGCTGAAGCCCTCTTCCTGCGCCATCATGATTTCGCTGCCGGTGGCCACGCCGGGCAGCAGGGGCAGGTTCAGGTCGCGGCAGGCGCGGCCCACGGCAGGGGTGAAGCCGGGGCTCACGGCAAAGCGGGCGCCGGCACGTGCGGCGGCCTGGGCGTCTGCCGCGCTGCGCACGGTGCCGGCTCCGACCACGGCTTCGGGCACATCCCGCGCGATGGCTTCCATGCAGGCCAGGGCCTGGGGCGTGCGCAGGGTCACTTCCAGCATGCGGATGCCGCCTTCGACCAGCGCGCGCGCCATGGGCACGGCATGGGCCACGTCGTTCAGCACGATGACCGGGATGACCGGCGCGTCGCGCATCACGTCCAGCGCGGTCAACGAAGCGTTCTGTCCATTCACGTTCACAGCCACGAGCAGGCTCCTTCTTCTGCGCTGAGCGCATTGCGCCGGAATCCGGCAAACAGTTCACGGCCCAGGCCGTGGGCATTGTCCACGCCCTGGGCGGCGGGCATGGTGGCGGGCGTGCGCGCCTGCCAGGCGTCGGCATCGACCAGCACTTCGAGCGTGCCGGCCACCGCGTCCAGGCGGATCACATCGCCATCCTGCACCCGCGCCAGCGGGCCGCCGGCATGGGCTTCGGGCGACACGTGGATGGCGGCGGGCACCTTGCCCGATGCGCCGCTCATGCGGCCGTCGGTGACCAGGGCCACGCGGAAGCCCTTGCCCTGCAGCACGGCCAGCGGCGGGGTGAGCTTGTGCAGCTCGGGCATGCCGTTGGCCTGAGGGCCCTGCCAGCGCACCACGCAGACCACGTCGCGGTCGAGCTCGCCGGCCTGGAAGGCGGCCTGGAGTTCGGCCTGCGAGCCGAACACGGCGGCGGGCGCCTCGATGACGTGGCGGTCTTCGGGCACCGCCGAGACCTTGATGACGCTTCGGCCCAGGTTGCCCTGCAGCAGCTTGAGGCCGCCCGTGGCGCTGAACGGATCGGCCGCAGGGCGCAGCACGCTGTCGTCGCCGCTCGCGCCGATGTCGGTCCAGGCCAGGCGCCCTGCCCCGCCCTCGCCCCGGGCTTCGCCGGGCAGGCGGGTGTATTCGCGGATGCCGCCGGCACGCACCGTGAGCACGTCTTCGTGCATCAGGCCGGCGTCGAGCAGTTCGCGCAGCACGTAGCCGGGGCCGCCGGCGGCCTGGAACTGGTTCACGTCGGCGCTGCCGTTGGGATAGACGCGCGCGAGCAGCGGCACCACGTGCGAAAGCTCGGCGAAGTCGTCCCAGTCGATGGAAATGCCGGCCGCGCGCGCGACGGCCACCCAGTGGATCAAATGGTTGGTGGAGCCTCCCGTGGCCAGCAGCGCGGCCATGGCGTTGACGATGGCGCGCTCATCGACCAGCTTGCCGATGGGCGTGCAGGCGGGCGCCAGCACGGTGCGGGCGGCTTCGCGGGTGAGTTCCTGGCGCAGCGCCTGGCCGGGGTTGATGAAGGCCGTGCCGGGCACGTGCAGGCCCATGGCCTCCATCAGCATCTGGTTGCTGTTGGCCGTGCCGTAGAAGGTGCAGGTGCCTTCGCTGTGGTAGGCCGCCGATTCGGCCTCCAGCAGCTGGGCGCGGCCCACCAGGCCCTGGGCGGCCTGCTCGCGCACCTTGGCCTTGGCGCTGTTCGACAGGCCCGAGGTCATGGGGCCGGCGGGAACGAAGACGGTGGGCAGGTAGCCGAACTGCAGCGCGCCGATGAGCAGGCCGGGCACGATCTTGTCGCACACGCCCAGCATCAGGGCGGCGTCGAACACGTCGTGGCTCAGCGACACGGCCGTGGCCATGGCGATCACGTCGCGGCTGAAGAGGCTCAGCTCCATGCCGGGCGTGCCCTGGGTCACGCCGTCGCACATGGCGGGCACGCCGCCCGCCACCTGGGCCGTAGCGCCCTGCTTGCGGGCTTCGTCCTTGATGAGGTCCGGGTAGTGCTGCAGCGGCGCATGGGCCGAGAGCATGTCGTTGTAGGCGTTGACGATGCCGATGTTGGGCGCCTTGGCGGCCACCACGCGCAGCTTGTCGTTGCTGGGCATGCCGGCGAAGGCGTGGGCGACGTTGGCGCAGCCCATGCGGTCCGCGCCCCGGTCGCGGCGGCCCAGCGTGTCGATCTGTTGCAGGTAGGCGGCGCGGGTCTCGCGGCTTTTCTCGCGGATGCGCTCGGTGACGGCGTGGACGGTGGGGTGGAGGGTGGTCATGGCGTGGGGCTTTTCATGAAGGCAAAGAGCCGCCTCGCAAGGGGCGGCCGTTGCAGCATCCTACCAACGGACAGGCAGGCTGGAATGTGGGACTGAAGCCATGCGGATTCGTTCAGGCGCCCGGTTCCGCGATGGGCTCGATCCGCCCCATCAGGAACACGAACGACAGGATGCCGACCAGCAGGATGGCGCCTGCCAGCAGGAAGGCGTTCACGAAGGAGCCGGTGGCGCCCACGATCAGGCCGGTGGCGATGGGCGCGGCCGCGCCCATCAGGTTGTTGCCGAAGTTCATGAGCCCCCCCACGGTGCCCACCCCGCCCTTGGGCGCGATCAGCGAGGGCAGCGACCAGCCCACCGGCGCCGCGGCGGCCAGGCCGCCCAGGGCGATGGAAATCCACACGATGGCCCAGACCGGGTCGGTGGTCTGCGTGGCGCCGAACACGGCCAGGCCCATGACCATGCCGCAGACCAGCACGGCCTTGCGCACCTTGGATTCGGAATGGCCCTTGGCGATGAGATGGTCGATCAGCCAGCCGCCCACGAACAGGTCGGTCAGGGTGGCCACCATCCACGGAATGGCCGCGAAGCCCGCCGACTTGATGATGCTCATGTGCATGGTCTGCACCAGATAGCCGGGCAGCCAGGTCAGGAACAGGTAGAACGAATAGCCGTAGGCCGCGAAACCCAGCATCAGGCCCCAGACCTTGGGCTGGCGCAGCAGATAGCCCAGCATGCCGCTGGCGCCGCCGGCCGGCGCGCCTTCGGGCGTCGCGCCGCCTTCCACGATGTAGCGGTGCTCGGCGTCGGTCAGCTGGGGGTCCTGGCTGGGGTCGCGGTAGATCGCCAGGAAGGCGAAGAAGTACGCGAAGCTCAGCGCCGCGCAGATGCCGAAGCCCCAGCGCCAGCCGAAGCCCACGACCACGAAGGCCACCAGCGGCACGCCGATCACGTTCGAGAACTTGGCCGCCGCATCGAAGATGGCCGTGGCCAGCGCCCGTTCGCCGCGCGGGAACCAGTAGCCCGTGGCCTTGGAGCTCACCATGAAGCCCGGCGCCTCGGCGATGCCCAGCAGCATGCGCGCCACGAAGATGCCGCCCCAGCCGCCGGCCAGCGCCGTCAGCGTGGAGGCGATGCCCCAGGCCAGGGCGCCCCAGCGGCCGATGCGCGTGGGACCGTAGCGGTCCAGCAGCATGCCGGCAGGCACCTGCAGCAGCGCGTAGGTCCAGAAGAAGGCCGAGAGGAAGAAGCCGATCTGCTCGGGCGAAAGATGGAATTCGGCCTGGATCTGGGGCGCGGCCACCGACAGGCTGAGCCGGTCGAAGTAGTTGACCAGCACGCCCACGCCCAGCAGGCCGCCGATGCGCCAGCGCCGGCCGGGCACGCGGCCCGATGCGCCTGCCGTGGAGTGTGAGGAGGATGTTGTCGTCATGGTGTCTCCGTCGTTGGATTGAACGGGCCGGGCCTGCAGCGGCCGGGCCGAAGAAAGCGGGCTGTGCCCGGTCAGGCCTGGACAGCGGCCGCGTGCCCCTGCACCCAGGCGCGCACCCGGGCCGCCGACTGCGGCAGCGGGGCGGTGGCCTGAACTGTCAGCACGCCGGCCTCGCCCACGGGGGATTCCAGCGTCTGGAACTGGCTGTCCACCAGGCTGGCGGGAAAGATATGGACCGCCGAGCGGGCCTGCACGCGGGCCAGGGCTTCGGCCTTGTCGATCTGCATGAAGACGAAGCGCAGGCCGGGCACGGCGGCACGCAGACGGTCGCGGTAGGCGCGCTTCAGGGCCGAGCAGGTCAGCACCGCGCCGCCCTGGCGTGAGGCCAGTTCCTCGCCGAGCCGGACCAGCCAGCCGGCGCGGTCTTCGTCGGTCAGCGGCGTGCCGCTCCTCATCTTGCGGATGTTGGCTTCGGGGTGGAAGTCGTCGCCCTCGATCAGCGGCAGGCCCAGTTCTGCCGCCACCGCCTGCCCCAGGCTGGACTTGCCGCAGCCGGATACGCCCATCACCACCAGCCAGGCGGCTTCGGTTCGTGTCTCCATCGATCTTCTCCTTGGGATAGCGCTATCTTCATCGGGCGCAAAAAAGGGCTGCTGAAGCCCTGGTTCTTTTGGCGGCGGAAGGCTCAAAACTCCTCCGCCATCATTTGGATAGCGCTATCCTATTCCATACTGCAGGCCCCTGCCCCTAGGGTTTCCACCCGTACGACCGCCTTTTCGATGAACGAACAGCCTCCCCGCGAACGCCGGCGCGCCACCGGCCGCGTGACCCTGCAGGACGTGGCCCGCGCAGCCGGCGTGAGCCCCATCACCGTGTCGCGTGCCCTGCGCGGAGAGCGCGCCGTAGCGCCCGAGCTGGCCGAGCGCGCCCGCACCGCCGCCGAGCAGCTGGGCTATGTGCCCGACCCCGCCGCACGCGCCCTCGCCTCCCGGCGCAGCAGCCAGGTGCTGGTGCTGGTGCCGATGCTGTCGAACGCGCTCTTCGTCGATCTGCTCGAAGCCGTCCACCGCACGCTGTTCCCCGAAGGCTTCCAGCCGCTGATCGGCGTGACCCACTATGACGCCGCCGAAGAGGAGCTGCTGCTGCGCACCTATCTGCCGCACCGTCCGGCGGGCCTGCTGGTCACCGGCTTCGACCGCAGCGAAACCGCACGCCAGCTCATAGCGCGCAGCGGCGTTCCCTGCGTGCATCTGATGGAGACCAGCAGCCAGCCCGGCGTGGCCTGCGTGGGCTTTTCGCAGACCGATGCGGGCGCCGCCATCACCCGCCACCTGCTGGAGCGCGGCCGGCGCCGCATCGCCTTCTGCGCGGCGCAGCTGGACCCGCGCACCCTGCAGCGCGCCGAAGGCTACCGCCGCGCGCTGCGCGGAGCGGGCCTGCACGACCCCGCGCTGGAGGTGCTGAGCCCCGAGCGCTCGTCCATCGCCCTGGGCGCGCGCCTCTTCGAAGACGTGCTGCGCCGCCTGCCCGACGTGGATGCCATCTTCTTCTGCAACGACGACATCGCCCAGGGCGGCCTGCTCGCCGCGACCCGCCTGGGCGTGGCGGTGCCGGGGCGCATCGCGGTGGCCGGCTTCAACGATCTGGCGGGCAGCGACCAGATGGTGCCGCCGCTGACCAGCGTGCGCACGCCCCGGGCCGAGGTCGGCCGCGCGGGCGCCGCCATGCTGCTGGGCCTGATGCGCGGAGAGCACGCGGGGCCGGACTGCATCGAGCTGGGCTACGAGCTGGTGGTGCGCGAAAGCACCTGAGCGCGGCGACTTCCGCCCTGCCCTGCCGGCCAGCTCAGTTCATCGCAGCTCAAGGCTCCAGCGGCGCCCCCACGGCTTGGTAGAGCGCCACGCTGTCGCCCAGGAGCGTGCCGTAGGCCGCCGTGCGGGCCGCGCTGGCCTGCAGCCAGGCCTGCTGCGCCGCCAGCATGGACGGCCGAGAGGCATAGCCCCGGTCCAGCTGGGTCCGCGTCAGCTCGTACGAAGCGCGCGTGGCCGCCATGCTGGCGTCGGCGGCCTGCAGCGCGCGCTGGTCTATGGAAAGCGCATAGAGCGTGTCCGCCACGTTCTGGAAGGCAGTCAGCACCGCGCCGCGGTAGCTGGCTGCTGCGGCGTCGTACTGGGCCTCGGCGGCGCGCTGGCGGGCCGCCAGGGTGCCGCCATCGAAGACGGGCGCCAGCAGCCCGGCAGCCGCCGACCACACCACGTTGCCGGCCGAGAACATGCTGCCGAAGTTCGTGGCACCGCCGCCGTAGGCCGCCGTCAGCGACAGCTGCGGCAGGCGCGCGGCCTGGGCCACGCCGATGGCGGCGCTGGCGGCGTGCAGCGCGCTTTCGGCCGCGCGCACGTCGGGCCGCTGGGCCACCAGCTGCGAAGGCACGGCCTGCGGCAGAGGCGGCACAGCCAGATCCTTCAGGCTGGGCAAGGGCAGCTTCGCATCGGGCGTGCGCCCGGTCAGCACCGCGACCAGGTTGCGGGTCTGCTCCAGCTGCTTTTGCAGCGGCGGCAGCGCCTGCTGCACCTGGCTCAGCAGGTTCTCCTGCGTGGCCACGTCCAGCCCGCTGGCGTAGCCCGAGCGCTGCAGCTTGCGCATCACGCGCAGTTGCTCCTGCATGGCTTCGACGGCCTGGCCTGTCTGCTCCACCTGCTCCTTGAGCGATGCGGCCTGCAGCACCGCGCCCACCAGGTTGCTGGCCAGTGCCTGGCGCGCCCCTTCGAGCTGCCAGCGCTGCTGCTCGGCAGAGGCTTCCAGCGACTCGACCTGGCGCCGGTTGCCGCCGAACAGGTCGGGCGTATAGCCCACGCTGAGCTGGGCCGTGCGGTAGTTGAACACCGTGTCGCCCGAATTGAGCGGCGACTGCTGGGTCTTGCCGGTATTCTGCCGGGTGTTGGCCTGGCTCAGCTGCACCTGCGGAAAGAAGGCGCCGCGCTGGGCGGCGACGCTTTCCTGGGCCGCGCGCAGCGTGGCGCGGGCGGCGGCCACCGTGGGGCTCTGCGCCAGGGCCTCGTCCACCAGCGCATCGAGCTGTGGGCTGCCGAAGGCCTTCCACCACCGGGACGAGACGGGTGCCGTCTGCTGCCCGGGCAGCTGGAGCGCATCGCGGGTAAGCGCGGCCGGCAGCGGCGTGGCGGGCGTGGCGTAGTCGGGGCCGGCGGCGCAGCCAGCCAGGGCCAGCGATACGGCGGCTGCGCAGAGCGCAGCGCACGCAGAGATGGGGGAAGCGGCAAATCCGCTCAGGGTGATGTTCTTCATCGCTTGCCTCCCAGGCCTTGGCGGCGGTTGGACGGTTTCAGGCGCCGCAGCACCACCAGGCGCAGCGCGGGCACCACCAGCAGCAGGAACAGCGGGCCGATCAGCATGCCGCCCACCACCACGGTGGCCAGGGGCCGCTGCACCTCGCTGCCGATGCTGTGCGACATGGCGGCCGGAAAGAGGCCGATGCAGGCCGACAGCGCCGTCATCAGCAGGGGCCGCATGCGGCTTTCGTAGGCTTCGGTGATGGCTTCCAGCGCATCGCGGCCGGCCTGGCGCAGCTCCTTGAAGCAGGTCAGGATCAGGATGCCGTCCATCACCGACACGCCCAGCAGCGAGATGAAGCCGATGACCGCCGAGACGCTGAGCACCTGGCCCGAGACCCAGAGCGCCAGGATGCCGCCCAGCACCGTGAAGGGGACGGCTGCCAGCGTGAGCATGCTGTAGGCGAAGTTGCTGAAGAGTGCATAGAGCAGCACCACGATCAGCGCCACTGCCAGCGGTATGGCGACCATCATGCGGGCCTTGGCCTGCTGCAGCTCCTCGAATTCGCCGGCATAGGTGATGCGGTAGCCCTCGGGCAGCTTGACCTGCTCAGCCACCTTGCGCTGCACCTCCGACACCGTGCTGCCCAGGTCGCGCCCGCGCGCGCTGAACTTGATCGGGATGTAGCGCTCGTTGCTCTCGTGGTAGATGTAGGTGGCGCCCGTGTCCAGCGAGATGGTGGCCACGTCGGTCAGCGGGATGAAGGCCGTGCCGCCGCCGCTGGTGGTGTAGCCGATGCGCAGCGCGCGCACGGCGTCGATGCTGCTGCGCTGGCCCTTGGGAAAGCGCACCGTCAGGCCGAACTGGCGGTCGCCCTCCATCACCGTGGTGGCGCTGGTGCCGGCCAGCGCCGCCTGGATGGTGGCGTTCACGTCGCCGGTGTTCAGTCCGTAGCGGGCGGCGCGGGCCCGGTCCACGTGGATGTTCAGATTGGGCTGGCCCAGGGTGTGGAAGGTGCCCAGGTCGGCCACGCCGTCGATCTGCCGCATCACGCCCATGACCTGGTCGGCCAGGCGCTCCAGCGTGGGCAGGTCGGGACCGATGATCTTGACCGAGTTGGCGCCCTTCACGCCCGACAGGCCCTCTTCCACGTTGTCCTGGATGTACTGCGAGAAGTTGAAGCCCACGCCGGGGAACTCGTTCTCGAACTTGGACTGCAGCTCGGCCACCAGCCGCTCCTTGGTCATGCCGGCCGGCCATTCGTCGAAGGGCTTGAGCGGCGCGAACAGCTCCACGTTGTTGAATCCCGAGGCGTCGCTGCCGTCGTCGGGCCGGCCGTGCTGCGAGACCACGGTGACGACCTCGGGGTAGGACTTGATCAGCTCGCGCATGCGGTTGACCTGGGCCGTGCCCCCTTCCAGCGAGATGGTGGGCGGCATGGAGGCGCGGATCCAGAGGTTGCCCTCTTCCAGCGCGGGCAGGAATTCGCTGCCCAGCCGGGTCGCCAGCAGGCCGCCAGCCACCAGTGCCACGCAGCCGATCACGACCGTGGTGCGGGCATGGGCCAGCACCCAGCGCAGCGCAGGCTTGTAGGCGTGGTGGATGCTGCGCACGATGAAGGTTTCCTTCTCTTCGATCTTGCGCGGCAGCAGGTAGCTGGCCAGCACCGGCGTGATGGTGAAGGTGGCCAGCAGCGCGCCCGCCAGGGCATAGCCGTAGGTACGCGCCATGGGGCCGAAGATCTGCCCTTCCACGCCCTGCATGGTGAAGAGCGGCGTGAACGCGGCGATGGTGATGCAGGTGGAGAACAGAACCGAGCTGTCCACCTGACGGGCGCTCAGGTAGATGGTGCGCAGGCGCGCCGTCCAGCCGGTGGCGGGGTTGAGCGCAGCACCGTCGGGCTCGCGCGCCAGCGCATGCAGCGCTGCGGACTGGTCGGCGCGGCTGCGCTGGAAGTTGCGGAAGACGTTCTCCACCAGGATCACCGCCGAGTCCACGATGATCCCGAAGTCCACCGCCCCCAGCGACAGCAGGTTGGCCGATTCGTTGGTCAGCACCAGGATCATGATGCTGAAAAACAGCGCGAACGGAATGTTCACGCTCACGATGATGGCGCTGCGCAGGTCGCCCAGGAAGATCCACTGGATCAGGAACACTAGCAGGCAGCCGAACACCAGGTTGTGCAGCACCGTGTGCGTGGTCACGTTGACCAGCGCCGAACGGTCATAGTAGGGCGCCAGATGCACGCCGGGCGGCAGGCTGTGGTCGGAGTTGATCTTCTCCACCGCCTGCTGCACGCGCTCCATCACGTCCTTGGTGTGCAGCGTGCGGTTCATGATGACCACGCCGGTCACCACGTCCTTCTGGTCGTCGCGGCCGGCCTCGCCCAGGCGCGGCACCGTGCCTTCGGAGATGCGGGCCACGTCCTTGACCTGGATGGGCAGCCCGTTCTGCTGGCTGATGACCACGTTGCCGATGTCGGCCAGGTTCTCCACCGCGCCCAGGCCGCGGATGTTGACCGACTGGTCGCCCACGCTGATGGCGCGCCCGCCCACGTTGAGGTTGGCGTTGCCGATCGCCGAGATCAGCTGCTGCAGCGTCACGCCGCGCGACTCCAGCAGCTTCGGGTCGGGCTCCACGTGGTATTCCTTGGTGGTGCCGCCCCAGGTCACCACCTGGGCCACGCCGGGCACGGTGAGCAGACGGCGCTGGATGACCCAGTCCTGCAGCGTGCGCAGCTGGGTCAGGCTCATGTCCGGCGGCCCCTTGACCTGGTAGCGCAGGATCTCGCCCACCAGGCTGGAGGCCTGGATCTGCGGCTGCACGTTGTTCGGCAGGCTGACGTTGGCCTGCAGGTTGTTGGCCACCTGGGTGAGCGCGAAGTAGTAGTCCACGCCGTACTTGAACGTGACGCGCACGAACGACAGGCCGTAGAACGAGGTCGAGCGGATGTTGTCCACGCCCGGGGTGGTGGCCAGGCCCACCTCCATCGGACGGGTGTAGTAGCGCTCCATTTCCTCGGCCGACTGGCCGGGCGCCTGGGCCGTGATCTCCAGGATCACCGGCGCAGGGTTGGGGTAGGCCTCCACGTTGAGGTGGAGGAAGGCGATGACGCCGGCGACCATGAAGGCCAGCAGGCCCAGCAGCACGATGGGCCGGCGCGATAGCACGAAGGCCAGAAGGGGGCGAAACACGGGAGAGGCTCCTGCAAGGGATCAGCGGACGGCAGGGAGGCCCTACTCGGCGTCGGTTTCATAGAGGTTGCTCAGCATCAGCGCGTTGCGGCGGGCGATGCGCTCGCCCGGCTGCAGGCCGGAGGTGATCTGGACCTGCCCCTCCTCGCTGTGGCCCAGCGCCACGGCGCGGCGCTGCAGCCGCACGCCCAGCGGGTCCGCTCCGCCCTGCGCCACCCAGACCACATTGGTGCCCGAGGTCTCTCGCACCACCGCCGTCGCCGGCACGGCCGTGCCTTCGCGCGGGGCCGACAGCGTGATGCGGAAATCCGCCAGCATCTGCGGGCGCAGCACATGGCCGGGGTCGGCCACGTCGGCGCGCACCGAGAAGCGGTGCGTGCTGGCGTCCACCGTGTCGCCCACGTAGCTGATGCGTCCGTCGAAGACCCGGTCGGGCCAGGCCTGCACGCGCACGCTGACCGGCAGGCCGACCTTGTAATGGGAGAAGTCCGACTCGGGCACGCTCGCCACCATCCAGAGCGTGCGCAGGTCCGACACGGTGACCGGCGCGGGCGCATTGCCGGGCTGCGTCAGCAGGCCGGGCTGGGCGGCGCGGGCCACGACGCGGCCGTCGATGGGGCTCTTGACCGGCATCTCGACATCGATGGCATGGTCGCGCTCAATGCGCTGGATGTCGGCCTCCGACAGGCCGAAGAGCTGCAGCGTCTTGCGCGCGGCACGGTAGGCGGCGTCGGCGGCCTGCTGGTCCGACAGGTTCTGCTGGTATTCCTTCTGGGGAATGCTGTTGTCCGCGACCAGGGCCTGGGCGCGGCGCAGGGTTTCGGTGGCAGCGCGCAGCGTGCCGGACGTGGAGACCAGCGTGGAGGCGGCCTGCGCGATGTCGGGCACGTTCACGGTGTAGAGCGTCTGCCCGGCGCGCACGTTGTCGCCGGCCTTGACCAGCACCCGCGCGATGCGGCCCGCATAGGCCGTGAACACGGGCACCGTGCGGTCCTGGTCGAAGTCGATGTTGCCGATGGCCTGCTGCACGTCGCCGAAGGCGCGCTGCCCGGCCGGGCCCAGGTCCAGCGTCTGCGCCTGGCTGGAGGAAACGCGCACCACGCCGTCCGCGACCTTGCCGGCGTGCGAGGGCGGCGGCAGATCATCGGCCTGCGGCGCTGCGGCGGCCGATCCGTGGGACGTCAGGACGAAGAAGGCCGCCGCAGCGGCGATGGCCAGCACGGCAGCGCCGGCACCCCAGGCCAGGCGATGGCGCGGGAGGGAAGAAGTAGCTTGCATGGGTCGCATCCAGAAGCAAGGCCTTACCGCAAGGCCTTTCGAGTGGCGCGATTCTTCTGCGCCAACCCTTTCGGTTGGCTTAATGCCCGCAGCGGGCTTCGAACACGTCGCCTGCGGATTCAGGCGGCGCGCAGCAGCAGCCGCACGCGCGTGCCGCCTTCCGGCGGCGCCTCGGGCACGGGAATGTCGCCGCCCATCTGGCGCAGGGCCTTGCGCGCGATGGGCAGGCCCAGGCCCGAGCCTTCCGAAGCGGCTGCGTCGCCCCGCCAGAACGGGGCCAGCATGTTCGCGCGCTGCTCCCGCGGCAGCGCGGGGCCGTCGTCATCCACCTGCACGCACCAGCCGCCGCCGGGCAGGGAGGGCTCGGGCAGCAGGTCCAGCCGCAGGCGGGGGCCGCCGTAGCGGATGGCGTTGTCCAGCACGTTGGCCAGCGCCTCTTCCAGCAAGAGCGGCAGCGCCAGGGCCTGGGCGCCCTCGCAGGCCGTGTCCTGCAGGCCGTCGCCGAAGTGGATGGACTTGCCCGCAGCCTGGGCCGCCTGCCCGTGGCGCTCCACGACGCGCCGCACCAGCGGCGCCAGCGCCACGGGTTCGGGCTCCGCGCCGCCGGCGCCTTCGCTGTGGGCCAGCGACAGCAGCTGGCGCACCAGGCGCGTGGCACGGTCGGCGGCCGAATGGAGCTCGAACAGCACCTCGCCGTCGGGCGGCTGCTGCGGGTCGGCCTGATGCACGCGGCGCAGGTCCTCCACCAGCAGGCGGATGCCGGCCACGGGCGTGCGCAGCTGGTGCGCGGCATCTGAAATGAAGCGCCGCTCGGAATGCACGGCCTCGGCCAGCCGGCGCAGCAGGTCGTTGGTGTGCTGGACCATGCTCCGGAGTTCGTCGGGCACCTCGTCCAGCGGCAGCGGGGAAAGGTCGTCGATGCCGCGCCGCGCCATGGCCTGGCTCACCGCCTGGGCCGGCTCCAGGCCCCTGCGCACGCCGGTGAGCAGCAGCGGCACGATCAGAAAGCCCAGGGCGATGGCCGGCAGGAAGATGGCCCAGGCCAGCTCCTTGCTCAGGATCTGCCGCTTGAGCACCGATTCGCCCACGATGACCCAGACCCCCGACGATCCGGGCCGCTGCACATGCAGGGCCACCTGCCGCAGCCGGCCCCAGTGCGTGGAATGGTC
>CAJYHL010000019.1 GCA_913774625.1 uncultured Acidovorax sp.
CGAAATCGGGCGATTGGACGCCCCGGCTGCTTGCATGGACATGAGTCCATGCGGCGCATCCGAAGCATCCACTCATCCCGATTGCGCTCCAACGCGATCCCCTGCGAGATCGTAAACACGTTCTCAGCCAGCTCCAGAGTCACGTGAGGTTCGTGCAACCGGATGGTTCTGCCGATCTGTGTGACCAAGAAGGAGTCCGGCAACGCCTTCTCGAGCTCACGATTCAGAAGTCGATGCACTTCCAGTGCTTCAACGCTTTCCACCAAGGCATCATAGTCGTCCCTTGGGCTATCTGAATAGGGGTCAAACTTGAGATCAATGCGACGCAGCTTTGCGGCTTCGGCGTCATCATCACCCAGCTGAGACTTCACATAGTCCTGATAGTGCTTGGAAGTCAAAAATACCGTCTTTGACTTGTTCAAGCTCAGCCCGTAGTCCATCAAGACGTGGCCAAGGGTGCCCAGTGCCTTATAAGCCTCAGCCGTATTCGCAGCGATCAAGACGTAGTCATCTACATAGCGGCTCCACCGAACGCCTCTTACCGTTAGCGCGGTGTCAAGCTGGTTGAGAAGCAGCTCCGCCAGAACACGAGCTCCTTGGCCACCGACCGGAAGGCCGAAAGAACGCCCTGCAAACAGCTTGCTGAGAAGCGCATTGACTTGCTTAGCAACTGCAGCGGCGTCCCCACCCAGGGACATGATAATGTTCTCGATGTAGTGATGTGAAACGTGCTCGTAGAAGCTTGAAATATCCGTCTGAACTACGACAGCGGAGTCTCCTGCAATCTCAGCCTGAGCCACTGTCGCGTATTTGTATGCCCGCCAAGACTTTCCCTCGTCAAATAGTTGATCCCCACCGTCAGGCAGGAAGCGGTAAGAACTAGCGGCAGGGGAACGTTGAGGCTCTAGCGATTCGGCAATCGCAATTGCGAGGCCGTTTAGGTAGATATTCCAGAAGAGATGAATCTTAGTCACCACACGGAAGCCTGAAGGTCCGGCGGGTGAGAGCAAACGCTCGCTGTGAACATGAATCTCTGCGATGCGTTCGTGGTTGTCTTTGCTCGCAGGGCTGTCGCGAAGCTCGGAAAAAAAGCCGTAAGCGATTGCGGCTAATTCTTGGGCGCGATCGCCACAAAATCGAATGTCTATGTCAAACGGTAGCGTATCGTTGTCACCATGCTTCGCTACATCACGCGCCGCACGCTCGAAGTGGCGTAATTCGACCTTTAGCAAATCGTTCTCCTGATTATTTTTCCTGGTCTGGTGACTATATGCTATGGTAGCCAGGCCTTGCTATGATAGTCTCTTATGGAGTGTGGGGGCTCTTCGGTCGAATATACTAATCAGGATCGCCATGTGGCGGCCATTGGCAGCCAGCTGCTAACAGCCTAAACCGGTATTGCAGCACGCATCATCACACTTGGCTCCACATAAGCGTCAGGTATTAATAGCAGAGGCCTGGGCTACAGCCTTCTTCCCTGTCACTAATGCCCAGCTTTACTGACAGGCTTCGTCTTTACCGGGTGTTGCTGCAGCGCCAATCAACCTCCAAGTGATAAACCATCTGCCGGCCCTCAATGCACCGGCCGCCCCAGCCACCGGCTCGCCCGCGAGATCCCGTAGTTCACCAGGCAATACAGCCCCGCCACGACCAGATACACCGGCACCAGCGAGTGGTAGTTGGCGATCAGCACCTTGGCGTTCTGCATCAGCTCGCCATAGGTGACGACATAGCCGAAGGTGGTGTCCTTGACCACGATGACCAGTTGCGCGACCAGGGCCGGGACGATGTAGCGCAGGGCCTGGGGGAAGACGATGGTGAAGAAGACCTGCGTTTCGGTCAGGCCCAGGCTGCGGGCGGCGTCGGTCTGGCCGCGGGGTACGGCGAGCACGCCGGCGCGGTAGACCTCGGCCACGACGGCGGCGGTGCTCAAGCCTATGGGCAGGGTGAGCATCCAGTAGGTGCCGAGCTTGATGCCGGCCGCCGGCAGCACCAGGAAGCACAGGTAGATGAGCAGCAGCGTGGGCGTGCCCCGCAGGAATTCGATGGCCGCGATGCTGGGCCAGCGCAGCAGGCGGGGCCGCGCCAGGCGCCCGGCCATCAGCGCCAGGCCCAGGCTCAGCGCGATGGCGGCGCTCATGGCGGCCGATGCCAGGGTGCCGAGCAGGCCCTTGGCCAGAAAGGCCCAGGTCGTCGGCCAGGCGAAGAACTGCCAGTAGCGGGCTTCCAGCTGCCCGGCGGAATGGAAACGGAACGCGATGCCCGTCGCCAGCGCCAGCAGCAGGCCCCCAGCGATGGCGCTGCCCGCCAGGGCGATGGCGCGGGCCCGGGGGCCGGGCGTGCCGAACAGGGTGTCTTCCAGAGAGCGGCTCATCGCAGGATCCGCATCTTCTTGTCCAGCACGGCGCCGGCCCAGCCGATGAGCAGGCCCGTGGCCACGTACATGGCGGCGGCCACGGCGAAGGCGGCCATGCCTGCGGCGGAGTCGGTGGCGATCTTGGAGACCAGCGCGGTCAGCTCGCGCCCCGGCAGCGGCACCTGCGATGCCAGCGAGGTGGACAGCATCAGCGCGATGAGCAGCGAGGTCAGCGGCTGCACCACCGAGCGCAGCGCCTGCGGCAGCACGATCGAATAGATGATGCGCGCGGGCCGCATGCCCAGGCTCAGCGCAGCCTCGATCTGGCCGGCAGGAATAGTGTTGATGCCCGTGCGCAGGTAGTCCGCGGTGAAGGCGGAGCAGACCAGCGCCAGCGTCAGGACCACGCTGTGTTCGTAGTCGATCACCACTTCCAGGTCGGGCAGGGCGAAGACGATGAAGATCAGCAGCGCCACGCTGGGGATGTTGCGGAAGACCTCGACGTAGAAGCTGAGGAAGGCGCGCAGCGGCGGCAGGGGAAAGAGCCGCAGCGCCGCCACGGCCACGCCCAGCGCGAAGCCCGGCACGAAGGAGAGCGCGGTGAGCTTCCAAGTCAGCAAAAGGGCCTGCCAGAAGGCAGGCCCTTGGCTGGAAAGGAGTCTTTCGACGTCGCCCATCGTTCCGTTCGGTCAGGGCAGGGCGGGAGGCGTCGGGACGGCCGTGCTGCCGGTGCGCTGGCCGATGGAGATGGTCCAGAGCTTGGCCCAGGTGCCGTCGGCCTCGATCTTCTTCAGGAAGGCGTTGACGAAGGCCACGCCGTCGGAGCTCTTGCGCAGGCCGATGCCGTAGGGGTCCTGCGCGCCGAAGGGCGCACCGGCGAGCCGGGCGTCCGCGGTGCCCAGGCTCAGGGTGTTGAGCAGCAGGGTGTAGTCGGTCACGTAGGCGTCCACGCGGCCCTGGCGCAGCGAATCCAGCGCTTCCTGGTGGGTCTGGAATTCCTGCACGATGCTCTTGGGCGCGAACTGCGCGAGGATCGCGGGCCCCGTGGAGCCGGCCTGCGTGGCGACCTTCTTGCCGGCCAGGTCGTTATACGACTGGATGGCCTTGTTGCTGGCCTTGACCAGCACGCCGGCCTGCGAGGTGTAGTAGGGGCCGGCAAACGAGATCTTCTCGGCGCGCGCGGGCGTGATGGAATAGGTGGCCAGCACCAGATCGACCTGGTCGTTGATGAGCACCTGCTCGCGCGTGGACGAGGTCACCTGCGTGAACTGGATCTTGGCAGCATCGCCCAGGATGTAGCGCGTGAGGAGCTGTGCCAAGCCGGCGTCGAAGCCGCGCATCCTGCCGTCCTTCTCGTTGAGCAGCGAAAACAGGTTCGAGGTCTGCGTGCCGCCCAGGCGCAGCGTGCCGGCCTGCTTGATCTTGCTGGCCCAGGGGCTGGCGGCGATGGTCTCGGCACTGGCGACGGGGCCTTTGGCGACCAGCGCGTCGAAGGCGGCGGCATCGATGGGCGTGCCCTGTGCGAACAGCGAACCGCTTCCGGCGATCGCCAGCGCCGCCACGGTGGATTTCAAAATGGTTGTGATCGACATGCGGTCCTCTCTCTGTAATGGTGTTGCGTTGCTTCGGTCAATGTATAGCACTGCCGCGGCGCTTGCCGTGTGGGCGAAGGTGGCGAATGCTCCGCGCCGGCGGGCCGTCACGCGCCCCGGCCGGACTCCACCAGCTTCACCAGCACCCACAGCGCCCGGTTCACGGGCGTCGCCACGCCCAGCGCCTGGCCGCGCTGCACCACGTAGCCGTTCAGGTGGTCGATCTCGCTGGGCTTGCCGCGCGCCACGTCCTGCGCGGTGGACGACAGCTGCCCCGGCATGGTGGCGGCGATGCGGCTCACGGCGGCGGCCACGTCGCCCGGAATGCGGATGCCGTCCGCCTCGGCCACGGCCAGGCATTCGGCCACCACGTCGGCGATCACGTCGCTCACGCCGGGCGCCCGCACCAGCCGGCCGTAGGGCTGCTGCGCCAGGGCCGACAGGGCGTTGTAGGCGCAGTTGAGCACCAGCTTGGCCCAGAGCGCGCCGCGCACGTTGTCGGAGATCTCGGTGGCGATGCCGGCGGCGCTGAATTGCTGCGCGATGGCGGCGCTCGCAGGAGATGGCGCGATCACCAGCTCGCCCCGGCCGTGGTGGCGCACATGGCCGGGGCCGGCCATCTCGGTGGCCACATAGACCACGGCGGCGGCCACCGGGTGCGCATCCCCCAGCACGGCGCGCACGCGCTCGTCGTTGTCCACGCCGTTCTGCAGGGTGAGCACCAGGGCGCCGGGCGCCAGGTGCGGTTCGATCTGCCGGGCGGCGCTTTCGGTGTCGGTGGACTTCACGCAGAACAGCACCACGTCGGCGCCGCTCACGGCGGCGGGGCCGGTGTCGGCCGCCATCGGCACCTGTTCGTCGAACGCGGCGGTCTGCAGCCGCAGGCCGCGTGCGCGGATGGCCTCGACATGCGCCTGCCGGCCGATCAGCGTGACGGCATGGCCGGCGCGCGCCAGCAGGGCGCCGAAGTAGCAGCCGACGGCGCCTGCGCCCATCACGGCGATGCGCAGCGGGGTGGTGGCGTGGTTGGCGGTATACGAGGGGGCGGCGGCAGCGGCGGTCATGGCGGTCTCCTTGAATGTGCGCGCTTGTATGGTACGGGGGGGGGGGGGGGCTTGCGGGGGGGGGGGCATGGCGCGGCGGCGACCCATGCGCCTGGCTTATGTAGGAATCTCAGGCGCCTGCTTGCTGGCTTGTCCCGCAGCGCATTTCCCGCTCTGACAGCGTTGCTGCTGCCATCGATGTGCCGCCGCTTCCATGACAGCCCTCGCTTCCGCATTCCGGCCCGGCCCCGTCCGCAGCGCATGGAGTGGCCGGCGAACGAAAAGCGCGCTGCGGCCACGCCATGCAGCACGCGTTGCGCCATGTCCTGGATGCTGGCGCTGTCGCCGTAGGACGGCACGATGCAGTCGGCGACATCGAGGGCGCGCCGCACCCATGCCGATTGCAGGCCGGGCGATGAGTTTTTCTGATGGGGTGGTCAGGCCGCGGCCAGGAAATGCGCCTCCTGCCGGGAGGGCGGGGCTGGCTGCGTGAGCCCGCCGGCCGCGGCTGCGCCTGCTGGCAGCCGGAACTGCGCCACGGTGCGCGAGAGCGACTCGGCCTGGAATTTCAGGCTGTCGGCCGCTGCGGCGCTTTCTTCGACCAGGGCGGCGTTCTGCTGCGTGACCTGGTCGAGCTGCTGCACCGCATCGCCCACCTGTCCGATGCCACTGGCCTGCTCGGCGCTGGCGGCGCTGATTTCCGCCACCAGCGTGGACACTTCGGCGACCCGGGCCACGATGTCCTCCATCGTGCGGCCGGCCTGGGTGACGAGTTCGCTGCCCGTGTTCACGCGCGACACGCTGTTCTCGATCAGGCCCTTGATCTCGGCGGCGGCCTGCGCGCTGCGCTGCGCGAGGCTGCGCACTTCGCTCGCCACCACGGCGAAGCCGCGCCCCTGCTCGCCCGCGCGGGCCGCTTCCACGGCCGCGTTCAGCGCCAGGATGTTGGTCTGGAAGGCGATGCCGTTGATGGTGCCGATGATGTCGGCCATGCGGTCCGAGCCCTGGCGGATGGCGTCCATCGTGCGCACCACGTCCTGCACGACCGTGCCGCCCTGGGCCGCCACGGACGAGGTGTCCGCCACCAGCTGGTGGGCCCGGCGGGCCGAATCGGCGTTCTGCTGCACGGTGGAGGTCAGCTCTTCCATGGAGGCGGCGGTTTCCTCCAGGTTGCTGGCCTGCTCTTCGGTGCGCTGGCTCAGGTCGGCATTGCCGTTGGCGATCTGCACGGTGCCGGTGGCGATGGAGTCGGAGCCCGCGCGCACGCTGCCCACGATATGCACCAGGCTGTCGTTCATGTGCGCCAGTGCCGAAAGCAGCTGCCCCACCTCGTCGCGCCGCCCCACGGGAATGCGCGAGGTGAGGTCGCCCCCCGCCACGGCCTGGGCCACCTGCACGGCGCTTTGCAGCGGGCGGGTGATGGAGCGGGTGATGAGCCAGCCCAGCGCCAGGGCCAGCAGGGCGGCCGCCGTGCCGATGGAGAAAACGGTGAGTCGGCCCGAGCGGACCTGCGCGTCCGCCCGGTCGCTGTCGCGGTCCATCACCTTCTGCTGGTGGTCCGACAGCCGGGTGATGGCCTCCAGGAAGCGCTGCTGGGCCGGCCGCAGCGTGGCTTCCAGATGTTCGCGGGCCTGGGCGGTCTGGCCGTCGCGCGTCATCTGCAGCAGGCGATCGACTTCGCGCGCATAGGCCGCACGGGCCGCCTGGCTGGCCGTCAGCAGTTCGACGCCGGTGGGGGATTTCACCAGCTCCGTCAGCTGCGCGTACAGCTTGGACACCGCCTCCCGGCTTTCGTGGATGTTGCGGGTGTCTTGCGCGCGGATGTCCGGGCTCTCGAAGATCAGCAGGTTGCGCGTGTGGCGGGCCTGGGCGTTGACCTCGTTGGTGATCTCCGCCAGCAGCTTGACCTTGGGATAGGCATCGCGCGTGACCTTGGTCAGCGCGCTGTTCACTTCGCCGAGCGCGCCGAGGGCGAGGGCGGCCAGCAAGGCCAGGACTGCGATGACGGCCACGAAGGCCAGGCCGATGCGGTAGCCGATCCGGAGGTTGCCGAAGAAGGATGCTTTTTCGCTCATGACGAGATGACTGATGAGGCTGCGGGAACGGGGGGGCCTGGTGGCACCTCCGGCGTCGTGGATGCCTGGAATGGGCAACTGGGACTTGGTTGCCCACATCCGCAGCTCATCTTAGTTGCCTATCGTCACAATTGATTTAATTATTTTTCATGATAAATAAATTTGAAACATAGGTGTGGTAGCGACGCATCGTCTCCGGGCCCATGAAAAAAGCCTGCCGTCGCAGGCGACGGCAGGCTTGGGGTCAATGTGCTCTCGGGGTACTGGACCTGGGAGGCCTGGTCCATGCAGCGTGGAGCGGGACCGGATCAGCGCTGGGCAGGCAGCGCGTAGGCGATCACGTAGTCGCCGCGGTCGGGCGACTGGCGTGCGCCGCCGGCGGTGATCACCACGTATTGCCGGCCGGTCTTGGCCGACTGGTAGGTCATCGGGCCGCCCTGGCTGCCCACGGGCAGGCGGGCCTTCCAGGCTTCCTTGCCGTTGCTGCTGTCGAAGGCGCGCAGGTAGTAGTCCTGCGTGCCGGCGATGAACACCAGGCCGCCCTGGGTGGCCAGCGTGCCGCCCAGGGTGGGCATGCCGATGGGGATGGGCAGGTGCATCTTCACGCCCAGCGGGCCCGTGTCCTGCACCGTGCCGACCGGCACCTGCCAGGCGATCTGGCGGGTCTTGAGGTCGATCGCGGTGAGCGAGCCGTAGGGCGGTGCCTGGCAGGGGATGCCTGCCACCGACAGGAAGCGGTTCTTGTTGACGGCGTAGGGCGTGCCCTTGAGCGGCACGGCGCCCATGCCGGTGTTGACGGCCTCGCCGCCGCCCGCAGCGGCACCGCGGTTGGCCGACGGGATCATCTGCACCCACAGGCCCAGGCGCATGTCGTTGGCGAACAGGAAGCCGTGCACCGGGTCCACCGACAGGCCGCCCCAGTTCATGCCGCCCAGCGAACCGGGGAAGCTCAGGGACACGTCCGTGCCCGGAGCGGTGTAGAGGCCGTCGTAGCGCATCTTCTTGAAGGCGATGCGGCACAGGATCTGGTCGAAGGGCGTGGCGCCCCACATGTCGGATTCGGTCAGGGTCTGCGCGCCGATCTGCGGCATGCCCACCGAGCGCGGCTGGGTGGTGGAGTACTGCTCGCCCGCGATGTCGGCCGTCTTGACCGGCGTTTCCTTGACTTCGGTCAGCGGCTTGCCGGTGGCGCGGTCCAGCACGTAGATCTGGCCGGCCTTGGTGCCGATGGCCAGGGCCGGCACGGTGCGGCCGCCGTCCACGGGGAAGTCGATGAAGCTGGGCTGCATCGGCAGGTCGAAGTCCCAGAGGTCGTTGTGGACCGTCTGGTAGACCCACTTCTCGGCGCCCGTCGTGGCGTCGAGGGCGAGGACGGACGCGCCGTACTTGTGGTCCAGCTGGGTGCGCTCGGCGCCGTAGAGGTCGGTCGAGGAACTGCCCATGGGCAGGAAGACGGTGTTCATGGCCGCGTCGTAGGACATCGGCGCCCACGAATTCGGCGTGCTGCGCACGTAGGTCTTGCCCTCGGCCGGGGCCTTCCTGTCTTCTGGGTTGCCCGGGTCGAACGCCCAGCGCATCTGGCCGGTGACCACGTCGAAGCCGCGGATCACGCCGCCGGGCATGTCGGCCTGCACGTTGTCGGCCACGCGGCCGCCCACCACCACCGTGGTGCCGGCCATCAGCGGGGGCGAGGTGAGCTGGTAGAACGGATCGGGCGAGGCGCCCAGGCCGGCCTTCAGGTCCACCTGGCCGTTGTTGCCGAAGCCCTGGCAGAACTCGCCCGTGTCGGCATCGACCGCGATCAGGCGGGCGTCGATGGTGTTGGTGAGGATGCGGCGCTGGCAGTTGGCGCCGGCGGGCAGGGCCACCGGCTGCACGGGCTGGGCGCCGGCTGCGGTGACGGGCGGAAGGGCGGCCGTGGCATCGAAATAGGCCAGGCCCCGGCAGCGCTGCCACACGGAGGACTTGGCGTTGATCTCGCGCTTCCAGACCTGGCGGCCGGTGTCGGCTTCCAGCGCGATCAGGTCGTTGTGCGGCGTGCAGAGATAGAGGCGGTCACCGATCTGCAGCGGCGTGGTCTGGTCTTCGGCGCCGTTGCCGTTGCTGATGGCGATGTCGCCCGTGCGGTAGGTCCAGGCGACTTCGAGCTGGCCGACGTTGCCGCGGTTGATCTGGTCCAGCGCGGCGAAGCGGCTGCCGCCATTGTTGTTGCCGTAGTTCTCCCAGTTCTTCTGTGCCTTGGCGGGGTCCACGGGCGTCAGGCCCGGTCCCTGGCCGTTGGCCACCACGCTGGGGTGCGGCACGAACATGCCGCCGAAGGCCGCCACCAGCGCCACCGCCAGCACGGCGGCCACGCCGTAGGCGCGGCGGCCACGCGGCGCGGCCAGGCCCGGATAGACCAGCGCCACCAGCAGGCCGAGCACGCCCAGGGCGAAGAGGCGCGAGAAGAGCGGCCAGAACGACCAGCCTGCGTCGATGAGGGCCCAGGCCACGCTGGCGGCCAGCGTCAGCGCATAGAGCCAGGCGCCGGCCGTACGGCCGCGCCACAGCAGCACGCCGGCCACCAGCATGGCCAGGCCGGCGGGGGCGAAATAGAGGCTGCCGCCCAGCAGGGCGAGATAGATGCCGCCCGCCAGGAAGGCGAGGCCGAAAAGGATGCTGAGCGCGCCCACGAGCCGTGCCGGCCAGCGAGAGCTTCCGGCGGAATGCGGCGGTTGTTTTGATGCCATGCGGAATTCCTTGTTTGATTTATCGCAACTGGTATTTTCCCGCATTACATGTAACTGCTGCGTTGAGTGGCCACCCGCCATGAAAAAAGCCCCGGCCGGTGGGCACGGGGCTTTTCAGGGAGGGAGCGTGCGGGGCAGACCTTGCAGGCCTGCCTTGCGGCGCGGGCTCTATCAGAGCGAGTCGATGAAGCTGCGCAGCTTGTCGGAGCGGCTGGGGTGCTTGAGCTTGCGCAGCGCCTTGGCCTCGATCTGGCGGATGCGTTCGCGGGTCACGTCGAACTGCTTGCCCACTTCTTCCAGCGTATGGTCGGTGGACATCTCGATGCCGAAGCGCATGCGCAGCACCTTGGCTTCGCGCGGCGTGAGGCCGTCGAGGATGTCCTTCACCACGTCGCGCAGGCCGGCCTGCATGGCGGCATCGATGGGGGCGGTGTTGGCGCCGTCCTCGATGAAGTCGCCCAGATGGCTGTCGTCGTCGTCGCCGATCGGCGTTTCCATGGAGATCGGCTCCTTGGCGATCTTCATGATCTTGCGGATCTTGTCCTCGGGGATCTCCATCTTCGCGGCCAGGATGGAGGCGTCGGGCTCGAAGCCGAACTCCTGCAGATGCTGGCGCGAGATGCGGTTCATCTTGTTGATGGTCTCGATCATGTGGACCGGGATGCGGATGGTCCGCGCCTGGTCGGCGATCGAGCGGGTGATGGCCTGGCGGATCCACCACGTGGCATAGGTCGAGAACTTGTAGCCGCGGCGGTATTCGAACTTGTCCACCGCCTTCATCAGGCCGATGTTGCCTTCCTGGATCAGGTCGAGGAACTGCAGGCCGCGGTTGGTGTACTTCTTGGCGATGGAGATCACGAGGCGCAGGTTGGCCTCGATCATTTCCTTCTTGGCATCGCGCGAGGACGATTCGCCCTCGTTCATGCGCTTGTTGATGCTCTTGAGCTCGGTCAGCGGCACCACCACGCGCGACTGCAGGTCCATCAGGCGCTGCTGCAGTTCCTGCACCGGCGGGATGTTGCGCTGCAGCACGGTGCTCCAGGGCTTGCCGGCGGCGGCCTGCTTCTCGACCCATTTCAGGTTCAGCAGGTTGGGCGGGAATTCCTTGACGAACACGTCCTGGGGCATGCCGCACTTGTCCACGATGATGCGGCGCAGCTCGCGTTCCTTCTTGCGCACGTCGTCCACCTGGGCGCGCACCATGTCGCACAGCTTCTCGATGGTCTTGGCGGTGAAGCGGATGGTCATCAGCTCGGCCGACAGGGCCTGCTGGGCCTTCATGTAGGCGGGCGTGCCGTAGCCTTCCTTGTCGTAGATCTTGTGGACCTTCTCGAACAGCTCGCGCATGGTGTCGAAGCGCGAGAGCGCCTCGCGCTTGAGTTCCTCGAGCTTCTTGGTCAGCGCCTTGGAGCCACCCTTGCCGTCGTCGTCGTCCTCTTCGTCGAATTCGTCGAAGTCTTCTTCGGCCACGTAGTCGTCGGCTTCGTTGGGATTGGAGAAGCCGTCCACGATGGTGGAAATGACGACCTTGCCCTCGCGGATCTCCTCGCCCATCGCCAGGATCTCGGCGATGGTGGCGGGCGATGCGCTGATGGCTTCCATCATGGCCTGCAGGCCGCCTTCGATGCGCTTGGCGATCTCGATTTCGCCTTCGCGGGTCAGCAGCTCCACGGTGCCCATCTCGCGCATGTACATGCGGACCGGGTCGGTGGTGCGGCCGAATTCGCTGTCCACGGTGGAGAGCGCGGCTTCGGCTTCCTCTTCGGCTTCCTCGACGGTGGCGGCCGTGGGCGTCACGTTGTTCTGGAACAGCGTCTCGGCATCGGGCGTCTGCTCGTACACGGCCACGCCCATGTCGTTGAGCATGGTGACCACGACTTCCATGGTCTCGGCATCGACCAGCTTGTCGGGCAGGTGGTCGGAGATCTCGACCTGCGTGAGGTAGCCGCGCGTCTTGCCCAGCGTGATCAGGGTCTTCAGGCGCGAGCGGCGCTTGGCCAGGTCTTCCTCGGACAGGACGGTTTCGTCCAGGCCGAATTCCTTCATCAGCGCGCGCTCCTTGGCCTTGCTGATCTTCATGCGCAGCGGCTTGACCTTCTCGGCCGGGGCTGCGGCCGCCGCTTCGGGTTCGGCCTCGACCTCGCCTTCGAGGTCGGCTTCGATGTCGGACAGGTCGGCGTCATCGGCTCCGTCGGACTCGGCGGCGGCCTTGGGCTTGCGGCCGCGCTTGGCGGGCGTCTTGGCCGCGGCGGTCGCAGTGGCGGTGCCGGCGGCCTTGGCCGGGCGGCCCGGGCGCTTCTTGGGGGCTGCGGCCTCGTCGTCGCCTGCGGCGTCGGCAGCGGGAGCCGCCTTGGCGCGCGCAGGCTTCTTCTTCAGCAATTCATCGGCAGCTTTGATGAGCTCGGCAGAACTTTTCACGGGTACGGTCTTGGTCTTGTTGGCTGCGGCTCCGGGGGCGGACGGGGCTGCCACGGCTTTCGCGGGGGCTGGCGCAGCGGATTTGGAAACGGCCTTGGCGGCGGGGGTTGCGGCGGACTTGGGCGACTTCGCGGACTTTTGAGCAGGCATGGGCAACCTCAACGATCAAAGACGGACACACAAAGAAAACGCAAGCGCCACGGATCCCGGCGCGGGTGGCACGGCGCGGGCTCGCAACCCGCGCGGCTGGAGAAAGCCCCGAGCCTCTTCAGAGCGCAGAAGAGGTCTCAAGGTTCTCGTTGGCAAGATGTCTGGGCGAACATTTGGTATGCAGTCCTTGCGGCAGGTGGGGCGGTTGTGCGCGTTCGTCACGGTTGCCCCGGGGCCGGAGGTATTGCTGTCGCTCTTGCCGGTGAACATTACATTATACCGGCTGGGCCGAATTCAAGGGGCGGGCGGACCGCGAGGGGCCCGGAGTCAGGCTGCCCGGGCCGGTATGCCCAGCAGTTCCTTGATGCGCTGCTCCAGCGCCTGGTAGCGCGCCAGGGCCTCGGGCTCGCGGGTGACGCGGGCCACCAGGTCCTTCTGCTGCAGCTTGTAGTGCTCGATCAGCATGCGGTTGAGCAGGTCGCGCAGCTCGCCGCGCAGTTCGGCCGCATCGCCCTCGGTCTGCGCGTGCGAGCCGGTCATGACGCGCTCGGCCGTGGCTTCGCAGGCGTGGCCGCGCAGGGTTTCGCGCAGCACGGCCCAGGCCTGGGGGCCGTTGTCATGCAGCTGGCCCTCCAGCCAGGTGAACAGCGGCCCGTGGGGCGCGGGCTGCGCGCAGAGCGCTTCGTGGTCTTCGTGCGACAGCTCTTCCAGGAAAT
Organism: uncultured Acidovorax sp.; assembly: GCA_913774625.1. Lineage (GTDB taxonomy): Bacteria > Pseudomonadota > Gammaproteobacteria > Burkholderiales > Burkholderiaceae_C > Paracidovorax. The sequence goes on from CAJYHL010000019.1 coordinate 13,080, forward strand.
CCATGTGCGAGAGCAGCAGCCGGGCCGCATGGTCGGCGCGGCCTGACGGAGGCGTGCGCGGCAGCGGGGGCTGGGCGGGGCGCTCGTCCTTCTTCCAGCGGCCCTTCCAGTCGCCCTTGTCCTTCTTCCAGTCGCCGCCGGGCTTGCCGAAGCCCTTGCGGCCGCCGCCCTGGGGTACGCCGTATTCGCCGCCCGCATGCCAGCCGCCATCGGACGCGGCCTCCATGCCCCAGGGCGGCTCGTCGGCGTAGGGGTTGTGGTGCTCGTCGGGCGCGGGCCTGGCGCCAGTGGCTCGGCCGCCGGTGCGGGCCGCATCCTGGGCGCCGGCCTGCTGCCAGAGTTCGGCCAGGTCCTTGGCGTCGAGCTGGCCGAGCTCGCCCAGCTCCGACAGCAGCTGGCGCTTGAGCGCGCCGTCGGGCAGGGCCGACCAGAGCGGGCGGGCGTTGCTCAGCATGTGGGCGCGGCCTTCCGCCGTGCCCAGGTCGCAGCCTTCGCGGGCGGCCTCGACCAGGAAGCGGCTCAGCGGCATGGCGTCGCCCACATGGCGCGCGAAGGCTTCGGTGCCGTGTTCGCGGATGAAGCTGTCCGGGTCGTGTTCGGCCGGCAGGAACAGGAACTTCACGCTGCGCGTGTCGCTGGCATAGGGCAGGGCGCCGTCCAGCGCCTTGCGCGCGGCGCGCCGGCCGGCAGCGTCGCCGTCGAAGCTGAAGACCACCATGTCGGTGAAGCGGAAGAGCTTGTGGACATGCTCGGCCGTGCAGGCCGTGCCCAGCGTGGCCACGGCGTTGGGAAAGCCCAGCTGGGCCAGCGCCACCACGTCCATGTAGCCTTCGGTGACCAGCGCGAAGCCGTGCTCGCGGATGGCGGTGCGCGCCTCGTAGAGGCCGTAGAGCTCGCGGCCCTTGTGGAACACGGGAGTCTCGGGCGAATTGAGGTATTTGGGCTTGTCGTCGCCCAGCACCCGGCCGCCATAGCCTATGCATTCGCCCTTGACGTTGCGGATGGGGAACATCACCCGGTCGCGGAAGCGGTCGTAGCGCTTGCCGCCGTCCTCCTCGCTCACGATGACCAGGCCGCTTTCTTCCAGCAGCGGGTCGTCGTACTTGGGGAACACGCTGGCCAGGCCCCGCCAGCCTTCGGGCGCATAGCCCAGGCCGTAGCGCTTGGCCACCTCGCCGGACACGCCGCGGCCCTTGAAGTACCGGATGGCGCGCGGCGATTCGCGCAGGTGCCGGCGCCAGGATTCGCCCGCCTTTTCGAGCACGTCGGTCAGCGTGGCCAGCTTCTGCCGCTGGGCGGCGGCGCGCTCCCGCTCCTGGGGCGAGACGTTGTCGTCGGGCACCTGCAGGCCGGTCTGCTGGGCCAGGTCGTGGACGGCTTCGACGAAGCCCATGCCGGCGTGGTCCATCAGGAAGCCGATGGCGTTGCCGTTCTTGCCGCAGCCGAAGCAGTGGAAGAACTGCTTGGAGGGGCTGACGCTGAACGAGGGCGACTTCTCCCCGTGGAAGGGGCACAGGCCCATGAAGTTGGCCCCGGCCTTCTTGAGCTGCACGTACCGGCCCACGACATCGACCACGTCAACGCGAGAGAGCAGTTCCTGGATGAAAGACTGGGGAATGGACACGGGGGGATTTTCACCGATGCCGCCAAGTGCCCCGGACTGGGGGGATGCAGGGCTCCCGCTCGGGCCGCGAATGCGAATGCGGCCTTGTCCTTCAGAGGGGAGGCAGGGTGGTGCTGTTACCCTTTGGCACATGTCGCAACACATACCTCCCTTGGCCGCGGCCGGGTCCGCGCAAATTTCCCCGCCGCCGTGCGGGCTGTGCCAGGATGCGCCCCCGCTGGACTTCACCTTCACGATGGCCTTCCAGCCCATCGTGGACGTGAGCGCGCGCAGGGTGACCGGCTACGAGGCGCTGGTGCGCGGCACGGACGGCAGCGGCGCCTTCAGCGTGCTGCAGCGCGTGACGCCGGACAACCGCTATGCATTCGACCAGCTCTGCCGCGTCAAGGCGGTGGAACTGGCCAGCCGGCTGGGCCTGCAGGGCTGGCTGCACATCAACTTCCTGCCGAATGCGGTCTATCAGCCGGAAACCTGTATCCGCGCCACGCTGATGGCGGCCGAGCGCTGCGGCTTTCCCATCGAGCGCATCGCCTTCGAGGTGGCCGAGCAGGAAAACGTGGTGGACAAGGCCCATCTGCACAAGATCCTGCAGTCCTACCACCGCCGCGGCTTCCGGACGGCCATCGACGATTTCGGCGCGGGCTACGCGGGCCTGAGCCTGCTGGCCGACTTCCAGCCCGACCAGATCAAGATCGACATGGGCCTGGTGCGCGGCATCCATGCCGACCCGGTGCGGCAGGTGATCGTCAAGGCCATCCTGGACGTCTGCCAGTCTCTGGGGATCGAAGTCCTGGCCGAGGGCGTGGAGACGATGGCCGAACTGGACTGGCTGCAGCAGCAGGGCGTCCACATCTTCCAGGGCTATCTGTTCGCCCGCCCCGAGGTGGAGGCGCTGCCCGCCGTCAACTGGCCGTGACGCGCGCCGCAGCGCTGGCTGCGGCCTCTTGCTGCGCGGCTGCCGGCATGCGCAGCTGGGGCAGGCAGTCCGGGTATTCGCGCTGGATGAAGCTCACCAGCGCTTCGCGCACCCGGCAGCGCAGGTCGAAGGCCAGGCCCGAGGAGCGGGCCGACACCAGCACGCGGATCTGGATGGTGCGCTCGGTCACGTCGGTCAGCTGCAGCACCTTCACGCGCCGGTCCCATTCGGGCGCCGTTTCCAGCACGCGGTCGAGCTCGGCGCGCAGCGGCTCCAGGGGCAGGCGGTAGTCGGCGTGCAGGAACACGGTGCCCAGGATCTCCGAGCTGTTGCGCGTCCAGTTCTGGAACGGGTGCTCGATGAACCACTGCAGCGGGATGATGAGCCGCCGCTCGTCCCAGATGCGCAGCACCACGTAGGTGCCGGTGATCTCCTCCACGCGCCCCCACTCGCCCTCGACGATCAGCACGTCGTCGATGCGGATGGGCTGGGCCAGCGCGATCTGCAGCCCGGCGATGAGGTTGCTGAACACAGGCCGCGCGGCGATGCCGGCCACCAGGCCGACGACGCCGGCCGATGCCAGCAGGCTGGCGCCCACCTGGCGCGCGCCGGGGAAGGTCATCAGCATCAGCGAGAGGCCCGCCATGAACACCCCGGTCATGGCGGTGCGCGCCAGCACGCGCGCTTGCGTGGTGATGCGGCGGGCCTGCAGGTTGTCCTCCACGTCGGCCGGGTGCCGCGCGATGATGCCCATGGCCAGTCCCCGGATGGCCCGCATCGCCAGCCAGGTGGCGCAGGCGATCACCAGCAGGCCGTTGATGTGGCGTATGCCTGCGATATAGCGCTGCTCGTCGTTGGCTGCCTGCCACACCAGCTGCAGTGCGACCAGGGGCAGAAGCGCGCGCATCACCGGCACGCAGGCCTGCACGATGGTGTGCAGCAGCGGCGCGCCGCGGGTGGCCCGCAGCGCGATCAGCGCCGCGATGCGATGGCCCAGCGCCGCGACGGCGACGGCCGCCAGGGCTGCGATGGCCGTGGCCAGCCAGGGGGAAGATTGCAGGGAGTCGGGCATGCGGGAAAGGGCGCCCGGCAGCGGTGCGTTGCGGGCGCGGCAGGAACGGCAGGGAGGTAAGCAAAACACGCTACTGCAGCGGGCGCCTGCGGCCCTGTCGGACGATTTCCCGAATTGTTGGAATTCTGCCAAGCGGCCGTCGAAAAAACCGGCCCATACTGGTTAACGTTTTGACATACTGCGCGCAAATGCATGTCGATTCGGCGATAGGTCACGCCGATCGCATGGCCGTTCGCGCTTCCAGCACTTCGATTCCAACGTGACGCTCCGTTCCCACCACCGCTACGCTCCGTCGTCCGTGCCCTGTTCCTGCGGCCGCCGGAGGTGTGCGTGAGCCGGCAGCAGCCCCGCAGCGATGGAGCTCTCGGAGCGCTGCTGAACCGGGCGGCCGACCGCCGCTGGCGCTGGTGGCGCGGCGTGCTCGCGGTGACGCTGTTCGCCCTGGCCGGCGCAGCTCTGCTGGTGGAAGTGATGCAGGAGCTCCGTGCCGTGGACCGCGTCCGGGAACGGTCCGGCATTCTGCAGAAGGCGGCGGACGAGCTGGTCCACCAGACCAGCAACGGCCCCATCCTGGGGGCCGTGATCGTGCTGGGGCTGGCCGAGCCGTCGCTGAAGGCCCTGGCCCTGGGGCAGAAGGTGGCCGACCCGGAGCGGGCCCGGTCCAGCCTGGCGCTGGTGCGCGAGCGTTTCCTGGCCAGCAGCATGTACGTGCTGTCGGCCGACGGCACCGTGGTCGCCCACGACAGCGCCGGCGCTTCCTCGGTGGGCGCGAACCTGGCCTTCCGGCCTTACTTCCAGCAGGCCATGAAGGGCGGGGTGGCCGTCTATGCCGCAGTGAGCAATTCATCGGGCGACAGGGGCCTCTACTACGCTGCGCCCCTCTATGAAAAGGAATCCAGCGCCAGCGCCATCATCGGTGCCGTGGTGCTCAAGGCCACGTTCGAATCCGTCGAGGGCAGCTTCAAGCATGTGAGGCTGCCCATCCTGCTGATGTCGCCGCAGGGCGTGGTCTTCGCGTCCTCGGACGGAAGATGGATCGACGCGATGACCTCGCCGCTCACGCAGCAGCGCATCGACCAGGTGCGCTCGCTGCGGCAGTTCGGCGACCGGTTCGACAAAGGGACGGGCTCGGAGTTGCCTTTCACCGCCAGTGCCAGCGAGGCGCTGATCGATGGCGAGCCCTTCGCCATCGTGCGGCGCGACATCGACTGGAACGATCCCCAGGGCCCGTGGCAGCTGGTCATGCTGGACAACCTGAGTACGCTGATGCCTCTGACCGAGCGCCTCTGGGTGGGCGGCGCCGCGTTCTTCGGCCTGCTGATCCTGGGCGCGATGGTGCTGGACATGCTGGACAACCGGCGCCGCATGCGGGTGGCTCGGGAGCGTTTCCGGGTGCTGGGCGCGGCGCTTGAAAGCAGCCCGGTGGCGGTCGTCATCACCGATGCCGCGGGCCGCATCGAATGGGTCAATCCGGAGTACGAGCGCAAGACGGGCTACGGCCGTACCGAGGTACGGGGGCAGAAGCCGTCGCTGGTCGCCAGCGGCCAGACGCCGCGCGAAACCTTCAAGGACATGTGGGACCAGCTGACCGCCGGGCGTTCCTGGAAGGGCCGCTTCATCAACCGGCGCAAGGACGGCACCATCTTCCACGACGAGGCCACGCTGTCGCCGGTGTTCGACGAGCAGGGCCAGCGCATCGCCATCGTGGGCCTGCACGAGGACGTGACCGAGCAGCTCGCGCTGCAGGAAAGGCTCGCTTCCCAATTGGCCTTCCAGCAGGCGCTGATCGAGGCCATCCCGGTGCCGCTCTTCTACAAGGACGAGGAGGGCCGCTACATAGGCTTCAACCAGGCCTACGAAAAGGCCTTCGGCGTCCATCGCGAAGACCTCATCGGCAAGACCGTGATGGATGTGCCCTTCCTGCCGATGGAGGAGCGCGTCGCGCTCATGCGCCAGGAAATGGACATGATGGCGGGCAGGAAAACGCTGCACAAGGAGCGCGACCTGCTCCATGCCGACGGCAAGATGCACCGCAGCCTGTACTGGATGCACGGCTTCGACCGGCCGGACGGCTCGCCGGGCGGCCTGATCGGCACCCTGGTGGACATCTCCGGGCGGCTGGAGGTCGAGATCGAACTGCGCCGCGCCAAGGAACTGGCCGAGGAAACGGCGGCGCTGAAGTCCAACTTCCTGGCCAACATGAGCCACGAGATCCGCACGCCCATGAACGCCATCATCGGCATGTCGCACCTGGCGCTCAAGTCGGGGCTGAACGCGCGGCAGATGGGCTATGTCTCCAAGATCCAGCAGGCCGGCCAGCACCTGCTGGGCATCATCAACGACATCCTCGACTTCTCCAAGATCGAGGCGGGCAAGCTGCAGGTCGAGAAGCAGCCCTTCATGCTGGACCGCATGCTCGGCGGGGTGGCCGACGTGGTCGGCTACAAGGCCGCGGCCAAGGGGCTGGAACTGGTGCTGGACGTGGCGTCCGACGTGCCGCAGCACCTGGCGGGCGATGCCCTGCGGCTGGGGCAGATCCTCATCAATTTCGCCAACAATGCCGTCAAGTTCACCGAGCAGGGGGAGATCCACGTGCTGGTGCGCCTGGTCGAGGACTCGGGCAAGCGCGTGCTGCTGCGCTTCGAGGTGCGCGACACCGGCATCGGCATCGCCCCCGAACAGCTGGGCCGGCTCTTCCAGAGCTTCCAGCAGGCCGACGTCTCCACCACCCGGCGCTATGGCGGCACGGGGCTGGGCCTGGCCATCTGCAAGAGCCTGGCCGAGCTGATGGGCGGACAGGCCGGCGCTGAAAGCACGCTGGGCAAGGGGTCCTCCTTCTGGGTCGTGATACCGCTCGAGCGCAGCACGGCTCCGCAGCCGCAGCAGCCCCCGCCCGGCCTGCGCGACCGGCATGTGCTGGTGGTGGACGACAACGAAACCGCCGCCACCGTGCTGGCCGACATGCTGCAGGCCATGGGTTTCGAGGCCACCCAGGTGCATTCCGGCGAGGCCGCGCTGCAGACCTTGAAGGAGGCACAGGCTGCCGGGCGGGGCTTCGGGCTGCTGCTGCTGGACTGGCAGATGCCCGTCATGGACGGGCTCGAACTGGCCAGGCGCATCCGGGCGCTGGGGCTCGACCAGGTGCCGCAGCTGCTGATGGTGACCGCCTACGGGCGCGAGGAGCTGATCCGCTCCGCGCAGAAGGAAGGCATCGATTCCGTGCTGGTCAAGCCGGTCAGCGCGTCGGTGCTGTACGACACCCTCATGCAGCCGCTGGAGCACGGCTGGCTGCCCAGCCATGCTCCGCTTTTGCAGCCGCCCCGGCCCGAGGAGCTGCCCGCCGCGCTGCACGGCGCGCGCGTGCTGCTGGTGGAGGACAACGAGCTCAACCAGCTGGTGGCGCTGGAGCTGCTGCGCGATGCCGGCCTGCAGGTGGACGTGGCCGCCAACGGGCAGGCTGCGCTGGACTGCATCGCGCGGGAAAGCTACGACGCCGTGCTGATGGACATGCAGATGCCCGTGATGGACGGCGAGACGGCCACCCGCCGCCTGCGGGCCGATCCGCGCCATGCCGGTCTGCCCGTCATCGCGATGACCGCCAACGCCATGGAGGCCGACCGCGAGCGCTGCTTCGCCGCGGGCATGAACGACCATGTGGCCAAGCCGATCGAACCCTCGCTGCTCTGGGCCGCGCTCACCCGCTGGATACGGCCGCGCGCGCGCGCAGCCGCGGCGCCGGATGCCGCTGCGGCGGTGGATTCCGGTCTGGCGCCGCCGATGCCGCAGCCGCCGCGCCAGCCCGCCGTGGTGCTGCCCGAAGGCATCGCGGGGCTGGACGTGGCCCAGGGCCTGAAGCACGCGCTGGGCAAGCCGGCCCTCTATGCCGACATGCTGCAGCGCTTCGTCAAGGGCCAGCGCGGCATCGACCGCGCGCTGGCCCAGGCCGAGCATGCCGGCGACCGGGCGCTCGCCGAGCGCCTGCTGCACACCTTGCGCTCGGTGGCCGGCAACATCGGCGCCGCAGGCCTCGCCGAACAGGCCCTGGCGCTGGAGCAGTCGCTGCGCGCCGGCGAGTCGGCCGTGCTGCGCGAGCCGCTGCGCGACGCCATGGCCCTGTCGCTGTCCGTGCTGCTGCGGGGCCTGCAGGACTGGATCGACGCCAACCGGCTGGCATCCGCCCAGGCCGCTTCGCCCGACCCCGATGCCCTGCCGCCCGCCGAAGCGGTGCGCGCGCTGGCCGCGCTGCTGCGCGACGACGATCCGGCCGCGCTGGACTGCCTGCAGCGCAACCGCGCGTCGCTGCAGGCGGCCCTGGGGGATGCTTTCGACACCCTGGAGCGCGTGACCCGCGACTTCGAGTTCGAGCAGGCGCTTGCGCTGCTCGATCGCCTGGACCCGCCATAAGCGGCCTCCGGATCTGCCCCTTCTTTGCGCGCCTCCAAGCAGGATTACCCATCATGGACCTCCCATCGCAGCCGCTCATGCCCGGTCCCCAGGACCGCCCTGCCGACAAACCCAGCGCCACCGTGCTGGTGGTGGACGACACGCCCGACAACCTGACGCTGATGGGCAACCTGCTGCAGGGCCGATACCACGTGCGCGTGGCCAACCACGGCGAGAAGGCGCTGAAGATCGCCCGCTCCGATGCGCCGCCCGACCTGATCCTGCTGGATATCATGATGCCGGGCATCGACGGCCACGAGGTCTGCCGCCAGCTCAAGGCCGATCCGGCCACGCGCGAGATCCCGGTGATCTTCCTCACCGCGCGTTCCGAGCCCGACGACGAGCGCGTGGGCTTGGCGCTGGGCGCGGTGGACTACATCACCAAGCCCATCAGCCCGCCCATCCTGCTGGCGCGCGTCCACACCCATCTGGCGCTCAAGGCCACTGCCGACTTCCTGCGCGACAAGAGCGCCTACCTGGAGCGCGAGGTGGCGCTGCGCACGCTGGAGGTGCAGGCCATCCAGGACGTGACCATCATGGCCATGACCTCGCTGGCCGAGACCCGCGACAACGAGACCGGCAACCATATCCGCCGCACGCAGCTCTACGTCAAGGTGCTGGCCGAGCGGCTCAGCCACCACCCCAAGTTCCAGTACCTGCTCAACGAGCGCACGATCGATCTGCTGTACAAGTCAGCGCCGCTGCACGACATCGGCAAGATCGGCATCCCGGACAGCATCCTGCTCAAGCCCGGCCCGCTCACGCCCGAGGAGTTCGAGATCATGAAGACCCACACCACGCTGGGCCGCGACGCGATCGAGAAGGCCGAGCGGCGCCTGGGCATGCGCGTGGCCTTTCTCAGCACCTCCAAGGAAATCGCCTACAGCCACCAGGAAAAGTGGGACGGCAGCGGCTACCCGCAGGGCCTGGCCGGCGACGACATTCCCGTGTCGGCCCGCCTCATGGCCGTGGCCGACGTCTATGACGCGCTCATCAGCCGGCGCGTGTACAAGGCCGCCTTCACCCACGACCAGGCCTGCAGCACCATCCTGAAGGGGCGGGGAACGCATTTCGACCCGGACATGGTGGACGCCTTCGTCGAGATCGCGGACGACTTCCGCTCCATCGCCCAGAAGTATCCCGACCCGGATTGAGTCCGGCCGCGCCGGACATGAAAAAAGCTGCCAGCCCTTGCAGTGCAAGCGCTGGCAGCTTCTCTTCGGGGCAGCGGCCGGCGGCGGGCCGCTCACTCAATCAACGCATCAGAAAAGGCCGCTGGCGGACGAGGGCGCGGGGGCCGCCGCTGCGGCCGCCTTGCCGGCTTCCGCGCCGGCTTCGGCCGCGTCGGCCTGCGGCAGCACGTCCACGTCCAGGTCGTCGGCCGCCTGACGCACGGCGGCCTTGTCGCCCGCGCCCGCGAACTTGCTGTACTTGCTCAGGATGGGCACCAGCTGGCCGTAGATGCGCGGTGCGCCGGCCAGGCATTCGCGCTGCTCCAGGAAGTCGGCCTCGCCCGTGAAGTTGCCCACCAGGCCGCCGGCCTCGGTCACCAGCAGCGAACCGGCCGCCACGTCCCAGATCGACAGGCCCGTCTCGAAGAAGCCCTCGGTGAAGCCGGCGGCCACGTAGGCCAGGTCCAGCGCGGCGGCGCCCGGGCGGCGCAGGCCGGCGGTGCGCTGCATCACGTCGGCCATGATGTTCAGGTAGTTCTTGAAGTTGTCGCCCGGGCGGAACGGGAAGCCCGTGGAGATCAGCGATTCCTTGAGCTGCGTGCGCTTGGAGACGCGGATGCGGCGCTCGTTCATGTAGGCGCCGCGGCCCTTGGTGGCGGTGAACAGGTCGTTGCGCGTGGGGTCGTAGATCACGGCCTGCTCGACCTTGCCGCGCACGGCCAGGGCGATGCTCACGCAATAGACCGGGAAGCCGTGGATGAAGTTGGTGGTGCCGTCCAGCGGATCGATGATCCAGACGAATTCGGAATCCTTGGCGCCGTACTGGCTGCCGGTTTCCTCGGCCAGGATGCCGTGGCCGGGGTAGGCCGTCAGCAGGGTTTCGATGATGGCCTTCTCGCTCGCGTGGTCCACCTCGGTCACAAAGTCGTTGATCTGCTTTTGCGAGATACGCACCGATTCCACGTCGAGCGCGGCGCGGTTGATGATGGCGCCGGCGGCGCGTGCGGCCTTGATGGCCACGTTGAGCATGGGATGCAGATTGGACGACATTGGATTGTGAGGAGGAGCAGGCGTGAGGGCGCTTGCAAAGGCGGCCCCGGGAAAGCGCCGGGCGATGCCGGCGCGCGCGAAACCCTGCATTTTACCTGCGCCGCGGTTTTCTGCCGCAGGCGGCGACAATGGCAGGTTCCGCTGCACCCCGCGACCTGCCCATGAAAACCCGCTTCATCCTCATCCAGACCAGCCACGCCGGCAACGTGGGCGCCACTGCCCGCGCCATGAAGACCATGGGCTTCGACGACCTGGTTCTGGTGGCGCCGCGCTGGGCCAACGTGCTGCGCCGCGAGGAAACCATACAGCGCGCCAGCGGCGCCCTGGACGTGCTGGAGAAGGCCCGCATCGTCGCCACGCTGGACGAGGCGCTGGACGGCATGAGCCACCTGTGCGCCACGGCCATGACGCCGCGCGACTTCGGCCCGCCCACGCGCGAGCCGCGCGCGCATTTCGAGATGCTGTTGAAGGGCGAGCGTGACGCGGGCGCCGCCGGCGGGCTGCAGGCTGATGCGGCCGCCGGTGTGGGCGCCACGCCAGAGGCCGGCGTGGCCTTCCTTTTCGGCAGCGAACGCTTCGGCATGGCCAACGAGGACGTGTACCGCTGCCACGTCGCGCTTTCCATTCCCACGAATCCGGGCTTCGGCTCGCTGAACCTGGGCGCGGCGGTGCAGGTGGTGGCCTACGACTGGCGGCAGGCGCTGGGCGGCTTCGGCGCGCAGGCGGCGGACGCGGCAGGCGAGGTCGGCGCCGCCACGCCGCGCGCCGACGCGCGCCAGGTCGCCGGCATGCTGGAGCACTGGGAGCGGGCCCTGCAGGGCATCGGCTTCCTCGATCCCGCCGCGCCCAAGAAGCTCATGCCCCGGCTCAACCAGATGTTCAACCGCGCCGGGCTCACGCCCGAGGAAATCCACATTCTGCGCGGTGTCGCCAAGGCCATGCTGGAGACGGCGGAGCGGGCGCGGCGATAGACTGCCAGCGCGCCAGAGGGCGCGACGCATTTGCATATTCCAATAACAACCGAAGCCCCCCATGTTCGATCGCATCCGCTCCGACATCCAGTGCATCCTCGACCGCGATCCTGCCGCGCGCAGCACGTGGGAGGTGGTGACCTGTTATCCGGGCCTGCACGCCATCTGGCTGCACCGGCCCGCGCACTGGAGCTGGAACCACGGCCTGAAGTGGCTGGGGCGCTTCATCTCCAACTTCTCGCGCTGGCTCACCGGCATCGAGATCCACCCCGGCGCCGTGATCGGCGAACGCGTGTTCTTCGACCATGCCATGGGCGTGGTGGTGGGGGAGACGGCGGTGATCGGCGACGGCTGCACCATCTACCAGGGCGTGACCCTGGGCGGCACCTCGCTCTACAAGGGCGCCAAGCGCCATCCCACGCTGGGCCGCGACGTGGTGGTGAGCGCGGGAGCCAAGGTGCTGGGCGGCTTCGAGGTGGGCGACGGCGCCAAGATCGGCAGCAATGCCGTGGTCATCAAGCCCGTGCCCGCGGGCGCCACGGCCGTGGGCATCCCGGCGCGCATCATCCCGTCCAAGACCGGCGCCAGCCCCGACGTGACCGAGCCCCAGCCGGCCCGCAGCTTCACCGCCTACGGCATCACGCAGGAAGACGACCCGCTGTCGCAGGCCATGCGCGGCCTGATCGACAACGCCTCGTCGCAGGACAAGCAGATCGCCCTGCTGTGGGAGGCCATCGAGAAGCTGGCCCGCAGCGCGCCGCAGGCCGGCGGCTGCGTGCCCGGCGACGCGGCGCGCTGCGAGCAGTTCGAGGCCGAGCGGCTGAACGCGCTGGTGGGCAAATAGTCCGCCCCTCCGCTGCGGCCGCTCTGCGTCCTCCCCTGCTGCGTGAGGCGTGAGATTAGAGCAATTGCTCTATGGCGGCCGATAGCCGTCCTGCATAGGATGGTTCCGTTGGCCGTGTTCTTCGTCGCTCATCGAGGGTGAGCCGCATGCCTTCGGCATGTGCCCATCCCGTGGAGCTCGGCCGTCTTGCCGTGGGAGAAAGGGGGACGGGCTGGCCGGCAAGCTCCGCGAGTTCTTCCGGTGAGCCATGGGGCCGCAGGGCCGACATCTTTCAACCACTGAGGAGGATGGTGATGTCTTGCTGCGTCCAAATACTGCGTTGTTTCGCCGGCAGTGCCCTGGCCTTTTTGCTGGCAGGGTGCGCCGGAAGCTCTCCCATGCGCATCGCGCTGACCGAACTGGGAACGGTCTCGGACAGCGAATACGGTGCCTACGGCCTGCGGATGGTGCGCTCCATCAACGTGACCGGCCTGGGACCTGAAGAGGTGGTCGGCACGGTGACCACCGATCCCGACAAGTGGTCGGCGCGCGAGCAGTTCGCGCGCTTCTCTCCCGATCGCTCCGACCTGCCCGACAGCATGACGCCGCGGCTGACGGAAGGGAAGTCGTTCGTGGTGGAGCGCAGCTTCTGTGCTGCGGAGTCCGAGCTGGATGAGCGCGGGCGTTGCACGGGAGGCGTGCAGCTGAGCGACTTGACTGCCTTGCGTGACCAATTGGTGGAGTCGCAGGCGCTGGTGGCAGCCGCTCTGCGCAACGAAGTCAAGGCGGCAGCTCTTGCCGCGGCACTGCAGGCCACCGCTGGCGCTGCGGATGCGCAAAGCCAGGGGTTTCTCGCTTCCGTGCAGAGCCTCTATCCCGACGAGGACCTGAGCGACAGGGCCAAGGTTCAGGCGAAGCTGGACGGCATGAAGGCGCAGGGGCTGATGCTGGACGGTACGCTGAAAAAGATTCGCTCGGACTCGAGCCGGCCGGGCATTTTCGTGACCCGCTGGGAACGCGAGGTCGAAGGCTCTGCCGGTGCGTCGGCAGACAAGCTGGCCTCCGCCTCGGCCGCGGGCCGCAGGAAGGTCAGCGGCTTCCTGATCCTGGGCGAGCCTCGGGTGACCAGCCTGCAATTGGGCGACGATTTGCTGGGGCGTAAGGCGGGGGGCCAGCAACACGCCGGCTCTTCGGGCGTGTTCCGGCTGAATCGCAACTACATCACCTATTACCAGCTGCGTGCGCGGTATGTGCTGTATGCCGAGAGTCTCGAACAGGCGCTGCAGCTGGCGCTTCAGGCGGACATCAGCAAAGTCACCGAGATCCTGGGTGACCGTGTGAACGCCGCGGCGCTGCAGAAGATCTCCCTGAAGCTCCAGGCCGTGTATGCGGCGATCACCGCCGCTTCGGGCAGCGGCTTGCTGGATGCGCAGGCTGGGCGGGTCACGGTCCACGACTTTTCGGTGGCCCCAGGCACCATCCGCGATTTCCAGCGGAAAGGCATCGAGCGATCCGAAGGGACAGTGCCTGTGATCAGCATCCGGGCAGCCTTCGACGACTTCATCGCCGATGCGAAAACACCGGCCCCGTCCGGGGCGCCTTGACCGCGTTTCCCAGTCCGGGTCCGTTTGTTCAGCCGCTCAGGGCTGGCGCGGCGGGCGCTGCGCCTGCCTGGGGCGGAAGGCCTTGCAGAACGCGTCGCGCGTTTCCATGTAGGGCCCGCCGATCAGATCGATGCAGTAGGGCACGGCCGCGAAGATGCCCGGCACGACCTGCGTGCCGTCCGGGTCCTTGAGGCCGCCCAGCGTCTCGGCGATGGCCTTGGGCTGGCCCGGCAGGTTGACGATGAGCGCGCGGCCGCGCACCACGGCCACCTGGCGCGAGAGGATGGCGGTGGGCACGAAGCGCAGCGAGATCTGGCGCATCTGCTCGCCGAAGCCCGGCATTTCCTTGTGGCCCACGGCCAGCGTGGCCTCGGGCGTCACGTCGCGCAGCGCGGGGCCGGTGCCGCCGGTGGTCAGCACCAGGTCGCAGGCGGCGCTGTCCACCAGCTCGACCAGGGTGCGGCTGATGGTGTCCTGGTCGTCGGCGATCAGGCGCGGCTCGAAGGCGATGGGGTTGAGCAGCGCCTGCGCGAGCCAGTCCTGCAGCGCGGGCAGGCCCTTGTCCTCATAGACGCCGGCGCTGGCCCGGTCGCTGATGGAAACGATGCCGATGCGCAGCGTGTCGGGGGCGGGCAGGGCAGAGGAGGTGGCGGTGGACGAGGCCTCAGGCATCGTGTTCGGTACCTTCCTGGCGGGCCTGGTCGCCGGCATCCTGCATCTGCTCGCGCACCAGCTGGAACAGCTCGCGGTAGGCGCGGCCCTTGCGCGGTGCCAGGCCTTCGGAGACCTGTACGTTGGCTTCCTTGCCGGCGGGCTGGGCGTCCTTGCGGGCCTGGCGGATCAGGGCCCGGATCTGCTGCGTGTCGGTGCGCGGGAACCGGTCCAGCCAGTCGGCCAGCGCCTCGTCGTCCGCGATCAGTCGCTCGCGCCATTGCTCGGCCTGGTGCAGCGCCAGCTTCTCGGCGGCCGAGCCGCTGTGCTGCTCCTGCAGCGCCTCCTGGGCGGCCTGCACGGTGGCTTCGTCGAGCTTGCGCATGAGCTTGCCGACATACTGCATCTGCCGGCGCTTGCCTTCGAAGTTGGTGATGCGGCGGGCCTCGGCCAGGGCCTCTAACAGCTTTTCGGGCAGCTGCAGGCGCTCGAGCAGGTCGGCGCGCAGCGTGAGCAGGTCGCGGCCCAGGTTCTGCAGCGCATCGCTTTCGCGCTTGAGGTCGGTGCGGCTCGACTCGGTCGTGCCTTTGAGTTCGGCCTTCAGGGCGATATCGAGTTCGCTGCCTTCGGCGACGAACTGGCCTCGCACGAAGTAGCCTTTGGTGGGTTTGCGTGACATGGTGGGGAAAACTCGGGGCGGGACACGCGAGGGGGGTGTCCGGAGAAAAGACCCGGCTCCATGGCGCCGGGAAGCGGCAAGTATCATAGCCGCCGATATGAATACACCCCGCTCCCGCTCCGCCGCTGGCGCCGATTCCGCCTCCGCTCCCGCCTCCGCCGCGCCTGCCGCCGAGAACGGCTTCAGCTACTCCCGCGATTTCTTCGAAGGCCTGGTGGACCATGCCCTGGGCCATGCCCGCAAGCTGGGCGCGACCGATGCGGGCGCCGAGGCTTCCGAAGGCTGCGGCCTGTCGGTCAACGTGCGCAAGGGCGAGCTGGAGACCGTGGAGCGCAACCGCGACAAGTCGCTGGGCGTGACGGTCTATGTGGGCCACCGGCGCGGCAACGCCAGCACCTCCGACTTCTCCCTCGCAGCCATCGAGCGCACCGTGCAGGCGGCCTACGACATCGCCCGCTTCACGGCCGAAGATCCCGTGGCCGGCCTGCCCGATGCGGCTGACATCGCACCGGCGGACACCCACCGCGACCTCGACCTGTTCCATCCCTGGGCCATCACCAGCGAAGAGGCCGCGCGCCTGGCGCTGGAATGCGAGGAGGCCGCGCTCAAGACCCACAAGCGCATCACCAACAGCGAAGGCGCGGGCGTGTCGGCCCAGCAGAGCCATTTCTTCAGCGCCCATACGCGCGGCTTCCGGGGCGGCTACGCCAGTTCGCGCCACAGCATGTCGGTGGCGCCCATCGCCTCGCTGCCCGGCCGCCATGGCGAGATGCAGCGTGACGCCTGGTACTGCTCCATGCGCAACGCGGCCGACCTGTCGGCGCCCGCGCTGATCGGCCGCTACGCCGCAGAGCGTGCCCTGAGCCGCCTGGGCAGCCGCAAGATCCCCACCACCGAATGCCCGGTGCTGTTCGAATCGCCCCTGGCGGCGGGCCTGCTGGGCGGCTTCGTGCAGGCGGTGAGCGGCGGATCGCTCTACCGCAAGAGTTCCTTCCTGCTCGATTCGCTGGGCAAGCGCGTGTTTCCGGCGCACATCGACGTGCTCGAAGACCCCTTCGTGGCGCGCGGCAAGGCCAGTTCGCCCTTTGACGAGGAAGGCGTGCGCGTGTCGGCGCGCAAGGTGGTCGATGCCGGTCGCGTGGAGGGCTACTTCCTCTCCACCTATTCGGCGCGCAAGCTGGGCATGAAGACCACCGGCAACGCAGGCGGCTCGCACAACCTGACGCTGACCTCGCGCCACACGCGGCCGGGCGACGACCTGGATGCCATGCTCAAGAAGCTGGGCACGGGCCTCTTCGTGATCGAGCTGATGGGCCAGGGCGTGAACTACGTCACCGGCGACTATTCGCGCGGCGCCAGCGGCTTCTGGGTGGAGAACGGCGAGATCGCCTTTCCCGTGCAGGAGATCACCATCGCCGGCAACCTCAAGGACATGTTCAAAGGCATCCAGGCCGTGGGGGCAGACGCCTACAACTACGGCGCCAGGACGGTGGGCTCCATCCTCGTCAACCGCATGAAGGTGGCGGGTAGCTAGCCCGACCGTTCGCTGGCTGAGCCGGTGGCGGAGTGCCCGCCGGGGCGGGCAGGCCGGCTCACGACTGGCCGGCGTCCCGCACCTGGTTGCGGCCCTCGCGCTTGGCTTCGTAGAGGGCGTGGTCGGCGCGCTTGAAGCATTCCTGCGGCGTGTAGGCCGCCGACGCCGTCCAGGCCATGCCGATGCTCACGGTGATGGGAATGGCCGTGCCTTCGGCCACCACCTTGAGCGATTCCACGCTGGAGCGCAGCCGCTCGGCCACCGCCCAGGCCTCGGCCTGCGTGACTTCCGGCAGGTAGAGCGCGAACTCCTCCCCACCTGTGCGCGCGAACAGGTCCGTCGAGCGCAGCTGGCCCTGTATGCAGCGCACGAACTCCGTCAGCACCGCGTCTCCGGCTGCGTGGCCGTGGGCGTCGTTGATGCGCTTGAAATGGTCCAGATCCAGCTGCAGCACGGCGCTGCGGGCCGGCAGGTAGGCGGGCAGGTGAGATGCCAGCCAGCGCCGGTTGCCGGCGCCGGTCATGGGGTCGGTATGGGCGGCCTGGGCCAGGCGCTGCTGGGCACGCTCGTTCGACAGGGTGGCGGCCATCAGCGCGATGCCGAAATGGCAGAAGATCTGCACGTAGAAGGCCCAGGCGAAGCTGCTGGCCCCGCCGGCCGTGCCGGTCATGATGTGGACCAGGCGCACCAGGTAGATGCCGCCGCTCAAGGCCACCAGCAGCGTCAGCGGCCCGCGCGAGGGCAGGGGCTCGGAGCGCCGGTCGAGCCGCAGCTCGCGGTAGCCCAGCGCCAGCGCCAGCACCGCCGAGGCATGGAAGACGCCGGCCCGCGCCAGGTTGTGGGAGGGGAAGTCGGTCACCGCGCCCACCACCGTGCAGATCGCGGGCAGCAGCAGCACGCGGCCCCACGGCACCTTGCGGCGCCCGCTGAACTCGCGCAAGCCTGCCCAGAAGAGGGCGTAGGCGAAGGTGCCGAGCATCAGGCTGCCATGTGTCCAGAGCCAGGTGGGCAGGGCGGCGACTTCCCCGCGCCATGCCAGGCCCGAGCCCGCCGCCAGCATCAGGTAGGCCGATCCCATCCAGGCGAGTCCGCGCGGGCTGCAGGAATGCTGGCGGACCTGGAAGATGCTGAGCGCGCCAGCGAACAGCGACGTGTTGTAGACGACCAGCACGGTCGGCAGATCGAGGGTGAATTCCATGGTCATTCGACGATGGGGCCGGATTCTGGACTCCCCTGGAGGGCCGGTTCCACTGAAATTCCCTGCGTGTGAATTGGGGATGCCGCGCTAGAGCGCCGGATAAAAAAAGACCCGCCGGAGCGGGTCGAATTTGCTTGAAAAGCAAAGGGAGGGTGTCGGCTGAAGGGCCGACGGTGTGATCTTAGAGCCCCGGGATGGGTTTTGCACGCCATCTTCCTGCCGTCAGGCGGAAAATCAGCAGTTCTTGGGCAAAAAGCAGACATTTCGGTGCGCGGCAGCGATGCGGCCGAGTCCTACGGCATGGCGCGGACCCCGCGAACCGGCCATCGCCTCAGGGTTTTCTAGGATGGGGCCATTCCCAATCTTGTCCGGTTCGTCCGGGGAAAGGCTACCGTGAGCAGCAATTGGTATCGTCTGGATCTGGGGTGCGAGCGCGAGGCTTTCGAGCCGGCGCGGCAGATCCAGCAAGTCTTCATGGCCAAGTTCCTGATGGCGCGGCCGGGTTCGGGGCGCGCGCTCTTTTCCAGCTTCGATACGGTGGCCGACAAGGTCTGCCTGTTCTTCTCGCCCGCTGCCGCCGACATCGCGCTGCGCTTTCGCGCCGTGCCCTGCGACAAGCCCGTGGCACCTTCGTACCTGAGCCTGCTGGCTGGCGAAGGAGATGCGCTGGCGGTGCATTTCCCCGAGCCGCTGGCGGCCTGAGGCCGACCTCTCCCTCTCTTTTTTCGTCAATCGTCCAGCGAAGCGCTCCAGCGCTGTCCCCAGTCGCTCGCCCGGTCGATGCTGCGGCGGTCGCGCTTGGTGGGCCGGCCCTCATGCAGGCTGGCGGCCGGTTCGGGCGCCAGGCGGCGCATCTCGGCGGCGGCGGCCCGGGCCGCGATGCTCTCGGGCGTTTCGTCGTAGAGCAACTGGGCGGCGGGAGCAGGGCCGCGCACGCCGCTCAGAGCGCGGATCACCACCGTGCGCTGCACTGGGCCCTGGCGCAACTCCAGGGTGTCGCCGGGCCGCACGTCGCGCGCGGCCTTGGCCTGCTGGCCGTTGACGGTGACGCGGCCCTTGCCGATCTCCTCCGTGGCGAGGCTGCGGGTCTTGTAGAAGCGCGCGCACCACAGCCATTTGTCCAGGCGCATGGCCGCCAGCGGGGTCTTGCTCGTCGTGGTCGTCATGGCGCCGATTGTGCCCCTGGCGGGAGCCGGTGCGCAGGTTCCAGGGGCAGCCGCACGACGGCGTCGAGTCCGGCGATGCGTCCGTTCTCCTCGCGGTTGGCCAGCGCGATGCTGCCGCCCAGCGCCTGCACGATCTCCTGGCAGATGGCCAGGCCCAGGCCCGAGCCGGTGCGGATGTCGCCCGCTGAAAAGGGCTGGAAGAGCCGCGTCGCCAGATCGGCATCGATGCCCGGGCCCTGGTCGGCGATGGTCAGGGCTGCATGCCGGCCGTCGCTGCGCAGATCCACGGTGAGCGTGCTGCGCGGCGGAGCATGGCGGATGGCGTTGTGCAGCAGGTTGCGCGCCAGTTCGCGCAGCATCCATTCATGGGCCCGCACCGGCGCCGGTTCGGTGTGGATGCCGAAGTCGAGATCGTGCTGGGCGACCAGCGGCGACAGGTCCAGCGCCACGTCGCGCAGCACCGCGTCCAGCCGAGTCAGAGGCGGCGTGGCCTGCTGGCGCAACTGCTCCACCTTGGCCAGCGCCAGCATCTGGTTGGCCAGCTGGGTTGCGCGGTCCACCGTGCCGCCGATCTCGTGCAGCGCCTGTTCGGGCGGCGTATCTCCGCGCAAGGCCGATTGCACCTGGGTCTTGAGCACGGCCAGCGGCGTGCGCAGTTGGTGCGATGCATCGCGCACGAAGCGCTTCTGATGCTCCAGCAGGTAGTCCAGCCGCTGCATCACGCCGTTGGTGGCGGCGATCAGCGGCTGCAGCTCGCGCGGTGCGGACGGAGCCGCGATGGGGCTGAGGTCGTCCTCGGTGCGCTCCTGCAGGTGGGCGCTGAGCTGGCGCACGGGCCGCGTGGCGCGCTGCACCACCAGCACCACGACGAGGGCGATGGCGGCGACCAGCAGGGCCTGGCGGGCCAGGGTGTTCCAGAGCATCTGCAGCGCCAGGGTGTGGCGCAGCTCCAGCGTCTCGGCCACCTGGATCACGGCCATGCCCCGGCCGCGCGCCGAGGCAACGGGCTGCAGCAGCACGGCCACGCGCACCGGCTGGCCGCGGAATTCGTCGTTGTAGAAATCGACCAGGGCCGCGTAGGGCGGGCGCGCCGGGATGGCACCGTGCCACACGGGCAGCTCGGCGAAGCCCGAGACCAGCTCGCCGTGCAGGTTGGATACCCGGTAGAACATGCGGCTCTGGTTGTCGGCCTCGAAAGCCTCCAGCGCCGAGTAGGGCACGGTGGCGTGCAGCGTGGCGGCATCGTCGTAGCCCTGCACGTCCAGCTGTTCGCTGATGCTCTTGGCCGAGGCGAGCAGGGTGCGGTCGTAGGCCGTGTGCAGCGACTGCAGCGTTTCCTGGTAGAGGCTCAGCGTGTTGAAGACGGTGAAGGCGAAGACCGGCACCAGGATGCCCAGCAGCAATTGCCGGCGCAGCGACAGTCCACGCGCAGGCCGTGGCGGGCGCGGCGGCCTCATGCGTCGGCTTTCAGCAGATAGCCCAGGCCGCGCAGCGTCATCAGCGTGAGGCCGGTGCCGGCCAGCTTCTTGCGCAGGCGATAGACCACGACCTCGATCGCTTCGTACTGCACATCGAGCTGGCCGGGGAAGACCAGTTCGTAGAGCCGTTCCTTGGCGACGGCATGGCCGGGCTGAGCCAGCAGGGCGTGCATCAACGCCAGCTCGCGCGGGGTGAACTCCATCACCTCGCCGTCCCGGTAGATCGCGCCGCTCTCTTTTTCATAGCGTATGGCGCCCAGCGTGACGGCGCTGGAGGCCGTTCTGGCTTCGGGCGCATCGCCGCTGCGGCGCACCAGGGCGCGCAGGCGCGCCTCCAGTTCGTCCAGGTCGAAGGGCTTGGGCAGGTAGTCGTCGGCGCCGGCATTGAGGCCCAGCACCCGGTCGCCCACGGTGCCGCGCGCCGTGAGCAGCAGCACGGGCGTGCGCAGGCCGCGTGCGCGGGCCTGCTGCAGCACCTGCAGGCCGTCGAGGCCGGGCAGGCTCAGGTCGAGCACGATGGCGTCCGGCGGGCGTGCGATCCAATGGGCCAGGGCGGCGCGGCCGTCGGCCAGGGCGGTCACCTCCATGCCGCGCCGCGCCAGCGAGCGCTGCAGCGTGGCCTGCATGGCGGCGTCGTCTTCCACGAGGAGCAATTGCATGGTGCGCGACCATAGCACCGGGCACGGCGGGCGCACCCATGGGTGTTTTCCCCGAGTCTGCGGACAGCCATTTGACAGGATCGCCGCGCATCATCGCCGCCACAAGAACACCTTCCGGGACCGGCTCCGCAGCCTGCCCGGCAGACCCGATCCCCTTCAGGAGACAAGACCAGCCATGCGCCGCGATACCTTCCTCAAGTCCCTGGCCGCCCTGGCCGCCACGGGCGCGCTGCCCCTGTCGGCCCACGCGGCCGCCGCCGTCAAGATGATGCTGCCCGCCAACCCCGGCGGCGGCTGGGACACCACGGGCCGCGCCCTGGGCAAGGCGCTGCAGGACGCGGGCGTGGCCTCGTCCGTCACCTACGACAACAAGGGCGGCGCGGCCGGCGCCATCGGCCTGGCGCAGTTCGTCAACGGCTCCAAGAGCGACCCGAACGCGCTGATGGTGATGGGCGCGGTGATGCTGGGCGGCATCATCACCGGCAAGCCGCCGGTCAACCTGTCTCAGGCCACGCCCATCGCGCGCCTGACCAGCGAATACAACGTCTTCGTGCTGCCCGCCAACTCGCCCTACAAGTCGATGGGCGAAGTCGTCGCGCAGCTCAAGAAGGACCCGGGCAGCGTGAAGTGGGGCGGCGGCTCGCGCGGCTCCACCGAGCACATCGCGGCCGCCATGATCGCCCGCGAAGTGGGCGTGGACCCGGCCAGGATCAACTACGTGGCCTTCCGTGGGGGCGGCGAATCCATCGCCGCCATCCTGGGCGGCAACGTGACCATCGGCGGCGGCGGCTACAGCGAGATGGCCGAATACATCGCCACCAAGAAGATGGTGCCGGTGGCCGTCACCTCGGGCCAGCGGCTCAAGGGCTCGTCCGTGCCCACGCTCAAGGAGCAGGGCATCAACGTGGAGATCGGCAACTGGCGCGGCGTCTATGGCGCGCCCGGCATCACGCCCGCGCAGCGCAAGGCGCTGATCGACATGGTGGCCCAGGCGCTCAAGAGCAAGAGCTGGGCGGAGTCGCTCGCGAAGAACGACTGGACGCCCGCCTGGCTGGCCGGAGACGAGTTCGGCGCCTTCGTCGATGCGGAATTCGCCAGCTTGCGCGCCACCATGGTCAAGGCCGGCATGGTCTGACGGGCCCCGCCCGACCGCCCGACCGCCCGACCGCCCGACCGCCTGAAGACGAGCGCATTCGCCCCGGTGGCGGGTGCGCTTTTCTTCGCCTTCCTCCCGAGCTTTTTCCTTTTTCGAGAGTCCCCACCCATGACCGAACACTCGATCTCCGCCGCCGGCGCACCTGGCGATGCGCCGCCCGAGCCCGGTGCCGGCAACGTGCCTGCCGCGCGCGCGCAGCTGCTCGTCGGCATCGGCGTGCTGCTGACGGCCGCCGCGCTGGCCTGGGGCGCGCTCGCCATTCCCGCCAGCGCGGGCTACGGCGGCGTGGGCCCCAACTTCCTGCCCTGGCTGGTGTCGGGCGTGCTGGGGCTGTGCGGCGTCTTCCTGGTGTGGGAATCGCTTTCGGGCGGCTTCCGCGAACTCGATGCCGGCGGCGGCGCGGGGCGGGCCGACAAGGGCGCCTTCGCCTGGGTGTCTGCGGGGCTGTTGCTGAATGCGGCGCTGATCACCACGCTGGGCTTCATCGTGAGCTGCACGCTGTGCTATCTGCTCGCCGTGCAGGGCCTGCGCCGCGCTGCGGGCCAGCCGGCAGCCGGCAGCCTGCGCACCTGGGGCCAGGACCTGGTCACGGGCCTGCTCATCTCGGCGCCCGTCTTCTGGGCCTTCACGCAATTCCTGGCGATCAACCTGCCGGGCCTGACGAACACGGGGTGGCTGTGATGGAAATCTTCGACGCACTGCTGGCGGGCTTCGCCACCGCCGCCACGCCGGTCAACCTGCTGTGGGCCCTGGTGGGCTGCGCCCTGGGCACGGCCGTGGGCGTGCTGCCCGGCATCGGCCCGGCGGTGGCCGTGGCCATGCTGCTGCCCATCACGGCCAAGGTCGAGGTCACGGCTTCCATGATCTTCTTCGCCGGCATCTACTACGGTGCGATGTACGGCGGTTCCACCACCTCCATCCTGCTGAACACGCCCGGCGAAACGGCCAGCATGGTCACGGCGATGGAGGGCAACAAGATGGCCAAGAGCGGCCGCGCCGGCGCGGCGCTGGCCACCGCTGCCATCGGCTCCTTCGTCGCCGGCACCATCGCCACCGTGGTGGTGACGCTGTTCGCGCCCTATGTGGCCGACTTCGCCGTCAGGCTGGGTCCGCCCGAATACTTCATGCTGATGGTGCTGGCTTTCACCACCGTGAGCGCAGTGCTGGGCAAGAGCACGGTGCGCGGCATGACGGCGCTGTTCCTGGGCCTGGCGCTGGGCTGCGTGGGCATGGACCAGATCTCGGGTGCCGCCCGCTATACCCTGGGCCAGCCCGAATTGCTGGACGGCATCGACATCGTGCTGGTGGCCGTGGGCCTCTTCGCCGTGGCCGAGGTGCTCTACGCCGCCATGTACGAAGGCCGCGTGGTCGATACCCAGAACCGCATGGGCCGCGTACACATGACGAAGCGCGACTGGAAGCGCTCGGTGCCCGCATGGATCCGCGGCACGCTGATCGGCACGCCCTTCGGCTGCATCCCGGCCGGCGGCACGGAGATCCCGACCTTCCTGAGCTATGCCACCGAAAAGAAGCTGGCCAGGCCCGAAGACCGGGCCGAGTTCGGCACCACGGGCGCCATCGAGGGCGTGGCCGGCCCCGAGGCCGCCAACAACGCCACGGTGACGGCCGCGCTGATCCCGCTGCTGACGCTGGGCATCCCCACCAGCAACACCACGGCCGTGCTGCTGGGCGCGTTCCAGAACTACGGCATCAACCCCGGCCCGCAGCTCTTCACCACTTCGGCCACGCTGGTGTGGGCGCTGATCGCCTCGCTTTACATCGGCAACATCATGCTGCTGGTGCTCAACCTGCCCATGGTGGGCCTGTGGGTCAAGCTGCTGAAGGTGCCCAAGCCGCAGCTCTACGCGGGCATCCTGATCTTCGCCACGGTGGGCGCCTACGGTATGCGCCAGAGCGCGTTCGACCTGTTCCTGCTCTACGGTATCGGCCTCCTGGGCGTGCTGATGCGGCGCTTCGACTTCCCGACCGCGCCGGTGGTGGTGGGCATGATCCTGGGCCCGCTGGCCGAGGCGCAGATGCGCAACGCGATTTCCATCGGCGAAGGCAGCTGGATGGTGTTCGTGGAGCGGCCCATGTCGGTGGCGCTGCTGGCGATCGTGCTGGCCGTGCTCATCGTGCCGCGCGTGCTCAAGCACCTGGGGCGCCGCCGGCTGCTGCGGCTGCAGCAGCTGGACGCCTGACGGGGGTAGGCGGCGGCTGCGCTTCGCCGCGCTCCCCAACTCATCTCATCACGCCCGGCCGGTCCGGGCGTTTTGTTTTGTTTTTGGGGGGCGTCATCCAGCCCCTGCATGCGGGCACATGCCTCAGGCTCCGAGGCGAACCCTGCCTACGCTCATGTCTGCGTGGCCAGGGCACCATGGGCTGCATTCTTCTTTCCACCACCGTCGTCATGCCGCCCCTCACGGGGCCAGGAGCGCATCCATGTCCCGTAGAAATCAGCAACAAGCCGCAGCCCTCTGGCGCCAGGGGGCCGAGCTGTCCGCCGCCGCTCCGCAGGTGATCGCCCATCGCCTGGCGCGCATGGCGGCGGCCGGCCCGCAGCCTTCGGTGCGCGATCAGCGCGAGTTCACGCGCATGGTGGCGGAGAAGCAGACCGCCTTCGCCGAGGCCTGGATGGCCATGCTCACGCAATCCATGGTGGCCGGCCCCGCGCTGGGCATGGCGATGATGCGCGCCTGGTTCACGCCCTGGGGCAGCAAGGCGGGACAGGCGGGCCAGCGGGCCCTGGCGGCGCAGTGGCAGTCCGCTGCGATGGGCGTGATGGGCAAGGGGCTGGCGCCGGTGCGCGCCAAGGCCGTTGCCAATGCGAAGCGCCTGAACCGGCTGTAACGGCGCTTGTGGATAGCACGTCTATCCACTGCGCACCGCGCCTTGCAGCCCATTCCGCCCATACCGCTGCGCGCCCCCTGGGAGATCGTGAACACGTTCTAAGTGTAGGCAGGCCGGTCAGCGCACCGGCCAGCCGCCCAGTTGCTCCTGTGCGATCCGGCTCAGCGCCGAGATCCAGGGCGCGCCGTCGTTCATGCACGGGATGTAGCGGAACTCCTGGCCGCCGGCATGCAGGAAGGCCTCGCGAGCCTCCATGCTGATTTCCTCCAGCGTCTCCAGGCAGTCGCCCGTGAAGCCCGGGCACATCACATCGACCCGGCGCGTGCCGGCCTGGGCCATGGCGATGAGCGTGGGCTCGGTATAGGGCTCCAGCCACTTGGCCGGGCCGAAGCGCGACTGGAAGGTCAGGCGCCACTGGTCGGGCTTGAGGTTCAGCGCTTCGGCCAGCAGACGGGCCGTGACCTGGCATTCGGCCTGGTAGGGGTCGCCCAGGCGCACGTTGCGTTCGGGAATGCCGTGGAAGCTCATCACCAACTGCTCGGCCGGGCCGCCTTCGCGGGCCCAGTGGGCGCGCACGCTCTGCGCCAGCGCGTCGATGTAGGCCGGGTGGTCGTGGTAGCTGTTGACGAAACGCAGTTCGGGAAAGCGCCGCTGGCGCCGCGCCCAGTCCGTCACGTCGTCCACCACGCTGGCCGTGGTGGTGGCCGAATACTGCGGGTAGAGCGGCAGCACCAGCACGCGGTCCACGCCCTCGTCCTGCAGGGCCTGCAGCTGCGATGCGATGGACGGCTTGCCGTAGCGCATGGCGTGGCGCACGGCCACGCGCAGGCCGGCTTCGCCCAGCCAGCCGCGCAGCAGCGTGGCCTGGCGCTTCGTCCACACGGCCAGGGGGGAGCCCTCGGGTGTCCAGATGCTGGCGTACTTGGCGGCCGACTTGGCTGGCCGCACGCGCAGGATGATGCCGTGCAGGATGGGCAGCCAGGCGATGCGCGGAATCTCCACCACGCGCGGGTCGCCCAGGAACTGCGCCAGATAGCGCCGCAGCGCGGGCGCGGTGGGCTCGTCGGGCGTGCCCAGGTTGCACAGCAGCACGGCGGTGCGGACGGGCGATGCGCCGGGGGCGCTGTCGGCAACGGTTACGGCGGTTGCAGCGGCGTTGGAGGTCATGGAGGCGATGAAGGTTGGCTCGTGAAGGGGTGCGATATTCTCGGGCACCATGCTCGACACCACCCGCATCCGCGCAATCACCCTCGATCTTGACGACACTCTCTGGCCCGTGTGGCCCGCCATCGCCCGGGCCGAGGTGGTGCTGCGCGACTGGCTGCGGCCGCACGCGCCCGCCACCGCGGCGCTGATGGAGGATGTGCAGGTCTTCGCCGCCCTCCGCGCCGGCGTGGCCCAGGCGCATCCGGAGTGGTCGCACGACCTCAGCGCGCTGCGGCGCGAGAGCATCCGCGCCGCGCTGTGCCAGTGCGGCGAGGACGAGGCGCTGACCGATGGCGCCTTCGATGCCTTCTTCGCCCAGCGCCAGCGCGTGGACCTGTATGGCGACGCCCTGGCTTCGCTGGATTTCCTTGCGTCGCGCTATCCGCTGCTGGCCGTGAGCAACGGCAACGCGCAGCTGGAGCTGGTGGGGCTGGACCGCTATTTCCGGGGCGCGCTCAAGGCCCGCGAATTCGGCATCGCCAAGCCCGATCCGCGCATCTTCCACGCTGCGGCCCAGATGCTGGACGTGGAGCCCGCCGCCGTGCTGCATGTGGGCGACGATGCCCTGCTGGACGCGCACGGTGCGCTGCAGGCCGGCATGCAGGCGGTGTGGATCAACCGCCAGGCCGAGCCCTGGCCGCATGCCGGCCCGCAGCCGGCGACTGTGGACGACCTGACGGGGCTGTGCCGGCTGCTGGGTTCCGCGGACTGATCGCGGCGCCTTGGTGCTATCGAATAGATAGCTGAAGGCCCAGGAAATTCAAGCGCCACAGGCCATTTCGCCTAGGCCCCCAGAAAACTGCGCAGCGCGGCCAGCGTCGCTTCCGGCGCCTCCGTCATCTGGCTGTGGCCCACGGGCAGCATGTCCACCGTGACCTGAAGCCCGCGCGCCCGCGCTGCGGCGATGAGGCCCTGAGCGGCGCGCGGCTGCGTCATCTGGTCATGCGCGCCCAGCGCGAACAGCACCGGGCAGGCGAGGGCCGCGATGGCCGCTTCCGCGCCCGCATAGCGGTCGCAGGCCACGAAGCCCCGGTGGAACACGTTGACCTCGGGGTTGCTGCGCAGCACGCGGCGGCCCAGCGCCATGCCGGCGCCGAAGGTCCAGAAGCCGCCGCCCGAGGGCGAGGCCAGGCCGCTGCGCGAGAACACGTTGACCATGCGCAGCGCCTTTTCGGGCTCATGTAGCGCGGCCTCGATCAGCGCGGGCGACACCTTCATCGGATAGGCCGTGCCCACCAGCGCCAGATGCGTGGCGGCTGTGCCCAGCCGGGCAGCGGCCTCCAGCGCGATCAGCGATCCCCAGCTGTGGCCGATGAGCGCGGCACGCTGCACGCCCAGCGCGCTCAGCAGGGCGAGGATGGATCCTGCGGCCTGCTCCACGCTGTCGGGCGCATCGCCGCCGCTGCGGCCATGGCCGGGCAGATCGACGGCCAGCACGTTCCAGCCGTGGTGGGCGAGATGCCGGCTCTGGAAGCCCCAGACGCTGTGGTCGTTGAGCACGCCGTGGACCAGCACGGCCGTGGGCCGCGCCGCATCGAAGGGCTTGCCGCCGGTGTAGCAGTAGAGGGGGGCGCCGTTGACGGTGACTTGCATGGCTTCAGGCCCCGGCTTTCTCGGCCGCCTTGAGCGCCCGCTTCAGGTCGTCGATCAGATCGTCCGCATCCTCCAGCCCGATCGACAGGCGGATCGTGCCCTGCGATATGCCGGCCTGGGCCAGCGCCTCGTCGCTCATGCGGAAGTGGGTGGTGCTGGCCGGGTGGATCACCAGGCTGCGGCAGTCGCCCACGTTGGCGAGGTGGCTGAAGACCTTGAGCGCTTCGATGAAGGCCTTGCCCTGGGCGCGGCTGCCCTTCAGGTCGAAGCTGAACACCGAGCCCGCGCCGCGCGGCAGCAGCCGCTGCGCCAGCGCATGGCTGGGGTGCGAGGAGAGCATCGGGTGGCCCACGCGGGCCACGAAGGGCTGGGCGGCCAGGAACTCGACCACGCGCTGCGTGTTGCGCATGTGGCGCTCCATGCGCAGCGGCAGCGTTTCGATGCCCTGCAGGATCAGCCAGGCGGTGTGCGGGCTCATGCAGGCGCCGAAGTCGCGCAGGCCTTCGCGCCGGGCACGCAGCAGGAATGCGCCCACGGTGGACTCCTCGCTGAACACCATGCCGTGGAAGCCCTCGTAGGGCGCCGTCAGCTCGGCGAAGCGGCCGGCCGTGAGCGGCCCTTCCCAGTCGAAGCTGCCGCCATCGACCACCACGCCGCCGATCACCGTGCCGTGGCCCGACAGGAACTTGGTGGCCGAGTGATAGACCAGGTCCGCGCCGTGCTCGAAGGGCTTGATGAGCCAGGGCGAGGTGAGGGTGGAATCGACCAGCAGTGGCACGCCGGCCTCGTGCGCGATCTGCGATACGGCGGGAATGTCCAGCACGTCCAGCCCGGGGTTGCCCACGGTCTCGCCGAAGAAGAGCCGGGTCTCCGGACGCACGGCTGCGCGCCAGCCGTCGAGGTCGCCCGGCTTCACGAAGGTCGTCGAGATGCCGAAGCGCGCCAGCGTGTAGTGCAGCAGGTTCTGCGAGCCGCCGTAGAGCGCCGTGCTGGCGACGATGTGCCCGCCTGCGCCCATCAGCGTGCAGATCGCCAGGTGCAGCGCGGCCTGGCCGCTGGCCACGGCGATGGCGCCCACGCCGCCTTCCAGCGCCGCCACGCGCTGCTCCAGCACCGCATTGGTCGGGTTGCTGATGCGGCTGTACACATGGCCCGGCCGCTCCAGGTTGAAGAGCGATGCGGCATGGTCGCTGGACTCGAACACGAACGAGGTGCTGAGGTGGATGGGCACGGCGCGCGCGCCGGTGGCTGGGTCGGGCACGGCGCCCGCGTGCAGCGCGAGCGTGTCGAAGCCGGGGTCTGAATGGCCGGGCATGGTGTCTTTGTCTCCTGGATGTGTCTCGCTCCGTGTCGAGGCGCGGTTTATTGTGGGCTATATTCTTTCGCTATCCACCCGCAGACCGTGCGGGGCCTGCATCCCTGGAGACACCCATGAAAGTCAGCGACATCCTCCGCGTCAAAGGCAACACCCTCTACACCGTCACGGCGGACGAGCCGCTGGCCGCGGCGGCGCAGGTGATGTCCGAGAAGGACATCGGCTCCCTGGTCGTGATGGACCACGGCGATCTGGTGGGCATGCTCACCTTCCGCGAGGTCATCCAGGCCATCGTCAAGAACGGCGGCAATCTGGGCACGACGTTGGTGCGCTCGGCCATGGACGATGCGCCGCTCACCTGCACGCTGGAAACCGAGATGGACGAGGTGCGCCGCATGATGCTGGGCCGCCATGCCCGCTACATGCCGGTGATGGACCGCCGCATGCTCATGGGCGTCATCAGCTTCTACGACGTGGCCAAGGCCGTGGTGGACAGCCAGAACTTCGAGAACCAGATGCTCAAGGCCTATATCCGCGACTGGCCTGAAGAAAAGGAAGCTACCCCCTGAGGCGCTGCGCGCCTTCCCCCTTCTCTCGCCGCGCTGCGCGCGTCGGGAAGGGGGACGACGCCAGTGGCCCGGCAGAGCCGGTTCCACGGCGTCCGCTGGCCTGGCCTGCTCCGCGGCCGTCGGATGGGTGAGGGCGCGCTTGTTCAAGGGCTGTGCTTGCTGGCTAGCTTGCACTGGGCCGCTTGGTTCAATGACCTGAGTCGGAATGGCCCGGCTCGGCGGATGGCTCTGGGATAATCCGGCGCCATGAGCGGCAACACACTCGGCACCATCTTCGCAGTCACCAACTTCGGTGAATCCCACGGCCCGGCCATCGGCTGCGTCATCGACGGCTGCCCGCCGGGCATGGCCCTGAGCGAGGCCGATATCCAGGCCGACCTGGACCGCCGCCGGCCCGGCACCAGCCGCCATGTCACCCAGCGAGCCGAGCCCGATGCGGTGGAGATCCTTTCCGGCGTCTATGAAGGCCGCACCACGGGCACGCCCATCGCCCTGCTGATCCGCAATACCGACCAGCGCAGCAAGGACTACTCGAACATCGCCCAGAGCTTCCGCCCCGGCCATGCCGACTACACCTACTGGCACAAGTACGGCATCCGCGACCCGCGCGGCGGCGGCCGCTCTTCGGCCCGGCTGACGGCGCCCACCGTGGCGGCCGGCGCCGTCGCCAAGAAGTGGCTGGCGGAAAAGTACGGCACGCGCTTTCGCGCCTGCATGACGCAGATCGGCGAGGTGGAGATCCCGTTCGAGAGCTGGGACCACGTGCCCCACAACCCCTTCTTCGCCCCGGTGGCCGATGTCTCGGCGCTGGAGAACTACATGGACGCGCTGCGCAAGGCCGGCGACTCCTGCGGCGCCCGCATCCGCGTGCAGGCCACGGGCGTGCCGGTGGGCCTGGGCGAGCCGCTCTATGACAAGCTCGACGCCGACATCGCCCATGCGCTCATGGGCCTGAACGCCGTCAAGGGCGTGGAGATTGGCGCCGGTTTCGGCAGCGTGGTCCAGCGCGGAACCACGCACGGCGATTCGCTCACGCCCGAAGGCTTCGCCAGCAACAACGCGGGCGGCATCCTGGGTGGCATCAGCAGCGGCCAGGACATCGATGCCCTGGTCGCCATCAAGCCCACCAGTTCCATCATCAGCCCGCGCCAGTCCATCGACATCCACGGCCAGAGCACCGAAGTCGTGACCAAGGGGCGCCACGACCCTTGCGTGGGCATCCGCGCCGCGCCCATCGCCGAGGCGCTGCTGGCTCTGGTGCTGATGGACCACGCGCTGCGCCACCGCGCCCAGTGCGGCGATGTGGTGCAGGAAGTGCCGCCGATCAAGGCCTCCCTGCTGTGATGGCCTGAAATGGAAAAGACCAGCGGGCTGCGCGCCGGCTGGTCTTTTGTTTTTCAGGGGGGCGGATTGCCGCTCGACTTGGTCGGAGCGCCGCGCCCGTGCGGGGCAAGCCTGCAGCCACGGCGATCCGGACCGGCTACTTGCGCACCTCGTCGACCAGCGCGCGGAACTCGTCGATGTCCTCGAAGCTGCGATAGACGCTGGCAAAGCGGATGTAGGCCACCTTGTCGAGCTTCTTCAACTCGCGCATCACCAGCTCGCCGATGCGGCTGGAGAAGATCTCGCGCTGGCCCAGGTTCAGCAGCTTTTCCTCGATGCGCTCGATGGCGCTGTCGATCTGCGTGGTGCTCACGGGCCGCTTGCGCAGCGCCAGCGTGAAGGAGCCGATCAGCTTGCTGCGGTCGTAGTCCACCCGGCGGCCGTCCTTCTTCACCACGGTCGGGAAGTTGACCTCGGGCTTCTCGTAGGTGGTGAAGCGCTTTTCGCAGGCATTGCACTGGCGCCTGCGCCGCACGAACTCGCCGTCCTCGGCCACGCGGGTTTCGACCACCTGGGTGTCCGGGTGGCTGCAGAAAGGGCATTTCATCGCGGTGCGCTGCCGGCGCGCAGGGGCCGGCAGCGGGGCAGTGCGGGCTGTGGTGAGCTCAACGGTAGACCGGGAAGCGGCTGGTCAGCTCATGCACCTTGGCACGCACGGCGGCCAGGTTGGCTTCGTCGTGCGGGTTCTCCAGCACGTCGGCCACCAGGTTGGCGGTGATGCGCGTTTCCTCTTCCTTGAAGCCGCGCGTGGTGATGGCGGGCGTGCCCACGCGGATGCCGCTGGTCACCATCGGCTTCTCGGGGTCGTTCGGAATGGAGTTCTTGTTGATGGTGATGTGGGCCTGGCCCAGGGCGGCCTCGGCCACCTTGCCGGTGATGCCCTTGGAGCGCAGGTCCACCAGCATCACGTGGCTTTCGGTACGGCCGCTGATGATGCGCAGGCCGCGCTCGATCAGCGTTTCGGCGAAGACCTTGGCGTTCTTCACCACCTGCTGCTGGTAGGCCTTGAACTCGGGCGTCAGCGCTTCCTTGAAGGCCACGGCCTTGGCCGCGATGACGTGCTCCAGCGGGCCGCCCTGCAGGCCCGGGAAGATGGCGGAGTTGATCGCCTTCTCGTGCTCGGCCTTCATCAGGATGATGCCGCCGCGCGGGCCGCGCAGGCTCTTGTGCGTGGTGGACGTGACCACGTCGGCGAAGGGCACGGGGTTGGGATATTCGCCCGCGACCACCAGGCCGGCGTAGTGGGCGATGTCCACCCAGAAGATGGCGCCGACTTCCTTGGCGATCTTGGCAAAGCGCTCGAAGTCGATGCGCAGGGCATAGGCCGATGCGCCGGCGATGATCAGCTTGGGCTTGTGCTCGCGGGCCTTGGCTTCCAGCGCGTCGTAGTCGATCTCCTCTTCCTCGTTCAGGCCGTAGGAGACGATGTTGAACCACTTGCCGCTCATGTTCAGAGGCATGCCGTGGGTCAGGTGGCCACCTTCGGCCAGGCTCATGCCGAGGATGGTGTCGCCGGGCTTGAGGAAGGCCAGCAGCACGGCCTGGTTGGCCTGCGAGCCGGAGTTGGGCTGCACGTTGGCGGCATCGGCGCCGAAGAGCTTCTTTACGCGGTCGATGGCGAGTTGCTCGACCACGTCCACGTTTTCGCAGCCGCCGTAGTAGCGCTTGCCCGGATAGCCTTCGGCGTACTTGTTGGTCAGTTGCGAGCCTTGCGCGGCCATCACGGCGGGCGAAGCGTAGTTTTCGCTGGCGATCAGCTCGATGTGCTCTTCCTGGCGGACGTTCTCGGCCTGGATGGCGGCCCACACTTCGGGATCGGCTTGTTCGACAAGAATATTGCGTTGGTACATGGCGTGGCAGTCCTATGAACTTGTGTCCCTTGAAACAAGGGCTGCCCAGGCGAACGGCGGAACGCAGCGATACGTGGCTCTCTGCGGCACGCTTCCCAGTGGTCACAGGAGATTGCCTCCTGCCGGATTCCACGTCAGCGGCAGCGCTTCGTGGAGGAAGCGCCGCGCCTATCGCCAGTCGCGTACCCCGTTAGTGTAGCGTGAGTGGGGTGGCAGGGCATTCCCGCTGCATCGGCCCTGCGCCGCGAAGGCCCGGCTGGCTCAGCTGGCGGCGTTGGCGAGCAGGGCGACCTTGTCGGTGCTGCTGTCGCCGGTCAGCTTCGCGGCGGCGGCGCCCATGGCAGGCGCCGTCACGGTGGGTGCCTTGGTGGACAGGATGGGCGGCGTCGCGGGCTGCACCGGCGTCACCGGCACCGAGCGGCCGCTGGCGACCTGGCGCAGGCGGAAATGCTCGGCCAGCACCTTGGCCGCATAGCCGCCGTCGTCGGGCAGGTTGGCGGCGCCCACGTAGTAGCGCAGGCCGCCTTCGATCGAGCCGGCGCGCGTGATGCATTCCTGCAGCACCTTCACGCCTACGCGCATGTTCGCCACCGGGTCGAAGGCCGCGAAGTGCCCGCCGAAGTTGTCGTACTTGTCCGTGTGGATGCGCGTCATCACCTGCATCAGACCCTGGGCACCGACGGAGCTTTGCGCAAAGGGATTGAAGCTGGATTCCACCGCCATGATGGACAGGATCAGCGTCGGGTCGAGCTTGGAGCGCGCGCCGATCTCATAGGCCTCGGACACCAGCACCGCCAGCGGTTCGGGCGCCACGCGGTACTTCTTGCTCAGCCAGTAGGCCACTGCGGCCTGCTCCTTGGGCAGGTCTTTGGGGTTGCTGGCCGTGGCGCGCTCGCTGGCCGCCGGTTCGATGGGGGCGCCGAGCACGGCCACCTGCCGTGCCTGCAGCCAGCTCCTGAGCTGCTCCTCGCCGGCTTCCCGAAGGTCGGGGCGCGCGCTGAGGGTGATGGCCGCGAAGGCCACGGTCAGCCCGAGGAGGGCGAAACCGCTGTGGGTGATTTCAAGAAAGCCGTCGGTGACGTCGGATGCGAAGGTACGCAAACCGGCCACCAATGTTCCTGACGCTGTCATTAGCTTTTCCTTTCTGAGTCGAGAGACCTGTGAAGCGCGCTTCGCGATGGAAGCGGCGCCTGCCAGGCTTCTCGCCTGGATTGGTTCGCCATCAAATTCGTGCCGGGCGAATGCATCGCATGCGGTTCTACGAACTGACTTAGCCGGATTCGGCAGCGGGACATAAGGGTTTAACCCTGCCCATTTTTTGGGCTGGCGGATTCTATGGGGCCGCTAAATGCTAGGTCAATACTAACAAGTCTATTCTTTAGACTAAAAAAGTCTAACAAAGACTGTGTAAAAGCACAGCTCGATGAGGGGAAATGTCTCCAAACCCTTGCTCCGCCGCGCTTTGCCTAACAAAGGGGCTTGACGAAAACCACTTGCCGCAGATGTGACTTTCTGATGAAAAAAACTGCTTGCACTGCCGGGGAGGGCTGAATTAAGCTGGCACCGCCTGACTGATTCAGGCGCCGCCAAGCGAAGTGGAGCGGCCTTCCGAACGGCATGCAGTGCCCCGGTCGGCCCGCAAAGCGCAGCGAGGCCCACCCTGGGGGCAATACCTTGCCTCCTGCGAAGCCGACCTTTCTCTCGGTGACGCAAACCGATGGCAAATGGCCGTTGTGCCCGCCGTCAAGCCCGGTGCCGGAAGCCTCCGCACCGGGCTTTCTCTTTTGCGTTCGCGTGGAACGCGTTCGCGGTCCCGGCGCGCAGTTCCTGCGGGGATGAATGCCCGGCATCTTTCCGTGTACTTGGCTTGGTCTTTTCCCGTGCTTGATCTTTCCCGTCCTGGCTTGGCGCGCCGCAGCGCCTCGGTGTTCTTCTGGGCGATGGCGATGTGGGGGCTGGTATGGCTGCTCGCGTGGGCCCTGGTGCCGTGGGCGGTGAAGACCCAGCTGGAGCGACGCGCATCCGCAGCGCTGGGTCGGGCCGTCACGGTCGGGCAGGTGCAGTTCCGCCCGTGGTCGCTCGAGCTCGTCTTGCACGACTTCGCGGTCGCCCGGGCTTCGGGCCCTGGGGCGCAGCTGGAAATCAAGCGTATCTATATAGATGCAGCGTTGCAGTCCCTGGTGCGCTGGGCGCCGGTGGTCGATGCCTTGCAGATCGATGCACCCGTGCTGCGGCTCGCGCGTGCGGCCGATGGCCGCTACGACGTCGATGACGTGGTCGCGCGCCTGTCTGCCATGGCTGCGGAGCCGGCTCCGGCGGCGGCGCACGGCCCGGCCCGGTTCGCGCTCTACAAGCTCGGCATTTCGGATGGGGCGGTGGACCTGGAGGACGAGGCCGCCGGCCGCCGCCACTCCGTGCGCGCGTTGAACCTCACGCTGCCGTTTCTGAGCACGCTGGCGGCCCATCGAGCAGCCGTGGTCAAGCCGCGTCTCGCCTTCCTTCTCAACGGCAGCGCCTTCGAGACCACGGCCGATGCCACGCCCTTCGCCCAGGAACACCGCGCCGACATGCGGCTGCAGGTGCGGCAGCTGGATCTGGCGCCTTTCGCGGCGCACGCGCCCTCCGGCCTGCCGCTGCGTCTGCAGTCCGGCCGCCTCGATGCCGATCTGCGCCTGGCCTTCGAGCAGTCGGGCCAGCCCTCCGCTACGCTGACCGGGACCGTGGCCGTCCATGAAGGCCGTCTGCTCGATGGGCACAGCCGAGAACTGATCGGCTTCGATGCCTTGCGCGTGTCCCTGCAGGACGTTCAGCCGCTCAAGCGGCTCGTGCAACTGGAGGCCGTCGAATGGGAAGGCCTGCGGGCGGAACTGCGCCGCGGCGCCGATGGCCTGCTGGAATGGCCCGGCCCGTCTGCCCGGCCCGCCCCGCCGCCGGCTTCGGCCGGTGTCGCATGGACGGTTGCCGTCCACCGCCTGGCCGTGGCGGATGGGCGCATCGGCTGGACGGACCTCAGCGTGCAGGCCCCGCGCAGGGAAGCCCGCCATGTGCAGTTGCTCGCCTCCGATGTCCACTGGCCCCTGCAGCGCCCGCTGCGCTTCAGCGCCAGCGCCGACCTGCCGGGCGCCGCTGCACGCATCGCCCTGTCGGGGCATGCCCGCAACGGCGCCGCCCAGGCAGCACTGTCGCTGCGCGGCGTGCCGCTGGATCTGGCCGGGCCTTACCTGCGGTCCTACTTGCGCCCCAGGCTGGGTGGCGCCGTCGATGCCGATCTGGGCCTGGCCTACAACGGCCCCAACCTGGTGGCCCGCGTGGTGCGGCTGGCGGTGAACCAGTTGGAGATGGATTGCGGCGCGGCCCTGGCTGCGGGGGCCGGGACCATGCCTTGCGCTTCTCTCGCCGATGCGGGCCTCGGCCCTGTCTCCGCCGCCGGGCGGCTGGCGGATGCGCGGCGCCTCGAAGTCTCGGACGCCTGGGTGCGCTGGCCGCAGCGGACCGTCTCGGTGGGCCGGCTGTGGCTGTCGGAGCCGCGCATGGCCGTCTCGCGCGACGCATCGGGCCGCTGGATGTTCGACGCTTGGCGCATGCCTGCCGCTCCGGTGGCCGCTGGCGCGGGCAGCACAGCGCCTGCCGAGGCATCGGCAGCCGCCCCCTGGCAGGTCCGCCTGGACGACGCGGCGGTGGAAGGCGGAGCGCTCGCCTGGCGCGACGAGGCCGCCGGAGCGCGGCCGGTGGCGCTGCGGCTCGCGTCGCTGCAAATGCGCCTGCGTGACTTCGTGCCGCTGCCGCCGGCGGGCGCTGTTGCGTCCTCGCCGCCTTCGTCCTTGAGCCTGTCGGCGCAGGTGGCGTCGGAAAGCTTCGAGCCCGGCCGGCTGAGCTATGACGGGACATTGCGCGCCAGCCCCCTGGAACTGCAGGGCCGGCTGCATGCCAGCCATCTGCCGCTGCAGGCGCTGGAGCCCTATTTCGCGGACCGGCTCCAGGCGCGCGTCGTGCGCGCGGAGGGCAGCTTCGCCGGTGACCTGCGCTACGCCTCGGGCCCTGGCGGGTCGGCCACCGCGCTGCAGGGCGATCTGTCCATCGACGAAGTGCGGGTGCTGGACCCGGGCATGCGGGCCGCCGCCGACCGTGGCGATTCCGCAGAGGGACCGTCAGGCGAGGGGGAGCCCGGCGATCTGCTGCGCTGGAAGGCTCTGGGGCTGCGCGGTCTGCGGCTGGGCATGGAGCCCGGCCGGCCGGTCTCGCTGCAGGTGCGCGAGACGGCGCTGAACGACTTCTTCGCGCGCATCGTGCTGCAAGAAAATGGCCGCCTCAATCTGCAGGATCTGCTGAAGCCGGCTCGTCCCGGCTCCGGCGGTTCCTCCGATGCGGCGGGCGAACGGCCGCCGGCCGCAGCGACGGCTGCGCCGCGCATCCGCTTCGGCCCCGCCACCCTCGTCGGCGGCCGGGTCCAGTTTTCCGACCGCTTCGTGCGGCCCAGCTACTCCACCGACCTGAGCGAGCTGGCCGGCCGCCTGGGCGCCTTTTCGTCCGCCGATGCCGGCGCGCCGGGCGAGGCGCCGCAAATGGCCGAGCTGGAGCTGCGCGGCAAGGCCGAGGCGACCGCTTCCGTCGAGATCACCGGCCGTCTCAATCCGCTGGCCAGGCCGCCGGCCCTCGACATCCGGGGCCGCATGCGCGATCTGGAGCTGCCGCCGCTGTCACCCTACAGCGTCAAATACGCGGGACATGCCATCGAACGCGGCAAGCTGGCCGCCGATGTGAGCTACCGCGTGCTGCCCGATGGCCAGTTGACGGCCAGCAACCGGGTGGTGCTGCGGCAGCTGGCATTCGGCGACCCGGTGGAGGGCGCGCCGGCCAGCCTGCCCGTGCGGCTGGCAGTCGCGCTCCTGGCGGACCGCGAGGGCGTGATCGACGTGGATCTGCCTGTCAGCGGATCGCTCAACGACCCGCAGTTCAGCCTGGGGGCCGTGGTCTGGCGCGCGCTGGGCAATCTGGTGCTCAAGGCTGTCACCTCGCCGTTCTCGCTGCTCGCGGGCGCTTTCGGCGGCACCGAGCAGCTGGACCGGGTCGGTTTCCAGCCGGGCAGTGCGGCACTGGACACGGCGGCCCGGGCCCAGCTGGACCAGATCGCGCGTGCGCTGGCGGACCGGCCCGCTCTCACGCTCACCGTGGTGGGCGAGGCGGCTCTGGAGGCCGAGCGCGAAGGCTGGAAGCGCCAGCGCCTGCAGGACATGGTGCTGGCCGAAAAGCGCCGGACGACCGCGCAGGCGGGGCAGGGTGCTGTGCCTGCCTCGGCCGAGGTGGGCGCGGCCGAATATCCCGGCTTGCTCAAGGAGATCTATCGCCGTGCCGACATGCCGAAGCCGCGCAACCTCATCGGCCTGGCCAGGGATCTGCCCCAGGCGGACATGGAAAACCTGCTGCTGGCCCGGATGCAGGTGCCGGCCGACGCGATGCATGCGCTGGCCGTGGCGCGCGGCGCGGCAGTGCGCGATTACCTTGCCCGGCGTGAGGTGCCGCGGGAGCGCCTTTTCATCGGCGCTCCGCGCATCGAGGCCGAGGGCGAGTCCTGGGTCCCGCGCGCCAGCCTGTCGCTGCAGACGCGGTGAGCGGCAGGCAGGCCAGGGTGCAGCCCGGCGACGCAGTGCGCAAGTGCG
This sequence comes from uncultured Acidovorax sp., assembly GCA_913774625.1. Taxonomy (GTDB): domain Bacteria; phylum Pseudomonadota; class Gammaproteobacteria; order Burkholderiales; family Burkholderiaceae_C; genus Paracidovorax. The sequence continues at coordinate 51,699 of CAJYHL010000019.1, forward strand.
CCTGCGGCACGAATGCTTTCAAAGTGGGCGCGGGCTTGTTGATAGAGTGGCGCTTGCAGTGCGCCGCCCAGCCCCCAACTGCCTCGCTGGCCAGGCGCGGCAAAGCCCCCGGCGATGCAGGTAGGACGGTTGAAATGCGCCCGCTGCCGCAGCCGTGTCGCACCGGGCCTCCCGGCCGCTTCCAAAACCGGGCGAAAATAGCGGTTTCGATGCGCTCGGCGCGACCGACCGTGCGACCGGCCATCCGCGCTGGCTTCCTGCCGGCCCTCTTTTCCCAACTGGATCCATGTTCCCTTTTTCCTCCCGCAGCAAAATGTCCACCGACGCACCTGAAGTGAATCCGGCCCCGGCCAAGTCAACCGAGCCGCATCCTCTCGACGCGCTGACGGGCGGCGCATTTTCTGCCCCCACCTCGGGCGAGCGTGCTTCGCGCATCCGCGACTGGCTGGCGACCCAGCCCGGGCAGGAGTCCCTGCAAGAGGTGTTCAAGGAGCTCAGCGCCCGCGACAAGGGCGCAGCCCGCGCCGTGCGCGAACGGCTCGACGAAATCCGCCGCGCCAAGGGCCAGGAAGCCATCGCCGCCGAATGGGCCGAGAAGGCGCAGGCGCTGCTGTCGGCCTCCAAGCTCAACATCGCCGACGCCATGGCCTGGCAGCGCGACGCCGCGAAGGCCGGCGCGCCGCTGTCGCGCGAGCCGCTGTCTGCGTTGAAGGTGCAGCTGGCCGAACGCATCAAGACCATCGAAGACCTGCAGCACCGTGTGCAGGTGCAGCGCGAGGCCGCCGTGCTGCTGGCCCAGCGCATCGAGGTTCTCTCCACCAAGCCCTGGCGCGATGCCCAGGCCGCCCTCGAAGTGCTGCGCGCCGACGTCGGCCGCTGGCAGGAGCAGGCCGAGGCTCTGACCGGCGACGCCGCCTGGCCCAGCGTCGAGGCGCGCTTCCCGCCGCTGCTGGACGCCTCCCGTTCCCAGCTGCTGCTGGTCTGGGATGCCTTCCAGCCCGCCGTGGCCCAGGCCGCCGCCGCCGCTGAGGATGCCAACGCGCCGCTGCCGCCCGTGCCCGTGTGGGCCGACGAGCTGCGCGTGGCGCGCGGCCTGCCGGCCGAAGCCGCCGCAGTGGCCGCCAAGACCGAGGCCCGTCCGGCCGCCAAGCCCAAGGCCGTCGATCCGCAGGTGCGCGAGAAAGCCGTGCAGGCCGTGACCGAAGCCCTGGCGAAGCTGGAGCAGGAAACCGCCGAAGGCCACGGCAAGGCCAGCGCGGGCGCCGCCGCTGCCTTGCGCGCCGTGCTGAAAGTGCATGGCAAGCACATCGACAACGAGCTGGAGCAGCACGTGCATGGCGCCCTCGTGGCTTCGGGCGAGCTGGAAGGCTGGCAGCGCTGGAGCGCCGACCAGATCCGCGAAGACCTGGTGGCGCGCGCCGAGGGCCTGCTCAAGCGGCCCGAAGGCCAGGCCCTGGGCGGCCGCAAGATGCAGGAGACCCTGCGCCAGCTGCGCGACCAGTGGAAGCAGGCCGACCAGGGCGGCCCGGCCAACCATGCGCTCTGGAAGAAATTCGACGAAGCCTGCAACGCCGCGCACAAGGTGGTCGAAGCCTGGCTGGATAAGGTGCGTTCCGACGCCGCCGAGCACAAGGCCCAGCGCCTGGCCCTGATCGAAGAGCTCAAGACCTGGACGCGCGAGCAGCTGCCAGCGCTGGCGGGTGACCTCAAGGCCGTCAACCGCGCGCTGCACCAGTTCGGCGACCGCTGGCGCGATGGCGGCCATGTCGGCGAAAAGATGTTCGCCGAGCTGCAGCCGCAGTGGAAGCAGGCCCTGGCCGAAGCCTCGGCCCCGCTGGAAGCTGCGAAGAAGGACAGCCTGGCCCGCCGCCACGCCATGATCGAGGAGGCCACGGCCCTGGGCGCAGCGCCGGTGCTGCGCGTGGACGCCGTCAAGGCGCTGCAGCAGCGCTGGCAGGCCGAGGCCCAGTCCGTGCCGCTGGACCGCAAGCAGGAACAGAAGCTGTGGGATGCGTTCCGCAAGCCCATCGACGAGGCCTTCAACCGCAAGTCTGCAGAACGCGAGCGCGCAGCCGGCGAGATGAGTGCCCGGGACCGTGCGGTGCTCGAAGCCTCCAAGGCCCTGGAGGCCGCGAACGCCAGCGGCGATGCCCAGCGCATCCGCGGCGCCATGGCCGATCTGGAAGCCGCGCTGCGCAGCCAGGCCCAGGGCAATGCCGAGGCGGCAGCGGCCGCAGCGCCTGCGCAGGCTGCTCCTGAAAATGCGGCAGCGGCCACCGAATCCGCCGAAGCGGGCGCTGCCGCCGGCGGCGAAGAGGCCGCGGCGCCTGCCGCCGCGCCCAAGCCCGCACCGCGGCCCGTGGTCGCCGTGCGCGGCGATGACCGCCCCGGCATGCGCAAGGACGTCGTCGCACCCGCTGCTGCTGGCCGTGGCGCTCGCCCGGATGGCCGTGGCAAGGACGGTGCCCGGGGCCCGCGCGATGCGGGCCGCCCGGGAGGCGACCGCTTCGGCGCGGATCGGGCTGGCCGCTTCGGCGATCGGGGCGAGCGTGCGGAATCCCGTGGCCCGCGTCTGGGCGATGCCGCCTTCCGCGCGCAGCGCGATGCGCTGGAGCAGGCGCAGAACACGCTGCGAAAGCTGGCGGCCCAGGCCCATGGTGAAGCCTTGACGCAGGTGCTGTCGGCCTGGAGCCAGCGCGACGCCGCGCTGCTGCCGAGCGCGCAGGATCTGGGCGGCCAGGTCAACGCGGCCACCCGCACCGCCTGGGCCCAGGCCCTGTCGGCCCCGGCCGCGGGCGATGCGGCACAGTCGCTGCTGCGCCTCGAAATGGCGGCTGAAGTGCCTACGCCCGCCGAGCACCTGTCGGAACGTCGTGCCCTGCAGCTGCAGCTGTTGACCCGCCGCAACGACCCGTCGCCTGCCCAGACCTGGGGCCAGGATGCCGCCCGCGTGCTGGCCACTTCCAGCGATGAGGCATCGGCCCGTCGCCTGCAGAACGCGCTCAAGGCGCTGATGCGCAAGTAAGCCGCTCTCGCCGGACGTGGGCGAACGCGGAAAGGCCGGAAGGTCTTTCCGCGTTTTTCTTTGGGAGTGTCGAAAAAAAAGGGGAGGGGAGGGAGGGTGGCCTGCGGGCCCCATCTCATGCCTTGCGTGATGCCGTGCAGGCGGCGCCGGCAACGAAAAAAGCCGCTGTGTGACCACAGCGGCTTTTTATTGTTTGGTGCCCAGGAGAGGACTCGAACCTCCACGATGTTACTCGCTAGTACCTGAAACTAGTGCGTCTACCAATTCCGCCACCTGGGCATTTCAGGAAAGATTGAATTATAGAACAGTTTTTGGTGGTCCGGAGCAATTCGCTGAAATTTTGCCGAACTGCCGGCGCGGTGGCCTGCTTGCCGCTTCCTGTCCTCGTGATACGGCGGACTCTGCTCAGGTGGGCGGCTGCAAGGTGCAAATCACAGCCTGCGGCGAGGATGTGCAAGGCGGCAGAGCGCTCCAGCCAGAGATGTGCCGCGCGCGAGGAAGTTGTTCCGCGCTGCCCAGGATTTGTCCGGAAATAAAAAAGCCGCTTCGTTGAAAGCGGCTTTTTCTTTCGGAAACCCTGACGGGTTCTCGTTAAACTTGGTGCCCAGGAGAGGACTCGAACCTCCACGATGTTACTCGCTAGTACCTGAAACTAGTGCGTCTACCAATTCCGCCACCTGGGCTTTCAGGAAAGACTTAGATTGTATATCAAAAAAATGAACTCCAGCACGTCCGTCACGCAAAGCGCTGACGAAATCGAAGGTAGCGTGCAGGGGCACCGCGACGGCCACGGCTTCGTGCAGCGCGACGACGGTGAAGGCGACATCTATCTGCCACCCAATGAGATGCGGGCCGTGCTGCACAAGGACCGCGTGCGCGTGCGCATCGTCCGCCAGGACCGGCGTGGCCGCCCGGAGGGCCGCGTCGTCGAGATCGTCGAGCGGCCCGCACAGCCCATCATCGGCCGCCTGCTGCAGGAAAGCGGCGTCTGGCTGGTGGCCCCCGAAGACAAGCGCTATGGCCAGGATGTGTTGATTCCCAAGGGCGCTACCGGCGCGGCCAAGCCCGGCCAGGTCGTCGTGGTCGAGCTCACCGAGCCGCCGGCCCTGTTCGGCCAGCCCGTCGGGCGCATCACCGAGGTGCTGGGCGAAGTCGATGACCCCGGCATGGAGATCGAGATCGCGGTGCGCAAGTATGGCGTGCCGCACGAGTTTTCCCAGGATTGCCTGGCCCAGGCCAAGGCCTTGCCCGAGAAGGTGCGTGCCCAGGACAAGCGCCGCCGCGTGGACCTGACCGACGTGCCCCTGGTCACCATCGACGGCGAGGACGCGCGCGACTTCGACGATGCCGTCTATTGCGAGCCCGCCAAGGTGGGCCGGGCCAAGGGCTGGCGCCTCTTGGTCGCGATCGCCGACGTGAGTCATTACGTGGAGACCGGCAGCGCGATCGACATCGACGCCTACGACCGCGCCACCAGCGTCTATTTTCCGCGCCGCGTGATTCCCATGCTGCCGGAAAAGCTGTCCAACGGCCTGTGCTCGCTCAACCCCGAGGTGGAGCGCCTGTGCATGGTCTGCGACATGCTGGTCACCGCCAAGGGCGAGGTCCATGCCTACCAGTTCTATCCGGCCGTGATGTACAGCCATGCCCGCTTCACCTACACGGAAGTGGCGGCCATCCTGGCGAATACGCGCGGGCCGGAGGCCACCAAGCGCAAGGCGCGGGTGGGCGATCTGCTCAACCTGCACGACGTCTATCGCGCGCTGCTCCAGGCGCGCAGGCAGCGCGGCGCGGTGGACTTCGAGACCACCGAGACGCAGATCGTCTGCGACGAGAACGGCCGCATCGAGAAGATCGTGCCGCGCACCCGCAACGATGCACACCGCCTGATCGAGGAGGCCATGCTGGCCGCCAACGTCTGCAGTGCGGACTTCATCGCCCAGGGCGGGCATCCGGGACTGTTCCGCGTGCATGAAGGCCCCACGCCCGAGAAGCAGGAGATCCTGCGCGCCTACCTGAAGGCCATGGGCGTCGGCATGAGCATCGGCGACGATCCCAAGCCTTCCGAGTTCCAGGCGATCGCCGAGGCGACCAAGGACCGGCCCGACGCCCAGCAGACCCACACCATGCTGCTGCGTTCCATGCAGCAGGCCATCTACACGCCGATCAACAGCGGTCACTTCGGCCTGGCGTTCGAGGCCTATACCCACTTCACCAGCCCCATCCGGCGCTATCCCGACTTGCTGGTGCACCGGGTCATCAAGGCCATCCTGGGCGGCAGCAAGTACAAGCTGCCTGCCTTGCCCACGCCCGGCGAGGCCCATGCCAAGCTGGCCAAACGGCTCGCCGCGCGGGTGGCCGCGCCCTCGAACAAGCCGCGCAAGGAGGCCGCGGCACCGTCGCGCGAGGTGCAGGCCTGGGAAGCAGCCGGTCTGCACTGCAGCGCCAACGAGCGCCGTGCGGACGAGGCCAGCCGCGACGTCGAGGCCTGGCTCAAGTGCAAGTACATGCGCGAGCATCTGGGCGAGGAATACAGCGGCGTGGTCAGCTCGGCTACCAGCTTCGGCATCTTCGTCACGCTGGACGCCATGTACGTCGAAGGGCTGGTCCACATCACCGAGCTGGGAGGCGAATACTTCAAGTTCGACGAGGCCCGGCAGGAACTGCGCGGCGAACGCACCGGCATCCGCTATTCGATCGGCACGCGGGTGCGCGTGCAGGTCAGCCGCGTCGATCTGGACGGCCGCAAGATCGACTTCCGGCTGGTCCGGGAAGGCGAGACGCTGGCGCCGGCCAAGCCCTCCCGCGAGCGGGGCGCCGGCCCTGCGCCCCGCTCGCAGCGCGACGAAGCCGTGGGACATGAGGCCGTGCCGCCCGCCAGAAGCCGCCGCGCAGGCAAGGCGCGGCCGGAGGCCGTGCAGGACCGTTCCGCCGGCAAGGGAGCTCCTGGCAAGGCGGCGGGCAAGAAGCCCTCGGGCAAGAGTGCCGCCAAGTCGCGCCGCGCGCGCCGTTGAGCGGCGCTGAGGGTTTCTGAATGACGACAAGGAAGGAAGACCAGGTGCAGGCAGGAAAGAAGGTGGCCATCGTCACGGGGGCGGGCTCCGGCATCGGCCGGGCCGCTTCGCTGGCGCTGCTGCGCGATGGATGGAGCGTGGTGCTTTGCGGCCGGCGCGCCGCGTTGCTGTCCGAGGTGGCCGAAGCGTCGGAAGCGGGTGCGCGTGCGCTGGCCGTGCCGGCCGACGTGACGGACCCGCAGTCCGTGCGGGCCTTGTTCGACCGCGCCATGGAGGTTTTCGGCCGCGTGGACCTGTTGTTCAACAATGCCGGCGTCGGCGCGCCAGCCGTGCCGCTGGAGGACCTGTCCGTCGAGCAGTGGAAGCAGGTGGTGGACGTCAACCTGAATGGCATGTTCTACGGCATCCAGAACGCCTTCCGCGTGATGAAGTCGCAATCGCCGCGCGGCGGGCGGATCATCAACAACGGCTCGATCTCGGCGCACACGCCCCGGCCCAATTCCATCGCCTACACCGCGACCAAGCATGCCGTCATGGGCCTGACCAAGACCGCTTCGCTGGATGGCCGCAAGTACGACATCGCCGTCGGCCAGATCGATGTGGGCAATGCCGGAACCGAGCTGGCCCAGCGCATGACCCAGGGCGTGATGCAGGCGCACGGCCAGGTCGCTGCCGAGCCGCTGATGGACGTGGACATCGTGGGGCAGTCGGTGCTCTACATGGCCAATCTGCCGCTGGAGGCCAATGTGATGTTCCACACCGTCATGGCGACCAAGATGCCCTTCGCTGGGCGCGGCTGACCCGTCCGGCTGCCTCCAGTCGCTAACATCGGAGGTTTGCGCCACCCCGGGGCGGCACCACCATGCCCGGCGAACGACGAGATTTCCGCTTTTTCCATGACCCTTTCCCGCCCGGCGCCCGGCGCCGCTTCCGGCGACCCGTCCACCTGGGTCGTATGCCTGTGCGCCGCATGGTGCGGCGTCTGCCGCGACTACCGTGCGGTCTTCGACGGCCTTGCGGCCGAAAGGCCGAACGCGCGCTTCCTGTGGGTGGACGTGGAGGACGAGGAGGATCTGGTGGGCGATCTGGATGTGGACACCTTTCCGACCCTGCTGGTGGGGCAGGGCGGCGCAGCCCGTTTCCTGGGACCCCTGCTGCCGCAGCCGGGCGTGCTGGCGCGCTTGCTGGACAGCTTGCGGGAGCCGGGCGGCGCGCCCGTGCAGGCGGACGCTCAGCCGTTGCTGGAACGCATCATGGCGGCGCATGGGCCGCAGGCGGCATGATGCAAGTTGTGTGCCGCAGCCTTTGCAGATCAAGGCGTTACGCGCTACAATAAGAGCCTCACGACCAGACGGGCGGGTACTCACCGCCCGTTTTTTTTGGGCGTTTGTTTTCGAGCTCGAAGCTGCCGGAAATAATTCGGGCGGTTGTCGGGTTTTTCGCATTTCTGGAAACTGAACAGAATCACACGTGGCATTGCAAGAGATCGTTGAACAAACCGTGGCCGGGCTGGGCTATGACCTGGTGGAGATCGAGCGCTCCGCTGGAGGCTTGCTGCGCATCACCATCGATCTCCCCTGGAGTGCCCCTGCCCCTGCCCCTGCCGCGGCTGCAGGCGACGCCCCGGAGGCCGTGGCCCCCGCGCTGCCCGAGCAGTTCGTGACGGTCGAGGATTGCGAAAAGGTCACGCGCCAGCTGCAGTTCGCGCTGGAAGTGGATGGCGTGGACTACAAGCGGCTCGAGGTGTCCTCGCCCGGCATCGACCGCCCGCTGCGGCACGAGCAGGACTTCGTGCGTTTCGCCGGATCGGTGATCGATCTCACGCTCAAGGCCCCGCTGGGCGCAGCGGCTGCCGACGGGCAGGTGAACGCCAATCGCAAGAAATTTCGCGGCACGCTGGAGCGGGCCGAATCGGGTGGCTGGCAGATCGTGTGGAGCGACGAGCCCGCAGTGAAGCCCGGCCAGAAGGTGAGCAAGAAGCGCGTGCCCGCACCGCTGCAGGCCCTGGGTTTCACCCTGGACGAGCTCAAGGACGCCCGCCTGGCGCCGCTGGTGGATTTCAAGGGCCGCGGCGGGGCCAAGTCGGGCCAGGCCTGAGCGCTGGCGTCAAAACAATATGGGCCGCTGCCCGCGCAGCGGACCTCAGTGATTGAAATAGGAGAGTCCTCGCATGAATCGCGAATTGTTGATGTTGGTCGAAGCCATTTCGCGCGAAAAGAACGTGGAGCGCGACGTGGTGTTCGGCGCCGTGGAACTGGCCCTGGCCCAGGCGACCAAGAAGCTGTATCCGGGCGAAGTGGACATCCGCGTGTCGATCGACCGTGACAGCGGCAACTACGAGACTTTCCGCCGCTGGCTGGTGGTGCCGGACGATGCCGGCCTGCAGAACCCCGATGCCGAAGAGCTGCTCATGGACGCGCGCGACCGCATCCCCGACATCGAAGTCGGCGAGCACATCGAAGAGGGCGTCGAGTCCGTGCCGATCGGCCGCATCGGCGCCATGGCCGCCAAGCAGGTCATCCTGCAGAAGATCCGCGACGCCGAGCGCGAGATGCTGCTCAACGACTTCATGTCGCGCGGCGAGAAGATCTTCACCGGCACCGTCAAGCGCATGGACAAGGGCGACATCATCGTCGAGTCGGGCCGCGTGGAAGGCCGGCTGCGCCGCTCCGAGATGATCCCCAAGGAAAACCTGCGCAGCGGCGACCGCGTGCGCGCCATGATCATGGAAGTGGACCTGACGCTGCGCGGCGCCCCGATCATCCTGTCGCGCTCGGCGCCGGAATTCATGATCGAGCTGTTCCGCAACGAAGTGCCCGAGATCGAGCAGGGCCTGCTCGAGATCAAGAGCTGCGCCCGCGATGCCGGCAGCCGCGCCAAGATCGCCGTGCTCTCGCACGACAAGCGTGTCGACCCCATCGGCACCTGCGTCGGCGTGCGCGGCACCCGCGTCAATGCCGTCACCAACGAACTGGCCGGCGAGCGCGTGGACATCGTGCTGTGGTCCGAAGACCCGGCCCAGTTCGTGATCGGCGCCCTGGCCCCGGCCAACGTCTCGTCCATCGTGGTGGACGAGGAAAAGCACGCCATGGACGTGGTGGTGGACGAGGAGAACCTCGCCATCGCCATCGGCCGCGGCGGCCAGAACGTGCGCCTGGCTTCCGACCTCACGGGCTGGAAGATCAACATCATGGACGCGGCCGAGTCGGCCCAGAAGCAGGCCAACGAGACCGATACGGCCCGCCGCCTGTTCATGGAAAAGCTGGATGTGGACGAGGAGATCGCCGACATCCTGATCGCCGAAGGTTTCGCCAGCCTGGAAGAGGTGGCCTATGTGCCGCTGCAGGAAATGCTGGAGATCGAGAGCTTCGACGAAGACACGGTCACCGAACTGCGTTCGCGCGCCAAGGACGCCTTGCTGACGATGGAAATCGCCCGCGAGGAAAGCGTCGAAGGCGTGTCGCAGAACCTGCGCGACCTGGAAGGCCTCACGCCCGAACTCATCGCCAAGCTGGCGGAAGGTGGCGTGCACAGCCGTGACGACCTGGCCGATCTGGCCATCGATGAACTGACTGAACTGACCGGGCAGTCGCCGGAAGATGCCAAAGCCTTGATCCTGAAGGCTCGCGAACACTGGTTCGCAGGGCAGCAAGAGTAAGGGTAGGGAGGTACGAATCCAATATGTCCAGTAATACCGTTGCAGAGTTCGCGAACGAACTCAAGAAATCTCCCGAGACCTTGCTCGACCAGCTCAAGTCCGCTGGCGTGTCCAAGTCCAACCCGGGCGACGTGCTGTCCGAAGCGGACAAGCAGAAGCTGCTGTCCTTCCTGCAGGCCAGCCATGGCACCGTGGCCACCGATCGCCGCAAAATCACCTTGACCAAGAAGTCCACCAGCGAGATCAAGCAGGCGGACGCCACGGGCAAGGCGCGCACCATCCAGGTGGAAGTGCGCAAGAAGCGCACCTTCATCAAGCGCGAGGACGAGTCCGACAATGTGGCGGATGCCGGCGAAGCCCACGAGGCTCCCAGCGCCGAAGACCAGGAACTGGTGCGCCGCGAGGAAGAAGCCCGCAGCCAGGCCGAACTGATCCGCCGCCAGGAAGAAGAGCTGAGCGAGAAGCGCCGCGAGCGCGAAGCCCGCGAGCAGCGCGAGCGCGAAGCCGAAGAGCGCGCCGCCGCCTATGCCGCCCAGGAAGCCGAAAAGGTCGCCCAGGCCTCGGCGCAGCGTCAGGAAGCCGTGCGCGGCCAGGCCGCCGAAGCCGCAGCCCGCGCCGCCGCCCAGGCCGAGGCGCGTGCCAAGGCCGAGGCCGAATCTGCCGCCCGCGCCGCCGAAGAGGCCGCCCGTGCCGCCGATCTGGACGAGCGCCGCCGCAAGGCCCTGGCCGAGGCCGAGGCCATCCGCGCCATGATGGCCGCGCCCAAGAAGGTGCTGGTCGCCAAGAAGCCCGAAGAGCCCAAGCCGGCTCCCAAGGCCGCGGGCGCTACCGCCGATGCCAAGAAGGGCACGCTGCACAAGCCCGCCTCTGCGCCGGGCGCCGGCACGGCCCGCGCAGGCGCGCCCGCCGCTCCGGGCGGTGCCGGCAAGGAAGTCAAGTCCGCCAAGCTCTCTTCGAGCTGGGCCGGCGATCCTGCCAAGAAGAAGGAAATCAAGACCCGCGGCGACAGCAGCGGCGGTGTGGGCCGCAACAACTGGCGTGCCGGCCCGCGTGGCCGCCGCGGCAACGACCGTGGCGACGACCAGCACCACCAGCAGCAGGCCCCGGTGGAAGCCCGGGTCATCGAAGTGCATGTGCCCGAGACCATCACGGTGGCCGAGCTGGCGCACAAGATGTCGATCAAGGCGTCCGAAGTCATCAAGGCGCTGATGAAGATGGGCCAGATGGTCACCATCAACCAGCCGCTGGACCAGGACACGGCCATGATCGTGGTCGAGGAAATGGGCCACAAGGCCGTGGTGGCTGCGCTGGACGATCCGGAAGCCTTCACCGACGAGGACGTGTCCGGCCAGCAGGCCGAGCAGCTGCCCCGCGCTCCCGTGGTCACCGTCATGGGCCACGTGGACCACGGCAAGACCTCGCTGCTGGACTACATCCGCCGCACCAAGGTGGCCGCGGGCGAAGCCGGCGGCATCACGCAGCACATCGGCGCCTATCACGTCGAAACGCCGCGCGGCATGGTGTCCTTCCTCGACACCCCCGGCCACGAGGCCTTCACGGCCATGCGTGCCCGAGGCGCCCAGGCGACCGACATCGTCATCCTGGTGGTGGCGGCCGACGACGGCGTCATGCCGCAGACCAAGGAAGCCATCAAGCACGCCAAGGCGGCGAAGGTGCCGATCGTGGTGGCCATCACCAAGTCCGACAAGCCCGATGCGAACTTTGAGCGCGTCAAGCAGGAACTGGTGGTCGAAGAGGTCGTGCCCGAAGAGTACGGCGGCGATTCGCCTTTCGTGCCCGTGTCTTCCAAGACCGGTGCCGGCATCGACGAACTGCTCGAGCAGGTGCTGCTGCAGGCCGAAGTGCTGGAACTCAAGGCACCGGTCGATTCCCTGGCCAAGGGCCTGGTGATCGAAGCCCAGCTGGACAAGGGCCGCGGCCCTGTGGCCACGGTGCTGGTGCAGTCCGGCACGCTGAAGGTGGGCGACGTGGTGCTGGCCGGCCAGACCTATGGCCGCGTGCGTGCCATGCTGGACGAGAACGGCAAGACGGCCAAGACGGCCGGTCCGTCGATCCCGGTGGAAATCCAGGGCCTGACCGAAGTGCCGCAGGCCGGCGACGAGTTCATGGTGCTCTCCGACGAGCGCCGTGCCCGCGAGATCGCGACCTACCGTGCCGGCAAGTTCCGCAACACCAAGCTGGCCAAGCAGCAGGCCGCCAAGCTGGAGAACATGTTCGCCGACATGACGGCGGGCGAGGTCAAGACCCTGCCCATCATCGTCAAGGCCGACGTGCAGGGTTCGCAGGAAGCGCTGTCGCAGTCGCTGCTCAAGCTCTCGACCGACGAGATCAAGGTCCAGCTGGTGTATGCCGGCGTGGGCGGCATCAGCGAATCCGACATCAACCTGGCGATCGCCTCCAAGGCCATCGTGATCGGCTTCAACGTGCGTGCCGATGCCGGCGCGCGCAAGACGGCCGAGAGCAACGGCGTCGATCTGCACTACTACAGCATCATCTACGACGCCGTGGACGAGCTGAAGGTCGCCATGTCCGGCATGCTGGCCCCCGAGCAGCGCGAGGAAGTCATCGGCACGGCCGAGATCCGCACGGTGTTCGTGGCCTCCAAGATCGGTACCGTGGCGGGCTCCTACATCACGTCCGGCATGGTCCATCGCAATGCGCGCTTCCGCCTGCTGCGCGACAACGTGGTGGTCTACACGGGCGAGATCGAATCGCTGCGCCGCATCAAGGACGACGTCAAGGAAGTCAAGGAAGGCTTCGAGTGCGGTATCAAGCTGAAGAACTACAACGACATCAAGGAAGGTGATCAGCTGGAGTTCTTCGACATCAAGGAAATCGCAAGAACGCTGTGAAACACCCCCTGAGTCGCTTCGCGCCTTCCCCCTCCAGGGGGACGACGCCCGTGGCCTGGCAAAGCCAGTTCCACGGCGTCCGCTGGCATGGCCTGCTCCGCGGCCCTTTGAAGGGTGCGGGCGGGGTGTTGGCGAGGTGCGTTGATACTTCGGAGTTCTGAGACCCTATGGCAGCCAAGAAATCCTCCACGCCCAACCGCGGCTTCAAGGTCGCGGACCAGATCCAGCGGGATCTGACCGAGCTCATCGCGCGTGAACTGAAGGATCCGCGCGTGGGCATGGTCACGCTGCAGGGCGTGGAAGTGACGCCCGACTATGCCCACGCGAAGGTCTTCTTCAGCGTGCTGGTGGGCGATCCGCAGGCCACGCAGGAGGCACTGAACCAGGCCGCGGGCTTCCTGCGCAACGGCCTGTTCAAGCGCCTGCACATCCACACCGTGCCCACGTTGCATTTCGTTTACGACCGCACCACCGAGCGTGCGTCGGACATGAACGCGCTGATCGCGCGCGCCGTGGCTTCCCGCTCCAAGGACGACGACGAAGCATGACGGCACGCGCTCCCCGCATCCGGGTGCAGCGGCGCCCGGTGCACGGAGTGCTGCTGCTCGACAAGCCGCTGGGCCTTTCCAGCAACGACGCCCTGCAAAAGGCGAAGTGGCTGCTGCGCGCCGAGAAGGCGGGCCATACCGGCACGCTCGATCCGCTGGCCAGCGGCGTGCTGCCGCTGTGCTTCGGCGCGGCGACCAAGTTCAGCCAGCTGCAGCTCGATGCGCCCAAGACCTACGAGGCCGTGGCCTTGCTGGGCGTGACCACGTCCACCGGCGATGCCGAGGGCGACGTGCTGGCGCGCTGCGGCGTCGATCCGGCCCAGCTCACCCCGGAGCGGCTCGCCGAAGTGCAGCGGCAGTTCACCGGCCCGATCCGGCAGGTGCCACCCATGCACAGCGCGCTCAAGAAGGACGGCAAGGCACTGTACGAATACGCGCGTGCCGGCATCGAGGTGGAGCGCCCCGCCCGCGACGTCGTCATCCATGACTTGAAACTGGCGCTGGCCACGGAAGATCCTGCGCAGCCAGCTATCAGAATGATAGTGACGTGCAGCAAGGGCACCTACATCCGCACCCTGGGCGAGGACATCGGCCAGGCGCTGGGTTGCGGTGCGCACCTCACGTTTCTGCGCCGCATCGACACGGGCGGCCTGGGCGTGGAGCGCTGCGTCACGCTGGCCGCGCTGGAGGCCATGACGGAAACCGAGCGGCTGGCCTGCGTGCAGCCGGTCGAGACGCTGCTGGCGGGGCACACGCGTGTCACGCTGGACAGCGAAAATGCCGCCCGATTCCTGTCGGGCGTGCGGCGCAGGGGCTCCTGGCCCGACGCCGGCGCCGTGGCGGTCTTCGGCGACCGGCCGCGGGCCCTGCTGGGCGTGGGCCACATCACCGCTGGCGAGCTGGTGCCTGAACGGCTCCTGAGCCCGCTCGAAATTCAACAGATTCTGGGAATCGAAAACACGCCGCCTGTAACTGAGCGCGGCACATTGGAAGCACTATGAGCAAACAAATCCGCAACATCGCCATCATTGCGCACGTTGACCATGGCAAGACCACCATGGTGGACCAGCTGCTGCGCCAGTCGGGCACCTTCGCCGACCACGAGAAGGTCGTCGATACCGTGATGGACAACAACGCGATCGAAAAGGAACGCGGCATCACCATCCTGGCCAAGAACTGCGCCGTGAGCTGGGAAGGCACGCACATCAACATCGTGGACACCCCGGGCCACGCGGACTTCGGCGGCGAAGTGGAGCGTGCCCTGTCCATGGTGGACAGCGTGGTGCTGCTGATCGACGCGCAGGAAGGCCCCATGCCCCAGACGCGCTTCGTGACCAAGAAGGCACTGGCCCTGGGCCTGCGCCCCATCCTGGTGGTGAACAAGGTGGACAAGCCCGGCGCCAACCCCGACAAGGTGGTCAACGCCGCATTCGACCTGTTCGACAAGCTGGGCGCGACCGACGAGCAGCTGGACTTCCCTGTGGTGTACGCCTCGGGCATCAACGGCTGGTCGTCGCTGGAAGAAGGCGCTCCGGGCGAGCAGTGGGGCCCCGACATGTCGGCTCTCTTCAACACCATCCTGAAGCACGTGCCCCCGAACTCGGGCGACCCGGCCGCTCCGCTGCAGCTGCAGATCTCGGCGCTGGACTTCTCCACCTTCGTGGGCCGCATCGGCGTGGGCCGCATCAGCCAGGGCACGCTCAAGCCCGGCCAGGATGTGCTGGTCATGGAAGGTCCTGAGGGCAAGAGCGTCAAGGGCCGCGTGAACCAGGTGCTGACCTTCCAGGGCCTGGACCGCATGCAGACCCCGCTGGCCGGCCCCGGCGACATCGTGCTGATCAACGGCATCGAGGACATCGGCATCGGCGTGACCGTGACCGACCCCGCCAACCCCGCGCCGCTGCCTATGCTGAAGGTGGACGAGCCCACGCTGACCATGAACTTCTGCGTGAACACCTCGCCGCTGGCAGGCCGCGAAGGCAAGTTCGTGACCAGCCGCCAGATCTGGGACCGCCTGCAGAAGGAACTGCAGCACAACGTGGCCCTGCGCGTGAAGGAGACCGACGAGGAAGGCGTGTTCGAAGTGATGGGCCGGGGCGAACTGCACCTGACCATCCTGCTGGAGAACATGCGCCGCGAAGGCTACGAGCTGGCCGTGTCCAAGCCCCGCGTGGTGTTCCGCGACATCGACGGCGTCAAGCACGAGCCGATCGAGCTGGTCACGGCCGACATCGAGGAAGGCCACCAGGGTGGCGTGATGCAGGCCCTGGGCGAGCGCAAGGGCGAGCTGGTGAACATGGAAACGGACGGCCGCGGCCGCGTGCGCCTGGAATACCGCATCCCGGCGCGGGGCCTGATCGGCTTCACCAACGAATTCCTGAACCTGACGCGCGGCTCCGGCCTCATCAGCAACATCTTCGACAGCTACGAGCCGCACAAGGGCGACATCGGCGGCCGCAAGAACGGCGTGCTGATCTCCATGGACGACGGTGAAATCTTCACCTACGCACTGGGCAAGCTGGACGACCGCGGCCGCATGTTCGTGAAGGCGAACGATCCGGTGTACGAAGGCATGATCGTGGGCATCCACAGCCGCGACAACGACCTGATCGTGAACGCCACGCGGACCAAGCAACTGACCAACTTCCGCGTGTCCGGCAAGGAAGACGCGATCAAGATCACGCCGCCTATCGACCTCACGCTCGAATACGGCGTGGAATTCATCGAGGACGACGAGCTGGTCGAGATCACGCCTAAGAGCGTGCGCCTGCGCAAGCGCTTCCTGACGGAAAACGAGCGCAAGCGCGCAGCCCGCTCCTGAGCGAGCGGGTGCGCTCCAGTGGCGGGGGCTGAGCCCCCCGCGCCGGACAAGGGTGAGCCAGCCGTGGGTTGGCTCACCCTTTTTCATTGCTGAGGCCTGCCGAAGCCCCCCGCGCTGCAGCGCCCGGGCTTTGCGGCCGAGAATGCGGTCTGGCCGGATTCCGTTCGGACCTTTTTCATTCAATCATTCGATTAATCAATCAATCAATGCGCCGGCCTCGGCATGCAGGCAGCGCTGGAGTGCGGATATGGCGAGCGTGAAGACGGTAGCGGGCGTGGGCGGGCTGACCCACGGCAGGGCCGTGTGGCTGATGGTGGCGGTCACGCTGATGTGGTCCATCGCCGGCGTGGTCACGCGCCACCTGGAGGCTGCGCGCAGCTTCGAGGTCACCTTCTGGCGCAGCCTGTTCACCGTGGCGGCGCTGCTGGTCATCCTGCCGGCGCTGCAGGGGCGGGCGGTGTTCGCCGCCGTGCGGCGCGGCGGCCGGGCGCTCTGGGTGTCGGGCCTGTGCTGGGGCGTGATGTTCACCGCCTTCATGGTGGCGATCCTGCTGATGCCGGTGGCCAACGTGCTGGTGACCATGGCGGCGGGCCCGCTGCTCACCGCGCTCTTCTCCTGGGCCTTCATCGGCCACCGCATCGCGCCGCGCACCTGGGCCGCGATCGGCGTGGCCGGCGTGGGCATCGGCTGGATGTACGGCTCGCAGATGTCCGGCCTGCCGCTGCTGGGCACGGTGGTGGCGCTGTGTGTCCCGCTGGCGGCTGCGGTGAACTGGACGGTGGTGCAGCATTCGCAGCGCCATGGCCATGCGGTGGACCTGGCGCCCGCCGTGCTGGTGGGCGCGGTGCTGTCCGTGGTGGCGACGCTGCCGGTGGCGCTGCCCTTCCAGGCCTCGGCGCACGACCTCGGCCTGCTGGCGCTGTTGGGCGTGGTGCAGCTGGCCGTGCCCTGCGTGCTGGTGGTGCGCTGCGGCCAGGTGCTCAAGGCCCCCGAGATCGCGCTGCTGGGCCTGCTGGAGGTGATCTTCGGTATCGTGCTGGCCTGGCTGGGTGCGGGCGAAGAGCCCGGCGCGGCCGTGCTGACGGGCGGCGCGCTGGTGATCGGCGCGCTGGTGTGCAACGAACTGCTGGGTTGGAAAGAGCAACGATGAGCGAGACGAAAAAAAAGGAAGCGGAGACAAGCAGCACCGCAGCCGCATCCGTGGCTGCGGCTGCACCCGAGGTACTGAGCGAGCTGCGCGGCCAGGTGGGCTGCATCACGCTGAACCGGCCCAGGGCGCTCAATGCCCTGTCGCTGGGCATGGTGCGCGAGCTGATGCGCGTGCTGCTGGCCTGGCGGAACGACCCCGAGGTGCTGGCCGTGGCGATCCGGGGCAGCAGCAAGGAAGGGGCTTTCGGCGCCTTCTGCGCGGGCGGCGACATCCGCTTCCTGCACCAGGCGGGTAGCCAGGGCAATCCGCAGCTGGAAGACTTCTTCACCGAGGAATACGCGCTCAACCATCTCATCCACCATTACGGCAAGCCCTACATCGCTTTCATGGACGGCATCGTCATGGGCGGCGGCATGGGCATC
This sequence comes from uncultured Acidovorax sp., assembly GCA_913774625.1. Taxonomy (GTDB): domain Bacteria; phylum Pseudomonadota; class Gammaproteobacteria; order Burkholderiales; family Burkholderiaceae_C; genus Paracidovorax. The sequence continues at coordinate 69,210 of CAJYHL010000019.1, forward strand.
AGCCAGGGCGCGAGCCTGCGCATCGTCACAGAGCGCACGAAGATGGCCATGCCCGAGACGGCCATCGGCCTCTTTCCCGACGTGGGCGGCGGCTACTTCCTCTCGCGCTGCCCGGGACGGGTGGGCGAGTGGCTGGCGCTCACCGGCAACACCATCGGCGCTCCGGAGGCCGTCGCCGCCGGCCTGGCCGACGGGCGCCTGGCGGCGGCCGACCAGCCAGCCCTGTGGGAGGCCATGGCCCAGCAGCGCTTCGCCGATGGCGCCGCCGTGCAGAACTGGATCGCTTCCCGGCTGGCCGCCGATGGCGGGCCCGGCATCGCCGCCAGAGCCCAGATCGACCATTATTTCGGCCTGCCCGACGTGTCCGCCATCGTGTCGGCGCTGGAAGCCGCAGGCGAGGACGACGACTGGTGCCGCGCCACCGTGGCCACGCTGCGCCAGCGCTCGCCGCTGATGCTGTTCGTGGTGCTGGAGCAGATCCGCCGCGCCCGCGCCATGGACCTGGCCGACGACCTGCGCATGGAGCGCGACATGGTGCGCCACTGCTTCTATCTGCGCCCCGGCCAGAGCGAGACGCTGGAAGGCATCCGCGCGTTGGCGGTGGACAAGGACCATGCGCCGCGCTGGAACCCCGCGCGCATCGAAGACGTTTCGCCCGAACTGGTGCAGGCCTTCTTCGACAGCCCGTGGCCGGCTCACGCGCATCCGCTGGCCTCGCTGGCGGGCTGAGCCGAAAGCCGCAAGCAGCTTCGAACTAATCCACCCCCAACTGCCGGTGGGCAGCCGTCGCCAGCGCCAGCAGCGTGGCGCGGGGCATCTCGCCGCTCAGGGCGTAGCCGAAGCCCCGGTCCACCCAGTAGAAGCTGGAAACTGCGCCTTCCTTGTGGAAGCGGAAGGCCGTTTCGCCCCCGCGGTCGGCCGTGGGCGCGGCTTGCCCCGCATCGATAGCACCCACATACAGCGTGACGCGCTGGCCCTGGGCGTTCTGGTACATGAACTGCGCACGCGCCCCGCCGCCGCCGGGCAGCAGCCGCCCACCCATCAGGTCGAAGCCTTCCGCAGCCAGTACCGGCGCGGCCAGCGGCCGGCCCAGCCGCTTCGACAGCCACTGCACCAGATGTTGCTGCTGTGCGGCCGTGACCTCCACCGGGTGGCGTTGCTCGGGCTGGAACACGGCATGGGCCACGGCGGCCTGTTGCGCGAAGGCCTGCGGCGTGCCCGCACCGGAAGTGGCGCTGGGCTGCGCATCGTGGCCGTGCAGGCCCCAGCCCAAGCCGAAGGCCAGCACCCAGCCGGCCGCGATGCCGCCCCAGCGGCTCCAGCGCGCGTGCCGGTCGTGCCGATCCTGCAACTGCCCGGCGGCGCGGCGCATCTCCGGCGGGATCTCGGCGTCGTCCAGGGCGGCAGCATGCAGGGCGCGAAGGCCGTCGCGCTGGCGCTGCCAGTCCTGCACCCGGGCCAGATCGTCTGCATCCAGCCTGGCGCGCAAGGCCTCGGCGTCGGCGGGCTGCAGCCGGCCGTCCGCCAGCGCATGCAGATGCCGGTCGCCGTCGTCGGGCGGTGGGGCAGGGGAGGCGTTGCGGGTCATGGCAGATCGCTCGCAGGGGTCATTTGAGGCGCCGCAGCGCGGGCGCCGCGCCGCTGGCCCTGTCCGGCTGTGGCGCCTGGCGTGCGCCGCCGGCATCGTGCTCCATCCATTCGCGCATGCGCGAGCGGGCCCGCGAGAGGCGCGACATCACGGTGCCCACGGGCACCTGCAGCACCCGGGCCACCTCGGCATAAGGCATGTCTTCCAGCGTCACCAGCAGCAGCACGGCCCGCTGGTCGGCAGGAAGGCGCTGCAGGCAGCGCTCCAGGTCCAGGGTGGTGTCGTGGCTGACCGGAGCCGCTGCGGGCAGCTCGGCGGCCGCACCGTGCAGATCCAGCATCTGCAGCGGGGCGGCACCCCGGCGCTGGTTGAGATAGAGGTTGTGCATGAGCGTGAAGAGCCATGCCCGCAGATCGGTGCCGGTACGCCAGAGCAGCCATTTGCGGCACGCGCGCTCCAGCGTGTCCTGCACCAGATCGTCGGCCGCCCAGCGGTCGCCCGTCAGCATGCGCGCATAGCGGCGCAGGCCGGGCAGGTGGTCCAGCACCTGGGCGCGGTTCATGGCGGGCTGAGGCGGCCGCTCGTGCTCGCTTGCGGACGGTCAGGGCGTGGCGGTGTGCCAGACCTTGTTCACGCCGTCGCCGGTCTTGTCGCCGGGCTTGGCGTCCTTGACCCAGTAGTAGAGCGGCTTGCCCTTGTAGGCGATCTGGCGGCTGCCGTCGTCGCGCTGAATGACGGAGTAGCCTGCGCCTGCCGGTGTCGTGGCGCCCGCCATCAGCGGCGGCCAGTTGACGGCGCACTGGCCGTTGCAGGCCGACTTGCCGCTGCCGGCCGTGTCCTTGTCGAAGGTGTAGAGCGTCATGCCGTTGGCGCCGACCAGCACGCCGTCAACGGTTTTCACGGGGCCATCGGCCGCCATGGTGGAGCAGCCGGCGATGGCCGCGAACGCGGCGAGAGACAGGAATTTCTTCATGGGTTCTCCAGGGGTGGAAGGTGGAGCAGGCATGGCGGAGGATGCGCCTGCATGTGGATGAACACGCGGGCCGCGCCGTTTATTCCATCATGGCTGAAGAAATCTGCGCCGCACCGGCCTTGCGGGCGGGCGACAGGCCCCCTGCTGAAATCCATGAGCAGCGAGGAAGCCGGCGGCCGGCCCAGCCCGGAACGGGTGCCGGCCGCAGCCGCCTCAGCGGTTGCGGCTCTTCATGGCGCGCTCGACCTCGCGCTTGCCTTCGCGGTCCTTGATGGTGTCGCGCTTGTCGTGCTCGGCCTTGCCCTTGGCCAGCGCGATCTCGCACTTCACGCGGCCGTCCTTCCAGTGCAGGTTGAGCGGCACCAGCGTATAGCCCTTCTGGTCGACCTTGCTCACCAGCTTCTCGATCTGCTCCTTGTGCAGCAGCAGCTTCTTGGTGCGGGCGGCTTCGGGGTTGACGTGGGTCGATGCGGTCTTGAGCGCATTGATCTGGCAGCCGATCAGGAAGAGTTCGCCGCCGCGCGCCATCACGTAGCCGTCGGTCAGCTGCACCTTGCCTTCGCGCAGGGCCTTCACTTCCCAGCCCTGCAGCACCAGGCCGGCTTCGAGGCGTTCTTCGAAGAAATAGTTGTATGCCGCTTTCTTGTTGTCGGCGATGCGCGACGATGTTTCAGGTTTCTTGGCCATGGCTTCCAGATGCGGCGCAAACCGGGAGATGAAAGGCCTCCCTACAATTGTTGTCGTCTCGCTCGCGGGGATTCTAGGCTAGGCCACTTCCCGCGGCCCCGGCCTCCCTCCGCGCACCGACTGCCCCTAGCCCGAGTCCTTCCATGAAATCCGTCAACAAGTCCGTCCTGATCTGGTACAGCCCCGAAGAAATGTTTGCCCTGGTGACGGATGTGGCCAAGTACCCCGAATTCCTGCCCTGGTGCGACCGCGCGGCGGTGCTGGAGCAGTCAGGCGATACCATGACGGCCGAAGTGGGCATCGCGCTCGGCAGCATCCGCAAGTCCTTCGTGACCCAGAACACCCATGTGCCGGGACGCAGCGTGCAGATGCAGCTGGTCAAGGGGCCGTTCTCGCAGCTGGAAGGCCTCTGGCAGTTCCACCCGGTGGGCGATGGCTCGCAGCGCGCCTGCAAGGTCGAACTGCAGCTGCAATACGGCTTCGACAGTGCGGCGCTGGCAGCCCTGGTGGGGCCGGTGTTCGACCGCATCGCCGGCACCATGGTGGACGCCTTCATCAAGCGCGCCGAACAGGTCTATGGCTGACTCCTCCTTCTTACCGGCGGAGCAGGGGCCGCAGGGCTTGCGCATCGCGGTGGCTGCATCGCCAGCGTCCGGCGCCGTGCAGGAGTGGAGCCTGGAGCTGCCCGCCGGTGCCACGGTGGCCGATGCGCTGCGGGCCTGCGGGCTACATGCCGACGACGAGCGCTATGCCAGCAGCATCTGGGGCCGCGCCGCGCAGCCGGACCAGCCGCTGCGCGACCAGGACCGCGTTGAATGGACCCGTGCCCTGCTGGTGGACCCGAAGACGGCCCGGCGGGAACGCTTTGCGCGGCAGGGCGCACGCTCTGCCGGCTTGTTCGCGGAGCGCCGGCCAGGCGCCAAGGCCGGCTACTGAAGATCGGAGCGCACGCCTCAGCGGGCGGGCGCGCAGTCGGAGGCGATCACGGAGTCGGCGCGCTGGGTCTCTGTCAGCCGGGTGGCATCGTCCATGAAGCCGCGCTCGCCCTTGGCATTGGTGTGGGCCAGCAGTTGGCCCGAGTTGAGCGTGGCCTTGGCTTGGCGGGCCCGGGCGCAGTTCTCGGCGCGGGCCTGCGCGAGGCGTTCGGCTTCGGCCTTCTTCTTCTGCGCTTCGGCGGCTTCGGCCTCGGCCTTCTTCTTTTCCAGGGCCGGGTCGGTGCCCGAAGCCTGTGGAACGCTGCCGCCCTGGGCCGGCTGCCGGGCATTGCTGTCTGCCGCCGCTGCTGGCGGAGCGCTGCGTGCGACGCCGCCGCTGGCCGAGGGCTGCTTCAGGATCTTGCCGGGCGGCACATCGGCCGGCGGCGGACGGTCGCTGAAGACCTTGCGCCCGTCCTTGTCCACCCACTGCCATTGCGCGGATGCGCCCAGGGCCCAACCCAGGGCCAGTGCGAAGAGAGCCAGCTTGCGCGTCGTTTTGATCATGCGCGGCAGTTTATCCGCCACGCCTGCCGGGCACCAGAGCGGCGAGGCGTGGGCTCCCGAGCCTCTTGCGCCGTTGTCACACGGTGACGGGTACAATCCTTCTTTTGGAGCTTTCTCATGCGCCTTCTTGGAAAAGCGCTCACCTTCGACGATGTGTTGCTGGTGCCAGCGTACTCCCAGGTCCTGCCCAAGGACACGTCCCTCGCGACGAAACTCTCCCGCAACATCCAACTGAATCTTCCGCTCGTGTCCGCCGCCATGGACACCGTGACTGAAGCACGCCTGGCCATCGCCATCGCGCAGGAGGGCGGCATCGGCATCGTCCACAAGAACCTGACGCCGCAGGAGCAGGCAGCCCAGGTCGCGAAGGTCAAGCGCTACGAATCGGGCGTGGTGCGCGATCCCGTCGTCATCACCCCCGAACACACCGTGCTGCAGGTGCTGCAGCTGTCCGAGCAGCTCGGCATCTCGGGCTTTCCGGTGTGCGACGGCGGCAAGGTCGTCGGCATCGTGACCGGGCGCGATCTGCGCTTCGAAACCCGCTACGACGTCAAGGTCCACCAGATCATGACGCCGCGCGAGAAGCTCATCACGGTCAAGGAAGGCGCGACCGCTGCCGAAGCCAAGGCCCTGCTGAACAAGCACAAGCTCGAACGCCTGCTCGTCATCAACGACGCCTTCGAATTGAAGGGCCTGATCACCGTCAAGGACATCACCAAGCAGACCAGCTTTCCCAACGCGGCGCGTGACAGCAACGGCCGCCTGCGCGTGGGCGCTGCCGTCGGCGTGGGCGAGGGCACCGAAGAGCGCGTGGAAGCGCTGGTCAAGGCCGGCGTCGATGCCATCGTGGTGGACACGGCGCACGGCCACAGCAAGGGCGTGCTGGACCGCGTGCGCTGGGTCAAGCAGAACTACCCGCAGGTGGACGTGATCGGCGGCAACATCGCCACCGGCTCCGCCGCCCTGGCGCTGGTCGAGGCGGGCGCCGATGCGGTCAAGGTCGGCATCGGCCCGGGCTCCATCTGCACCACCCGCATCGTCGCGGGCGTGGGCGTGCCGCAGATCATGGCGATCGACAGCGTGGCCACGGCCCTCAAGGGCACGGGCGTGCCCCTGATCGCCGACGGCGGCATCCGCTATTCCGGCGACATCGCCAAGGCCCTGGCCGCCGGCGCCAGCACCATCATGATGGGCGGCATGTTCGCCGGCACCGAGGAGGCGCCCGGCGAAGTGATCCTGTTCCAGGGCCGCAGCTACAAGAGCTATCGCGGCATGGGCTCCATCGGCGCCATGCAGCAGGGCTCGGCTGACCGCTACTTCCAGGAATCCAGCACTGGCAACCCCAATGCCGACAAGCTGGTGCCCGAAGGCATCGAAGGCCGCGTGCCCTACAAGGGCTCCATGGTCTCCATCGTGTTCCAAATGGCCGGCGGCGTGCGCGCGGCCATGGGCTACTGCGGCTGCGCCACCATCGAAGAGATGAACAACAAGGCGGAATTCGTCGAGATCACTACCGCCGGCATCCGCGAGAGCCACGTCCACGACGTGCAGATCACCAAGGAAGCTCCCAACTACCGCGCCGACTGATCCATCGGCATCCACAGGCCCGAACCCGCGTAGAGAGGTGTTCGGGCCTTTGTCTTTTCCGTCCCCCGTCGCCTGACACGCCCGCCATGCAACACCAGAAAATCCTCATCCTCGACTTCGGCTCGCAAGTCACCCAGCTCATCGCCCGCCGCGTGCGCGAAGCCCATGTGTACAGCGAGGTCCATCCTTGCGACGTGACCGATGAATGGATCCGCGAATACGCCAAGGACGGCGCGCTCAAGGGCGTGATCCTGTCGGGCAGCCATGCCAGCGTCTATGAGGACACGACGGACAAGGCGCCGCAGGCCGTCTTTGAGCTGGGCGTGCCGGTGCTGGGCATCTGCTACGGCATGCAGACCATGGCTCACCAACTGGGCGGCAAGGTGGAAGGCGGCCACAAGCGCGAATTCGGCTTCGCCGCCGTGCGCGCCCACGGCCACACCGAACTGCTCAAGGACATCGCCGACTTCACCACGGCCGAAGGCCACGGCATGCTGAACGTGTGGATGAGCCATGGCGACAAGGTCACCGAGCTGCCCCCGGGCTTCAAGCTCATGGCCAGCACCGACAGCTGCCCCATCGCCGGCATGGCCGACGAAACGCGCCGCTTCTACGCCGTGCAGTTCCACCCCGAAGTCACGCACACCGTGCAGGGCAAGGCGCTGCTCGAGCGCTTCGTGCTGGGCATCTGCAAAGCCGCGCCCGACTGGGTCATGGGCGACTACATCGAGGAAGCCGTCCAGAAGATCCGCGAGCAGGTGGGTGACGAGGAAGTCATCCTGGGCCTGTCGGGCGGCGTGGATTCGTCCGTGGCCGCAGCGCTGATCCACCGCGCCATCGGCGACCAGCTCACCTGCGTCTTCGTGGACCACGGCCTGCTGCGCTTGAACGAAGGCGACATGGTCATGGAAATGTTCGAGGGCAAGCTGCACGCCAAGGTCATCCGCGTGGATGCGAGCGAGCTCTTCCTGGGCAAGCTGGCCGGCGTGAGCGACCCGGAAGCCAAGCGCAAGATCATCGGCGGCGAATTCGTCACCGTGTTCAAGCAGGAAGCCGCCAAGCTCAAGGCCGGCGACGGCGGCCACAAGGGCGCGACCTTCCTGGCCCAGGGCACCATCTACCCCGACGTCATCGAATCGGGCGGCGCCAAGAGCAAGAAGGCCGTCACCATCAAGAGCCACCACAACGTCGGAGGCCTGCCCGAGCAGCTCGGCCTGAAGCTGCTGGAGCCGCTGCGCGAACTGTTCAAGGACGAGGTGCGCGAACTGGGCGTGGCCCTGGGCCTGCCGCCCGAGATGGTCTATCGCCACCCCTTCCCCGGCCCCGGCCTGGGCGTACGCATCCTGGGCGAGGTGAAGAAGGAATTCGCCGACCTGCTGCGCCGCGCCGACGCCATCTTCATCGAAGAGCTGCGCAACTTCCGCGACGAAGCCACCGGCAAGACCTGGTACGACCTGACCAGCCAGGCCTTCACCGTCTTCCTGCCCGTCAAGAGCGTGGGCGTGATGGGCGACGGCCGCACCTACGACTACGTCGTGGCCCTGCGCGCCGTGCAAACCAGCGACTTCATGACCGCCGACTGGGCCGAGCTGCCCTACGCGCTGCTCAAGAAGGTCTCCGGCCGCATCATCAACGAAGTGCGCGGCATCAACCGCGTGACCTACGACGTCTCCAGCAAGCCGCCGGCGACGATCGAGTGGGAGTGAAATCAGGTCCTTCTGGGACTATCGCCAGCCATTGGAAAATTGCCGTGACGTGTTGACTTAGAAGGAAATATGTCGCGGTGACTATCTAGGCGTTCGATTGCTGGCTGACCGTATTTGCCAGATCCCTGGATCGAACTCTGCCTCGATAAAGCACCAAGCTGGCAGTCAGTACGCACCCTGCGCCTGTCCAGGACAGCGCAGTGAAGCCATGTGCGTCAAGCAGCATGCCGCCTCCGAAAGCCCCTGCAGCCACGGCCAGATAGGTGGTGCAACTCATGCAGGCGGTGGCAAAACTTCGCGAACTGCCCCCTGCCTGGGTCAACAGGGTTGCCACGGCTGTCTGCGTCAACCCTTGCAACAAGCCCCACGCCAGCATGCATGTGGCAAGCAGCGTTGCACTGCCCGTTGCTGTTGGTAGAGCCGCGAACACCAAGACCAACAACGCCAAGGTGCCTGTGGCTGTTAACTCCTTGCCCAATCGGTCCAGCAAGCGGGCATTCATGGTTCCGATCAACAGACCCAATCCGTAGCACAGCACCAGAGTGCCGAACACTGCACTTCCTACGCCCATGCGTTCACGCACTACGACGCCAAGGAAGGTGTAGACGCTGTAGAAGCTGACCATATCCAAGAAATTCACCAGCAAAAAGCGGGGCACGTTGCTTCGCCAGACCATCATGGCATCTTGCCGGACGGAGCCTTGAACCTGGCCCACGGAAACTTGCGGTACGGCGGTTGGCAGACGCATCACGAGCAAAAGGGCGACGATCCCCAAGGCGCCGACCCCTGCGAATGTGGCACGCCATCCCCATAGTTCGCTGATCCAACTGCCCAGTGGAACGCCTGCGATCAGGGCCAACGACCAGCCCGCCATGACCCGGCCCATGACCCGCCCTCGATCTTCGTAGGGCGTGGAGTCCCCCACGTAGGCATAGCAAGACGGAAGGAAAGCCCCGGCACCAGCACCGCACAGCGCGCGTGCTGCCACCAACATCGAAAAGCTCCAGGATGCGGCGCATAGCAGGCCCGCAACCACGAAGGTCGCCAGCCCTGCCCCCATGACCACCTTGCGCGGCAATCGCCCGCCCCACAGGCCGACAACCGGGGCGGTTACTGCCAGGGCTAGGCCATACACCGCCACGGCCCAGGCTGCTTGCGCCGCGTCGGCGCCGAAGTCGCGCGCCAGATCGCTCAGGACGGCAGAGATGACCAGGCCTTCGATACCAATGGCGACAATGCCGAGGACGAGGCAGGCTATGGATGGTGATGATTTGCGTGTCACGCAGGCTCCCTTTGAGTCAGGATCTGTTTTTTTAAAAATCTCTCTGTTGAGGCCATCAACTGTCACCAACAGCGGCACTGGGGTGTTGAATTGGTGCTTGGGCTGAAGCGGAGGATTGAAGGAAGTTGGCGTATATTTTCTTCTTTTGAAATATCCAGGGCGCCTCGAAAATCTGGAGAATCCGCCGCCCAGATTTGCATGGGTCAATATGCATTCTGCATGAATTTACGGCGGACCTTCTTTTGTTCATAATTTCCTGAAGCAAATCCATGGCATGGATATCGAGTCCCGAAGGACCTGGATTACTTTCAAGTTGAAATGGCTGGCGCACAGCGCATTCGTCACGCAGGCAGATTCTTCCGGTCTTTCCAGCAGGCTGTGGCAGGCTTCGACATTGGATGATGCATGGATCGCTTCCTTCCAAGGAATCGCCACTTCGGAGAGCAAGGCTGTAGTCGCGGCATGGTGGAAAACCAACTGAACATCTGCGATGGGCTTATGAGGGGCGACACAAAAAACCAAGGATGGTATTTCCATGATGAAAGTGTCGCTTGCCGTCAATGCCGAATCCATGATGAAGGAATTGAGGTGGGGGTATGCCCCGGGCACGAGAAAAGCATCGACATGACCATGCTTGACGGCATGGCTGGCCTTTTCGAAAGAAGCGAAAGGCTCTATCGATTCAGCGCCACCCCAGCGTCTGGCTACATCCATGCTGCAGGTCAGGCCCATGGAGTCATTCCCAAGGGTTCCGAGTTTGTGGATGATTTTTCTTGTGTTTACGCCGGGCCGGAGGATTGGTGTCCCAATGTCGTTTCTAAATTGCATTCACTTCTCCCTTGATGGCTCATCGAAAAGCAGTCTTGGGAGAGATTGTTTTTAAGCGCTACCACCGCGTCTTGAACATTTTTGCGTGATGTGGTCATTGCGTGTGGGGTGCATGCAGCGACTTTGCTAAGAGCGGTGAGTGCGGGACCTCTTGATAGCTGGACAGATAGGTTCCAGGTGTGACGCCTCGGAATTTTTTGATTTCTCGTGTCAAGTGCGCTTGGTCCGCGAACCCGCAAGCTGTCGCAACATCACAGATGGAATGCCCCTCCAGCAGTTGATCCTCTGCGGTCAGTAGGCGTAACTGGTTGCGGAAGAACACAGCACGCATTCCCACCTGTTGATGGAACAGTCGGCTGAACGCTGACGGACTACAGCCCAACTGTTCTGCCACGTCCGCCATGGAAAGTTGCTGTCGAGCTGCAGCCGCCACCATTTTTCGTAATTGGTATCCGGTGTCTTCCGTAGGCGGTTGCTTCGATGCAATGTCAGCATGACCATGGATGATTGCTGCAATTACTTCGCGTAACCTTGGGGCCTGCGAGTCCTGCAATGCGATGTCCAACCTACGAGCCAGGTATGTATCGCGAATGATAGAAACGTTGGCTCGCCAGGTGCCGTCCAAGCCCATGCTGCGGGTGGGAGGCATGAGACCAAAGAAGGATTTCTCTTCCAGATACAGCGCGCGGTAACAGGTGTTTGGATCGCAGCATGCAGTATGTGGAACAAAAGCCGGAATCACCACCACATCACCTGCCTGGGCTACGTACGAACGGTCCAGCGACTGAAATTGACACTCGCCGTGCAGGATTACGCCCAGGAATAGCTGATCGTGGAAATGCGGCTCGAAGCGGTGTTGCCCGCTGCGCCATGTCAGGGTCCTAGGATGTTTGGTGGCATCGATATCCACTTGGCTCATCTTTTCCTCCCTGTAATAAGTGGCATTCTTGCATGTGCCATGCTTTGCATTGGAAGCTAGCCAGCGCTCGCGGTGCCAAAATAGGGAACCCTTCACGACCGGGTCCGTAGAGTTGTGCGCCCGGCCGTGAGGATTCCAGCTCCTCGAGTGCGCGATGCCCGCTCGTATGCGGGCCTGTACCGGGTACCTTGGGGCCTTCCGGCCCCGTGAGGCTCAGGCTTTTATCCGTTGCGGGCGCCACCTGCCTCCGTGGCTACAGGTTTGAAGAACGCATCGACTCCCCGCTCCAGTAAGAACGCCAGCCGCTTGAGGTTGTAGCAGAAGGCCATCATCGTCATGGCCACAGGTGGCCTGTGCCTGCCCGATCGTGCGCATGAACTTGGCGATCCCAGGTGCTGGATGCCGGCGAGCATGTGCTCGACCCTCGTGCGCTTTTTGCGATGCGCTGGTTGCGCGCCCTCTGGCATTCGCTCAGGGGGGGGCCAGCGTGCGCCCGGTGCTGCATCGCGTCCACGAACCCCGGCACTTGCCGCTTCTGCTGAGGCTGCCGGTTCGGGTACGTCAGTCCGATAGAGTCCGAGAAAGCTCAAAAAGCTTAGGTGGGTGTCCATCAGACCGGCAGCAGCTCCGTCTGCCGGGTCCGGCCGCCCACGCATGGCGCGGGCGCGGGGCGAGCTGCTCCAAGCACAGCGTCGTTCTTGACCCGGCTCAGCGCTGGCGGGTCTGCCAGTGCGGATGGACCCAATAAGGTGCGTCGGAGCGAGGCAGCGGACTGCGTCCGCGGATGGTGTCGGCCAGCTTCTCGGCCATCATGATCACGGGCGCATTCAGGTTGCCGCTGACCACGTCCGGCATGATGGAAGCATCCACCACGCGCAGGCCGGCTACGCCATGCACGCGAGCATCGCCATCGGTCACGGCCATGTCGTCGTTACCCATGCGGCAGGTGCATGAGGGGTGCAGCGCACTTTCGGCATGCTCGCGGATGTGGGCGTCGATCTCGGCGTCCGTCTGCACGGCTTTGGTGGGCGAGACGGCCTCGCCACGGAAGCGGTCGAAGGCGTGTTGCTCGAAGATCTCGCGCGTCAGGCGGATGCCGGCGCGCATCTCCTTGCGGTCCTGCTCTGTGCTCATGTAGTTGAAAAGGATTTCCGGCGCGGCCTTGGGGTCGGCCGAGCGCAGTCTGACGTGGCCACGGCTGGTGGGCCGCATGGGGCCCACATGCGCCTGAAAGCCATGGAAGCGGGCCGGCGCGCTGCCGTCGTAGCTGATGGCCATGGGCAGGAAGTGGTATTGCAGGTCGGGGTGCTGCACGCCCGCTGCGCTGCGGATGAAGCCCCCGGCCTCGAAATGGTTGGTGGCGCCCAGGCCCGTGCCGAACATCAGCCACTCGGCGCCGATGCGTGCCTTGGCCGGAAGGTTCATGGCGGAATACAAGGTGATGGGCTCCTTGCAGGCGTACTGCACATAGGTTTCCAGGTGGTCCTGCAGGTTCTGCCCGACGCCGCGCAAGGGACTCTGCACGGCAATGTCCAGGGCGCCCAACGCATCGGGGTCGCCTACGCCTGAGAGCATCAGCAGCTGCGGCGAGTTGATGGCGCCGCCGCACAGCAGCACCTCGCGGCGCGCGCGGATGAAGTCGGTGTGGCTGCCGTTGAGCACTTCCACGCCGACGGCGCGGGGAATGCCGCTGTGCGCTTCGAAGCGGAGGCGGGTGACCAGGGCACGTGTGCGCACGCTCAGGTTGGGCCTTTTCATGGCCGGACGCAGGTAGGCCATGGCGGTGCTCCAGCGGCGGCCCTTGTGTACCGTCATGTCCATGGGCCCCAGGCCTTCCTGCTGGTGGCCGTTCATGTCGGCGGTATAGGGGTAGCCGGCCTGCTGGCCTGCGGCGATGAAGGCTTGGTACAGGGGGTTCTGGCAGGCCCCCGTGGATACGTGCAGCGGGCCGTTGTTGCCCCGGTAGGCGTCCCCTCCCTTGGCGCGGGTCTCCGCCTTGCGGAAGTAGGGCAGGCAGTCGGCGTAGGACCAGTGGCCCAGACCGTCGTGGCTTGCCCAGCCCTCGTAGTCCAGCGCGTGGCCGCGGATGTACACCATGCCGTTGATCGACGAGGAGCCACCCAGCACCCGGCCGCGCGGGCAGTAGATCCGCCGGTCGTTCATGAACGGGTCGGGCTCCGAGTGGTAGTACCAGTTGTACTTGTCGTTGGCCAGTGGATAGGCGAAGGCCGATGGCATGTGGATGAACAGGCTGTGGTCCGCCGGGCCGGCCTCCAGCACCAGCACGCTCACCTCGCCGTCCTCGGTCAGGCGGTTGGCCAGCACCGAGCCGGCCGAGCCGGCGCCCACGATGATGTAGTCGAATTCGTTGATCACGTCTGGGCCCTCTCAGCGGTAGTTGCAGGCCACGTCGCCCAGCTCGACGTACACGGTCTTGACCTGGGTGTAGTGCTCCAGCGCCAGCATGCTGTTCTCGCTGCCGATGCCCGATTCGCGGATGCCTCCGAACGGCATCTCCACGGGTGTCACGTTGTAGTTGTTGATCCAGCAGATGCCGGCCTGCAGGCGTGCGGCCATGCGGTGGCCGCGTTTGATGTCCTGCGTGAATACGCCGCTGGCCAGTCCGAAACGCGTGGCGTTGGCGCGGCGCACCACCTCGTCTTCGTCATCGAAGGCCAGCACGCTCATCACCGGGCCGAAGATCTCTTCCTGCACGATGCGCATGTCATCGCGGCAGCCGGCAAAGATGGTGGGTGCCACGAAGCGGCCGTCGCAGCCGGGCACGTCCAGGGCCTGGCCGCCCAGCACCAGGCGTGCGCCTTCGGCCAAGCCGCTGGCGATGTAGGCCATCACCTTGTCGCCATGATCGGCGGAGATCATCGCGCCCACCTCGGTGAGCGGGTCCATGGGGTCGCCTACGCGGAGCAAGGCCGTGCGCTCTGCCAGGCGGGCCAGGAAGCGGTCATGCACGCCACGCTGCACGAACACGCGCGTGCCGTTGGTGCAGATCTCGCCCTGTGTGTAGAAGTTGGCCAGCATGGCGGCCGAGACGGCCTGTTCCAGGTCGGCGTCGTCGAACACCACCAGCGCCGACTTGCCGCCCAGCTCCATGGTGACGCGCTTGAGCGTGTCGGCGGCGGTGGCCAGCACGCGCTTGCCCGTGGGCACCGAGCCGGTCACCGACACCTTGGCCACATCGGGATGGGCAGCGAGCAGGGCGCCCGTCGCGCCCTTGCCTTGCAGCACGTTGAAGACCCCGGGGGGCACGCCGGCTTCCATGTAGATCTCTGCCAGCTTGACGGCGCTCATCGGCGTCAGCTCCGAGGGCTTGAAGATCATCGCATTGCCGGCGGCCAGCGCGGGGGCCGATTTCCAGCAGGCGATCTGTATGGGATAGTTCCAGGCGCCTATGCCCACGCATACGCCCAGCGGTTCACGGCGGGTATAGGCCAGGGCCGTCTTGAAGGGGTACTGCTGGCCGGTGAGCGTGGCTGCGGCGCCGGCGAAATATTCGATGCAGTCCGCGCCGCTGGCCACATCCACCACCATGGCTTCCTGCAGTGGCTTGCCCGTGTCCATGACCTCCAGCGCTGCCAGTTCGTCGTTGCGGGCGCGCAGCAGGGCGGCGGCGCGCAGCAGGATGCGGCCGCGTTCGGCCGCACCCATCGCGGCCCACACGGCCTGGCCCGCCTGGGCCGAGGCCACAGCCTGGGTCACGTCGGCCTCGCCGGCCTCGTGCAGCTGGCCGATGGCGCGTCCAGTGGCCGGGTTGAGGTTGTCGAAGGCCGGGCCCTGGCCGTGAACCAGCTGGCCTTCGATGAAACTGAAGATGGAGGAGGTCATGTGGGGCAGGGGCTCGGCCGTGCGGCCGACCTGTTCATGCAGAGAGCGGGGAGGGCGCAGGAATCGATCAGAAGGTCTTGCTCAGGGTCAGCACCAGCGCGGGCTTGCCCAGACGTTTGTCCAGGGTGTTGCCGCTGGCATCCACAGCAAAGTTCGAGCCGGTCCAGAACCTGTCCTTGTCGGCGGCATAGGTGAGGGCGCCCGTCAGTGTCCAGCTGGCGGGCAGGGCCTTGGATACGCCCAGCTTGTAGTCCACCCAGTTGGCGCCGGAATGCTTGGCCAGGATGCCCGTGCCCACGTGGGTCAGCAAGGTGTAGCCATCGCCCAGATCGGGGTTGAAGTTGAAGTCGAGGTAGAGCGAGCCGCGGCCATCGTCGAATGTGCCGAAGTAGTCTTTGCTCACCGTGATGAAGGTGTTGAACGACAGGGCCCCTTTGCTCAAGCCCAGCTTCACTTCGGTGTAGTTGTACTTGCGGCCGTTGACCAGAGGCGAGCTGCTGCCCAGGTACAGGTACTGGTAGAGGCCAGCGGTGTAGCCGACGTCGGCCAGCGTGCCGCTGTAGCCGCCATAGATGTCCCATTCGGTGCTGCCGCCCCGGAACTCCGTGCCGCTGATGCTGGATGCCCAGGTGCCCAGGAAGAAGCCGGACTCGTGCGCGTAGTCGATGCCGCCCTGCACGGCCGGCTTGCTCCAGCTTTGCGTGAAGCCGCGCGACACGTAGTTGCTGGTGATCGCGAAGTTGCCGGTGATGGGCGAGACCTCGGGGGCGGCCGCGGTCTGGGCGCGGGCGGGGGCTGCCGGCATGGTCATCAGGCTGGCGCTCAGGGCGATGGGCAGGAAGGTCAGGTGGTTGGGTTTCATGGCAAGGGCTCGGACGGGATGGTGGGTTGATGCGGCGCGACGCGAAGCGAAGCGCTGCCCGGGCGGCGCGTTTCGGCGTCGCTCCACGAGGGCAACGGCAGGAGGGATGGGATGCAGGAGGCTGTTCAGGTCCGGGCGTTACAGACCCAGGCTCTTCCTGACGGCGCTCAGGCCATCGCCACCGGAAAAGGTCTTGACGTCCTTGAGCCAGGTATCGAGAACCGCGGGGTTCTTCTTGAGCCAGGTGCGGGCCACATCGGTGGGCCTGCCCTTGTCGACGATGCCCAGCATGACCTGGTTCTCCATATCGGTGTTGAAGCGCAGGTTGCGCAGCAACTGGCCGACGTTGGGGCAGCGGGCTTCGTAGTCGGGGGGCACGGCGGTATAGACCTTGGCTTCGCCCAGGTTGGGGCCGAAAACCGTATCACCGCCTTCCAGGTAACGGATTTTCATCTGCACGTTCATGGGGTGGGGTTCCCAGCCCAGGAAGACTACGGCCTTCTTCATGCGGATGTCGCGCTGCACTTCGGCCAGCATGCCGGCTTCGGAGGACTCGACCAACTTGAAGTCCTTGAGGCCGAACAGGTTCTTGTCGATCATGCCCTTGATGAGCGCGTTGCCGTCGTTGCCCGGCTCGATGCCGATGATCTGGCCGTCCAGCTCCTTGCGGAACTTGGCAATGTCGTCGAAGGTCCTGAGACCCTTGTCGTAGAGATATTCGGGCACGGCCAGGGTGTATTTGGCGCCGACGAGATTGGCCGGTTCGAGCACCTTGATCTGCCCGGCCTTGACGAAGGGCTCGATGATCGGCGTCATGCTGGGGTTCCAGTAGCCCAGGAAAGCATCGATCTGCCGGGTCTTGATGCCAGCGAAGGTGATGGGTACCGATGCGATGGTCACCGTGGGCTTGTAGCCCAGGCCTTCGAGCACCACCGAGGCCAGGCCGGTGGTTGCGGCGATGTCGCTCCAGCCAACGTCGGCGAAGCGCACTTGCTGGCAGGCCGGTGCTTCGGTGGCCTGGGCGCTGCCTAGGCAAGCCAAGGTGAAGGTGGCCGTCAGGGCGGCCTGGCAGAGTCTGTCGAAGCGCATGGAAGTACCTTTGGTGTGCAGCAGGAGATGTGCGGGTAGCGGAGCCTCTAATGTTCCATGTTGGCAATGCGCAGATGGTCAGAACCCGACCTGCTTTTGTCTTCTTCCGGCATGGGCCCGTATCGCCCTGCCGTACGCCGGCCTTCAGCGTGTGCGGATCGACCTGATGCTGACGGCCTGGCTGCCCAGCACGCGCACCCGCCCCGCCAGTTCGGTTGCGGTGGATTCGATCAGCGCCATCAGCCGGCCCGCCTGCTGGGGCTCCCGCGCCCACTGCGCCGCTGGAATGGCGTGGTGTCGGCCGCGACATGGCCCTGATGGCTCTCGCAACTGGGATTCAGGCAAAGAAGAAGAGATATCGGCAAGAGGATGCGCAGGGTGATCGACGGGCATGAGGCCGGCCATCGCATCTGGCCCCACCTGGGACTGGTCGTGATCCGACATGAACCGGTCTGGGGCTGACCCTTGGCGGGGCCGCCCATCCGCCAGCGCCGGACTTAGCCGTGCAGCCCCCGTGCGGCTCGCCTCATTGGGACTGCTGCCGGCCCTCTGGCGTGGCTTTGTTCGTGCTTGGCCGTCCGTAGGCCGTCAAGGTGTAGCCAGACAGCTGGAAGCCCAGCGCTTCGGCCGTGCTGCGCAGGCGCTCCTCGATCAGCGGGTCGTGGAATTCGTGGACGCCTCCGGTGACGAGGCACACCAGGTGGCCGTGGTGTTCCTGGCCGTCGTTGAGCTCATAGACGGCCTTGTTCTGGTTCAGTTGACTCTTCTTGAGCAGGCCGGTCTGCTCGAACTGCGCCAGTACGCGATAGACGGTGGCCAATCCTAAGTCGATGCGCTGCTGCAGCAGCAGGCGATAGACGTCTTCGGCGGCCAGGTGGCGTTCGGGGCTGCTGCGGAAGATGTCCAGCACCTGGATGCGGGGCAGGGTGGGCTTGAGGCCGGTGGCGCGGAGTTCGGCGGGCATGGGGGGCTGGCTTGGGCGGGGCTGCGCATCGCAAAAAAAGCCTGGCTACGCGGGTTTCGCAAAACCCGTTGGCTGGCAAAAACGACCCTTCGGACCGATGGCCGGTCCTGGAGTCGCCCCACGATGAAACTGGTGGCTCGACCGTCTGCATGCATGGATGTCTGGCTGCTGCCGATCCGGTCTGCGATTGACTGCAGTGTAGCATTGAATGAGAATGGTTATCAATAAGTTTGAAAAAATTCATCGGCATCCCCCCGGGTGCCTCACCATTGCGTCGCTCCATCGCCCCGGTGCGCACGCTTGCCGGAGACCTGAACCCATGACCCATTCCGCCTTCGATCACCTGCTGCACGAACATCGCGCGCTGCTGGCGCATTACGGCCGTGCGCAGCTGCGCTGCACCCAGATGCTGACGGTGCAGGCGAGGGAGATCGAACGTCTTCAGGCCGAAGCGATCCGGCTGCGCGCGCGCCTGATCGTGCGCGAGACCGCGCTGGCCTATGCCCGGCAGGATTACCAGGCACTGGTCGAAGGCCTGCCCGGCCTGCCGCGCCGCCGGGCACTGGCGCGGCAGCTGGAGACGCTGGCCGGCCGCCTGCAGGAGCGCGCCCGCGAGGTGCTGCACTGGCAGTGGCGTGCAGCAGGCGCCGCCGGGCTGCCGCGCGCTGAAGCCGCGGCCGAGGCCCCGGCTGCAGCGCCCTTGAGGGCGGTGCTATGCCTGGCGCCGGGCTCTGCCGGGGAACTGGTCGCGCAGCGCATGGTGGAAGGTTTTGATGGCCTGGTGCCGGACGAGGCACCGCCGCCGCCGAGGGCTGCGTCTGCGGTCCAGGCGCACGGTGATCACGCGCCCCAGGCAGCCCGTGCCGGGATCGACTCCGATGCGCTGGAAGCCAGCCTGGTCGCTGCCGACCTGGTGATCTGCCAGACCGGCTGCGTGGGCCACGACGACTATTGGCGCGTGCAGGACCACTGCAGGCGCACCGGCAAGGCCTGCGTGATGGTGGCGGATACGCCCCAGGTCATCCGCTGGATGCGGAGTGGAAGCCTGCTGACAGCAGCGGGCAGTTCGCAGGCCGCCGAAGCCTGAGGCGCCCATGTAATGACCTGAACCTGAACCGAGGCCTGGCCGTGCCTGCCTCTGCACTTCCTCTCTCAAGCCATGGTCATCAGGCTGGCATTGCCGCCCGCCGCAGCGGTGTTCACGCTAAGCGCACGTTCCAGCACCAAGCGGGCCAGGGGCACCTCGCCTTCGCCCGGCCTCAGCCCGGTCACGCCGACGATGGGCCCGGGGCGCTGGGCGACGGCGCGGCAGATCTCGGCCAGGCTCGCGGCATCGCCGTGGTGCAGAACGGCGCCGATGGCCAGGCCGGCATCGCGCCAGTCGTCCACCAGCAGGGTGCGGGCCTGCACTGCGGCGGGCAGCAGCGCATGCAGGGCAGCCGCCTGGGCGCGTGGCCAGAGCGCCTGGCCGCCCACGGCCAGCACGGCGGCCAGCTGGATCAGGCGGTCGGCATCGGCCTCGGCCAGGCACAGGGTGCGTTCGCGCGGCGACAGCAGGTACTGGTTGCGTTCGCCGGTCGGGCCGGGCAGGGTGCAGGCGAGGCCGCTGAACGAGGTTGCGGCGAAGGCCTCGCAGCGCAGTGCCAGCGCGTCGTCGCCCGATGTGCGGGCCCAGGCGGCCAGGGCCTGCAGTGGCGCCAGCAGGGGCGGCTGCGCTGCGGTGTCGGGCGCTGCCACCGCCGTGCTGCGGATGCTGTCCAGCGCCGAGCTGGCCGGATGTGCGGACAGCAGGCGCAGCAGGTAGAGCGGCCCGCCGGCCTTGGGGCCGGTGCCCGACAGACCTTCGCCGCCGAAGGGCTGCACGCCCACTACGGCGCCCACCATGTTGCGGTTGATGTAGATATTGCCGGCCTGCGCGCGGCGCACCACGCGTTCCACCGTTTCGTCGATGCGGGTGTGCAGGCCCTGAGTGAGGCCGTAGCCGGTGGCGTTGATCTGGTCGAGCAGGGTGTCCAGCCCTTCGCGCCGGTAGCGCACCACGTGCAGCACGGGCCCGAAGACTTCGCGTTGCAGCTCGGCGATGCTGTCCAGTTCGATCAGCGTGGGCGTCACGAAGGTGCCGGCCCGCAGCACTTCGGCGGGTACCTGGGGCTGGAACACGCGCCGGCCCTGGGCGCGCAGCGCATCGATGTGCCGGGTGATGGCCTGGCGGGCTTCTTCGTCGATGACCGGGCCCACGTCGGTCGCCAGGCGGCCGGGGTCGCCCAGGCGCAGTTCGGCCATGGCGCCGCGCAGCATGTCAAGCACGCGTTCGGCAGCATCGGCCTGCACGCACAGCACGCGCAGGGCCGAGCAGCGCTGGCCCGCGCTGTCGAAGGCCGAGGCCACCACGTCGCCCACCACCTGCTCCACCAGGGCGGACGAGTCCACGATCATCGCGTTCTGCCCGCCGGTTTCGGCGATCAGCGGAATGGGGCGGCCTGCTGCATCCAGTCGGCCGGCCACGGCGCGCTGCAGCAGGCGCGCCACTTCGGTGGAGCCGGTGAACATCACGCCCATGGTGCGGGCATCGGCCACCAGGCGAGCGCCCACGGTCTCGCCCCGGCCGGGCAGCAGCTGCACCGCGCCGGTCGGCACGCCCGCGCGGTGCAGGCACTGCACCGCCTGCGCGGCGACGAGCGGCGTCTGCTCGGCCGGCTTGGCCAGCACGGTGTTGCCGGCGGCCAGCGCCGCCGCCACCTGGCCCATGAAGATGGCAAGCGGGAAGTTCCACGGGCTGATGCACACCACCGGGCCCAGCGGGCGGCAGCTGGCGTTGTCCAGGTGCTGCGCGGCCTGGGCGGCGTAGTAGCGCAGGAAGTCCACCGCTTCGCGCACCTCGGCCACGCCGTTGGCGCAGGTCTTGCCGGCTTCGCGCATCAAGAGGCCCAGCAGTTCGGGCATGGCGGCTTCCAGCAGGTCGGCCGTGCGCAGCAGCGCGGCGGCGCGCTCTGCGGGCGGCGTGGCGGACCAGGCGGGCAGGGCGGCCTGCGCGACGTCCATGGCCGTGTCCACGTCGGCGGCGCTGGCCTCCTGCACATGGCCGACGGTGTCGCCGTGGTCGGCCGGATTGCGCAGCGCGATGGGCGCGGCGGCGGGCGGGTGCTGCATGGGGCCGTCGATGATCGGCGCTGCCTGCCAGGTGCGGTGGGCGCTGCGGGCCAGGGCCTCGTTCAGCGCAGCGAGGGTGTTCTCGTTCGACAGGTCGATGCCGGCCGAGTTGGTGCGGGCGGCGCCGTAGAGCTGCGGCGGCAGCGGGATGCGCGGGTGGTGCAGGCCGGCCTGGCCTTCGGCAGCCGCCTGGGCATCGACGGTGGCGACCGGGTCGGACACCAGGCTCTCCAGCGGCAGGTCGGCGTCGGCCACGCGGTTGACGAAGGAGGTGTTGGCGCCGTTTTCCAGCAGCCGCCGCACCAGGTAGGCCAACAGGGTTTCGTGCGTGCCCACGGGCGCGTAGATGCGGCAAGGCCGGCCCAGACCGCCGCTGCCGGCCTGGCCCACCACCTGTTCGTAGAGCGGCTCGCCCATGCCGTGCAGGCACTGGAATTCGTACTGCCCGGGCGCATAGCGTTCCGGCCCGGCCAGCTGGTAGATGGTGGCCAGGGTCTGCGCGTTGTGGGTGGCGAACTGCGGATACACCGCATCGGGTGCGGCCAGCAGCCTGCGCGCGCAGGCGATGTACGACACGTCGGTGTGCGCCTTGCGCGTATAGACCGGGTAGTCGGCCAGGCCGTCGACCAGGGCGCGCTTGATCTCGCTGTCCCAGTAAGCGCCCTTGACGAGGCGGACCATGAGCCGGTGGCCGCTGCGGCGGCCCAGGTCGATGCAGTAGTCGATGACGAAGGGGCAGCGCTTCTGGTAGGCCTGGATCACGAAGCCGATGCCGTTCCAGCCGGCCAGCTGTGGCGCGTGGCAGAGCCGCTCCAGCAGGTCCAGCGACAGCTCCAGCCGGTCGGCTTCCTCCGCGTCGATGTTCAGGCCGATGTCGTAGCCGCGCGCCAGTTCGGCCAGCTGCAGCAGCACCGGGTAGAGCTCGTCCATCACGCGGGCCTGCTGCGCCCGGCTGTAGCGCGGGTGCAGGGCCGACAGCTTGATGGAGATGCCCGGCCCTTCGTACACGCCGCGCCCGGCGGAGGCGCGGCCGATGGCGTGTATGGCCTGCACGTAGGCCTGCAGGTAGCGCGCCGCATCCTGGGCCGTGAGGGCGGCCTCGCCCAGCATGTCATAGGAGTAGCGGAAGCCCTGCGCCTCCAGCGGCCGGGCGTGTTCCAGCGCCTGGGCGATGGTCTCGCCGGTGACGAACTGCTCGCCCATCATGCGCATCGCCATGTCCACGCCCTTGCGGATCAGCGGCTCGCCGCCCTTGGCCGTGAGGCGGCGCAGGGCCGCGCCCAGGCCTTTTTCGCTGTGCGTGGCGACCAGCCGGCCGGTCAGCAGCAGGCCCCAGGTGGCGGCGTTGACGAAGAGCGAGGGGCTCTTGCCCAGGTGGGGTTCCCAGTCGCCGTGGCTGATCTTGTCGCGGATCAGCGCATCGCGCGTGGCGGCGTCGGGAATGCGCAGCAGGGCCTCAGCCAGGCACATCAGGGCCACGCCCTCCTGCGACGACAGCGCGAATTCCTGCAGCAGTCCCTGCACGATGCCGGCGCGTCCGCCTGCGCTCTTGCGCTCGCGCAGGCCCCTGGCCAGGCGCAAGGCCAGCGCCTGCACGTCGGCCGACAGCGCTGCCGGCAGCCGGGCCTGCTCCAGCAGCGGGGCGAGGGCCTGGGGCTCGGGCAGCCGGTAGGCGTCGGTGATGGCCTGGCGCAGGCGCGGCACGAAGGCCGGGCGCGGGGTGAAGAGGGCAGGGCCTGCGTCGGTGGGGGCTGGGAGGATGGCGGGCATGGCGAGGCGGAGGATGGTGGGATGACGGTGCGAGGTCGTTGAAGGGGCCCGATCGGTCGATGGGGCGGGCATGCGGCGATCATCTTGCGGTTGCCGATGAATAAATCACTGAAAATCAGAATATTCAACGAATGAATCGCTAGCTATGGCAGGGCATGAAACCGATCTGGACCGCATTGACCGCAAGATCCTGAAGATCCTTCAGGAAGACGGCCGCATCGCCAACCTCAAGCTCGCCGAATGCGTGTCGCTTTCGCCCACCGCCGTGCTGGCCCGGGTGCAGCGGCTCACGCGCGACGGTTTCATCCTGGGCTACGAGGCGCGGCTCGACCCGGTCAAGCTGGGGGCGGGCATGCTGGTGTTCATTGAGGTGCTGCTGGACCGCACCACGCCCAACGTGTTCGACCAGTTCAAGGCGGCCGTGCAGGTGCATCCCGAGATCATGGAATGCCACATGGTGGCGGGCGGCTTCGACTACCTGCTGAAGACGCGCAGTGCCGACATGGCCGCCTACCGCGCCTTCGCCGGCAATGTGCTCTGGCAGCTGCCGGGCGTGCGCGAAACGCGCACCTACGCGGTGATGGAAGAGGTCAAGCACTCCAGCCACCTGCCCATCGCCTGAAGCCCCGCGTGGGCCTTGCGGGTGCCCGGCTGACGGCGGCGCAGGGCCGCCGCGCACTGGGCGCGGCGGGCTGCCTCCGCAATAATGGCTGCATCGACGCCCAGACGTCTCGCCAAACCAGGGAGCCCTTCGCCATGCCATCCATCCGCCTTGCCGCCGCCGCTGTCGTCTCGCTGGCCGGCGTGTGCGCCAGCCAGGGGGCTGCCGCCGCCTGCTACGTGGTCTATGCCGCAGACCAGCAGATGATCTATCGTTCGCAGGTGCCGCCCGTCGATCTATCGCGCCAGCTGCACGACACCTTGCCCCGGGTGGCGCCGCCCGGCAGCCAGCTGGTATTCACGCTGAACGATTCGGGCTGCGAGGTGGCCATCAACCGGCTGGCGGCTGCGGGTGGCTACGTCGCGGTGCGCGCAGGTTCCGGTCAGCCCGCCCGTCCCGTCCGCCATCACGCCCGGCCACGGCGCAGCTGACGCTGCCGCGCCTGCGCGGCCTGAGACAATCGGGGGCTATGAGCGCCCCCACCACCATCATCGACACAGAACCCGGCACGGCGGCTCCTGCCGCCGACGACCACACCGCAGCAGCCTCCACCTCCACCGCCGACCTGCCCCCGGGCTGGCTGGAGGTGACCTCCATGGACATGGACGCCCAGGGCGTGGCCCGCAAGCCCGACGGCAAGGTCGTCTTCATCGACGGCGCGCTGACCTTCGAGATCGTCAGCGCCAACACCCACCGCAAGAAGAACAACTGGGAACAGGCCAGCCTCACGGCCATCCACCGCGAATCGCCGCAGCGCGTGCGTCCCGGCTGCCCGCATTTCGGCCTGCATGCCGGCGCCTGCGGCGGTTGCAAGATGCAGCATCTGCATGTGGGCGCCCAGGTGGCCGTCAAGCAGCGCGTGCTGGAAGACAACCTCTGGCATCTGGGCAAGGTCAAGCCCGAAACCGTGATGCGGCCCATCGAGGGCCCGGCCTGGGGCTATCGCTACCGTGCCCGCCTGGCCGTGCGCCACGTCATCAAGAAGGGCACGGTGCTGGTGGGCTTCCACGAGCGCAAGAGCCGCTATATCGCCGACATGGGCGTGTGCCCCGTGCTGCCGCCGCACGTCAGCGCCATGCTCATGCCGCTGCGCGGCCTGATCGCCGCGCTGGATGCGCGCGACACCTGCCCGCAGATCGAACTGGCCTGCGGCGACGAGGTGACCGCGCTGGTGCTGCGGCACCTGGAGCCGCTTTCCGACGCCGACCTGGCCCGGCTGCGCGCCTTTGCGGCCGAGCATGCCGTGCAATGGTGGCTGCAGGCCAAGGGCCCCGATACGGTCAAGCTGCTGGACGAGGGCGGCCCCCAGCTGGCCTACGGCCTGCCCGACTTTGGCATCACCATGCCGTTCAAGCCCACGGATTTCACCCAGGTCAACCCGCACATCAACCGCGTGCTGGTCACCAAGGCGCTGCGCCTGCTCGATGCGCAGCGCGACGAGCGCGTGATCGACTGGTTCTGCGGACTGGGCAACTTCACGCTGCCCATCGCCACGCAGGCGCGCGAGGTGCTGGGCATCGAGGGCAGCGAGGCCCTGGTCGCCCGCTCGCGCGAAAACTATTCGCTGAACCAGGCCGCAGCCATTGCGGGGCGACCGCTGGCTGCTACCAGTTTCGTAGCGCGCAACCTCTTCGAGATGACGCCCGAGATGCTGGTCGCCGACGGCGTGGCCGACAAGTGGCTGGTCGATCCGCCGCGCGAAGGTGCGTTCGCTCTGGCCAAGGCGCTGGCCGACATCCATCAGGCCCGTATCGGCGCAGAAGACGCGCCTGTGCTGCCCGCAGCCGCCGCAGGCTGGACTCCGCCGCGCCGCATCGTCTATGTGAGCTGCAACCCTGCCACCCTGGCGCGCGATGCCGGACTGCTGGTGCATCAGGCGGGCTATCGCTGCGTGGCGGCGGGCGTGGTCAATATGTTCCCGCACACCGCGCACGTCGAAAGCATGGCGGTGTTCGAGCTGGCCTGAAAACGTCGGCACGTTCTGAGGTCCTGGGGCGGCTTGCAACCCTTCGGGGGTGAGGAGGCTGCGGGAGGAGCACCCATCGCGCCCGTTCCGTTCGCGGAATAGTCTTCGGCGAAAAGCCGTCAGCTGCGCGAACGGCCCTCTTCGCCGTCGGCCTGCTTGCGTGCCGGCTTGGCGGCGGCCGGCTTCTCTTCGGTCTTGCTGATGACCGAGGGAGTGCCTTCGATCTTGTTCTCGCGCATATAGGCGTCCATTTCCTTCCAGCCCGCGAAGATCTGCCCCTTGGACGCCTTGGGGTTCAGGGTGAAGCAGTCTTCCAGCCCGCGCAGGGCATGGCGGCAGGCGCCGCCGATGGCCTTCGCATCCTCTTCCTTGGCCGCTGCGCGCGGATCCGGGCCCAGGCCGGGAATGTCGCAGCCCGCCAGCAGGGGCAGGGCCAGCGCGGCAGCGGCGACCCAGCGGGCGCGACCAAGGGGGAGGGCGGAAGCGGAAAAGAGAGGCATACCGCTAGCTTATCGGCAGTCCGCAGCCCGGGTTGAGTGCAAGGCGGGCAGGCGCCATGTTTCGGCCAAAGAAAAAGGCCTCCGGAGAGGCCTTGTTTCGCTGGCGGGGAAGCCGGGGATCAGTCGCGGTCGCCGCCCATGATGCCCAGCAGGGCCAGCAGGCTCTGGAACACGTTGAACAGATCCAGATAAAGGGCCAGCGTGGCGCTGATGTAGTTGGTCTCGCCGCCGTCCAGGATCTGCTTGAGGTCATACAGCATGTAGGCGCTGAAGATGCCGATGGCGGCGACCGAGATCGCCATCATGCCGGCCGACGAGCCCACGAACATGTTGATGACCGAGCCCACCATCAGCACCAGCGCACCGACGAACAGCCACTTGCCCATGCTGGACAGGTCGCGCTTGATGACGCTGGCCAGGCTCGCCATCACGAAGAACACGCCTGCCGTGCCGGCGAAGGCGGTCATGATGAGCTGGGCGCCGTTGGAAAAGCCCAGGATCACGCCGATCAGGCGCGAGAGCATCAGGCCCATGAAGAAGGTGAAGGCCAGCAGCACCGGCACGCCTGCACCGGAATTCTTGGTCTTCTCGATGGCGAACATGAAGCCGAACGCGCCGCCCAGGAACACCAGCATGCCGATACCGCCATGCAGTGCCTGCGTGATGCCGGTGGCAACGCCCACCCAGGCGCCCAGCACCGTGGGCAGCAGGCTCAGCGCCAGCAGCCAGTAGGTATTGCGCATGACCTTGTTGCGCTGCTCCTGCGAAATGCCGTAGCCCGCGGAGCTGTAGGTGGTGACTTCGGTATTCATATGCGTTTCTCCCTGTGGTGTCTGCAACTGGTGCAGGTGGACAAATTCTAGGTGGGGGCATTGGTGGCCACTGCAATACCCGCGTTCCATCCCGTAGTTTCCGGCGTACCTGCCATCCCGTACTTTTGGGATGCAATCTTTTGCCCTGGCTGGAGCGGGCGGGCCCTGGGGCCGCGGCTATGCTTGCGGGCCGCGCCTGGATCGTTCCGGGCCTTTTTTCGTCCATCTCCCTTGAGAGCCACACCATGAAGACCAAGCACGAACTCGAACTCTCCGACGTCAAGAAGATCGCCGCCGCTGCCGAAACGGAAGCCCTGAAAAACCAATGGGCCGTGACCATCGCCATCGTGGACGACGGCGGTCATCTGCTCTGGCTGCAGCGCCTGGACGGAGCCGCAGCCCTGTCGTCGCAGATCGGCCCGGCCAAGGCCCGCGCCGCAGCCCTGGGCCGCCGCGAGACCAAGATCTATGAAGACATCATCAACGGCGGCCGTACGGCCTTCCTGACCGCCCCGGGCGTCGATGGCCTGCTGGAAGGCGGCGTGCCGATCATCAAGGACGGCCAATGCCTGGGCGCCGTGGGCGTGAGCGGCGTGAAGTCGAACGAAGACGCTCAGATCGCGCGTGCCGGCATCGCCGCCATCGGCCTGTAAGTCGAGGCTCCGCCCCGTTTTTCCACGGAGCGGGCTTCCGATCTCTCTCGAAAGCAAAACCGGCCTTCACGGCCGGTTTTTTCTGGGGCATCTGGACAGGGTCCGAGGTGCTGGGGCGATTGCCGACGGTGACAAAAAAGCGCCTGGCTACGCGGGCGTGAGCCCGTTGGCTGGCCAATACGACCCTTGGGATCCGCCGCGGGCGGCGGTTTTCCGGAGTCGCCCCACGATGAAACCGTTGCGTTGCAGCCTGACTTACTTGGTCAGGATGAGCTTGCCCAGCTTGGTCGCCTGCAGGCGATAGACCGAGCCGTTGTGGCTGATGCTCACCGCCTTCTGGCCTTGCAGCAGGGTGCTGCTGTCCACCGCGTGTCCCAAGGCGGCATCTTCGGCGGTGGCCGGGCGGGATGCGGCTGAAGAGCCGGCGCTGCGGCCGTCGAAGGACTGGCTGCTGAAGAATGCGGCTGCGGAAGGGGCGGTCAGAGTGGCTTGCATGAGAGATCCTCTTTGCGTTGCGATTGATTTAATGATAACCATTCTCAATTGATCGTCAAGCAAAGCCGCTATCGAAAACGTAAAAAGTGATGTCCGGCCCTCTGCGCGGGCACCGGATGAAGCAACGCCGATGCAGGCGGGCGGCCTGGCATCGGCGTCAAGGAGGTGCTGAGAGGCGGTGTCAGCCCGTCATGGCTTGGGGTCGGTCACAAAGCCGATCTTGCGCACGCCTGCGCGCTGGGCGGCCGACATGGCCTGCGCAACGCGTTCGTAACGCACGTCCTTGTCGCCGCGGATGTGCAGGTCGGGCTGCGGGTCCTTGGCGGCTTCGGCCTTCAGGCGCGGCTCCAGCTCGTCGTCAGAGATGTCGCTCTCGTTCCAGTGGTATTTGCCGTCGGCCGTGATGGACAGGCGGATGGTTTCCGGCTTGATGTCCTCGCGCTGGTTCGAGGCGCGGGGCAGGTCCACCGGCACCGCATGCTTCATGACCGGCACGGTGATGATGAAGATGATGAGCAGCACCAGCATGACGTCCACCAGGGGCGTCATGTTGATCTCGTTCATCACCTCATCGGAGTCGTCTTGCGTTCCGAAAGCCATGGCGCATCAACCCTTCTTGATCGGCAGCACCTTGGCCTGCTCGCCGGGCGCGCTCACGCGGGCGCCGGTCACGAAGTAGGCGTGCAGATCGTGCGCGAAGCTGTTGAGCGCGTTCAGGATCGACTTGTTGCCGCGTACCAGCGCGTTGTAGCCCAGCACCGCGGGGATGGCCACTGCCAGGCCCAGCGCGGTCATGATGAGCGCTTCGCCGATGGGGCCGGCCACCTTGTCGATGGTGGATTGGCCCGAGGTGCCGATGGCCACCAGCGCGTGATAGATGCCCCATACCGTGCCGAAGAGCCCGATGAACGGGGCCGTGGAACCCACAGACGCCAGGATGGCGAGGCCCGATTGCAGGCTGGCGGTGAATTCGTCGATGCAGTTGCGCAGGCTGCGGGTGACCCAGTCGCTCACGTCCAGGCTGTCGTGCAGATGGGCCTTGGTGTTGCGGTGGTGGGCCGTGGCTTCCCTGCCTTCCAGTGCCAGGTGGCGGAAGGGATTGGCAGGGTCGTCGCCCAGCTTGTCCATGCCGGCGGCGAAGTCCTCGCTGTGCCAGAAGTCGCGTGCGGCGCGCGCATGCTTCTTGAACTTGATGATGTCCAGCGCCTTGATGAGGATGACGATCCACGAGGCCAGCGACATGCCCAGCAGCAACACCGCCACGGCACGCGTGACGAAGTCGCCCTGGATCCAGACGTTGGCGATGCCGAAATGCGATTCCATGAAAACTCCTGAATGACTGATGGGTTGGGTTTATTCGAGAACGAAATTGATCGGGACCAGGTTCCACATGGTTTCGGGCACGCCGTTGCGCTTGCCGGGCACGAAGCGCCAACGCATCACGGTTTCCTGTGCGAGCCGGTCCAGCCGGTCGAAGCCGCTGGACTTGCTGATCTCGACCTTCTGCGGCAGGCCGTCGGTGCCTATCAGTACGCGCAGCACCACCTTGCCCTGCTCGCCCAGTCGCTTGCTGATCGCCGGATAGGTCGGCTTGGGATTGTTCAGGTAGGCCGCATCGCTGGAAGGCAGATCGATCTTGGGCGGAGCCGGTGGCGCTGGCGGTGCGGGCGCCGGGGCCGGCGGTGCCACGGGCGCCTGGATGGGCGGCGCCGGCGGCTGCGGCTCCACGACCCCGGCCGGCGCGTTGGGGGCCGGCGTCGGATCGGCCTTGGCCACGGGCATCGGGGCGGGGCGGGGCGCAGGTGTGCGGGGGGCTGGCTTGGGCGGCGGTGGAGCGGGCTTGGGCGGCGGAGGTGCCGGGGGGCGGGGCGGCGCGGGCGGCGTGACGAATTCGCTCAGCACTTCGGCCGGAATGATCACTTCCGCCGTGCGGCGCAGCAGGCCGGACTGCAGCGCCCAGAGCCCTGCCACGTGCAGCAACACCACCGAACCGGCGATGACGGCATTGCGGCTCAAGCCCCCGGAGGAACCGTATCTATCGAACTGGGACATAGAGGAATGAGAAGCGGCCAGCCTGGGCCCCAAGCTGGCGCGGACGGCCTGAACGGCAGGTTGAATATTACTTACGGAGAATCCACCAGACCGAACCGACCATGAGAATCAGGCTGCCAGCGAGTGTCGAGAGGAGTTCCATGCTTTGCTCTCCAGAATGGATGTGGCGAGCTGGATCGTCTGCGTGGGCGTCTCCTTGTGCAGCGCAGCCATGGGGTGCGATACGCTGCACCGCTCCACCACGGCACGGGCGCAGTCTTCGCAGCGGCCGCATTGCGTGGCGACGCCCAGCTCGAACTGGATTTCGTCGAAGCTCATGCCGGCGTGCGCATGGCGTGCAATTTCGCGGTCCGATACCCGGTGGCAGACACAGACGATCATGGGGCAGGCAGTGTTGGCTGGCTGTTGAAGATGCGCCGATTATAAATGCGAATTCATCGCATTTGTAATTTCTATTGTGCCGATGGGGGAAACTTCGTCGCAGCCGGGCATGGGCGGCACGAAAAAAAACCGGCGCGGCGGCCGGTTTCCTGTGTGTGCCGCGCTATGCGGAACGCTTCATCACTTGACGTGCTTGCCGATCAGGCCGGCCATCTCGAACATCGAGACCTGGGGCTTGCCGAAGACTTCCTTGAGCTTGGCGTCGGCGTTGATCATGCGCTTGTTGGATGCATCCTGCAGATTGTTCGCCTTGATGTAGACCCACAGCTTGCTGATGATTTCGGTGCGCGGCAGCGGAGCCGAGCCGACCACGGCAGCCAGGGCGGGGCTGGGGGTCAGGGCCTTCATGAAGGCGGCGTTCGGGGTGCGCTTCTTAGCGGGAGCTGCGGCCTTGGCCTCGGAGGCGGGCGCTTTTTTTGCAGTTGCCATGTTGGGTTTTCCTTGTTGGAAGTGAAATACGGGACCAGCGAAAACCTGCTTCTCCACTGGCCCGGAGATGCTAATGGCAAAAAATCGCGTTTCCAAGGGACGAAAGTGATTTTTTGCCTCCAGTTGTTGCGTTGCAGTCCGAAGGACGGCATGGCTACCCCGGGGCTGGGCGCGCCGGGTCTTCAGCTTCGCAAGTCCTCAGGCGCGGATCGCGCAGCGCGCGACGGCAAGGTCGCCAGCACCACGCTGGCCAGGGCGATGCAGAAGGCCAGCACCTGCATGCCGGTGAAGCGCTCGCCCAGCGCCAGCACGCCCATCAGGGCGGCGCTGACCGGCAGCAGCACCGTGAAGATGCCTCCCTGGGCGGCCGGTACCGCCTTGAGCCCGGTCATCCAGAGCCACACCGTCCAGACGCAGGCGGCCAAGGCGTAGAAGAGCAGCAGCAGCCAGGTGCCGGCCTCCACGGCTGCGAAGTCGAACCCCCGGGCGGCATGGAGGCCCAGGGGCGTCGCCAGCACGAAGCCCCACAGATTGATGAGCGAGGTGATGCGCTTGGGCCCCAGCGTGCCGGTCAGCTTCTTGCCGATCACCGAATACGCCGCCTCGCAGATGGATGCAGCCAGCAGGAGCAAATAGCCCAGCCAGGCGGAGTCGGCCATGCCGGAGGCCGCCTGCGCTGCACTCGCCGGCGCATGGTGCTCCGTCTTCGAGAGCGCGAAGAGCAATATGCCGACCACCGCCAGCACCACCGAGAACCAGGTGCGCGGTGCCACCTGCTCGCGCAAGAACAGCCAGCTCATTACCGCTACCGCCGCCGGTATCGAGGCCATGATGACTCCCGCCGAGGTCGCGCTGGTCATGCTGACCCCATAGATCATGCATACCGTGAACAGGAAGTTGCCCAGCAGCGACTGCAGGAACAGCAGGGCCATCGTGCGGCGGTCCAGCGGCGGTTCGCCGGCAGGCTTCTTCAGCCAGTGCAGCATGGCGACGCCACCGATGCCGAAGCGCATCCAGGCCAGCAGAAAGACGGGGAAGGTGGCCGCCAGGGGCTTGGACAGGGCCACGTAGCTGCCGACCAGCGACATGCTGAGGGCCAGGCACAGATAGGCGACGGGGCGGCGAGGGGGATTCACTAGACTGCGGGCGAAGGATTTTTTTGAGCCCCTGCATCATGCACCACCCATTGCCTCCCGAAAGCGCACCGCCGCGCCACGTCTTCGTTTATGGAACCCTGCGGCGCGGCGGCAGTAACGACATCACCCGGCTGCAACCCGCGCCTGTGTGGGTGGGTGCTGCCGTGCTGCGCGGCGCGCTGTACGGCCTCGGGCCTTACCCGGGGATGCGCCTGGACGGAAGTGCGGAGCAGGATCGGCCGGTCGTCGGCGAGGTCTATGCGGTCACGCCCCTGCTGGAAAGGCAACTGGACCTCATCGAGGGGCTGGATCCCGACGCACCGCCCGCGGATGCGGACGAGTACGCCAAACGCGATGTCGTGGTCGAGCTGGCCGGCCGGCCGCTGGCCTGCTTCATGTACGAGATCCATCCGCGCTATGCGCTGCCCGAGGCGCGGCTGCCGCACGGCGACTGGTTCCAGGTCATGCCGCCGGTGTAGGACTAGAGCTGAAAGGCCTGCCTTTCATCATGCAGTCATGGCCTTTCATGATGTGGCATGCAAAAATGCCGCACTGCACAAAAATTTCTCGATATGAGAAATCTCTTGCCGCATGGAGAAATTGGCGTCGTATGTCATTGATATTAAAGAGAAAAATTTATCTCTTATATAAGACATAAGAGCTTGCATGGGTCTTATAGAAGACTTAAAGTAGTTCCCAAGGGCAGCCCCGCCCGATGATCCCAAGACCTCAACAGGAGTGAACCATGCCGCAATCGCTGAATGCCCAACTGAGCCGTGAACAACAGATCGCCGCCCTCGAGCTCGACTGGGCGCAAAACCCGCGCTGGAAGGGTGTCAAGCGCAACTACTCGGCCGCCGACGTGGTGCGCCTGCGCGGCAGCCTGCAGCCGCAGTACACGCTGGCTCAGCGCGGTGCGGAAAAGCTCTGGGACAAGGTCAACGGCAGTGCCAAGAAGGGCTACGTGAACGCCTTCGGCGCCATTTCCGCGGGCCAGGCGATGCAGCAGGCCAAGGCCGGCCTGGAAGCGGTGTACCTCTCTGGCTGGCAGGTGGCGGCCGACGGCAACACCTCGGAAACCATGTATCCCGACCAGTCGCTCTATGCCTACGACTCGGTGCCCACCATGGTCCGCCGCATCAACAACACCTTCAAGCGTGCCGACGAGATCCAGTGGAGCCGGGGCATCAATCCGGGCGACCAGGAATTCATCGACTACTTCCTGCCCATCGTGGCTGACGCCGAAGCCGGCTTCGGCGGCGTGCTGAACGCTTTCGAACTGATGAAGAACATGATCGCCGCGGGCGCTGCTGGCGTCCACTTCGAAGACCAGCTGGCTGCCGTGAAGAAGTGCGGCCACATGGGCGGCAAGGTGCTGGTGCCCACCCAGGAAGCCATCGAAAAGCTGCTGGCCGCCCGCTTCGCCGCCGACACCATGGGCGTGCCCACCATCATCCTGGCGCGCACCGATGCCGAGGCCGCCAACCTGATCACCTCCGACCATGACGCCAACGACAAGCCGTTCCTGACGGGCGAGCGCACGCAGGAAGGCTTCTACCGCGTGAAGAACGGCCTGGAGCAGGCCATCAGCCGTGGCGTCGCCTATGCACCCTATGCCGATCTGGTGTGGTGCGAAACCGGCGTGCCCGATATCGGCTTCGCCCGCGAGTTCGCACAGGCCGTGCATGCCGCCTGCCCGGGCAAGCTGCTGTCGTATAACTGCTCGCCTTCCTTCAACTGGAAGAAGAACCTCAACGACAAGCAGATCGCCTCGTTCCAGGAAGAGCTGTCCGCGCTGGGCTACAAGTACCAGTTCATCACGCTGGCCGGCATCCACATCAACTGGTACAACACCTTCCAGTTCGCCCATGCCTATGCGCGCGGCGAAGGCATGAAGCACTATGTGGAGCAGGTGCAGGAACCCGAATTCGCAGCGCGCGAAAAGGGCTACACCTTCGTTTCCCACCAGCAGGAAGTGGGCGCGGGCTATTTCGACGACGTCACCACCGTGATCCAGGGCGGCACCTCCAGCGTGAAGGCGCTGACGGGTTCCACCGAGGAAGAGCAGTTCCACTGATCCGTCGAGCTTGAACCCGGGCCCGCAGGCCCGGGCTGCCCTCTGCGGTCCCAGCCCGGTTGGCTTGCCAGCCGGGCTTTTTCGTTGCCGCGTGCCCGCGCCCGGCTGCTTCGCGGCCCGATGCCAGGCGTCGGGGGTAAAATCGCCGGCTACTTCCACCAACAAGGGCGAGAAAGGCAATCTGGTTATGACACCGCGAACTACTTCGGAGAAGTCCACCGGCCGCTAGAGGCTGGACGTTCGCGCCTGCACACCTGATTTGCACACTCTCTCCAAAAGCGCGGACACCGTTCCGCGCTTTTGTTTTTTTGGGCGCTGCGCGGGCATTTCATGCATTCGATCGATTGACCCACAGGACTCATCCCATGATTCAGATCACGCTTCCCGACAACTCCCAGCGCGAATTCCCAGGCCCCGTCTCGGTGGCCGATGTGGCACGCTCCATCGGCCCCGGCCTGGCCAAGATCACGGTGGCCGGCAAGGTGGACGGCCGGCTGGTGGATGCCTGCGACCTCATCGAGCGCGACGCGCGCCTGCAGATCATCACCCCGCGCGACCAGGAAGGCGTGGAGATCATCCGCCACTCCTGCGCCCACCTGGTGGGCCATGCGGTCAAGCAGCTCTATCCCACGGCCCGGATGGTGATCGGGCCGGTGATCGAGGAGGGCTTCTACTACGACATCGCCTTCGAGCGCCCCTTCACGCCCGATGACATCGCCGCCATAGAAAAGCGCATGAAGGAACTGATCGCCCAGGACTACGACGTCATCAAGAAGATGACGCCGCGTGCCGAGGTGATCGAGGTCTTCCGATCGCGCGGCGAGGAATACAAGCTGCGCCTGATCGAGGACATGCCGGACGAAACCGCCATGGGTCTCTACTACCACCAGGAATACGTGGACATGTGCCGTGGTCCCCACGTGCCGAACACGCGCTTCCTGAAGGCGTTCAAGCTCACGCGCGTGTCGGGCGCCTACTGGCGCGGCGATGCCAAGAACGAACAGCTGCAGCGCATCTACGGAACGGCCTGGGCCGACAAGAAGGATCTGGACGCCTACATCCAGCGTATCGAGGAAGCCGAGAAGCGCGACCACCGCAAGCTCGGTCGCGAACTGGATCTGTTCCACATCGACGAGCATTCCCCCGGCACGGTGTTCTGGCATCCCAAAGGCTGGACGGTGTGGCAGGGCGTGGAGCAGTACATGCGCCAGGTCTATCGCGACAACGGCTACCAGGAAGTGAAGGGGCCGCAGATCCTGGACAAACAGCTCTGGGAAAAGACCGGCCACTGGGACAAGTACCGCGAGAACATGTTCACGACGGAGAGCGAGAAGCACGACTACGCGCTCAAGCCGATGAACTGTCCCGGCCACATCCTGATCTTCAACCAGGGCGTCAAGAGCTACCGCGATCTGCCGCTGCGCTTCGGCGAGTTCGGCCAGTGCCACCGCAACGAACCCACGGGCGGGCTGCACGGCATCATGCGCGTGCGGGCCTTCACGCAGGACGACGGCCACATCTTCTGCACCGAAGACCAGATCCAGCAGGAGTGCATCAACTTCACGGCTTTGCTGCAGAAGGTCTACAAGGACTTCGGCTTCACCGACATCATCTACAAGGTGGCCACGCGGCCGGAAAAGCGCATCGGCTCCGAAGAGAGCTGGGACCGTGCGGAGCACGCGCTGATCGAGAGCCTGAAGGCCTCGGGCTGCGAATACCAGATCGCCGTGGGCGACGGCGCCTTCTACGGCCCCAAACTCGAATACACGCTGCGCGACGCCATCGGTCGCCATTGGCAGTGCGGCACCATCCAGGTCGATCCGTCGATGCCTGCGCGCCTGGGCGCCGAGTACGTGGGCGAAGATGGCGCCCGGCACACGCCCATCGTGCTGCACCGAGCCATCGTCGGCAGCCTGGAGCGCTTCATCGGCATCCTGATCGAGCAGCATGCGGGTGCCTTGCCGACCTGGCTGGCTCCGGTGCAGGTCGCCGTGCTCAACATCACGGGCGCGCAGGACGAATACTGTCGCGAAATCGCCGCAAAATTGCAAAAAGCTTTGCCGCATCAAAGCCTTAGAGTCGTCACCGACCTGCGTAACGAAAAGATCACGTATAAAATACGGGAGCATTCGTTGCAAAAGCTGCCCTACATCCTCGTCGCTGGCGAGAAGGAAAAGGCGGCCGGCGCCGTCGCAGTGCGCGCCCGAGGCAATCGAGACCTCGGTGTGATGTCCCTCGAAGCGTTCGTTGCGCTCATCGCCGAGGACATCGCCTCTAAAGCCTGATTTGGTTGAAAACATGCTTTAGCTCGCGTGGGCAGGGCGGCATTAGCTACTATTTTTGTAGCATCTTGATTGAAGGAAAATAGTCATCGCTACTGAATTTCGTGATCGTCGTCACCGCGAAGAGCGCAAGCACCGCCTGAACCGGGAAATCATGGCCCCTGAGGTCCGCCTCTCGGGTCCGGATAACGAGCCTCTAGGCGTGGTGAGTCTGATGGAAGCCCTCCGCATGGCGGGCGAACTGGATGTGGACCTGGTGGAGATCGCCGCCACGGCCAGCCCTCCCGTGTGCCGCCTGATGGACTATGGCAAGTTCAAGTATCTTGAACAAAAGCGCGCGGCGGAAGCCAAGGCCAAGCAGACGGTCATCGAAATCAAGGAAGTGAAGTTCCGTCCCGGTACCGATGACGGCGACTACAACATCAAGATGCGCAATATCCGCCGCTTCCTGGCGGATGGAGACAAGTGCAAGATCACCCTGCGGTTCCGTGGTCGCGAGATCACCCACCAGGAACTGGGCCTTGCCTTGCTCAACCGCATCCGTGACGACCTGGGCGACTCGATCATCGTCGAGCAGTTTCCCAAGCTCGAAGGCCGCCAGATGATCATGATGATCGCGCCGGGCCGCAAGAAGCCGGCGGCTGCCAGCAAGCCTGCGGGCGAAGCGGCTGGCACGGCCGCTCCGGCGGCCTGAAGCAAAAGGGGTTGGCCGAAAGGCCGGCCTCGGTTGGGATTTTGAATGTGCGGTGCGGGGCTGCAAGGCCCCGTGCCGCAACAGATGGCATGCAATGCATGCCGTCGCGCAGCGCAGCAATGCGGCTGCTTAAAAGTGGCTCGGGGCCAACAAGTTCGCGAATCGGTTCGCGAACGCCTCGCGAGCACAAAGAAAAGGAGCATTCACATGCCCAAAATGAAGACCAAGAGCAGCGCGAAAAAGCGTTTCCGCGTTCGTCCCGGTGGCACCGTCAAGCGCGGTCAAGCCTTCAAGCGTCACATCTTGACCAAGAAGACCACCAAGAACAAGCGCCATCTGCGTGGTGCAGTGAACGTGCATGAGACCAACATGGGCTCCATTGCACAGATGCTGCCGAGCGCCGGCCTGTAATAACTGACGAACAAGGAGTACTCACATGCCTCGCGTCAAACGTGGTGTAACGGCCCGTGCCCGTCACAAGAAAGTTCTAGCCCTCGCCAAGGGTTTCCGTGGTCGCCGCGGTAATGTCTTCCGCATCGCCAAGCAGGCGGTGATGAAGGCCGGGCAATATGCCTACCGTGACCGCCGCAACAAGAAGCGCGTGTTCCGCCAACTGTGGATCGCCCGTATCAACGCCGCTTCGCGCGAACTGGGCCTGACCTACAGCCAGTTCACGAACGGCCTGAAGAAGGCTTCCATCGAGATCGACCGCAAGATGCTGGCCGACCTCGCGGTGCATGACAAGGCTGCCTTCGGCAGCATCGTGGAACAGGTCAAGGCCAAGCTGGCTGCTGCTTGATTTCACGCTTGGGTGCTATCTTTTAGGTAGTGCTCTGCGCAGTAACAACAAGGGCTAGAGCTTGAAAAGGCACTAGCCCTTGTTCATTTTCACGAGTCGATATGAACGAGCTGGATTCCCTGGTCGAGAGCGCACGGCAACTGTTCGCGCAAACCGCAACCCCCGCTGATCTGGAAAATGCCAAGGCGCAGTTCCTGGGCAAGTCCGGTCGTCTGACCGAGCTGATGAAGGGCATGGCGCAGTTGTCGGTCGAGGAAAAGAAGTCGCGCGGCGCTGCGATCAATCTGGCCAAGCAGGCCGTGGAAGCGGCCTTGACCGAACGCCGCCAGGCGCTGGCCGATGCGGAACTGCAGGCGCAGCTCAAGGCCGAAGCGCTGGACGTTTCGCTGCCCGGCCGGCGCCGTGGGCAGGGCGGCCTGCACCCGGTCACCCTCACGCTGGAGCGGATCGAGCAGATCTTCGGCTCCATGGGTTTCGATGTGGCCGAAGGCCCCGAGATCGAGACCGACTGGTTCAACTTCACCGCGCTGAACACACCGCAGGACCACCCTGCGCGTTCCATGCACGACACCTTCTACGTGGAGGGTGGCACCGAAGCCGCCCCCCATCTGCTGCGCACCCACACCAGCCCGATGCAGGTGCGCCATGCCGTCCAGCACGTCAAGCGCCACCGCGCTCGCATCGACGCCGGTCAGGGCATGCCCGAGATCCGCGTGATCGCGCCCGGCCGTACCTACCGCGTGGACAGCGACGCCACCCACTCGCCCATGTTCCACCAGTGCGAAGGCCTCTGGATCGGCGAGAACGTGAGCTTCAAGGACCTGAAGGTTGTGTTCACCGATTTCTGCCGCACCTTCTTCGAGAGCGACGATCTGGTGCTGCGCTTCCGTCCCAGCTTCTTTCCCTTCACCGAGCCCAGCGCGGAGATCGACATCCAGTTCCAGACCGGCCCGCTGGCCGGCCGCTGGCTCGAAGTCGCGGGCTCCGGGCAGGTGCATCCGAACGTCGTGCGCAACATGGGGCTCGATCCGGAGACCTACATCGGCTTCGCCTTCGGCATGGGCCCTGACCGGCTGACGATGCTGCGCTACGGGGTCAATGACCTGCGTCTTTTCTTCGACGGCGACATCCGCTTCCTGTCGCAGTTCCAGTAAGAACGAGCAAGAAGACGCGGCCCAGCGGGCCGTGGCGTCCGCTGCTCCGCGGCCGGCGCCCCTCAAAGACCGAATCACGAGAATCCGAAAATGCAATTTCCAGAATCCTGGCTGCGCGAGTTCTGCAATCCGCCGCTGACCACCGCCGAGCTGGCGGAGACCCTGACCATGGCCGGCCTGGAGGTGGAGGAGCTCCGCCCCGTGGCTCCTGCCTTCAGCAAGATCGTGGTGGGCGAGATCAAGGAGGCCGTGCAGCATCCGAACGCCGACCGCCTGCGCGTCTGCCAGGTGGATGTGGGCCAGGAGGCGCTGCTGAACATCGTGTGCGGCGCGCCGAACGCCCGCGTGGGCATCAAGGTGCCGTGCGCCCTGGTGGGTGCGCAGTTGCCGCCCGGCGCCGATGGCAAGCCGTTCCAGATCAAGCTGGGCAAGCTGCGCGGTGTGGAAAGCCACGGCATGCTGTGCTCCGCGCGCGAGCTGCAGCTCTCCGAAGAGCAGGACGGCCTGCTGGAGCTGTCGGCCGATGCCGTGGTCGGCCGCGACATCCGCGAGCAGCTGAATCTGGACGACACCCTGTTCACCCTGAAGCTCACGCCCAACCTGGCCCATGCACTGAGCGTGCATGGCATTGCCCGCGAGCTCTCCGCCCTGACCGGCGCGCCTCTGTGCTCGCCGCAATTTCCGGCCGTGTCCGCCGCGCTGGACGAGCGCCTGCCGGTGAAGATTTCCGCTCCGGACCTGTGCGGCCGTTTCTCGGGCCGCATCGTGCGCAACGTGAATACGCGCGTCGCCACCCCCGCGTGGATGGTGGACCGCCTGGCCCGCTGCGGCCAGCGCAGCGTGTCGCCATTGGTGGACATTTCCAACTACGTGATGTTCGAGCTGGGCCGTCCTTCGCACATCTTCGACCTGGACAAGATCCACGGCGCCCTGGACGTGCGCTGGGCGCGCGAAGGCGAGCAGCTCAAGCTGCTGAACGGCAATACTGTCGCGCTCGACGGCGGCGTGGGCGTCATCGCCGACGGCCAGGCCGTGGAATCGCTCGCCGGCATCATGGGCGGCGATGCGACGGCGGTGTCGGACGACACGCGCAACATCTATGTCGAAGCGGCCTTCTGGTGGCCCAAGTCGGTGGCGGGGCGTTCGCGCCGCTACAACTTCTCGACCGATGCCGGGCACCGCTTTGAGCGCGGCGTCGATCCGGAAGGTACGGTGGAGCACATCGAGCGCATCACCAAGCTCATCCTGCAGATCTGCGGCACGCCCGAGACCGTCTGCGGCCCCGTGGACGACCAGCAGGTCCGAATGCCCGAAGCCCGCTCGGTGTCGCTGCGCGTGTCGCGCGCGGCCAAGGTCATAGGCATGCCCCTGACGCAGGGCCAGTGCGAAGACGCGCTCAAGCGGCTGGGCCTGCCCGTGCGGGCGCAGGAGGGCGTGCTGCACGTGGTGCCGCCCTCGTACCGCTTCGACCTGAACATCGAGGAAGACCTCATCGAAGAGGTGGCGCGCATGGTGGGCTACGAGCACCTGCCCACCACGCCTCCGATCGCGCCCATCACTCCCAAGCTGCGCGCCGAATCGCGCCGCGGCCCTTTCGCCGTGCGCCGCGAGCTGGCGGGCCTCGGCTACCAGGAAACCATCAACTTCAGCTTCGTGGAAGCCGCCTGGGAGCGCGATCTGGCGGGCAATGCGCAGCCCATCCAGTTGCTCAACCCCATTGCGAGCCAACTGAGCGTCATGCGTTCGACCCTGCTGGGTTCGCTGCTGCAGGTGCTCAAGTTCAATCTCGACCGCAAGGCCGCGCGCGTGCGCGTGTTCGAGCTGGGCCGAGTCTTCCTGCGTGATGCTTCCGTCGTCGATTCGGACACCACGGTGGCCGGCGTGCATCAGCCGATGCGCGTGGCCGGCCTGGCCTATGGCGCGGGCGACATGCTGCAGTGGGGCAGCAAGGAAAAGGCGGTCGATTTCTTCGACATCAAGGGCGACGTCGAATCGCTGCTGGCGCCCCTGGACGCGAGCTTCGAGCCCGGTGACCACCCGGCCATGCACCCGGGCCGCTGCGCGCGCGTGGTGCTGGACGGCGAGTGCATCGGCCATGTGGGCGAGCTGCATCCGCAATGGCGCCAGTCCTGGGGTCTGCCGCAGGCGCCCGTGCTGTTCGAGCTCGAACTGGATGCGGTGCTGCGCCGCCGGGTGCCGGTGTTCGCGCCCGTGGCCAAGCACCAGACGGTCGAGCGCGATATCGCCGTGGTCGTTGCCGAGCGCGTGACGCATGCCGAGGTGATGGCTGCGATCGAGGCCGCAGCTCCCAAGGGCTTGCTGCGCTCTGCCGTGCTGTTCGACGTATTCCGTCCCAAGCCGCTGCGCGAAGGGGAGGTGGCTGCCAGCGGCGCGCTGGCGGCGGGCGAGAAGAGCTTGGCCGTGCGCCTGACCCTGGGCAGTGACGAGGCCACGCTGACCGATGCCGAGATCGACGGCGCAGTGCAGGCTGCGCTGCAGGAACTGTCGAGCCGTACTGGCGCGCGGCTGCGGTGAAGGCCATGCTGAAAGACGAAGGAGGCACCATGGAATTCGCGGTGGAAAGCCTGGAGACGCCTGCGCTGACCAAGGCTCAGCTGGCCGATCTGCTGTTCGATCACATCGGCCTGAACAAGCGCGAGTCCAAGGACATGGTCGATGCGTTTTTCGACCTGATCTCGCAAAGCCTGGTCGAGGGCGATGACGTGAAGCTCTCGGGCTTCGGCAATTTCCAGATCCGCACCAAGGCGCCCCGCCCGGGGCGCAATCCGCGGACGGGGGAGTCGATTCCCATCGAGGCGCGCCGCGTCGTCACCTTCCATGCCAGCAGCAAGCTCAAGGAGCAGATTCAGGGCGCCGTTCCCGCTGCGTGAAGATGAGGAGTCGGCGCTGCGGAATCTTCCGGGTTTCAGGGTGGCACACCCGCAGGCCCTGCGGTACGCTTGCCGGCTGACCGGTCCTGTTCGCGAAGTCCCATGACTACCACGCTGCCCTCCATTCCCGCCAAGCGCTACTTCACCATCGGAGAAGTGGCGGAGCTGTGCGGGGTCAAGCCCCATGTGCTGCGCTACTGGGAGCAGGAGTTCACGCAGCTGCGTCCCATGAAGCGGCGGGGCAACCGGCGCTACTACCAGCACCACGAGGTGCTCATGATCCGGCGCATCCGCGATCTGCTCTACGACCAGGGCTTTACCATCAGCGGCGCGCGCAACCGGCTGCAGGACGATCCGGATGGCCATGAAGCGCTGGAGGCGCAGCTCATCGAGGATGCCGTGCCCGATGCCGGTGGTGCTGCGCCCCCGGTGGCCATCAGGCCCCCGGTCGTACTGGATGCTCGGACCATGCGCAAAGAATTGAACGAAATTCGTGAACTTCTCATTTGGGGCTGAAATTCACTATATAATTTGAGTCTTGTCGGCGTGTAGCGCAGCCTGGTAGCGCACTTGCATGGGGTGCAAGGGGTCGCGAGTTCGAATCCCGCCACGCCGACCATTACAAGAAAAGCCGCAGTCTCCGGACTGCGGCTTTTTTCTTTTCCGGGTCCGGGCCTGGGGCCACTGCGGCCGGGCTGTGTGGAATGGGTTTGCGGGTAAACCCTGTTGTCCTGCATGCGGCAAATCGCCGGGCATGGCCTCTCAGGCTACAATTGGAGGCTTTCCCGCAAAAAAGTCGCCCGGCCGCACCCAAAGCAATTTCTCAACAAGCAGCAGTCCTCAGGAAGACATGTCTTCCCGCGGGCTCCCGGGCGACCCGTAACCATCCGGAGAACCCAGTGCTTTTGTCTCTCAAGGGATCCTTCCCGCCCGCCATCCTGGCGCTCGCAGACGGCACGGTCTTTATCGGCAACTCGATCGGTGCCACCGGCACCACCGTCGGCGAAGTGGTGTTCAACACCTCGCTCACCGGCTACCAGGAAATCCTCACCGACCCCAGCTATTGCCAGCAGATCGTCACGCTGACGTATCCGCACATCGGCAACTATGGCGTCAACGCCGAGGACATCGAGGCCGACAAGGTCCACGCCGCAGGGCTCATCATCAAGGACCTGCCGCTCGTCGCCAGCAACTTCCGCAGCACCGAAACGCTTTCGCAGTATCTGGTGCGCGAGAAGACCGTGGCGATCGCCAACATCGACACCCGCAAGCTCACCCGCCTGCTGCGCACCAAGGGCGCGCAGAACGGCGCCATCGTGGGCCTGGCTGCGGGCGAAGCCGTCTCCCAGGCACATATCGACCAGGCACTGGCCGCGGCCAAGGGCGCGCCCGCCATGGCCGGCCTGGATCTGGCCCAGGTCGTCTCCGCGCCGCAGTCCTATGAGTGGACGCAGACCGAATGGCTGCTGGGCACGGGCTACGGCACGCAGGACAAGCCGCGCTTCCATGTGGTCGCCTTCGATTACGGCGTGAAGAAGAACATCCTGCGCATGCTGGCCGAGCGCGGCTGCAAGGTCACCGTGGTGCCGGCGAAGACATCCGCTGCCGAGGTCAAGCGCCTGCAGCCCGACGGCGTGTTCCTCTCCAACGGCCCTGGCGACCCGGAGCCCTGCGACTACGCCATCGCCGCCACGCGCGAACTGGTCGATGCGGGCTATCCCACCTTCGGCATCTGCCTGGGTCATCAGATCCTGGCACTCGCCTCTGGCGCCAAGACCTTCAAGATGAAGTTCGGCCACCACGGCGCGAACCATCCGGTGAAGGACCTGGACAACGGCCGCGTCAGCATCACCAGCCAGAACCACGGCTTCGCGGTGGACGAGAAGACGCTGCCCGCCAATCTGCGCGCGACGCATATCAGCCTGTTCGACGGCACGCTGCAGGGCCTGGCCCGCACCGACCGCCCGGCGTTCTGCTTCCAGGGCCACCCGGAAGCCTCGCCCGGCCCGCACGACATCGGCTATTTGTTCGACCGCTTCACGGCACTCATGGAAAAGCACAAGGCGGAGGCCAAGAATGCCTAAGCGTACAGACCTCAAATCCATCCTCATCATCGGCGCCGGCCCGATCATCATCGGCCAGGCCTGCGAGTTCGACTACTCTGGCGTGCAGGCCTGCAAGGCGCTGCGCGAAGAGGGCTACAAGGTCATCCTGATCAACAGCAATCCCGCGACGATCATGACGGACCCGGCCACGGCCGACGTCACCTACATCGAGCCCATCACCTGGCAGACGGTCGAGAAGATCATCGCCAAGGAGCGGCCCGACGCCATCCTGCCCACCATGGGCGGCCAGACCGCGCTGAACTGCGCGCTCGACCTGTGGCGCAACGGTGTGCTGCACAAGTACAAGGTCGAGCTGATCGGCGCCACGCCCGAGGCCATCGACAAGGCCGAGGACCGCCTGAAGTTCAAGGACGCGATGACCCGCATCGGCCTGGGCTCGGCGCGCTCCGGCATCGCCCATTCGATGGACGAGGCCTGGGCCGTGCAGAAGAACGTCGGCTTCCCCACGGTGATCCGCCCCAGCTTCACGCTGGGCGGCACGGGTGGCGGCATCGCCTACAACCCGGAAGAGTTCGAGACCATCTGCAAGCGTGGCC
Source organism: uncultured Acidovorax sp. (assembly GCA_913774625.1). Lineage (GTDB taxonomy): Bacteria > Pseudomonadota > Gammaproteobacteria > Burkholderiales > Burkholderiaceae_C > Paracidovorax. The sequence continues at coordinate 113,643 of CAJYHL010000019.1, forward strand.
TGGAAGCCTCGCCCACCAACGAGCTGCTGATCGAAGAGTCGCTGCTCGGCTGGAAGGAATACGAGATGGAAGTGGTCCGCGACAAGGCGGACAACTGCATCATCATCTGCTCCATCGAAAACCTGGATCCGATGGGCGTGCACACGGGCGACTCCATCACCGTGGCCCCGGCGCAGACCCTGTCCGACAAGGAATACCAGATCCTGCGCAACGCCTCGCTGGCCGTGCTGCGCGAGATCGGCGTGGACACCGGCGGCTCCAACGTACAGTTCTCCATCAACCCGAAGGACGGCCGCATGGTCGTCATCGAGATGAACCCGCGCGTGTCGCGTTCGTCGGCCCTGGCTTCCAAGGCCACGGGCTTCCCGATCGCCAAGGTGGCAGCCAAGCTGGCCGTGGGCTATACGCTCGACGAACTGCGCAACGACATCACGGGCGGCGCGACGCCGGCCTCGTTCGAGCCCTCGATCGACTACGTGGTCACCAAGATCCCGCGTTTCGCGTTCGAGAAATTCCCCACGGCCGACAGCCGCCTGACCACGCAGATGAAGTCGGTCGGCGAAGTCATGGCCATGGGCCGCACCTTCCAGGAGTCCTTCCAGAAAGCCCTGCGCGGCCTGGAAGTGGGCGTGGACGGCATGAACGAGAAGACCCAGGACCGCGAACTGCTCGAAAAGGAACTGGGCGAGCCCGGCCCCGAGCGCATCTGGTACGTGGGCGACGCCTTCGCCATGGGCCTGTCGGTCGATGAGGTCTATGACCTCACCAAGATCGACAAGTGGTTCCTGGTGCAGATCGAGGAGATCGTGAAGATCGAGCTCGAACTCGACCAACTGGCTGCGCAGCACGGCGACGGTGCCCTGGCCCGTCTGTCCGCCGACACGCTGCGCGGCCTGAAGAAGAAGGGCTTTTCCGACCGCCGCCTAGCCAAGCTGCTCAAGACGCAGGAAAAGGCCGTGCGCGAAGCGCGCCGCGCCCTGAGCGTGCGTCCGGTCTACAAGCGCGTGGACACCTGCGCCGCCGAGTTCGCCACCGACACCGCCTACATGTATTCGACCTACGAGGACGAGTGCGAGGCCGACCCGTCGGACAAGAAGAAGATCATGGTGCTGGGCGGTGGCCCGAACCGCATCGGCCAGGGCATCGAGTTCGACTACTGCTGCGTGCATGCCGCGCTCGCCATGCGCGAAGACGGCTATGAAACCATCATGGTCAACTGCAACCCCGAGACCGTGTCCACCGACTACGACACGTCCGACCGCCTCTATTTCGAGCCGTTGACGCTGGAAGACGTGCTGGAGATCGTGGACAAGGAAAAGCCGGTCGGCGTGATCGTGCAGTACGGCGGCCAGACGCCGCTGAAGCTGGCGCTGGGCCTGGAGGCCGAGGGCGTGCCGATCATCGGCACCAGCCCCGACATGATCGACGCCGCTGAGGACCGCGAGCGCTTCCAGAAGCTGCTTCATGAGCTGGGCCTGCGCCAGCCGCCCAACGCCACGGCCCGTACCGAGCCCGAAGCGCTGGAAAAGGCCGCTGCCCTGGGCTATCCGCTGGTGGTGCGCCCGAGCTACGTGCTGGGCGGCCGTGCCATGGAGATCGTGCATGAGCAGCGCGACCTGGAGCGCTACATGCGCGAGGCCGTCAAGGTCAGCAACGATTCCCCGGTGCTGCTGGACCGCTTCCTGAACGATGCCATCGAGTGCGACGTGGACTGCCTGCGCGACCCCGAAGGCAAGGTCTTCATCGGCGGCGTGATGGAACACATCGAGCAGGCCGGCGTGCATTCGGGCGACTCTGCATGCTCGCTGCCGCCCTACTACCTGAGCAAGGCCACGGTCGACGAGCTCAAGCGCCAGACCGCCGCCATGGCCGAAGGCCTGAACGTGGTCGGCCTGATGAACGTTCAGTTCGCCATCCAGGAAAAGGACGGCCAGGACGTCATCTACGTGCTGGAAGTGAACCCGCGCGCCTCGCGCACGGTGCCCTTCGTCAGCAAGGCCACGGGCATCCAGCTGGCCAAGGTGGCGGCACGCTGCATGGCCGGCCAGAGCCTGGCGTCGCAGGGCATCACCGAAGAGGTGACGCCGCCTTACTTCAGCGTGAAGGAGGCCGTCTTCCCCTTCGTCAAGTTCCCGGGCGTGGACACCATCCTCGGCCCCGAGATGAAGTCCACCGGCGAGGTGATGGGCGTGGGCAAGACCTTCGGCGAAGCCTTCGTGAAGAGCCAGCTGGGAGCGGGCACGCGCCTGCCCACCTCCGGCAAGGTGTTCCTCACGGTGAAGAACAGCGACAAGGCCCGTGCCGTGGCGATCGCCCGCGACCTCGCCGCCATGGGCTTCGAGCTGGTGGCCACCAAGGGCACGGCTGCGGCCATCGCCGAGGCGGGCGTGCCCGTGGCGGTCGTCAACAAGGTGACCGAAGGCCGCCCGCACATCGTGGACATGATCAAGACGGGCGATATCGCCATGGTCATCAACACGGTGGAAGAGCGCCGCAATGCGATCGCCGACTCGCGCGCCATCCGCACCAGCTCGCTGCTGGCGCGCGTGACCACCTTCACCACCATCTTCGGCGCGGAAGCGGCCGTGGAAGGCATGAAGCACCTCGACAATCTCGATGTGTATTCGGTGCAGGAACTGCATGCGCAGCTGACCGCCTGAAGACGGGCTGAACGCCTTTGCGCCGCCTCGACGGGCGGCGCCCCTTCGGTGTGGATGGCCGTTGCAAACGGCGGCATAATCCGCACACGAACGAACTGAAACCGCCGCGCGGCAACGCGCGGCGGTTTGCTTTTGGTGGCGTCGTGGCACTGCAGCCTGGCAGCGGTGCCGGCACGCTGAGAAAGAAGAAGCTGCCGCAGGACTGCGGCAAAGAGTTGAACGGAGAAATTCACCCAATGGCCACCATCCCGATTACCAAGCGCGGCGCAGAGAAGCTGAAGGAAGAGCTGCATCGCCTGAAAACCATCGAGCGTCCTGCGGTGATCAATGCGATCGCCGAGGCCCGCGCTCAGGGCGACTTGAGCGAAAACGCCGAATACGAGGCCGCCAAGGACCGCCAGGGCTTCATCGAAGGCCGCATCCAGGAAGTCGAAGGCAAGCTGTCGGCTGCGCAGATCATCGACCCGAGCCAGCTCGATGCCGGCGGCAAGGTGGTCTTCGGCGCCACGGTCGAGCTGGAAGACGAAGACAGCGGCGAATCCGTCACCTACCAGATCGTGGGCGAGGACGAGGCCGACCTGAAGCTGGGCCTGATCAACGTGTCCAGCCCGATCGCCCGTGCGCTGATCGGCAAGGACGAGGGCGATACCGCCGAGGTGCAGGCTCCGGGCGGCGTGCGCCACTACGAAATCGTGGCGGTCAGCTACCGCTGACGCCTCCGCAAGCAGACGCCATGCGGGATCGCCTGCCTGTGCTGCTGGCCGCGCTGTGGTGGGGCAGCCTGTCCACGGTCGGATTCATGGTGGTGCCGATGCTGTTCACGCATCTGCCCAGCCCCGCCGTGGCCGGCGCCATGGCTGCGCGCCTCTTCGAGGCGCAGACCTTCGTCTCCATGGCCTGCGGCGTGCTGCTGCTGGTGCTGTCGAGGCGCCGGCATGCGGAAACCCAGGAGCCCTGGGCGCAGGCTGCCATGGTGTTCATCATCGGCGGCCTGCTGCTGGCCCTGCTGGTCCAGTACGGCGTGTCGCCGCGCATCGTCGCACGGCAGAACCTCAAGCTCTGGCATTCAGTGGGTACGGCGATGTATGCGCTGCAGTGGCTGTGCGCATTGGCGGTGCTGTGGCGCACTGCCAGACGCTGAACCCATACCTGTTCACCTGATGGAGTAGGGCTGGGAGCAGCGGGCAGCAGGGCTGCCCAGCTCCAGCCCTGCCACCAGCACTTCTGTGCGGGACCGTAGCCCACAGCAGGCCGCGGGCTTACTCCCGCCAGTGCTCCGCCACCCAGGTCGCAGGCTCTATGTGCCTGAAGCGCCGGTTGCGCCGGCCGGCCAGCGCGTCGGGCGGATTGCATTCCCCGTGGAAGATGACGATGCGCGCATCCGGGGGCACCACGGGCGCCTTCCAATAGTTGGTGGGCCAGCGCGGAATGCTGTGGTACTTGAAGCTCGGGCACCAGGCCTCGGGCCAGTACGACAGGTGCCCCTGGCGATGCAGAAAGTCCGAGAGATAGGCCTGCTCGTTGCGAAAGCGCTGGCGCACCTCTTCCACATGGCCGCGGAAGTACTCCAGCACGTCGGGGTGGGCTCCGAGTTCGAAGCGGTACACCGAGGAGTTGCCGGTGATGCGCCAGGGGCGCTTATAGTCGTGGATGATGACGAAGCGGCCCGGCCGGGTGAAGAAGTCGTCCAGGCTGCCCGTGACGACCACGTCCACGTCCAGGAAGAGGGCCGTGCCCCGCAGGCCGTGCAGGTCGGCGCTGAAGGTGGCCAGCTTGGTCCAGCCGCGCTCGGGGATGCCGGGCGGCAGGTCGAGCGGCGGGATGGGCAGGCAGCGCACCTCCGGCCGGAGGCCGGTGGCGTCGTCGGTCAGGCAGACGAACTGGAAATCGCCGCTCAGATGGCGGCGCACCATGGCGTAGAGCCGGTTGACGTATTCGGGGCCGTACTTGGTGCCCCACTTCATGCAGATGACGTGGCGCCCGGGCGCCGAGGCGCCCGCCATCAGTCGGCCTGCCGCTTCTTGACGGACTTCTGCTTGGGCTTGGCGCGCTTGATCTGGCCGCCCGAGGTGAGGCGCTGGTTGCCCAGCACCCGCAGCTGCTTGACTTCGGGGCGCTGGCCGCCGCGCTTGCTGAACTTCAGCACCTTCACGTCGCGCGGGCCGGGCATGCGGTCTTCGTCCAGGGTCTTTTCCTTGGGCGGGATCGGGCGCCACAGAACCAGCAGCTTGCCGATGTGCTGGATCGGGGCGGCGTTCAGGTCGTTGGCCAGCTGCTGGTAGATCTGTTCGCGGGCGACGCGGTCGTCGTTGAAGACGCGCACCTTGATCAGGCCGTGCGCGTTCAGCGCGGCGTTGACCTCTTTTTGCACGGCGGGCGTCAGGCCGTCGCCGCCGATCAGGACCACGGGGTCCAGGTGGTGGGCTTGGGCGCGGTGTTCCCGGCGCTCGGCGGGAGTCAATTGGATAAGGGGCATGGCCGTATTATCTCAAGGCGCCGGGATCGGGCCGGCAAGCGGCCTTCCCGCCGCGCGCTTGCACTCAGCGGATATCAGATGAAAGCCAACAACAAACCCAAGAAGGTCAACAAGGCGTGGCTGCACGACCATGTGAACGACCCCTATGTCAAACAGGCCCAGAAGGATGGCTACCGCGCGCGTGCAGCGTACAAGCTCAAGGAGATCGACGAGCAGCTCGGGCTGATCCGCCCGGGGCACATCGTGGTGGACCTCGGCTCGGCGCCGGGAGCGTGGAGCCAGTACGTGAGGCGCCGCCTGTCGCCCGACGGAGCGGCGGTGGGCGCGCTGAACGGAACCATCATCTCGCTGGACATCCTGCCGATGGAGCCCATCGAGGGCGTGGTCTTCCTGCAGGGCGACTTCCGCGAGGAGTCCGTGCTGGAGCAGTTGCAGGAGGCCGTGGAGGGGCGGCCCGTGGACGTGGTCGTATCCGACATGGCGCCCAATCTGTCGGGCATCGCATCGGCCGATGCCGCCCGCATATCGCATCTGATCGAGCTGGCGGTGGATTTCGCCCGGTCGCACCTCAAGCCCGACGGTACCTTGGTGGTCAAGCTGTTCCACGGCAGCGGCTATGCCGAGCTGGTGCAATTGTTCAAGTCGAACTTCAAGGTCGTCAAGCCGTTCAAGCCCAAGGCCTCGCGAGACCGCTCGGCGGAAACCTTCCTGGTGGGAACCGGCCTCAAATGAGGTTCCCGGCGTGGCCGGGTAGATGCACGCTATGTGCGCCATAGCCCTTGTTGGGGTAGGGCGGGGCGGGCCCACGGCTTGAAACGCCTAAAATGTGCCGCAAATGCGTCGAGATGGTTCATGACATGTTCATTTCCATCCAACCCTTCTCAATCTGGAGTTCCGCTTGAACAATCAGTGGTTTTCGAAAATCGCAGTGTGGCTGGTCATCGCCATGGTGCTTTTTACGGTGTTCAAACAATTTGACACCCGCGCTGGCGCGGGAGCCGGAACGGTGGGCTATTCCGAGTTCCTGGACGACGTGCGCAGCAACCGCATCAAGAGCGCGACCATCCAGGAAGGGCCGGGTGGCACCGAGATCGTCGCGACCACCAACGACGACCGCAAGATCCGCACGACGGCCACCTACCTCGACCGGGGCCTTGTGGGCGACCTGATCAACAACAACGTCAAGTTCGACGTCAAGCCGCGCGAGGAAGGCTCGCTGCTGATGACCCTGCTGGTCAGTTGGGGCCCCATGCTGCTGCTGATCGGCGTCTGGGTGTATTTCATGCGCCAGATGCAGGGCGGGGGCAAGGGCGGCGCCTTTAGCTTCGGCAAGAGCAAGGCACGCATGCTCGACGAGAACAGCAACCAGGTCACCTTCGCCGACGTGGCCGGCTGCGACGAAGCCAAGGAAGAAGTCAAGGAAGTCGTGGACTTCCTGAAGGATCCGCAGAAATTCCAGAAGCTGGGTGGCCGCATTCCGCGCGGCCTGCTGCTGGTCGGCCCTCCAGGCACCGGCAAGACGCTGTTGGCCAAGTCCATTGCCGGTGAAGCCAAGGTGCCGTTCTTCAGCATCTCGGGCTCCGACTTCGTCGAGATGTTCGTCGGCGTGGGTGCGGCCCGCGTGCGCGACATGTTCGAGAACGCCAAGAAGAACGCCCCCTGCATCATCTTCGTCGATGAAATCGACGCCGTGGGCCGCCAGCGCGGCGCAGGCCTGGGCGGCGGCAACGACGAGCGCGAGCAGACCCTGAACCAGATGCTGGTCGAGATGGACGGCTTCGAGACCAACCTGGGCGTGATCGTGGTGGCCGCCACCAACCGCCCCGACATCCTGGACGCCGCTCTGCTGCGCCCCGGCCGTTTCGACCGCCAGGTCTATGTCACGCTGCCCGACATCCGTGGCCGTGAACAGATCCTGAACGTCCACATGCGCAAGATTCCGGTGGGCCAGGACGTGAACCCGGCCATCATCGCCCGCGGCACGCCCGGCATGTCCGGTGCCGATCTGGCCAATCTCTGCAACGAGGCCGCCCTGATGGCTGCGCGCCGCAACGCGCGCACCGTGGAGATGCAGGACTTCGAGAAGGCCAAGGACAAGATCATCATGGGCCCTGAGCGCAAGAGCATGCTCATGCCCGAGGAAGAGCGCCGCAACACGGCCTACCACGAAGCCGGCCATGCCCTCATCGGCAAGCTGCTGCCCAAGTGCGATCCGGTCCACAAGGTCACCATCATCCCGCGCGGGCGCGCCCTTGGCGTGACCATGAGCCTGCCCGAGAAGGACCGCTACAGCTACGACCGCGAATACATGCTCAACCAGATCAGCATGTTGTTCGGTGGCCGCATAGCGGAAGAGGTGTTCATGAACCAGATGACCACCGGCGCCAGCAACGACTTCGAGCGCGCGACCTCCATCGCCCGCGACATGGTGACCCGCTACGGCATGACCGAAGCCCTGGGCCCCATGGTCTATGCGGAGAACGAAGGCGAAGTCTTCCTGGGCCGTTCGGTGACCAAGACCACCAACATGAGCGAGCAGACCATGCAGAAGGTGGACAGCGAGGTGCGCCGCATCATCGACGAGCAGTACGCCCTGGCGCGCCGCCTGATCGAAGAGAACCAGGACAAGATGCACGCCATGGCCAAGGCCATGCTCGAATGGGAAACCATCGACAGCGAGCAGCTCGACGACATCATGGCCGGCCGGCCGCCGCGTCCGCCCAAGGACTGGACGCCGCGCACGCCTTCGTCCGGCGGCGACAATTCCGGCGGCGGCACGCCCGCGGTCGCGACCGATCCGGCACCCACGGCGGCCTGAGCAGCGCCAGGGCATTCATTTGGCCGATCTCTGACCAGATCGATCCAACGGGGCTTCGGCCCCGTTGCCTTTTTCCGGGCGGAGCCGCGTGCCGGATGAAGGAACGGGGACTGGAAAAAGGCCGCTGTTCTCCCCTCGGGGATAGCCGATGCCGTGCAACGGAGCCGCCGCTTCTCTCGCTGCCCTCTCCTTCAAGGCCTGCCGCTTCGGCACTCGCCTCCGGCCTGCCGTCCCTACCCCCTCTTTCCGACGACGACGCAACGATGGCCTCTTCCGCTTCTGCACCTTCCGTCTGGCGCACTGCGCGCTTCGCGCTCGACCTGTCCCGTCCGCAGGTCATGGGCATCGTCAATGTGACGCCCGATTCCTTTTCCGATGGCGGGCGCCATGCGGGCCAGGTGGGCGGCGCTTTGGCGCATTGCGAGCAATTGCTGTCCGAGGGGGCGGACATCCTCGACATCGGCGGCGAATCCACCCGTCCGGGCAGCCCGCCAGTGCCTCTGGACGAAGAGATGGCCCGGGTGCTTCCCGTGGTGCGCGAGGCCGTGCGGCTGAACGTGCCGATCTCGGTGGATACCTACAAGCCCCAGGTCATGCAGGCCGTGCTGGATCTGGGCGCCGACATCGTGAACGACATCTGGGCGTTGCGGCAGCCGGGCGCCGCCGGGGTGGTCGCGGCCCATCCCTCGTGCGGCGTGTGCCTGATGCACATGCACCGCGATCCGCAGACCATGCAGCAGACGCCGATGCAGGGGGACGTGGTGGGCGAGGTGCTGTCTTTCCTGCAGCGCGCAGCCCAGGACCTGCAGTCGCTAGGCGTCGATCAGGCCCGCATCGTGCTGGACGCGGGCATCGGCTTCGGCAAGACGGTCGAGCAGAACTTCGCGCTGCTGGCGCGGCAGGCGGAGCTGTTCGCGGCGCCCCATGCCTGGCTGGCCGGCTGGTCGCGCAAGTCGTCGCTCGGCGCGGTCACGGGGCTGCCGGTGCAGGAGCGCCTGGGCGCCAGCGTGGCTGCGGCGCTGCTGGCCGTCGATCGCGGCGCGCGCATCGTGCGGGTGCATGACGTGCGTGACACCGTGGCCGCGCTCAAGGTCTGGCAGGCGGCGCGCACATAAACTCCATGACTCGGACTGATGACGCCTCGCGGATTGCGTGCAAGCCCTTATCCCCACCCAGACAAGCGACGATGAAAAGAAAGTATTTCGGCACCGACGGCATTCGCGGCACCGTGGGCCAGGCTCCCATCACCCCTGACTTCGTGCTGCGCCTGGCCCACGCCGTGGGGCGTGTGCTGCGCCAGACCGAGGCACGCCCCACGGTGCTGATCGGCAAGGACACGCGCATTTCTGGCTACATGCTCGAAAGCGCCCTGGAATCGGGCTTCAACTCCGCCGGGGTCGATGTGGTGCTGCTCGGGCCTCTGCCCACGCCGGGCGTGGCCTATCTGACCCGTGCCCAGCGCGCCAGCCTGGGCGTGGTCATCAGCGCCAGCCACAACGCCTATCCTGACAACGGCATCAAGTTCTTCAATGCCCAGGGTGCCAAGCTGTCGGATGACTGGGAGCTATCCGTGGAGCAGGCGCTGCAGCAGGAGCCCGTATGGGCCGACTCCGCATCGCTGGGCAAGACGCGCCGGCTCGACGACGCTGCCGGCCGCTACATCGAATTCTGCAAGAGCACTTTCGCGCAGGACCTGAGCCTGCGAGGGCTGACCGTCGCCGTCGATGCGGCGCACGGTGCGGCATACCACATCGCACCCAAGGTGTTCCACGAACTGGGCGCCGAGGTGCTGGCGATCGGCTGTTCGCCCGACGGGCTCAACATCAACCACGAGGTGGGCGCCACCCATCCGGAGGCGCTGGTGCGCGCGGTGCGTGCCAACCATGCGCACTATGGCGTCGCGCTGGACGGCGATGCCGACCGGCTGCAGATGGTGGATGCCGGCGGCCGTCTCTACAACGGCGACGAACTGCTCTATCTGATGACCATCGACCGGCTGAGCCGCAACGAGAGCGTGCCGGGCGTGGTCGGCACGCTGATGACCAACATGGCCGTGGAAGTGGCGCTGCGCGAGCGCGGCGTGCAGTTCGTGCGCGCCAAGGTCGGCGACCGCCACGTGCTGGAGGAGCTGTCGCGCCATGGCTGGCTGCTGGGCGGCGAGGGCTCGGGCCATCTGCTGGCGCTGGATCGCCAGACCACGGGCGATGGCCTGGTGAGCGCGCTGCAGGTGCTGCAGGCCTGTGTGCGCAGCGGCCGGACGCTGGCGGAGCTGCTGGCCGGCGTGGACCTGTTTCCGCAGGTGCTGCTCAACGTGCGCCTCGCGCCCGGCCAGGACTGGAAGGCCAATGCGCGGCTGGCGGAAGGCGTGACGGCCGTCGAAGCCGAATTGGGCGGCTCCGGCCGCGTGCTGATCCGTGCCAGCGGCACCGAGCCGCTGCTGCGGGTCATGGTGGAAGCGGCGAACGAGGACCAGGCCAACCGCTGCGCCCGATATCTGGCGGACGCCGCCCGGGCCGGCTGAAGCGGGCGAGGGCGCTGGTCTCTGAGGCTGGACTCGGAACGTATTGCCGATCCCGGAAGATCAGAGCGTCTGAATCGGCAGCGATGCGCCCGGCTCGGCCGGAGCCTCGGAGGCCTTCCGCCGCCGCTGGTGCTGCAGCAGCAGGGCCGTGATCTGCTCGGCGGGCATGGGGCGGCTCAGGAAGTAGCCCTGGGCCTCGTCGCAACCCTGTTCGCGCAGGTAGGCCAGCTGCTCGGCCGTCTCCACCCCTTCGGCCGTGGTGCGCATGCCCAGTGCCTGGGCCATGCGGATGATGGCGCTCACGATGGCGCGGTCGTTCGGGTCATGGCCCAGATCGCGCACGAAGGACTGGTCGATCTTCAGCTTGTAGATCTGGAAGCGTTTGAGGTGGCTGAGCGATGAATAGCCGGTGCCGAAGTCGTCCATCGACAGATGCACGCCGCGCGCATGCAGCTGGTCCATGGTGGCGATGGCCGAGCGAGGATCGTTCACGGCCACCCCCTCGGTCAGTTCCAGTTCCAGCTGGCGTGCAGGCATGACGGTCTCGTCCAGGATGCGGCCCACCAGTTCGGGCAGCTGCGGCTGGCGGAACTGCACGGCCGACAGATTGACCGCCACCGTCAGGTCGGCCAGCCCCAGCGCATGCCAGGCCCGCAGCTGGGTAAGGGCCGTTCGCAGCACCCATTCGCCGATCTGCAGGATCTGGCCGCTGTCCTCCGCGATGGGAATGAACTCGGCCGGCGAGATGGAGCCCATTTCCGGATGGCTCCAGCGCAGCAGGGCCTCCACGCTGCGGATGGCACCGGTTTCGATGGTCACCTGCGGCTGGTAGTGCAGATGCAGCTGGCCGCGCTCCAGCGCGCGGCGCAGGGCGTTTTCCAGCCGCAGCGCGCGCATGGACTGCGCATGCATCTCGGGCGTGAAGAAGCAGTAGGTGTTACGGCCGTCGGCCTTGGCGCGGTACATCGCGGTGTCGGCGGCCTGCGTCAGCGTGTCGAAGTCCTCGCCGTCCTGCGGGAAGAGGGCGATTCCCATCGAGGGCGCCATCGTCAGTTCGTGATGGCCGATCTGGTAGGCCTGGCGGCAGGCTTCCTGCAGCTTGCTGGCCACCCGCGCGGCGCCCTGGGCGTTGGCCCCCGGCAGCAGCAGCAGGAATTCGTCGCCGCCCAGGCGCGCCACGGTGTCGCGGTCGCGCACGATGGCCCGCAGGCGCTTGGCGATCTCGACCAGCAGGTCGTCCCCCACCCGGTGGCCCAGCGAGTCGTTGACGTGCTTGAAATGGTCCAGATCGATGAACATCACCGCCAGCGGCGTGCCGTTCTGCTGGGCCAGCCGGATGGCCTGCTGGCTGCGTTCGGCCATGAGCATCCGGTTGGGCAGGCCCGTCAGCGCGTCGTAGTGGGCCAGCCAGTAGATGCGTTCCTGGTCGAGCTTGCGGTCCTGGATCTCGCGGCGCAGCGCTGCCACCGTGGCCTGCAGATCCTCCTGCGTATCCGCCTGCCCGGACGGCGCCGGCGATTCGGCGGACGCAGTCTGCAAATCGCCGGCTTCCTGCGCTGCCTGGCCGGCCATCGCCTCGGATGGCGCCGTGGGCAAGGATGGCGGGTGATCGAAAGACATGGGCAGGAGGGACGGAGTATGGAGACCGGTCGGCCGGATTTGTACCAAATTGTAGCCTTCCCTCGCGCGGTTCCTTCGGGGGGTATCCCCGACACCTGCCGGATCCGGGGCGCGTCCCGGCCGCTGCGCTGCCCGACAATGCAGGGATGAGCACGACCACCGCCTCCCCGACCGATACCCCTAAGCCCTCCGCCACCTCGTTGCGCCCCACGCTGCTGCCGCGCCAGCTGCTGGTGGCACCCGACAGAAACGACCCTGCGCCCCTGGTGCTCTACCACGGCCGCTGCGCCGATGGCTTCGGCGCAGCGCTGGCTGCATGGAACTACTACGGCGGCGCCGTGGAATGCGTGGGCCTGTCGCACGGCCAGGCCGGCACGCTGGACGATCTGCCGCCGGTGGCGGGCCGCGTGGTCTATATCCTCGACTTCGCTTTCGCCCCCGAGCTGCTGGGCGCCATCGACCAGCAGGCCGCCAAGCTGGTGCTGCTGGACCATCACAAGAGCGCGGCCGAGCAGCTGACCGGCTTCGCATGCCGCTGCGGCGTGGTGCATTTCGACATGACGCGTTCGGGCGCGCGCCTGGCCTGGGACTTCTTCTTTCCCGAGGCGCCCTTGCCCGACCTGGTGCGCTTCATCGAAGACCGCGACCTCTGGGCATGGAAGTTTCCCGAGACGGCCGGCTACGTCGCCGCGCTGGACATGGAGCCCTTCGACTTCGCCCGCTGGCAGCAGCTGGCCGCCTTCACGCCGGCCGAGACCGCGGCCTTCGTCGCACGCGGCCAGGCCATGGACGAGAAATTCCGCAACCTGGCGCAGGACGTGGCCGGCGGCGCCCAGCCGCTGGTTTTCAACGGCGAGGCCGGCCTGATGGTCAACGCGCCGGGCGCCTTCCACAGCCTGGTGGGCGAGCTGCTGTCGGCCCAGAGCGGCACCTTCGCGCTGATGTGGACCGTGGGCAAGGACGGCAAGGTCAAGGTGGGCCTGCGCTCCCAGCGCGGCTACGACTGCTCGGTGCTGGCCGTGTCCATGGGCGGCGGCGGGCACGCGCAGGCATGCGGCTTCCGCATGGGGGCGGAGCGCCTGCCCGAGCTGCTGAGCGGCCAGTTCACGGCCTGACGCGCGGCCTGACTTGCGCCGCCGGTCTCGGGGTTATGCCAGCCGCAGATCCAGCGGCTTCGCCTGCGGAAACACCCGCGCCAGCGCCGCGGGCCGCAGCCCGTACATGCGGGCGAAGATGCCGCCCAGCACGCTGCGGTAGTCGTTCAGCACGGGGTTGTCGCGGTTCTGGAACAGGGTGGTGGCCGTCAGCGCCTGCTGCTCGCCCACGATGCGCCCGCCCGTGATGCCGCCGCCCAGCACCCACATCACGCTGCCGTGGCCGTGGTCGGTGCCCCGGTTGCCGTTCTCGCGGAAGGTGCGGCCGAATTCGCTGATGACCACCACCGTGGTGCGGTTCCAGGCCGGGCCCATCTCGTCGGCGAAGGCCGCCAGGCCCCGGCCCAGTTCCTCGAAGCGGTTGGCCAGCGCACCCGTGGCATTGCCCTGGCCCACATGCGTGTCCCAGCCGCCCACATCGACGAAGCCCAGGTCGTAGCGCGACTGCATGAGGCGCGCCATGCGCCGTGCCGTGCCCTCGAAGCCGCGGGTGCTGAGCGCGTTGCGGCTGGCCGCATCCATTTCGCCTTGCATGGTGCGCGCCACCTCCTCGCGGGTCTGGAAGCCCTCGGCCACCGGGCCGGCCAGCGGCGTGCCCTGGTACATGGCGGCGATCAGCCCGGCCTGCCGGTCGTCGATGCCCGGCTTGCCCGCGCCGGCGGCAGCCAGCGCCGTGTTGGGCACGTCGTAGCCGCCGCGCAGCACCAGCGGCAGCGTGTCGGTAAAGGCCATGGGCGCCAGATGCCCCTGCCACTGCGGCTGCGCGCCCAGCTCCAGCGCGAGGCGGTTCAGGAAGCCCGAACGGTAGTCGCGCCGCGCGGCCACGGGCTGGCCCAGCTCGATGCTGTCCTGCGTGTCGAAGTGGCTGCGCGTCAGGTCTTCGGTGCCCGAGAACGGCACGAACGCGACCTGCTTGCTGTCATAGAGCGGCTTGAGCGAGGCCGCCAGCGCCGGGTGCAGGCCCCAGTCGGCGGTCAGGGGCAGGGCACCGCCTGCCGTGCCCGGCCGGCCGATGGCGATGTTGGGCCGGGTCTCGTAGTAGTAGTCGCTGGTGACCGGCACCAGCAGGCTGGCGCAGTCGTAGCCGCCGCGCAGGAAGACGAGCAGGAAGCGTGCGTCGGTCGCGGCCTGCGGGGTCGCCGCCAGGCTGGCCTGCAGCGCGCCGGGAGCGGCGGCCAGGGCGGCGAGTGCCTGCAGGCAGTGGCGGCGGCTGGTGCCTGAGCCCGTGGGGGCGGGCTGACGCGGGAAGAGGGGATAGGAGGGCATGGCGAACCTTTCCGGGCGTGTGCGCCAAAGGGGAGCTGCGGGGCTCAGGCGTACATGAATTCGGGGGCCGACAGAAGGAAGGTGTTCCATTCCACGGGCGATGCGGCGCGGGCCAGGGCCACCCGGGTGGCGGGCGCGAGCAGCGGCTCCATCGCGCGGTAGGCCGCGCTCTGGGCGATGGCGGGCGGCTGCAGCCGGGGTGCTGGTGCGCCATCCGGCCGGTAGAGCGCATTGGTGCCCGCGCCGCCCAGGGCCCGCGCCACCTCGAAGCGCACGGCCAGCTGGCCGGAACTGGTCCAGGCGGCGGCATCCAGCGGGTAGCCGTCGGGCGTGGCGCGGCCATAGAGCGGCTCGGCCAGCCGCTGCAGCCAGCCCAGGGCCGGGTCGGGGTTGGCCAGCACCCGGTCCGAATAGCCCAGCCGAAGGCCGGCCATCACGTACTGCACGGGGTCGCGCAGGCGTGTGCCCAGCGAGGCCTGGAAGGTGTCGCTGGCGATCAGCGTCTGCAGCACCGCACCGATATGGCCGTCGGTCTGCCGGAAGCGTTCCGCCAGCGCCTGTACCAGCGCGGGCGGCGGCGCATCGCCCACCAGGTAGGCGGCCAGCTTGCGCGAGATGAAGCGCGCGGTGGCGGGGGCGCGGGCCAGCCGGTCCAGCGCCTCGTCCAGCTCGGCCATGCCCTGGCCCTGCAGCGGCTGGCCCAGCAGCTCCTTGGGGTTCCAGTCGTGGCGCTGGGGATGGAATTCGTAGAGCCCCTGACGCACGTAGAGGCGCGCCCATTCGGGCTTGAGCTTCGGTGGCGCCTCGCCCAGCGGCCGCAGCGACACGCCGTGGCCGGTGAGCACGCGCGCCATTTCCTGCACGTCGTGCTGGCTGTAGCCGCCGTCCACGCCCAGGGTGTGCAGCTCCATCAGCTCGCGAGCGTAGTTCTCGTTGATGCGGCCGGCCGCGTTCTGCGCGTTGTCCAGGTAGCGCAGCATGGCCGGGTGGCGCACGGTGGCGCCCAGCAGGTCGCGGAAGCGGCCCAGCGCGTGCGGGCGGATGGCGCGGTCCTCGTAGTCGGCCACCATGGCGCGGATGTCGGCCTTGCCGGCGAAGATGCTGAAGTGGTTCATCCAGAACCAGGTCATCTTCTCCTGCAGCTGGGCGGGCGAATACACGGCGCGCAGCACGAAGCGGCGCTCGGCCTGGCGCTGCAGGGCACGCATGTCCTTCTGGTAGGCCTCCTGCGCGGCCTTGCGCGCGTCTTCGGTGGCTTCTGCCTTGATCGCCTGCTGGCGGGCCTGCAGATCGACTGCCAGGACTTCCATGGGTACGCGGGTGATGTCCATGGCGTCGATCTGCGCCTGGGCCTCGGGCGGCAGCGGGGCTTGCGGCATGGGGCGCAGCAGGGCGGCCACGGTGGCATGCATGCCGGCGCGCTGCAGGCCATCCAGCGCGGCGGCGTTGGCGCCCCAGGTGAGGCGGTCCAGCAGCCGCACGCCGTCTGCCGAGGGTGCCGGTCCCGCCTCTGCTGCATGGGCGCCGCGCGGTGCCAGCAGTGCGGCGGCGGGCAGCATGGGCAGCAGAGGGGCCAGCGGCAGCGCTGCCACCGAGGCCAGCCATCGGCGGCGGCCCAGGGCCGTGGCGGGGGCTGGCGGCATGGCTGGGAGGCGATGCGCGGCGTCGGCGGATCGGGCTGGAGCGTTCACGGAAGACGGCATGGTGAGGGCGTCCGAAGTGTCTGTGGCGCGCATGGTGCGCCGCGGCTGGATGGCCCGCAAGGGGCTGCGCGAGGTTTTACCCGGCGGACATAGATGTATCGCCGCGTACCTGTCATATGGCAGGGAGAAAAGCCTGGAAGCCCTTGGATGGCAAGGGCTATGCGCTATGTTTATTGAAGCGGCTGCGGGGTTGCGGCACCGCCACGCAGCCGCCCGGCGACGGGGTCAGCGCAAGGCCAGGGCCGGTGCCGCCAACGCGCCCATGCCAGCTGCGGCGGAACCCGGAATGCGGAACACCGACACCGACTTGTCGAGCCGCTGGGCCTGGTCGCGCAGGCTGGACGCCGCCGCCGCGCCTTGCTCGACCAGGGCCGCGTTCTGCTGCGTGGCCTGGTCCATCTGCGTGACGGCCTGTCCCACCTGCTGCACGCCGTCGCTCTGCTCGGCGCTCGCCACGCTGATCTCTCCGACGATCTCGCTCACGCGGCGGATCTCGGCCACGATCTCCGCCATGGTCTGGCCGGCCTCGGCCACCAGGCTCGCGCCCCGGTCCACCTTGCCCACGCTGCCGGTGATGAGCGCGCGGATCTCCTTGGCCGCCTGCCCGCTGCGCTGCGCCAGCGTGCGCACTTCGGCCGCCACCACGGCGAAACCGCGTCCCTGCTCGCCGGCACGGGCGGCTTCCACGGCGGCATTCAGCGCCAGGATGTTGGTCTGGAAGGCGATGCCGTCGATGACGCTGGTGATCTCGGAGATCTCGTGCGAGCTGGCGCTGATTTCCTGCATGGTGCTCACCACCTGCTCGACCAGCTGGCCGCCGCGGCTGGCGACTTCGGTGGCGCCGGTCGCCAGCTGGCTGGCGGCCCGGGCGTTATCGGCGTTGTGGCGCACCGTGGAGCTCAGCTCTTCCATGGCCGATGCGGTTTGTTCCAGGGCGCTGGCCTGCAGTTCGGTGCGGCGGCTCAGGTCCGCGTTGCCGGCGGCGATCTCGCTGGAGCCGGTGGAGATCGAGTCCGAGGCGAAGCGCACGTCGGTCACGATGCCTGCCAGCGTGGCGTGCATGCGGACCAGCGAAGCCAGCACGCTGCCGGGCGGCACGCCGCCCTGACGCTGGATGGGCGAGAGGTCGCCATCCGCCACCTGCTCGGCGATCTGGCGCAGCTCGGTCGGTTCGCCGCCCAGCGACTGCGTCATCCGGCGCGTGATGAACCAGCCCGCCGCTGCCGCGATGACCAGGGCCGCCAGGGCTGCGGCGATGAGCGCAACGCGCTCTGTCTGCAGCCGCTCGGCAGCGGCTTCGGTCAGCTCTTGCGACCGGCGTTCGGACAGCTCCGCGTAGTTCTGCGTGGTGGCTGCCATGCGGTCCAGCAGCGGGCGGCATTCCTTGTTCAGCTTGGCGATGGCAGCGTCGCGTTCTCCCTTGGCGGCCAGCTCGATGATGCCCAGGGCCACCGGCGCGTAGCTTTGCTCGATGCGGTCCATCTCGGCCACCAGCGCCCGGGCGCTGTCGGTGGTGTCGGTGGCCTGGGCGATGAGCTGCTTGAGCGCGGCCATGGATTTCTGCACCTGGGAATGCGCCGCTTCGCCGCGCTGCTTTTCCGTCTGAACGTCGGCGGGCGCGTTCGCCAGCACGATGTTGCGCGCGGCGATGGCGCGTTCGTCGATGGCGGTGCGCAGCTGCGCCGTGACGGCTGTGCGCGCGCTGATGCCATGCACGTAGCCCTGGAAGCGCTCGGTCGCATCGTTCAGCGTCCTCAGGCCGAACAGCGACACGAACAGGATCAGGGCGGCCATCGCGCCGAAAGCCAACGTCAGCTGGGTGCGTACCTTCATTTCATTCTTCATCGGGAACCTCTTGCTCATCTCATGCGGTGGCAGCCAGTGGGGGACTGGATCGGACAGAATCCTCTTCGATTCTTCGCTGAAATGATAGACCGCAAAAGCCCTTAATTGATGAAATTGATATGAGTCACCTTTCTTAGTGATAGCACGTGGCTTGCGCGCCCCGCCGGTCCGCTTGTCACCGCGGCGAAGCCTCCTCGAACCTGTCCACGCGCCGCAGCGGCGCGAATTTCCAGGCCCAGAGGCCCACCACGCCCAGGGTGCAGAGGCCGCCGAGGACGGCAGCCGGCACGGCGCCCAGCCAGGCGGCGCTGGTGCCGGCGCGGAATTCGCCCAGCTCGTTGGACGAGCCCACGAACAGCATGTTGACCGCCGAGACCCGTCCGCGCATGGCGTCGGGCGTGGAGAACTGCACCAGCGCGCCGCGGATGTAGATGCTCACCATGTCGGCCGCGCCCGCCATCATCAGCGCCGCGCACGACAGCCAGAAGGTGGTGGAGAGCGAGAACACCAGGTTGGCCATGCCGAAGACCGCCACCGCGATGAACATGGTGCGTCCCACATGCCGGTTGAAGGGCCGCATGCTCAGGTAGAGGCCCGCGCCCACCTCGCCCACCGCCATGGCGCTGCGCAGCGCGCCCAGGCCCTGCGGGCCCACGTGCAGCACCTCGTGCGCGTAGATGGGCAGCAGCGCCACCACGCCGCCCAGCAGCACGGCGAAAAGGTCCAGCGAGATCGTGCCCAGGATGATGGGCCGCGAGCGGATGAAGCGTATGCCGTCGCCGAAGCGCTGCACCATGCGGCCCTGCGTGGCGGCCGGCGGCGCGGCATAGGCCACGGTCACGCGCTGCAGCAGCACGGCGCCCAGCGCGAAGCAGCCCAGGCAGATGGGGTAGGTCAGCGCGCCGCCGCCCGCCGCGTAGAGCAGGCCACCCAGCAGCGGGCCGCCGATGGTGGCGATGCGCATCAGCATGGTGTTGGCGGCCATGGCCTGGGCCAGTTGCTCGCGTGGCACGATCTGCGGCAGCAGGCTTTGCAGCGTCGGCGCCGAAAAGGCGCGCGAGCAGCCGAACAGCACCAGCACCGCATAGATGCCCGCCACGCCGGCCGCGCCGTGGCCCGACAGCCACCACAGCAGGCCGCTGCAGACGGCGCCCACCGTCCAACTCAGGCCCAGGATGCGCTTGCGGCTGAAGCGGTCGATCAGATCGCCCGCCGGCAGCAGCAGGCACAGCATGGGCAGGAACTGCGCCAGTCCCACGAAGGCAAGCGCCAGCGGCTCGCGCGTGAGGTCATAGACCTGCCAGGCCACCACCACAGCCTGCACCTGCGTGGCGAACACGGCGGCCAGCCGCGCGAACAGGAAGGCGAGGAAGCCGGTCTGGCGATAGACGGCGGCGCGGGAATCCGCCGGAGCGGCTGGCGGGGAACTGGTTGGCATCGGCAAGAGGGCTATCAGTGATGGTGAGGATTGCGCCGGCGATAGTCCCAGGGCGCCAGCGGGCGCTTCTGCGACCAGAGGCCAGTGCGGCTGGCACGCGCCTGCCGCTGCAGGGCCGTGAGGCCTGGGTAGCGCCCGGCCTGCGGGGCATAGACCCAGGCCAGGCCTGCAGCCACCTGCCGCTCGGCCACGTCCTGTCCGCCGCATTCCACATGCGCCAGCAGGCGGCCGTAGGCGTCGTGGCCCTGCGTGCGCAGCGTGGCTTCGCGGCGCAGGCACAGCTGAGCAAGGTTCTGGCGTGAACGCTGGCCGAAGGCCTGGCGGCTTTCGGGCGCGTCGATGGAGACGACGCGCACGCGCTGCGTGGCATGGGGCCCCGGTGCGCCGCAGCGGACGATGAGGCTGTCGCCATCGCTCACGGCGACGACGAGGCAGAACAGGGTGGAAACAAGGATGGCGGACACGGACGGGCGCAGGGCGAGGGGGGCGGCGCCCGGCGGACTATACGCCGGCTGCGCCTGCGGCGCTTGCCGTGTTTCGCCGCCGTCGCCAGGCCCGGGGCGAGTGGCCTGTACCCGTGTCGCCGCTGTGCCTAAAAATAAGGCAATCCGCTGAAACCCAATGCCGGCGCGGCCTGGCGGCGTTTGTCCCTCTGGTTGTCCACAGCTCGGCCCACAGGCAGCGGGCATAACTTCACACGGCTGTCATGCGGTGCGGGCGCAGGCGGGCGCCGGAGTCAGAGCGAGGTGGATTGTTCGGTCCACTGGCCGGGCGCGAGGCCGTCCAGCGAGTAGGGGCCTATGGACGCGCGCACCAGCCGCAGCGTGGGGTGGCCCACGGCGGCCGTCATGCGCCGCACCTGGCGGTTGCGGCCTTCGCGGATGGTGAGCGCGATCCAGGCCGTGGGCCGGCTCAGCCGCACGCGGATGGGCGGATCCCGCTCCCAGAGCGCAGGCGGAGGATCCATGCGCTCGGCCCGGGCCGGCAGGGTGAGGCCGTCGTTCAACTGCACGCCGGAGCGCAGCGCAGCCAGGGCGGCCTCGTCCGGCTCGTCCTCCACCTGCACCCAATAGGTTTTTTCCATCTTGAAGCGCGGATCGGCGATGCGCGCCTGCAGCCGGCCATCGCTGGTCAAGAGCAGCAGGCCTTCGCTGTCGGCGTCCAGCCGGCCCGCCACATAGACGCCCGGCAGGTCGATGAAATCCTTCAGGCCGCGCCAGCGCCCCTCTGGCGTGAACTGGCTGAGCACGCCGTAAGGCTTGTTGAAGCGGATCAGCCGGGGTGCGGCCGGTCCGGCGGGGGAGTCGTTGGCACGGACGGCGGCGCGGGGGACCGGCTTGGCAAGGCGGAGCGTGGACATGGGCCGCGAGCATAGCCGTCCGCCCAGCCCGCCAGTGCGTCAGGCCGGCAGGAACAGCGCCGGATTGACCATGGTGCGGTTGAGCATCACACCCCAGTGCAGATGCGGGCCGGTGACGCGGCCGGTGGCGCCCACGCGGCAATAAGGCTGGCCGGTGGCCACCATGTCGCCCACCCGCACGTCGATGCCGCTCAGGTGGCAGGCCATGGTCAGCAGGCCGCCGCCGTGGTCCAGCCAGACCGTGCCACCGTTGAAGAAATAGTCGCCCGTGTCGATCACCCGGCCCGGCAGCGGCGCCACCACGGGAGTGCCCACCGGCGCGGCGATGTCCATGCCGCTGTGCGGATTGCGCGCCTGGCCGTTGAACACGCGGCGCAGTCCGAACGAGCTGGAGCGGCGGCCGGGCACGGGGACCTGCATGCGCAGATCCTGTGCGCGCGGCAGCGGTGTGGAGAAGACGCTCATCACCTGCCGCTGGTGGTCACGCTCGCGTTCGTAGCGGGCGTTGTCCTCGGGCGAGAGATCCACCGTGCGCGGCGCCACCGTCAGCCGCTGTTCGCTGTAGCGGTGCGGCGCCACGCGGTATTCCAGCGCGTATTCCGGCGCAGCGGCCTTGCGCACCAGGACGCGGGCCAGGCCCACGGGCGCGGCGAGCGGTATGCCCACGATGGCCGTCCATTCGATCGCATCGCCCAGCACCAGCACGGGAACACCGTCCGCATGCACCACCGGCCGTTCGGCCGCCGGGCCCAGAGAAAGCCTGGCCACGCCACCCGGAACGGCCAGCGCGTGCGGCCAGATCGGGGGCAGGGTCTTCTCCGTGCTGCCGGCGGCAGCCAGCGCCCAGGAGGGCAGGGCGCCAGCTGCCGCGCCGGCCACGGCCCGGCACAGCAGCAGCCGGCGCTGGCTGGAGGCAGGACGAGGCAGGGCGGCGGGCGAGGGCAGGGCGGGAGCGGCGGGCGTCATGGTCGGCGGCGGAGCGAAGAAAAAAGAAGAATGCATGCATTCAGGCACATGTGCATGCATCCGGACGGGCGGTACCAGCGCCCGATCTTCGCATCCTCCGCGCGGAGACCGCTCAGCCGCCGGCCGCGATGATCGCTGCGATGTTGCGCTCGGCCAGTGCCGAGATGGTCAGCGACGGATTCACCGTGCCGGTGCTGCCCGGAATGGCTGCGCCGTCCATCACGTACAGGCCCTTGTAGCCCTTGACGCGGCCGTAATCGTCGGTGGCCTTGCCCAGCACCGCGCCGCCCAGCGGGTGGGCCGTGAAGCCGCCGAAGACATCCTTGACCAGGAAGGGAACGCCCGGCACGCTGAAGTTGGCCGCGGCGATGCGGTTGTTGACCTCGCGCGTCGCGGCCACGGCCGCGTCGTTTCCGTTGGCCGGCCACATCAGCTTCACGCGGTCGCTGGAGGCGTCGTATACGAAGCGGGCGCGGCTCTTGAGATCCAGCGCCATGCCCAGGCTCGCATCCAGGCCGATGTTGACCGGCACGCCCGGCGCATACCAGTTCTCCATCGTCACCGGCATGCCCCGGGCCGTGTCCTGGATCATGGAGGCGCAGG
Source organism: uncultured Acidovorax sp. (assembly GCA_913774625.1). Taxonomy (GTDB): domain Bacteria; phylum Pseudomonadota; class Gammaproteobacteria; order Burkholderiales; family Burkholderiaceae_C; genus Paracidovorax. The sequence goes on from CAJYHL010000019.1 coordinate 136,073, forward strand.
CTGCGCCCAGCGTGGCGCCGCTGGAGAAGGCGAAGCTGCGCGAGGTGGCGGTGTCGCCGTTGGAGCCCCAGCCGGCGCCCACGAACTCGTTCAGCGAGGGCAGGTCGCCGGTGGCGCGCGCGCGAACCAGCAGCTCCGACGTGCCCACCGAGCCCGCAGCCATGAAGACCCGGTCCGCGGTGATGGTGTAGCGGTCCAGCACCGCTCCGCTGGGGTGGCGCTTGATGGTGTCCACCACGTAGCGGGAGCCGTCGAAATACAGGGTCTTGACTTCGTGCCCGGGGTAGATGGCGCACTGGCCGGTGGCCTTGGCCTGCGCCAGGTAGTTCTGGTTCAGGTCGAACTTGGCGCCGTTGCTGTTGCCCAGGTTGCTGCGGCCCACGGTGCAGGATGCGCGGGAGTTGCCGCTCAGCTCGGCACGCACCACGTCCCAGTTCCAGATGCCGTCCACCGGACGCGGGCTGTATCCGGCCCGGCGCGCCGAGGCGTCCCAGCGGCGGGAATGGCCGAAGGGCGCGCTGTTGTAGACGTCGGCCGGCATGGGGCTGAGGCGCAGCATCTGCCGCACGCGGGGGTAGAACACCGCGTTCATCTCGTCGTAGCTGACGCGGCCTTCGAAGATGGCGTCGAAATAGCTGCGCGGCGGCTGAGGCATGGCCCCGGTGAAGATCACCGAACCCCCGCCCACGCAGGCCCCGCGCCAGACGTCGATATGGTCGTATTCGGTCACGTCCATCACCCCGCCGAACGAATCGATGGGTGTGCCCGGCAGGCCGAACACGGTCTTGCTCTGGTCGCGGAACCAGAAGCCCCGGCCATCGGGCAGCACGTCCTGCGTGAAGATGTCGCGGCTGGGCGAGCGCGGCCATTGGAAGCCGCGCTCCAGCACCGTGCTCCTGATGCCCGCCTGGGCGAGGCGCAGCGCCGACACGGCACCCCCGAAGCCCGAGCCGATGATGATGGCGTCGGTATGCGCCGGTGGGCGTGGCACGGGCGCATAGACCTCGGGCACGATGCCCGAGTAGTCGCGCGGCGGCAGCTTCGCCTGGGCGGCGAGGGAGGTGCCCGCTGCCATCAGGCCCAGGCTCTTGAGGGTGGTTCTGCGGTCCATTATTTCTCTCTATCGATTTGTTGTTGGCAAGAGATAAAACGCAGCGCGCATTGTGTGCGCAGTTGTGTTTTTCCGTTACCAATCGATGCGAGAAAGTGGCGTAGAAGCTGCAGATTCTTTGGGCGCCACGGCCAAGAGGTGCTGACAAGGCATCGCTGCGCAGTTCCGTGCCATGCCTGCCGTGCCAGCACGGCGATTGCCGCTCTGCGGGGGGGGCTAGGGGCCAGCTTCAGAAGCTGGGCGGCCTGCCGGCTGGTGCTGGTGCGAGGCGGGTGGCGGGTGGCGGGTGGCAAGGCCCGCTCCGACGTCAGAGCTTGGGCGCTTCTTGATGGGTGTCCCAGAGCCAGAAGGTTTCGCCATAGGCGCTGCCTTCTATGGCCGGCATGACCTCTCCGGCCTTGAAGTAGCGGCGGCTGCCGGTTTTGGCTGGGGTGTGCCACCACCCGGCTTGGGGGCAGGGCTGGCCGCCGGGCACACGACCCGCGCTGCCTTGGAGCCCGAGGGCCGAGGCGCCATGCT
>CAJYHL010000020.1 GCA_913774625.1 uncultured Acidovorax sp.
CTCGCAGGGGATCGCGTTGGAGCGCAATCGGGATGAGTGGATGCTTCGGATGCGCCGCATGGACTCATGTCCATGCAAGCAGCCGGGGCGTCCAATCGCCCGATTTCGCTCCAACCCGAAGGGCAGCTACGTCGGCGGGCGGTCTGCGGCGTTGCGGCGCTTGTGCAAGCCCAAGCTATCCACTGCGCACCGCGCCTTGCATCCCATCCCGACGACGTAGCTGCGCGACCCCTGGGAGATCGTAAACACGTTCTTAGTCCTCGGGCCGGCGCACGCGGAACCAGGCCGCGTACATGGCCGGCAGCGCGAGCAGCGTGAGCACCGTGGCGACGATCAGCCCGCCCATGATGGCCACGGCCATAGGGCCCCAGAACACGCTGCGCGAGAGCGGGATCATGGCCAGCACGGCGGCCGCGGCGGTGAGCACGATGGGCCGCAGCCGGCGCACGGCCGATTCGACGATGGCGTTCCAGGCGGGCACGCCGCGCGCCCGGTCGTGCTCGATCTGGTCGATCAGGATCACCGAGTTGCGCTGGATCATGCCCATGAGCGCGATCACCCCCAGCAGCGCCACGAAGCCGAAGGGCCGGCCCAGCACCAGCAGGGCCCCGGCCACGCCGGCGATGCCCAGCGGGCCGGTCAGGAACACCAGCATGGCGCGGCTGAAGCTCTGCAGCTGCAGCATGAGCAAGGTGAACACGATGAACAGCATGGCCGGCAGGCCGGCCACGATGGAGGCGGAGCCCTTGGAGCTTTCCTCCACCGCGCCGGCCACCTCGATGCGGTAGGCGGACTGGCCCTGGGCGTGCCAGCCGGCTTCGAGCTTGCGCAGCGCCGGCAGCAGGGCGTTGGTGACGGTGGCGCCCTGCAGCCCCTCGATGACGTCGCCCTGCACGGTGATGGCGTAGTCGCGGTTCTCGCGCCACATCACGCCCGGCTCCCAGGTGAAGACCGGCCTGGCCACCTGGGTGAGCGGCACCGAGCGGCCCGAGGCCGTGGGCAGGTAGGCGTTGGCCACGTCGGTGATGGCGCGGCGCTCGTCCAGCGGCTGGCGCAGCACGATGTCGATCAGGCGGTCGCCTTCGCGGTACTGGCCCACGGTGCTGCCTGTGAAGGCCACGCGCGCAGCCTGGGCGATGGACTGGCTGGTCACGCCCAGGGCGCGGGCCTTGTCCTGGTCCACCTCGAAGCGCAGGACCTTGATGGATTCGTTCCAGTTGTCGTTGACGCCGCGCATCTGCGCGTCGCCCTGCATCAGCTGGCGCACCTCGTCGGCGCGCTGGCGCAGCACGGCCGGGTCCGGGCCGATCACGCGGAACTGCACCGGGTACGGCACGGGCGGCCCGTTGGGCAGCAGCTTGGTGCGGGCGCGGGCCTCGGGGAATTCGCGCGCCAGCAGCTGCGGCAGCGAATGGCGCAGCGATTCGCGCGTGGCCAGGTCACGCGGCACCACGATGATCTGCGAGACGTTGGACTGCGGAAAAATCTGGTCCAGCGGCAGGTAGAAGCGCGGCACGCCCGAGCCCAGCCAGGTGCTGACCGTGGTCACGCCGGGCTCCTGGAGCAGGCGGGCCTCCACGCGCCGGGTCACCTCCTCGTTGGCCTGGAAGGCCGTGCCCTCCGGGAACCACAGGTCCACCAGGATCTCGGGGCGGCTCGAATCGGGGAAGAACTGCTGCTGCACCTGCCCCATGCCGACGATGCCGAGCGCGAAGGTCAGCAGCGTGGCGCCGATGGTGGCCCAGCGGTGCTCCACGCACCAGTTCACCGTGCGCCGGAAGCGGTTGTAGAAGGGGCTGTCGAAGACGTCGTGATGGCCGCCCTCGCCGGCCGGTGCGCCCGCCTCGCCGGTGCCGGCATGGCGCGGCGGGGTGCGCAGCAGCAGCATGCCCAGATAGGGCACGAAATAGACCGATGCGAACCATGAGATCACCAGAGCGATCACCGTGACCGCGAAGATGGCGAAGGTGTATTCGCCGGTGACCGACTTGGCGATGCCGATGGGCAGGAAGCCCGCCGCCGTGATGAGCGTGCCGGTCAGCATGGGCATGGCCGTGATCTCGTAGGCGAAGGTGGCGGCGCGCAGCTTGTCGTAGCCCTCCTCCATCTTCAGCACCATCATCTCCACCGCGATGATGGCGTCGTCCACCAGCAGGCCGAGGGCGATGATGAGCGAGCCCAGCGAGATCTTGTGCAGCCCGATCTTCCAGTACCACATGGCCAGGAAGGTGACGGCCAGCACCAGCGGAATGGTGATGCCCACCACCAGTCCTGGACGCACGTCCAGCGTGTAGCGGCGCCAGAGCGGCTGCCGGCCCGGGCGCTTGTGCAGCCCCAGGCTCAGGAAGCTCACCGCCAGGACGATGACCACCGCCTCGATCAGCACCTTGACGAATTCGCCCACCGAGCTGGACACGGCTCGCGGCTGGTCCTGCACGTTCACCAGCCGCACGCCGGCGGGCAGGGTCTTTTCGATGCGGGCCGTGGCCTCCTTCAGCGCCTCGCCCATGCGCACGATGTCGCCGCCCTTGGCCATGGAAACGCCCAGCGCGATCACCTCGCGCCCCTGATGGTGAACCTTCTGCGTGACCGGATCGACGTAGCCGCGCCGGACGTCGGCGATGTCGCCCAGCCGCAGCTGCGCGCCCGAGGCGCCGCGGATCGGCATGGCGCGCAGCTGTTCGACCGAGTTGAATTGCCCGCCCACGCGCAGCTGCACCTGGTCCAGCGGCGTCTGCACGGCGCCCGCGCTCTCCACCGCGTTCTGCTGGCCCAGCTGCGCCAGCACCTGGTTCATGTCCAGCCCCAGCTGGGAAAGGCGGGCCTGCGACACCTCGATGTAGAGCTTCTCGTCCTGCACGCCGAACTGCTCGACCTTGGCCACGTCGCGCACGCGCAGCAGCTGCTGGCGCACGTCGTCGGCGAAGTTCCGCTGCTCGGCATAGCTGAAGCCATCGGCCTCCAGCGCGTAGATCACGCCGTACACGTCGCCGAAGTCGTCGTTGAAGAACGGCCCCTGCACGCCCTGCGGCAGGGTGTAGCGCATGTCGCCGATCTTCTTGCGCACCGTGTACCAGATGCCTGCCACCTCGGCCGGCGGGGAGGAGTCCTTCAGGTTCAGGATGATCATCGACTCGCCCGGCTTGGAGTAGCTCCGGATCTTGTCGGCATAGGGCACCTCCTGCAGCGTGCGCTCGAGCTTGTCGGTGACCTGCTCGGCCACCTGCTGGGCCGTGGCGCCGGGCCAGTTGGTGCGCACCACCATCGCGCGGAAGGTGAAGGGCGGATCCTCGTCCTGCCCCAGCTGGAAATAGGCCGCCACGCCCAGCAGCATCAGCGCGACCATGAGATAGCGCGTGAGCGCGACATGCTCCAGCGCCCAGCGCGAGAGATTGAAGCGCTGGCGCCCGGACGGCTGCTGCGCGGATTCAGGCAACTGCGTCGTCATGCGGCGCTCCTATCGGCTGGCCGCCGGGGCGGCAGGCTGGGCAGCGTCGGCATTCGCTCCGTCTTTCATAGCGGGCTGCGCAGGCGTTTCGCCGGCCGGAGCCTCTTTTTGCTGGTATCTGGGCTGATAGACGGCGACCTTCTGCCCGTCCGCCAGCACATGCACGCCCGTCGCCACCACCTGCTGGCCGGGCGCCAGGCCCGAGGCCACCACCACGTCGTTGCCGTCCGCCGTGGCGATCTGTATGGGCTGCGAACGCACCGTGCCGGTGGCGGGGTCGAACACCCACACCGCCGTCTTGCCGCCGTCCTGGCGCAGCGCGCTGGTGGGCAGCTTCAGCGCCTCGGCGCCCTCGCGGCTCAGCGCCCTGGGGCGCACGTAGGCCGTGGCGCCCAGCGGCGGAAGCTCCTTGCCGTCGATGGCGACCTTGACCAGGAAGGTGCGGGTCACGGGATCGGCACTGGCCGCCACCTCGCGCACCCGGCCGGCGAAGGACTCGGCATCGCTCCAGATGCGCACGCCCACCGGCTGGCCCGGACGCACGGCGGCGACCTTGTCCTCGGGCACCGAGAACACCACGTCGCGCGGCCCGTCCTGCGCCACGCGCACCACGGGCGTGCCGGCAGCCACCACCTGGCCGGGCTCGGCATCCACCGCCGTGACCACGCCGGGCGCATCGGCCACCAGCCGCGTATAGGCGGCCTGGTTGCCCTGCGAAGCCAGCTGGGCCTGCGCCTGGTCCAGCGTGGCCTGGGCCGACTTGAGCGCCGCCTCGCGGCGTTCCAGCTCGGCGCCGCTGATGAAGTTCTGCGCCTTCAGCGCCGCATAGCGCCGGAAGTCCGCCGCCGCCAGATCGCGCTGCGTGAGCGCGGAAGTCACCTGGGCGCGGGCGGCCTCTGCCGCCAGCCGATAGTCGCTCGGGTCCAGCTGGGCCAGCACCTGGCCGGCCGCCACCCGCTGGCCCAGCTGCGCCTGCCGTTCGGAAATCTTGCCTGCCACGCGGAAGCCCAGCCGCGATTCGATGCGGGCGCGCACCTCGCCCGCGTATTCCAGCTGCGCATGCAGGGGTTCCGCTCCCACGGTGACCAGCTTGACGGAGCGCATCGGCTCCGGCGCGGGCTCGGTCCGCGAACAGCCCGCCAGCAGCCCCGCCAATGCAGCGGCGGCGGCGGCGCCCGCCAGGAAAAAGGGACGCGCACCGGCGGATCGGGCAGCCCGCTGAACGGACTGCCGCGCTAAAAGAGAGGTCATGGGAAGGCCTTGGAATTCAGTTACTGACTGACTGGTTAGTAATCTAGGCGAGCGGTCCCGGCGTTGTCAAGGTGAGAATCACGGCCGTGAAACCCATAGCCGCCCCCACGCCAGCACCCGCTGAACCGGCCGCCCCGTTGGCACCGCCCGTCACGCACTACGAGAACTTTCCCGTAGCCTCCCTGCTCTGCCCGCCCCGGCTGCGCCAGCCCATCGCCGCCATCTACGCCTTCGCCCGCGCCGCGGACGATCTGGCCGACGAAGGCGACGCCGGCGCCGACGAACGCCTGGACGACCTGCGCGCCTACCGGGCCGAGCTGCATGCGGTGGCGGCGGGCGCCGCTCCCGCGCCGCGCTGGGCCGCCATATTCGGGCCGCTGCAGGCCGTGCTGCGAAGCCACGCCCTGCCCGTGCCGCTGCTGGACGACCTGCTCGACGCCTTCCTGCAGGACATCGCCAAGACCCGCGACGGCGCCACCTACGCCGACCGGGCCGAGCTGCTGGACTACTGCCGCCGCTCGGCCAACCCGGTGGGCCGCCTGCTGCTGCACCTCTACGGCGTGCAGGACGGCGCCGCGCTGGCCGAAAGCGACGCCATCTGCAGCGCGCTGCAGCTCATCAATTTCTGGCAGGACCTGAGCGTGGACCTGCCTCGCGGCCGCCATTACCTGACCGATGCCGACTGCGCCGCCCACGGCGTGGACCGGGCTCAGCTCGCGGCCGGCCGCCGCAGCCCCGCCACCGATGCGCTGGTGATGGACTGCGCCGCCTGGGCCCGAGCCACGATGCTCTCGGGAGCCCCGCTGGTGCATCGCCTGCCCGGCCGCATCGGCTGGGAGCTGCGCTTCGTCGTGCAGGGCGGGCTGCGCATCCTGGACAAGGTGGAGGCCCTGCACGGCGGCAGCCTGCTGGCGCGGCCGGTGCTGAGCGGCGCCGACGGTCCGCGTCTCTTGTGGCGCGCCGTCAGGATGTGAATCGCCTTCAGGCCGCCTGCCGCCAGGGTTCGGGCTGCGGGCGCTGCTGGGCCCGGGCCAGGATGCCGGCCAGCACGGCAGGCACCTCGAAGGCCGCCCGGTTGCGCTGGCGCGCCACGGCGGCCTGGAAGCGCGGCAGATCGGCTTCCAGCGCCTGCACCGCCCGGCCCACCCGCGCGAAGCTGGGCAGCACCAGTCCGAGGCCGTTCTCGCGCACCCAGTCGGTGACGTAGCGCTCCTGCGGCATGGTCCAGCTGTTGCGTGTGACGATGGGCGGCAGGCCCATCTGCACGGCTTCGCTCAGGCTGCCGCTGCCGGGCTTACCGATGAAGAAGTCGGCCAGCCGCATGTAGCGCGGCATGTCGCGGGTGAAGTCGAGCACCAGCCGCGGCGCCCGGGCCGGCAGCGCGCGCAGCGTGTCCGCCAGCGCGGCATTGCGGCCACAGGCCAGGATGAGCGGCACGTCGGGCAGTTGGCGGGCGATGGGCAGCATGTCGCGCGAGCCTTCGCCGCCGAACAGCACCAGTCCCACCGGCCGATCGGCGCCGAAGCCCAGGGCGGCGCGCTCGGCAACGCGGTCTAGCGGGGCCAGGTCGTGGAAGGCCGGGCTCAGCACCATGCCCGAGGTGGCGTGGATGCGCTCTGGCGCGCAGCCCAGGGCGCGCGCCTGGGCCACGGCCCGGGACGAGCCGCAGACCAGGTGCTGGCCGGCCACATCGGGCTCGATCCAGAAATGCGGCGGGCAGTCGGCCAGATCGGTCAGTACCGTGGCGAAGGGCACGCCCGGCAGCGCGGCGGCCACGGATTCGCCCAGGGCGCGGTTGAAATTGGGGATCAGCGACACGACCATGTCGGGCGCCGAGGCGCGCCAGTGCCCGGCCAGCCGCCGCACCAGCGCCCGGTGGCTCCAGCGGATCATGCCCTGCAGCACGCGCAGCTCCTGCCCCAGGCCCAGCGTCCAGCCCCGGGCGAGGCGGCGGTTGTAGATGTCTTCCGGCTCCATGCCGGTCCACTGGCGGAAGCGCGCCGTGGGGTCCAGCACCTCGAACAGATGGGTCAGGCGCACCGTCCAGGGCAGGCCGGCGCGGGCGATGGCGGCTTCCAGCGCCAGGGCGGAAGTGCGGTGGCCGCTGCCGGCGTTGAAGTAGACCAGTTCCACCACGGCCGTGCGGGCGCCCGGTGCCGCCGTTGCGGCGCGGTCAGGCATGCTGCACGGGCTTGGTGGCTGCGGCCTTGCGGGCGGCCCGGTGGCGCGTCGCCGGGAGGAAATGGGACCACTGCAGGATCTGCAGCGTGCCGTCGGCCTGCTCGGCCAGCGCCGTGAGGCTTTCCACCCAGTCGCCGTCGTTGGCGTAGAGCGTGCCGCCGATGTCGCGCAGCTCCGCGTGGTGGATGTGGCCGCAGACCACGCCCTGCAGGCCGCGCTTCTTGGCCTCGCGGGCCACGGCGTTCTCGAAGTCGTCCACATAGCTCACGGCGCGCTTGACGCGGCGCTTGAGGTATTGCGACAGCGACCAGTACGGCAGGCCCATGCGGGCACGCAGCACGTTCAGGTGGCGGTTCAGGCGCAGCGTGAATTCGTAGAGAGAATCGCCCACGTGGGCCAGCCACTTGGCGCACTGGATCACGCCGTCGAACAGGTCGCCGTGGATCACCCAGAGCTTGCGGCCGTCGGCGGTCTCGTGCACCCAGTCTTCCGCCACGGTGATGCCGCCGAAGTTCAGGTGCAGGTAGCGGCGCGCGAATTCGTCGTGGTTGCCGGGGATGAAGATCACCCGCGTTCCCTTGCGGGCCTTGCGCAGCAGCTTCTGCACCACGTCGTTGTGGGCCTGCGGCCAGTACCAGTTGCGGCGCAGCTGCCAGCCATCGACGATGTCGCCCACGAGGTAGAGCGTCTCGCACTCGGTGTGGCGCAGGAAGTCCAGCAGCGCCTCGGCCTGGCAGCCGGGCGTGCCCAGGTGCAGGTCGGAGATCCAGAGCGTGCGGAAGCGCTGCACCGGCCGGTCGGGCGCCGGCCCTGCGGCAGCCTCGTCGTCCGCCGGAGTTCCGGCTTTGCGCCAGGCGTTCAGGAAAGCGTCGTCGCGTTGCATGAAGACGGATGCTCTGCCCGCGACGTGGCACCGGCATGACAGGCGCATGTCGGGAACGTGACGACGCGGCCGCGCCACAGCCGGCGAGGCGCGGCCCCATGGGACAATCCCGCTCCTATGACACCGGAACAGTACGTCCAGCAAAAAGCCGCCGGCTCCGGCAGCAGCTTCTATTACGCCTTCCTGTTCCTGCCCGCCGCGCGCCGCGCCGCCATCACCGCCTTCTATGCGTTCTGCCGCGAGGTGGACGACGTGGTCGATGAGGTCTCGGACGCCGGCGTGGCCCGCACCAAGCTCGCCTGGTGGCAGGCGGAAGTCGCCAAGTCCTTCGCGGGCCAGGCCACGCACCCGGTGATGCAGGCGCTGATGCCGCACACCGCTCTCTACGGCATCGAAGAGCGCCATCTGCAGGCCGTGATCGAAGGCTGCCAGATGGACCTGGAGCAGACCCGCTACCTCGACTTCGCGGGCCTCTCGCGCTACTGCCACCTGGTGGCCGGCGTGGTGGGCGAGGTGGCGGCGCGCATCTTCGGCCAGACCGACCCGGCCACCACCGAATACGCCCACCGCCTGGGCCTGGCCTTCCAGCTCACCAACATCATCCGCGACGTGGGCGAGGACGCCATGATGGGCCGCATCTATTTGCCCGTGGCCGAGCTGCAGGAGTTCGACGTGAAGGCGCACGAGATCCTGAAGCGCCAGTATTCGGACCGCTTCACCGCGCTGATGCGCTTCCAGGCCGAGCGCGCCCACCGCCTCTACGACGAGGCCCTGGCCCTGCTGCCCGACGCCGACCGCCGCACGCAGAAGCCCGGCCTGATGATGGCCAGCATCTACCGCACGCTGCTGCGCGAGATCGAGGCCGAGAACTTCCAGGTGCTGCACCAACGCATCGCGCTCACGCCGCTGCGCAAGTTCTGGCTGGCCTGGAAGATGCAGGCCCTGGGGCGCATGTAGCCCATGCGCGTCGCCATCGTCGGTGCCGGCTGGGCGGGCCTGGCGGCTGCGCTGGGCGCGGCGCGGGCGGGCCATGGCGTGACCGTCTTCGAGGCCGCGCGCACCCTGGGCGGACGTGCCCGCGCGCTGTCGGTGGAAGGCGAAAGCGGCCAGCCCCTCACCCTCGACAACGGCCAGCACATCCTGATCGGCGCCTACGCCGAGTGCCTGGCGCTGATGCGCTCGGTGGGCGTGGACGAATCCACCGCGCTGCTGCGCATGCCGCTGGCCCTGCCCCATGCCGACGGCACGGGCCTGGCGCTGCCCGATGCCGCCCCGCCCTGGGATGCGCTCTGGGGCATCGCCCGCGCTCGCGGCTGGAGCCCGGGCGAGCGCTGGGCGCTGCTGCGCACGGCGGCGGCCTGGCGGCTGAGGGGATTCCGCTGCGCGCCCGAAGCCAGCGTGGCCCAGCTATGCGCCCACCTGCCCCGGCGGCTGCAGGATGAATTCATCGACCCGCTCTGCGTTTCCGCGCTGAACACGCCGGCCGGCGAATCCAGCGGCCAGGTGTTCCTGCGCGTGCTGCGCGACAGCCTGTTCAGCGGACGCGGCGGCTCCAACCTGCTGCTGCCGCGAGCCGACCTGGGGGCCCTCTTCCCCGAACCCGCGGCGCAATGGCTGCGCGCGCACGGCCACGCGGTGCGCAGCGGCCAGCGCGTGGCCGCGCTGCGCCCGGTGCAGGGCGGCTGGCAGGTCGAAAGCGGCGAGGGCAGCGAAGCCTTCGATGCCGTGCTGCTGGCCACGCCTGCGCCGGAAGCAGCCCGGCTGGTGCGCGGCGCCGCGCCCCTGGGCGATGCCGCAGCACTGCAGCGCTGGGCGGACGGCGCCGAGGCGTTGCGCCACACGGCCATCGCCACCGTCTATGCGCAGCGGCCCGGCAGCGCGGGCACGCTGCTGCCCTGCCCCATGCTGGCGCTGCGGGCCACGGCCGGGCGGCCTGCGCAATTCGTGTTCGACCGCGCCCGGCTGGGCGGGCCGGCCGGGCTGCTGGCCTTCGTGGTCAGCGCCTTCGAGGGCGAGCGCGAGACGCTGGAGCGACAGGTGCTGCAGCAGGCCGCCGAAGAACTGCGCCTGCCCGGCCTGCAGGTGCTGCGCACGGTGGTGGAAAAGCGCGCCACCTTCGCCTGCACGCCCGGCCTCGAGCGCCCGTCCATGACGGTCGCGCCGGGCCTGTGGGCCTGCGGCGACTATGTGCAAGGGCCGTATCCGGCCACGCTGGAAGGGGCGGTGCTCAATGGATCGGCGGCGGCGCGCCAGCTGCGGGATTCAAGCCGGATCACGCCATAGCCCTCGCGGAACAAGGGCATATCGCTACCAAATAGATAGCATCATGCCGCGCCGGCATACGGCAAACGCGGCGGCCGGGGCAGCACGTCGGCCAGCTTGATGACAGCCAGCCCCGCATTGCTCCAGAAGCGCTCCAGGCTTTCGGCGCGCCCGATCAGCAGGCGCTGCACCAGCGGCTCCAGCGGCGTGGATTCCGGATCCGCCACCAGCACATAGCGCGGCTCGCGGCTTTCGGGCGCGCCGGCGGCGGCCTCGTTGACCTGCACCGCCCAGTCGAGCTCGTTCAGCGCCTGCAGCACGGGTTCGAGCTGCAGCACGTCCACCCGCAGCGACTGCGCCAGCTGGGTCGCAGACAGGCCCCGCTCCGGCCCGGCGCGCGCGGCGTGCAGCAGCTGCAGCGCCTCCACCGCCAGCTGGAAGGTCCAGCCCTGGCCGCTGGCGCTGCGTGCCACGCCCGCCAGCAGGCTGGGCATGTAGGCGGCCACCACGGCGCCCAGCAGCACGATGACCCAGGCCACATAGACCCAGAGCAGCAGGATGGGCAGCGTGGCGAAGGTGCCGTAGAGCACCGAATAGGTGGGCACCGAGGCGATATAGAGGCCCAGCACCTTCTTGGCCAGCTCGATGCCGACGGAGACGAAGACCCCGCCCGACCAGGCGTGGCGCCAGCTCACCTGCGTGTTGGGCACGTAGCGGTAGAGCGCGGCCATGCCGACGGCCAGCAGGATGAATTCGATCGAGTCGAACAGCAGGCGCGCGCTGCCCGGCAGCGTGTCGCCGATGCCGCGCGAAGCCGCGGAAGCCACCGAGGTGGTGAGCGCCAGGCTGCCCGCCAGCACCAGCGGCCCCAGCGTGATGACGGCCCAGTAGATCAGCACCCGCTGGCCCAGCGGCCGCAGGCGCGGCACGCGCCAGATGTTGTTGAGCGTGCGGTCGATGGTCAGGATCAGCGCCAGGGCCGTGGCCAGCAGGATGGAAAAGCCCGCCACGCCCAGCCCGCTGGCCTTGGCGGCGAACTGGGTCAGATAGCCCAGCACGGGGCGCGAGATGCTGTCGGGCACCAGGCTTTCCACCAGCCAGCGCTGCAACGTGAACTGCATCTGGCCGAAGATGGGAAAGGCGGTGAAGAGCGCCAGCGCCACGGTGAAGAACGGCACCAGCGCCAGCAGCGTGGTGAAGGTCAGGCTGCTGGCCGTCAGGCCCAGGCGGTCTTCGCGGAAACGCTCGCGCAGCGTGTGCGCCGTCGTGCGCCACGGGAAATGGGAAAGCTGGGCCAGCCACGCCTCGAAGCGCGGCAGGGCCGTCTGCAGGGAAATGCTCATGGCCGATATGATCCCCGATTCCTCTCACGCCGCTCGCCGCCGCAGCGCGGCACCGCCCAGATCCTTCCCTCACGCATGCCTTCGTCACCGCAGCATCCCCCGCAAGACGTCACCGCCACCCGCTGGCTGGCCGTGGGCAGCCTGCTGGGCCTGATCGTGCTCAGCCTGGCCTGGGAGCTGTGGCTCGCGCCCCTGCGGCCCGGCGGCTCCTGGCTGGCGCTCAAGGCATTGCCGCTGGCCTTTCCGCTCGCGGGCCTGCTCAAGCGGCGCATGTACACCTACCGCTGGGTCAGCCTGGTGGTGTGGCTCTATTTCACCGAAGGCGTGGTGCGCGCCTGGAGCGATGCCGGCACCGGCCGCTGGCTGGCGCTGGCCGAGGTGGCGCTGTGCCTGGCGCTCTTCACCGCCTGCGCGCTGCATGTGCGGCTGCGCCAGCGCCACGTGCGCGCTGCTGCTGCCGCGGCGGCGGCAACGCACTGAATCGATTGCAAAAAACAAAACCAAACGGCCCGCCCCACGCCCTTCCGCTTTTTTCCGCGAGCGACCGAGAACACCATGTCCAATGACCTGCTAGCCACCCTGCGCCAGACCGTCGGCGCCTCCCATGTGCTGACCGAGGGCGACCTCACCGCCTGGGAACAGGACTGGCGCCGCCGCGCGCGCGGCAAGGCGCTGGCCGTGGTGCGCCCGGGCAGCACGCAGGAAGTGGCGGCGGTGGTGCGCGCCTGCGCCGCCGCCGGCACGGCCATCGTGCCGCAGGGCGGCAACACGGGGCTGTCGGTGGGCTCCATCCCCGACGCATCGGGCACGCAGGTGCTGCTGAGCCTGGCACGCATGAACGCCGTGCGCGCCGTCGATGCCGACAACCTCACCCTGACCGTGGAGGCCGGCGCCATCCTGCAGAACGTGCAGGGCGCGGCCGAGCAGGCCGGCCTGCTGTTTCCCCTGAGCCTGGCGGCCGAAGGCAGCTGCACCATCGGCGGCAACCTGGCCACCAATGCCGGCGGCACCCAGGTGCTGCGCTACGGCAATGCGCGCGACCTCTGCCTGGGGCTGGAGGTGGTCACGCCCCAGGGCGAGATCTGGGACGGCCTCAAGGGCCTGCGCAAGGACAACACCGGCTACGACCTGCGCGACCTTTTCATCGGCAGCGAAGGCACGCTGGGCATCATCACGGCCGCGACGATGAAGCTCTTTCCCCAGCCAGCCGCCAGCCTCACGGCATGGGCCGCCGTGCCGTCGATGGAACACGCCGTGCAGCTGCTGGCGCTGGCGCACAGGCACCTGGGCGCGGGCCTGACGGGCTTCGAGGTGATGGGCCGCTTCGCCCTGAGCCTGGTGAACAGGCACATGCCGCAGCTGCGCGTGCCCTTCATGGACCAGGCCGGCCTGCCCTACGCCGTGCTGCTGGAGAACAGCGACAGCGAATCGGAAGACCATGCCCGCGCCCGCTTCGAGGCGCTGCTGGAAACCGCCTTCGACGCCGGCTGCGTGAGCGATGCCGTGGTGGCCGAGAACCTGGCCCAGGCGCACCAGCTCTGGCACGTCCGCGAAAGCATCCCGCTGGCCCAGGCCGAGGAAGGGCTGAACATCAAGCACGACATCTCCGTGCCGATCTCGCGCATCCCCGCCTTCGTGGAATATGCCGACGCGCTGCTGCAGCGCGAGATCGCGGGCGTGCGCCTGGTCAACTTCGGCCACCTGGGCGACGGCAACCTGCACTACAACGTGCAGGCCCCCGCCGAAGGCGATGCCAAGGCCTTCCTGCGCGACGAGGAAGCGCGCGTCAACGATCTGGTCTACGAGGCGGTGGCGAAATTCGGCGGCTCGTTCTCGGCCGAGCACGGCGTGGGCGCGCTCAAGGTGGACAAGCTGCAGCAGTACCAGTCGCCCGTGGCGCTGGCCATGATGCGCGCCGTCAAGGGCGCGCTGGACCCGCAGGGCCTGATGAATCCGCAGTGCCTGCTGCCGGTGGGCCCGCACCGGGCCTGACCGCCCGATGGACCGGCCAGCATCGCAGCCCGCGCCGCGGACCCGGTTCAGCTCAGTTCTCGTGCGCGTTCTGGATGAACTGCCGCACTTCGGCCGGCAGCTGCACGGCCGGGCCGGCGTCCTGCACGTCCCACTCCTCGTCGCCGGTCTTCAGCCAGGCACGCATGGCGTCGCGCCCGGGGTCCAGCACCATGGCGGCCAATTCGTCGCGGCCCTGGTGCTGCCGGTTGCCGATGGTGTAGATCAGCGGGCCCTCCTTGCGCAGCGGGCCGCTCACGCCCATGTTCTTCACGAACACCGGGTAGTTGACGGGCCCGAGCAGCCCCTTGAGGCGCTCGGCGATGGGGCCGGTGCGCAGGAAGTCCACGCCGTCCGACGGATATTTGCCTACCAGCGCCTGCACGCCGTCCCATTGGGCGGCCGCCGGTGCCGGAGTAGCCACCTGAGGCGACGGCGCCGACCGGGTTGCTGGCGCCGCTGCAGGCGTCAGGGGAACGTTGCTGGCGCAGCCCGCCAGCGCCAGAACGGCGACGAGCGGCGCGGCAGCGGAAAAAGGCTTGGCGGAAGACAGGGAAGCGAGGAAATGGTTCATGGCACGAGCTTAGCGCCTTCGCCCGGCGGTGCGCAGTCTCCACACCGCCGGCAGCGCCCCGGCCCACGCCCTAGAATCCACGGCTTTTCCATCGATGCGACAGCGCCGCCCGCGCCCTCCGCCCATGACCGACACCTCCCGCCCCGTGCGCTCCCAATACGAAGATTTCATGCGCCACGTCCATGAGCACGGCGTGTCCAAGGGCGACCGCACCGGCACCGGCACCCGCAGCGTGTTCGGCTACCAGATGCGCTTCGACCTGAACGAGGGCTTTCCGCTGGTCACCACCAAGAAGGTCCACCTCAAGTCCATCATCACCGAGCTGCTGTGGTTCCTCACCGGCTCCAGCAGCAACCTGTGGCTCAAGGAACGCGGCGTCACCATCTGGGACGAATGGGCGCGCGAGGACGGCGACCTGGGCCCGGTCTATGGCGTGCAGTGGCGCAGCTGGCCCACGCCGGACGGCGGCCATATCGACCAGATCAGCCAGGTGGTGGAGACGCTCAAGACCAACCCCGACTCGCGCCGCATCATCGTGAGCGCCTGGAACGTGGCCGACCTGGACAAGATGGCGCTCATGCCCTGCCACGCCTTCTTCCAGTTCTACGTGGCACCGCCGCAGGCCGCAGGCGAGCGCGGCCGCCTGAGCTGCCAGCTCTACCAGCGCAGCGCGGACATCTTCCTGGGCGTGCCTTTCAACATCGCCAGCTACGCGCTGCTGACGCACATGGTCGCGCAGCAGTGCGACCTGGACGTGGGCGACTTCATCTGGACCGGCGGCGACTGCCACATCTACAGCAACCACTTCGAGCAGGTGGAGCTGCAGCTCTCGCGCACGCCCCATCCCTATCCCACGCTGCACATCCTGCGCCGGCCGGACAGCCTCTTCGACTATCGGCTGGAGGATTTCGAGGTGCGCGGCTACGAGCACCACCCCGCCATCAAGGCGCCGGTCGCCGTCTGACAGCGCCGGACGGCGGCCCGGCCTCGAGCATTCCTTTCGCTTCCTTTTCCCTCCTTGCACATCCACCATGTCCGACCACGGCTTCCACGTCCACGGCCCGCATGACCACGCGGTCGAGCATGCCGCCCAGCACGCCCACTCCGCCGATGCCGACCACGGCTCCATGACCAACCGCATCGCCATGGCGACGGCCATCATCGCCACGGTGGGCGCCATCTTTTCCTACATGGGCGGCGCCACGCAGGCGAATGCCGGCCTCATCAAGAACGACGCCGCCATCAAGAAGACCGAGGCGGCCAACCAGTGGGCCTACTACCAGTCCAAGAGCACCAAGCAGTCGGTGACCGAGCTGGCGCGCGACCTGGCACCCGAACAGCGCCGGGCCGAGCTGCAGGCCAGGCTGGACCGCTACGAGCAGGAAAAGAACGACATCAAGCAAAAGGCCGAGGCGCTGGAAGCCCAGTCGCAGTCGCTGGACGAGCAGAGCGAGGCGCAGATGCACCAGCACCACCGCTGGGCGCAGGCCACCACCGTGCTGCAGGTCGCCATCGCGCTGGCGGCCATCGCGCTGCTCACGCGCCGCAAGTGGCTGCAGTGGGGCATGTACGGCGTGGCCGGGCTGGGCATGGCGGTCGGCGTGCTGGCCGCGCTGCACCTGTGACGG
This sequence comes from uncultured Acidovorax sp., assembly GCA_913774625.1. Lineage (GTDB taxonomy): Bacteria > Pseudomonadota > Gammaproteobacteria > Burkholderiales > Burkholderiaceae_C > Paracidovorax. The sequence continues at coordinate 15,581 of CAJYHL010000020.1, forward strand.
CTCCGGCACCATGAATCTGCGACTCATCTTCGCCCGCGCCGCGAACGGCACCATCGGCCGGGGCAACGCCATGCCCTGGCATCTGCCCGAAGACCTGGCGCACTTCAAGCAGGTCACCATGGGCGGCACGGTGGTCATGGGCCGCAAGACCTGGGATTCGCTGCCCGCGCGTTTCCGCCCTCTGCCCGGCCGCACCAACATCGTGGTCACGCGGCAGGACGGCTGGCAGGCCGACGGCGCGCTGCGTGCCGCCAGCCTGGAACACGCGCTGGAACTGGCCCGCCCGCACGGCGATGCGGTGTGGATCATGGGCGGCGCCCAGATCTACGCCCAGGCCCTGCCGCTGGCGAGCCGCGTGGAAGTCACCGAGATCCATCAAGACTTCGACGGTGACGCCTTCGCGCCCGAACTGGGCCCCGAATGGCAGGAAACCGCCCGCACGCCCGTGCAGCGGTCCACGGCGGGCGGCCTGCCGTTTTCCTTCGTCAGCTACAGCCGCCACTGAAAAAGAGAGGCGCCGCCGCGCCGCCACTCCCCTACCCGCATCGACACGTCATGAAACTCGCCACCTGGAACGTCAACTCTCTCTCCGTCCGCCTGCCCCAGGTGCTGGCCTGGCTGGCCGAGAACCCCGTCGATGCCATCGGCCTGCAGGAACTGAAGCTGGTGGACGAGAAATTCCCCCACGACGCACTGCAGGAGGCCGGCTATCACGCGGTGAGCTTCGGCCAGAAGACCTACAACGGCGTGGCCATCCTGAGCCGCTCGCCCGCGCGCGACGTGGTGCGCAACATCCCCGGCCATGAAGATGCCCAGGCGCGCGTCATCGCCGCCACGCTGGACACGGCCGATGGGCCGATGCGCTTCGTCAACTGCTACTTCGTCAACGGCCAGGCCCCGGGCTCGGAAAAGTTCGCCTACAAGCTGCAGTGGCTGGAAGCCCTGCACCGCTGGCTGCAGGCCGAGCTGCAGGAACACGCACGCCTGGTGCTGGTGGGCGACTTCAACGTGGCCCCGGAGGACCGCGACTCGTTCGACCCCGTCGGCCTGAAGGACACCATCCACCACACGGTGGAAGAACGCGCGCACTTCCAGTCGCTGCTGCAGCTGGGCCTGACGGATGCCTTCCGCATGTTCGAACAGCCCGAGAAGAGCTTCTCGTGGTGGGACTACCGCATGCTGGGCTTCCAGAAGAACCGGGGCCTGCGCATCGACCACATCCTGGTCAGCGAGGCGCTGAAAGCACAGGTGCGGTCCTGCCACATCGACCGCGCACCGCGCAAGAACCCCCAGCCCAGCGACCACGCGCCGGTGGTGGTGGAGCTGGGCTGACCCGGGCCTCTCGCCACGCCCTCGGCCCATGTAGTGGAGCAGGGAACGAAAAAAGCCGCGCGCTCCTTTCGGAGTCCGCGGCTTTTTCATGAAGCAGGGAAGCGGCGGAACGCCGCCCTGCAGCGATGACTATCAGCGGTCGGCCGCCTGGAAGCGGTCGCGCAGCGCCTTCACCTCGTCGTGGTTGCGCTGGGCGCCCTGGGCCTGGCGTTCCACGATGGCCCGCACGCTGGCCGGCAGGGGGGACTGCAGCGCCTTGCGGTAGCGGGCCACGGCCGCATCCTCGCCACGCTCGCACTCCTCCAGCACGGCCTTGTCGTCATTGGTGGACAGCGCCGCCTTGACCGACACCCAGCCACGATGCAGCGCGCCGGACATGGTGCCGCCAGAGGAGGGCTCGCCACCATGGTTGCGCACCTCGCGCTCCAGTTCGGCTGCGGCGGCGGCGCATTCGCTGGCGTGGCGCAGGAAGAGGGTCTTCAGTTCGGGCGATTCGGCGCGTTCGGCCGATGCGCGGAAGCCGTATTCGCCGTCGCGGCAGGATTCGAGCAGGTCGTCGAGCACGTCCACCACATCCGCGTTGTCCACCACCGTGCCGGCGTCCGCAGCAGCGGCTTCGCCGGGCGCATAGCGCGTGGCTTCGCCCCGGTCCACTCGGTCCCAGGCGGCACGGGTCGCGGAGCGGGCGATCTCCCATTCCAGCGGACTGCTGGAACGGGCCTGTCCCCAGTCCCGGGCCAGCTGCGGCTCGACGGCGTCGAAGGGTTGCCCCTGGTAGCGGTCGCGGGCGGACCAGCCCAGCTCATAGGCCGGACGATACTCGTCATAGCTGCGGCCGCTTTCGTAGTAAGGCTCGCGGTCGTAGGTGCTGCGCCAGTAGGCGTCTTCCGCCGTGGGGTTGACGGACTCGGCGGCGGCCTTGCCGGCCAGTCCGCCCGCCACCGCACCGGCCACGCCGCCGATGGCGGCGCCGATCGGCCCGCCCAGCGAGCCTGCAGCGGCACCGGCCACGGCGCCTCCGGCGGCCCCCAGTCCGGTGCCGACGGGATGGGCGCCGGGCTCGTTGGTCAGCGGATCGCGGTTCGCGTTTCTGGAATCGGCCATGGGAAAGCTCCTGGTTGGTTGAACGATGAAACGATTCTCAAAGTCCACCAACCGGCGCCTGGGTCGGCTCATGCGTGGCCAGCCTGTAGGACAGCCACGCGCAGCCCGGCACGCGCCGATGCTGCGTATTCCGGGCTGGAAGGCACCGCCGGCTGCGGCGAACGCCCTCCTTCCATCTCATCGATTAGCTATTCATTCAATAGCACATCACCCTTGATCCGCAATGCCTGACTACCCATCAGCCTTCGTCCGGCGCATCCAGACCCAGTTCCTGGATCTTGCGGGTGATGGTGTTGCGGCCGATGCCCAGGCGCTGAGCGGCCTCCATGCGGCGGCCATGGGTGGCCTGCAGCGCAGTGCGGATGAGCCGGGATTCGAAGCGCCGCGTCAGCGCGTCCCAGACCTCGGGCTGGCCGCCCTGCAGCAGGCGCTGCGCCTCGGCTTCGAGCGCATGTTCCCAGCCGCCATGCGCGGCCGCGGCAGAGCCACCGCCCTGCGCCGCACCCAGCCCGTCTACCGCAGGTGCCGTCAGCGCGGAGGCCGGCTGGGCAGCATGGGCAGCGATAAAGCCTGGCGCTGCGAAGGCGGTCGCAGCTGCCAACGGCGGCGCGAATTCAGCAGCTGGCGCGGCGGCCACGGCGGAGGCTGCAGGCTCCAGCGCGGCGCTGCTGCCGCTGCCGCCGGCTGCGGACTGCGGCTGCACCAGGGGCGCATCCAGCACCTCGGGCGGCAGGTCCTGTGCCGAGATCACCTGGGCCGGCGCCATCACGGTCAGCCAGTGGCAGATGTTTTCCAGCTGCCGCACGTTGCCGGGGAAGGAGAACTGCTCCAGCCGCGCCAGCGCCGCATCGGCGATGCGCTTGGGCTCCACGCCCAGCTGGCGCGCGCTCTGCTGGAGGAAGTGGCGCGTGAGCATGGGCACGTCCTCGTGCCGTTCGCGCAGCGCGGGCAGGCGCAGGCGGATGACGTTCAGCCGGTGGAACAAGTCCTCGCGGAACACGCCGTCCTTCACGCGCCGCTCCAGGTCCTGGTGGGTGGCGGCGATCACGCGCACATGGGCCTTCACGGCCGCATGGCCGCCGACGCGGTAGAACTGCCCGTCCGACAGCACGCGCAGCAGGCGGGTCTGCAAATCGAAGGGCATGTCGCCGATTTCGTCGAGGAACAGCGTGCCGCCCTCGGCCTGCTCGAAGCGCCCGCGCCGCTGCGTCTGCGCGCCGGTGAAGGCGCCCCGCTCGTGGCCGAAGAGCTCGGATTCGAGCAGATCCTTGGGGATGGCCGCCGTGTTGATGGCGACGAAGGGGCCGCCCGAGACCGGCGAATGCTTGTGCAGCGCGCGCGCCACCAGCTCCTTGCCCGAGCCGGATTCGCCCGTGATGAGCACCGTCACCTGGCTCTGGCTGAGCCGGCCGATGGCGCGGAACACGTCCTGCATGGCGGGCGCCTGGCCCAGCATTTCGGGGGTGGCGGTCTGGCGCTCCTCGATGACTTCCTCGCGCTGGCTCTCCTCCACCGCGCGGCGGATGAGTTCCACCGCCTTGGGCAGGTCGAAAGGCTTGGGCAGGTATTCGAAGGCGCCGCGCTGGAAGGCCGACACGGCGCTGTCCAGGTCGGAATAGGCCGTCATGATGATGACCGGCAGGCCGGGCTGCTGCTGGCGCACCTGCTCCAGCAGCTGCAGGCCGGAGCCGCCCGGCATGCGGATATCGCTCACCAGGGCCTGGGGGCCCTGGCGCGCCGGATCGCCGGCCGCGATGTCGGCCAGCGCGTCCAGCACTTCGCGCGGGTGGGTGAAGCTGCGCGTGGGCAGGTTCTCCCGGGCCAGCGCCTTCTCGAGGACGAAGCGGATCGAGGGGTCGTCATCTACTATCCAGATCGGCTTCATGTGTTGCATCTACCTTGTGCCCGTCAGGGTCGCTGTTTCAGAATCGAATCGCGGAACCTCAAGGCAGAGGGATGAGGATGCGGAAGTCGGTCCGCCCCGGGACGCTGTCGCATTCGACCAGCCCATGGTGCTGCTGCACGAAGGTTTGCGCCAGCGTCAGCCCCAGCCCCGATCCCCCATCCCGCCCGGTCACCAAGGGGTAGAAAATACGCTCCTTGATGGCCTCGGGCACGCCTGGTCCGTTGTCGATGACATGCAATTCCAGTGCCAGCCGGTAGCGCTGGCGGCCGAAAGTGACCTGGCGGGCGATGCGCGTGCGCAGCACGATTTCTGCGTCGCCGCGCGCGATGCGCTCGGTCAGCGCCTGGGCCGCGTTCTGCACGATGTTCAGCAACGCCTGGATGAGCTGGGCCCGGTCGCCCCGGAATTCGGGAATGGACGTGTCGTAGTCGCGCTGCACGCGCAAGCCGTGCGGGAATTCGACCAGCACCAGCGAACGCACGCGCTCGCAGACCTCGTGGATATTGACGTCGCCCACCAGATGCGGGTGGCGATGCGGGGCCAGCAGCCGGTCCACCAGGCTCTGCAGGCGGTCCGCCTCGTGGATGATGACCTGCGTGTATTCGGTCAGCTCCCGGCTTTGCAGCTCCATCTCCAGCAACTGCGCCGCGCCGCGGATGCCGCCCAGCGGGTTCTTGATCTCGTGCGCCAGGTTTCGGATCAGCTCCTTGTTGGCCAGCGCCTGTTCGCGCAGCCGCTCTTCGCGGTCCTGCCGGGCCTGGGCTTCGAGCGGCCAGAGTTCGAGCAGCACCTCGCCGCTCTGCTCCGCCACCGACAGGCTGACGTGGACAGGCAGCGGCTCCTGGGGCGGCCGGCGCAGGCCGGCCTCGAAGCGCAGCGCGGCGAAGTCCTGGCCGCGCGCACCCGCCAGCGCGGTCTGCAGCAGGGCGGGTTCGGTGAAGAAGGCGCTGAAGTCGGCGCCTTCCAGCGTACGGCGCGACAGGCCCAGGCAGGTTTCCAGGGCGGCATTGGCGAATTGCACTGCGCCGTCGGGGCGCAGCACGGCCACCAGGGTGGCCAGAAGGTCCAGCGCAAGATAGCGCGGAGTGGTGTCGGTCTTGGGCAGACGATTCCCTTTCAGGCGGTCGAGGAAAAGCCGGGGAGCAAGGCGCCCGGCGATCGGCGGCGATGAAGCCGCGTCCGTCCGGGGCGCCGGCGGTCAGTTGGCGGCCGGCAGCCGGGCGAGCTCGCGCTTGATGCCCGCCACGTCGCTGTCCGCACGGGCCAGGCTGGCCTTGAGCGAGGCGATCCGGTCCTGATAGACCTGCGTGTTGCGCAGTTCCAGCGCCGTGCGCTCGGGCGCGCCGTTGTTGTATTCGCGGGCCAGTTCGGCCTGGCGGGCTTCGGCCTTGCGCAGCTCGGCCTCCAGGATGGCACGGGCATCGGAATCGCGCGCGCGCTGGTCGGCCGCGCCGACGCGGGGCGCATTGGCCGGCGAGGCGGCCGACGACGTACCAGAGCCGCCACCGCCCGACGAAGCCCCTGCCGGCCGTGTGCTCTGCAGCACCGTCACGTTGCCGCCCTCGACCAACTTGCAGCCGCGCTCCTTGGCCTGGGTGGCGTTGTTGGTGTATTCGTTGCCGCAGCGGTAGATGCGGTCCTGCGACCAGGCGGCCGGAAGGCAGGCACACACGGTCAGCAATACGGTGAGAGTCTTTTTCATGGGTTCCTCGGAAGGCACGCCTGGGGAGCGCGGGGAGAGCTGCCGGGGAGTATCCCCCAATCGCCTGGCAGCGCCAATTCAGCCCGCGCATCCGTCGCGGCGGCGCCGCGGCACTCCGGACATGCTGCAGATTCAGGCCCGGCCGGCGCAGGCAAGTTCCGGCGGCCCATGAAAAAAGGCGGCTTGCGCCGCCTTCTGGATCTGCCCCGCAAGGGGCCGGTCGCGGCGGCCCGGAAGCTGCCGCGCCGCCCCTCCCATCACAGGGAGTAGTACATGTCGTATTCGACCGGGTGGGGAGCCATGCGGAAGCGCGTGACTTCGCCCATCTTCAGCTCGATGTAGGCATCCAGCATGGAATCCGAGAACACGCCGCCCTTGGTCAGGAATCCGCGGTCCTTGTCCAGGTATTCCAGCGCCTGGTCCAGGCTGTGGCACACGGTAGGCACCAGCTTGTCTTCTTCGGGCGGCAGGTGGTAGAGGTCCTTCGTGGCGGCTTCGCCCGGATGGATCTTGTTTTCCACGCCGTCCAGGCCGGCCATCATCAGGGCCGAGAAGGCCAGGTAGGGGTTGGCGGAAGGATCGGGGAAACGTGCCTCGATGCGGCGGCCCTTCGGGTTCGCCACGTAGGGGATGCGGATCGAAGCCGAGCGGTTGCGGGCCGAGTAGGCCAGCTTCACGGGGGCTTCGAAGCCGGGCACCAGGCGCTTGTAGCTGTTCGTGCCGGGGTTGGTGATGGCGTTCAGGGCACGGGCGTGCTTGATGATGCCGCCGATGTAGTACAGGGCGAAGTCGGAGAGGCCTGCATAGCCGTCGCCGGCGAACAGGTTCTTGCCGTCCTTCCAGATGGACTGGTGCACGTGCATGCCGGAGCCGTTGTCGCCGGCGTAGGGCTTGGGCATGAAGGTGGCGGTCTTGCCGTAGGCGTTGGCCACGTTCCAGACCACGTACTTCAGGACCTGCGTCCAGTCGGCGCGCTCGACCAGCGTGCTGAACTTGGTGCCGATTTCGTTCTGGCCGGCGCCCGCCACTTCGTGGTGGAACACTTCGACGGGGATGCCCAGGGATTCGAGGATCAGGGACATCTCGGCGCGCATGTCCTGCGTGCTGTCGACGGGAGGCACGGGGAAGTAGCCGCCCTTGACCGTGGGACGGTGGCCGCGGTTGCCGCCTTCGAGCTTGGCGCCCGTGTTCCAGGGAGCTTCGTACTCTTCGATCTCGAACATGACCTTGCCGGGCTCGTTGGACCAGCGCACGCCGTCGAAGATGAAGAATTCGGGTTCAGGGCCGAAGAAGGCCGTGTCGCCCAGGCCGGAGGCCTTCAGGTAGGCTTCGGCGCGCTTGGCGATGGAGCGGGGATCGCGGTCGTAGGCCTTGCCGTCGCCCGGCTCGATCACGTCGCACTGCAGGAACAGCGTGGTTTCTTCGAAGAAAGGGTCGATGTTGGCCGTGTTCGGGTCGGGCATGAGCTGCATGTCCGACGCTTCGATGCCCTTCCAGCCGGCCACCGACGAACCGTCGAAGGCGTGGCCCGACGTGAACTTGTCTTCGTCGAAGTGCGACACGGGCACGGTCACGTGCTGTTCCTTGCCACGGGTATCGGTGAAGCGGAAGTCAACGAACTTGACTTCGTTTTCCTTCACCATCTTCATCACGTCTGCAACGGTCTTGGCCATCAGGATCTCCAGGATTAATCGCTTGTTAAAAACGTCGAAAGAAAAGCAGGTTGCATGCCAAGGGCAGGCATCCATGCACTAAGGCAGAGCACGGCGACAGAATCTACCGCTCCCTGCAGAAACACCCCAAAACGGTGCACTCCTGTCCTGCCCAGTGGAGCTCAGGTATTGCGCACCACTTCGGGGCCCAAGCTTGCACCAATATCGTGCAGAGCGGTTTGCAATGCGGTCCAGGCCGCGGGAACCAGGGGAGCCGGGCCCTTCACGCCCAGCTCGATGTGGCGGCCATGCTCGGGATGGTCCACGCTGGGCAGGCTGAAGACCCGCACGGAGGCATGCTCGCGCTCGATGCGTTCCATCAGCGGCGTGAGCGTGGCCTCCATCGATCCATACACCACGACCGAATGCTCGGTCTGCGGCTGGCGGTTGAAGCAGTGCCGGTATTGCTGGTCGAGCACCCACTCGATCATCGGCCAGGCCATGACCGGAAAGCCCGGCACGAAATGCACCTGCGACCCGCCTGCGCCCGCGCACGAGAAGCCCGGAATCTTGTTGTAGGGGTTGGGAATGATGGACGCGCCTTCGGGAAAGACGCCCATGTTCAGACGATGGACGTTGTCGGCCCGGTCGGGCTCGTAGGCCACGCCCTGCTCACGGGCCGTGTCCTGCATGCGCTCCTCGATCAGCGCCTTGGCCTGCGGATGCAGCGCCAGCGGCAGGCCGAGGGCCCGGGCCGCGCATTGGCGGGTGTGGTCGTCCGGTGTGGCACCGATGCCGCCGCAGGAGAACACCACGTCGGCCGATGCGAAGGCGCGCCGCAGCGTGGCCGTGATGCGCTCGGGGTCGTCGCCCACGTAGTCGGCATAGGCCAGGCCCAGGCCGCGCGCTGCCAGCAGTTCGATGACCTTGGGCATGTGCTTGTCCGCACGCTTGCCCGAGAGGATTTCGTCGCCCACGATGATGAGGCCGAAGGAAGGGATCATGTCTGAGTCGTCGATGAGGAAGGGGGAACGCCGGGTTCGGCGGCAGACGGGGCCGGCGGCAGCGCGGCCGCAGCGCCGATGGGTGCGAGGGCGGCAGGCGGCGCCTCCGTCGCTTCGCCGCGCTCGCGCCGCAGGCGCTCCAGCGCAGCCAGCACATAGTGCGTGAACCACAACGAGGAAAAGGCGAAAACCAGCGTGTAGATCCACACGGCGACGGGCACCAGCACGACGAAGGCGGCGGCGAACACCACGCCGGAGGCCCACACCATGCCCGGCGCGGCCCCCAGATAGCCGCACACCACGCCGATGGCCAGCAACGCCACGCGGTGGCGCCTGAAGAGCAGCTCGCGCTCCTCCTTGCTGGCATGTTCGGCCAGCGCGTCGAAAGTCATCACGCGGTAGGTCAGCCACCCCCAAATCAGCGGCGGAAGCACCAGCACCAGAGGAGGCACGAGCCACAGCGGCACGGAGACCACCAGCGCCAGAAAGGCCGCGATCGTCGAGCCCAGCGACCATGCCAGACTGCTCAGCAGCGAGCCGCCGCGCTTGCGTTCGAGGCCCGGAAAGCGCCTGTCGGCGACCAGCCGCACCAGGGCGGGCGTCATCAGCAGGGCCACGGCCAGCACGGCGACCAGCGCGATGACGGGAGTCGCCGCCACGATCACCAGCAGGGGCGCGAGCGCGGAAGGCGCATCGTCGACGCCGAACTGCCGCAGCCAGCCCCAGAGCAGGCCCAGCCAGCTGGAGGTCTGCAGCGACTGCTGCACGGCCGCGACGGAGGAAGACCACCACAGATAGCCCGCGCCCCAGGCCAGCACCGCGATCAGCAACAGGGGCAGCAGCGACAGCGCGATGACGCGCGGACGCAGGCAGTAGGCAGCCGCCCGCCAGAATGAATCGATCAGCAGTCCCATGGGCCGCAAGCATAGCGCCAGCGCATGAAGGCGCTCAGGCACTTCCCCACAAACGCTGAAGGCCGCGCCATTGCTGCATCCAGAAGCCGCGTCCGTAGTCGCGCACCCGCCCGTCGGCGCCCGGCTCCACCTGATCGCGCACGCCGGTGGCGTCGTAGCGCTGCTCGAAGTTGGCCGTGCGGAAAAGCATATCCCACCAGGGCAGCAGCACGCCGAAGTTATGGCCGCCCAGCACGGGCTTGCGTCCGTCGGGCGGATGCGATTCATGCCCGATGCCGATCGCGTGGTGCAGGCGGTGGAAGCGCGGGCTGATCCAGAGCCGCTCGCCGATGCGACCGAACCACAGGCGAAGGTTGGCATGCTGGAGGTTCTCGCTCAGCTGCGTGATGGCGACGATGGCGACGAACTGCCCCGGCGCCACGCCGACGAGCTGCGCCACGTTGGCCACGATCGCGGCATGCAGCACATCGTCGAGCAAGTGGTTGCGGTTGTCGCTCCACATGGTCATCTGCCGTTGCGAATGGTGCAGGGAATGCAGCTTCCACCACCACTCGAAATGGTGCTGGCCGCGATGGATCCAGTATTCGAGCGCATCGAACGCCACCAGATAGATCAGCAGGCTGACAACGGGCAGGTCGGTGACGCCGGGCCAGAGATTGTCCAGATGGAAGGTGCTGATGCCCTGCATGCGCAGCATGCCCCACAACCCATCCCAGAGCGGCGCGAAGGCGAAGAACATCGCCAGCCGGAAAAGCCCCAGCCGATGGATCAGCGTGTAGATCACATCGGCCCGGATGGCGGCGCGGTCGGTCACGGGCTCCACGGGCCGCCAGCGCTGCAGAGGAGCGATGATCATCAGCATGACCGCCAGCTGCACCAGACCGACCAGCAGCCAGCCCGTGGCGTCGTAGCCGTCCTCCAGCAGATTGGCCATGCCGAAGGAAAACATCAGCGGCTGCACGACAGCCTCGAAAAGCCACTGCTGCGCCAGATCGAAGCAATTGACCAGTGTGTCCATCTCAGAAATCCTCAGTGGCAGGGCAGGCGACGCGCCACGTCTTCACGGCTGCTTGTGCTGAGCGATCCACTCGCGGTAGTCCGGGTGGTCGCGCAGCGTCCTGAAGCAGAAGCCCCGCTCCTTCAGGCCCACGATCAGCGGCTCCAGGTCCGCCGGAGCCCAGGGATCCTTGCGCGACCAGATGCCCAGATGGGCCAGCAGGATGTCCCCAGGGCGGATCGTGCGCAAGGCCTTCTGCAGCAGCGCCTTGTTGCTGAACTTCTCGCTGGGCAGCTCGTCGCCCAGAAAGCCCGCGGGGGACCAGCCCACATGCGCGTACCCGCAGGCCTTGGCCGCCGCCAGCAGCTGCGGCGAGGTCTTGCCGCCCGGTGCCCGGAAGAGCGGCAGCGGCGCCTTGCCGGTAATGGCCTTGAGCCGGTCGGCGGCACGGCTTATTTCCTCGCAGTACTGCGCAGCCGTCATGATGGACTCCTGCCCGGCATGCGGCCCGGCGGAAGGCCGGATGCGGAACGCAGGCGCGCCGGGCGTTCCCGCATCGCCCCGCCAGTACGCATGGTCCATGGTGTGCGAGGCGAATTCATGGCCCTCGGCGGCCCTGGCCTTCCACCAGGGAGCCCAGTCGTTGGAAAGGCTGCCCTCCCCCACCTGGGTCGGCTCGTTGGCAGCGAAGAAAGTCACCTTGACGTTCTGGCGCTTGAGCACGTCCGCCACCAGGGGCGCGATCCCCATGTGCCCGGTATCCATGGTGAGATACACCGGCTTCTTGCAATCATCCTGGGCATTCGCCACCGTGGCGACCGCACAGGCAGCTGCCAGGAACAGGGTGAATCGCTTGCGCGTGATGGAGAGTGCGAAATGCATGCGGAGCCTCGCTAAGGAAACGGGTGGTGCAAGGAATGGGGCGATGGCGGAGGCCGTGGTGCGCGCAGAGCCCGCCTCAGCGGACGGCGTGCTGCAGCGTCCACACCCCGTGCGGCGATTTGCCCACGTTCACCTTCTGCACGACCTTGCGCTCCTGGGTGTCTATGACCAGCAGCTTGCGGGCCCAGCGGGCACTGACATAGATCCAGCGGCCATCCGGAGACACATCCATGCAGTCCGGACCTCCGGGCGCGGGATACACATCCACTACCTTCTTGTCGATCATGTCGATCTTGCTGATGGTGTTCGCCACCCGGTTGCTGACGAAGATGTGGCGGTTGTCGCCGGCAGAGCGGAAGGCATGGGCGCCCGCACCGGTCTTGATGCGCTGGACGCTGCGAGGCTCCGCGCCGGCAATGTCGAAGACTTCGACGCTGTCGCCACCGGTCAGACCCACGAACAGGAAACGGCCATCCGGACTGCCGTAGATGTCGGCAGGCATCGGGCCGGTCTTGGTACGCCACTTGATCTTGCGCGTGGCCACGTCGATGGCTACCAGCTCATCGCTGTCCTGCATGGACGAATACACGGTACGGCTCTGGCTGTCGATCCAGAGATGGCTGGGAGTCTTGCCTGTGGCGACGCGCTCCACCAGGGTCAGGTCCTTGCCATCCCAGCGGTAGAAATCCACGTGGTTGAGGCGGTTCGCCGCGGTCACCAGCCATTTCATGTCGGGCGAGAAACGCAGATGGTAGGGATCGACGATGCCGCGCACCACACGCTGCACCTGCGCCGTCTTCGGATCGACGAAGGTCAGCGAATCGCCCAGCGCGTTGGCGATGACCAGAGACTTCTCGTCCGGCGTCAGGTACATGTGATGCGGCTCTTTGCCGGTCGAGATGCGGGTGGTCTCGGTCCAAGTGGCTGGATCGACCACGCTGATATCCGCATCCAGGGAATTCAGCACAAAGACAGGCGGCAGGGCTTCCTTGGCATGAGCCCCACCCGCCAGCGCGCACAGGGCCACCAGCACAGCGCCCCAGCGCCCCAAGAACGAAGATTTCACTTAAAACTTTCCGAAGGAATCAGACAAGCCTGCCGGCCGATGGCCGGAAGGACACAAAGCGAATTAGACGTCAAAAAACGCGGTGTCCGACGTCATCAGAGGTTCAGCAAACAATGCGAAGTTCCGCTGACGCTCACAAGAAGCTCACTTCAGCAAGTCGAGCTCATCCGGGCCCAGCCACCGCCATTGGCCGGGGGCCAGATCGGTGGGCAGCACCAGATCGCCGATGCGCGATCGATGGAGCCCCTCGACCCGATTGCCCGCTGCTGCCAGCATGCGCTTGACCTGGTGGTACTTGCCCTCGGTCAATGTCAGCGAAAGGGCATGGTCGCCGGTCTGGACGCAGGCAGCGGCCCGCACAGGCTTGGGATCGTCGTCGAGCACCACGCCATCCAGCAGCTTCTTCACTTGAAGCGCATCGACGGGATGCTTGGTACGCACCTCATAAACCTTGGGCACATGCTTTTTGGGGGAGCTCATCCGATGGATGAACTGACCGTCGTCGCTCAGCAGCAGCAAGCCCGTCGTGTCCTGGTCCAGCCGCCCAACAGCCTGCACGCCGATGACGGCGCTCTTGCTGGGCCGCTGCCGCAGCGGCGCCGGAAGCAACGTGTAGATGCTCGGGTAGGCCGACGGCTTTTGCGAACACTCGGTTGCGGCCGGCTTGTGCAGCATCACATAGGCCTTGGCCTGATACGGCCAGAGCCCCCCCTGGACCTTGAATTCGGCGCCCTGCTCGTCCACGTCCGCCGCAGCATCGGTTTCACGGTGGAAGCTCTCCTGCAAGGCTTCGCGCACCTCGACCCAGCCTTGCTGAATCAGGCCAGCGCACACCCTTCGTGTGCCGAACCCTTGGGAATAGAGAATGTCTTGCAGTTGCATGGCATCGCCTTAGTGTCTCGGTCGCCGCTCTGTCCAGCGCCTGGCAAGCGACAGAAGGAGCCAAGAGAATTTACGCCGCAGTGGTGCACCACGCGGCGCTCGATTGATATCCGCAGCATGGCCGCGGCGCATTGATCGCCAGACCGGCGAGCCGGCAGGCCAACCCATCGTCAAGCGGGCGCGGGTGAAGTCTATTTTCGGCTTCCCCAAAGCAAAACGCCCCGAGCAGAGTTCTCTGCGCGGGGCGGTTTGGGCTGTAAGAGCCTGACGATGACCTACTTTCACACGGGAACCCGCACTATCATCGGCGCGAAGTCGTTTCACTGTCCTGTTCGGGATGGGAA
>CAJYHL010000021.1 GCA_913774625.1 uncultured Acidovorax sp.
CGGAAGAAGCCGCCGGATTGGTAAGCCAGCTCCAAGACGTTGCCGTCAACGGCGCGGACCACGTAGGGCGCATCCTGATACGTGACTTCCTGGCCGGGGGTGATCGTTTGAGACATTTGGACGCTCCGATGTTGCACACACAACATTTGCAAATCGGAAGCCTACACAGCCAACGTAACATGTGCAAGCCATTTGGCACAATGCACACATCTAATTTGCATGCAAACAACACGTTGGAGGTCACATGCCTAACACCATGGAGCTTTTGGATCGCGCACTTGCCGTGAAAAGTGCTGCTGACTGGCATCGGCAGCTTCACTTGTCACGCAACGCGCTTCATTCAGCAAGACAGCGAGGAAACCTAAGCCCAGCCATTGCGGGAGCAATTGCAGAAGAACTGGGGCAAGACCCAAAAGAGTGGATCGTTGTGGCTGCGCTGGAATCGGAGAGAGACAGCGCCTGCAAAACGCGCATGCTCAAGCGGCTCCCAAAACTGACATCACTTTAATGATGTAATTTCTTCATGAAGTCTTCTTTCCGGCGCGTCGCGCTCATAGGCAAATACCAGGGCGCCAACGGGACGGCGGCCTCCAGCGGCTCGCTGCAGGTGCTCGAGCGCATCGCCCAGTTCCTGTGGGACAAAGACTGCGAAGTGGTGCTGGAAGCCGAGACCGCCGCCAACACGGGACTGGAAGGCTATACGGTGCTGGACGTGGACGCGATCGGCCGCCAGTGCGATCTGGGACTGGTGGTGGGTGGCGACGGCACCATGCTGGGCGTGGGCCGCAGGCTGGCCAGCTACGGCACGCCGCTGATCGGCATCAACCAGGGCCGGCTGGGCTTCATCACCGACATTCCGCTCGAAGGCTTCGAGGCCACCCTCACACCCATGCTGGAAGGCCACTACGAGGAAGACCTGCGCCCGCTGATGCATGCGCGTGTCATGCGCGGCAGCGAATGCGTGTTCGAGGCTCGCGCGCTCAACGATGTGGTGGTCAACCGCGGATCGACCTCGGGCATGGTGGAGCTGCGGGTGGAGGTGGACGGGCACTTCGTCGCCAACCAGCGCGCGGACGGGCTCATCATCGCCTCGCCTACCGGCTCCACGGCCTATTCGCTGTCGGCCGGCGGGCCCATGCTGCATCCGTCCATTCCGGGCTGGGTGCTGGTGCCCATCGCTCCGCACACGCTGTCCAACCGGCCCATCGTACTGTCCGATACCGCCGAAGTGGCCGTGGAAATCGTCGGAGGACGCGACATCAGCGCCAACTTCGACATGCAGTCGCTCGCCTCGCTGCTGCATGGCGACCGGATCCTGGTGCGCCGGTCGCAGCACCGCGTGCGCTTCCTGCATCCGCTGGGCTGGAATTATTTTGCGACGCTGCGCAAGAAGCTGCGCTGGAACGAGGGAGGCTCCTGAGCATGGCACTCAAGCGGATCGCGCTGCGCGATTTCGTCATCGTCGAAGCGCTGGAACTGGATCTGCACACCGGCTTCACCGTGCTGACCGGCGAGACGGGCGCCGGCAAGTCCATCCTGATCGACGCGCTGCAGCTGCTGCTGGGCGGCCGCGCCGACACGGGCGTGATCCGCGAAGGCGCGCAGCGCACCGACATGGCCGCCGAATTCGATGCCCCGGCCGCGCTCGCGCCCTGGCTGGAAGAGGCCGGCATTCCGGGCGACGACAGCCTGCTGCTGCGCCGCACCATCGACCTGCAGGGCCGCAGCCGCGCCTGGATCAACGGCGTGCCGGCCACGGCCACGCAGATGCGGGCCGTGGGCGGGCAGCTGCTGGATATCCACGGCCAGCACGCCTGGCAGAGCCTGACCCGGCAGGAGTCCGTGCGCGGCCTGCTCGATGCCTATGCGGGCGTGCAGGCAGCGCCGCTGGCGGGCCTGTGGACCACCTGGCGCGACGCCCGGAAGGCCCTGGCCCATGCCCGCAGCGCGCAGGACACGCTGCAGCAGGAACGCGAGCGCCTGCAGTGGCAGATCGGCGAAGTGGGCAAGCTCGCGCCCGGCGAGGACGAATGGGACGAGCTGAACGCGCAGCACACGCGCCTCTCGAACGCCCAGGCGCTGCTGGACAGCGCCCAGGGCGCGCTCGCCGCGCTGGAAGACGAGGACGGCGGCGCACTGCCCCGGCTGGCCCAGGCCCAGCACCTGCTGCAGGACTACGAACAGATGGACGAGGCCTTCCGATCGATGAACGAGGTGCTCACCTCGTGCCTGGCGCAGGCCGGCGACGTGGCGCATTCCCTGCAGAGCTATCTGCGCCATACCGAACTGGACCCGGAGCGCCTGCAGGAGCTGGACGCCCGCCTTTCGCAATGGATGTCGCTGGCCCGGCGCTACAAGCGCACGCCGGCCGAGCTGCCTGCGCTGCTGCAGGGCTGGACGGCCGAGCTGCAGCAGCTCGACACCGCCGCAGACCTGGCCGCGCTGGAGGCAGCGGAACAGGCCGCCGCCAGCGCCTACGCCAAGGCGGCCCGCACGCTGTCGCAGCGCCGCGCCAAGGCCGCGCCAAAGCTGGCCCAGGCCATCACCCAGGCCATGCAGGGCCTCGGCATGACCGGCGGCCGCTTCGAGGTGGCGGTGGAGCCCGCCGCCGAACCCGGGCCGCACGGCACCGATGCCATCGGCTTCCTGGTCAGCAGCCATCCGGGCATGACGCCCAAGCCCATAGGGAAGGTGGCGTCGGGCGGCGAGCTCTCGCGCATCTCCCTGGCCATCTCGGTCACCACCAGCGAGCTGGGCGAAGCGCCCACGCTGATCTTCGACGAGGTCGATTCCGGCGTGGGCGGTGCCGTGGCCGAGACGGTGGGCCGGCTGATGCAGCAGCTGGGCCGCGACCGGCAGGTGCTGGCCGTCACCCATTTGCCGCAGGTGGCGGCCTGCGCCGACCACCACCTGGTGGTGGCCAAGCACAAGCGCGCCGGCGGCACCACGAGTTCGGTCCAGCCCGCTGCGGACGAGGCCCGCGTGAAGGAACTGGCCCGCATGCTGGGCGGCGAGCGGCTGTCGGCCACCACGCTGGCCCATGCGCGCGAGATGCTGGACGGCGCGCAGCAGCCCCCGTCGCACAAAGGCTGAACCCCATGGCACTCGAACTTCTCTTCATCACCGGCATGTCCGGCTCCGGCAAATCGGTGGCGCTGCATGCGCTGGAAGATGCCGGCTACTACTGCGTGGACAACCTGCCCCCGGAACTGCTGGACCCCTTCGTAGCGCTGGAGCATGCCCACCACGGCAACCGCCTGGCCATCGCCATGGACGTGCGCAGCGTGAACGCGCTGTCGCAGGTGCCGCAGCAGCTGCAGCGCCTGCGCGGCCAGGGCGTGCGGGTGCAGAGCCTGTTTCTCGACGCCACCACCGACACGCTGGTGCGCCGCTTCTCCGAAACCCGCCGCCGCCATCCGCTCTCGAAGGACGAGCTGCGCGAAGGCCAGCTCGCGCTGGTGCAGACCATAGAGCGCGAGCGCGAACTGCTGGCCGAACTGCGCGAGCAGTCCCACGTCATCGACACCAGCGCCATCCGGTCGTCGCAGCTGCAAAGCTACGTCAAGAACCTGACGAACGCGCCGCCGGGCCGGCTCACGCTGGTGTTCCAGTCGTTCGCATTCAAGCGCGGCGTGCCGGTGGATGCCGACTACGTCTTCGACGTGCGCATGCTGCCCAACCCGCACTACGAGCCGCACCTGCGCGAATTGACGGGCCGGGACCAGCCCGTGATCGACTATCTGCAGCAGCAGCCCGAGGTGGAGACGATGCGCACGCACATCGCCGCCTTCCTGGACCAGTGGCTGCCGGCGCTGGCGCAGAACCACCGCAGCTACGTGACGGTGGCCATCGGCTGCACGGGCGGGCAGCACCGCTCGGTCTATCTGGTCGAGCAATTGGCGCGGCAGTTCAGCGTGGACTGGACGACGCTGCGCCGGCACCGCGAGATGGATGCGCGCTGAGCTCACTGAGCACTGAGCACCCGAGGCCGGTGTCAATCCAGCGGCAGGGACTCCAGCATCTTGCGGATGGGTGCGGGCAGCCCCAGCGACTGCCATTCGGCGCGGCTGAACCAGCCTCCGGCAACTGCTTCCTGCGCCGTCACGGCCGAGCCGGGAGGCTGGCCGCTGCCCTGCAGGGCCAGCACGGGATGCAGGTGCAGGTCGCGGTGGGTCAGTACGTGCAGGGAGGCCGGCAACTCGCGCAAGGCGCCCTCCTCCTGCGGCCCGCGGCCGGCCCCGGCCGCCAGGGACAGGGCAGCGAAGTCGCCGAAGACCGGCGGGCAATAGAGGCCGGCCCAGATGCCCACCTGGGGCCGCCGCTCCAGCCAGAGCCGGCCCGCCCCATCGCGCAGCAGCAACAGCCACCAGGCCTGCGCGCTGCGGGTCAGCTTGCGGGTGCGCACCGGATAGTCCTCGGGGTTGCCGTCGCGCCGCGCCACGCAGGCCGCATGCAGCGGACAGACGATGCAGGCCGGCTTGCGCGGCGAGCAGATGCTGGCGCCCAGGTCCATCAGGCCCTGCGTGTAGCGCGGCATGCTGCTCTCCAGATCCTGCGTGGGCAGCAGCGCATCGGCAAGCGTCCAGAGCTGGCGCTCGTTCCTGGCCACCGCCAGGTCGGCGTCGAAGCCCAGCACCCGCGTGAGCACGCGCCGCACGTTGGCATCGAGGATGGGCGCACGCACGCCGAAGCAGAAGGATGCGATCGCCCCGGCCGTGGAACGGCCTATGCCGGGCAGCGCGGACAGCTCCTCCACCGTGCGCGGGAATGCGCCGCCGTGCCGCTCCATCACCGCCTTGGCGCAGGCGTGCAGGTTGCGCGCCCGGCTGTAGTAGCCCAGTCCCGCCCAGAGCGCCAGAACGTCGTCCTGCGGCGCCTCGGCCAGCGCCCGCACGTCGGGAAAGCGCGCGAGGAAGCGCGCGTAGTAGTCCAGCACGGTGGCGACCTGGGTCTGCTGCAGCATCACCTCGGAAAGCCAGACGCGGTAGGGGTCGCGTGTGTTCTGCCAGGGCAGATGGTTGCGGCCATGGCTGGCCTGCCACCGCACCACCAGGGCGGCGATGTCTTCGTGCTGAACGCTCATGCGGAAAGGGATGGGGTTGGATGGCCGCTGACCGCCTCGGGGGCACCGGGCAGGACCAGCAGCTGCTGCGTCAGGCTCTGCAGGCGGGCATGGATGTCGGAGAGCCGCTGCTCCGCCTGCTCGATCTCGGCGATGCGCTCGACCAGTCCGCTGGCGGCGTGGCGGATGCGGTCCACCGCCTCGATGCGCCGCGCGAAGCTGCGCTTGCGCTCGCGCAGCTGGGCGTCGAGCTGGGCCGTGGCCGACTTGCTCCACAGCTCCAGCTCGTTGGCCACGGCTTCGAACACCGCCCGCAGCCGGGTTCCCAGCGCACGGATCAGGCGCTGCGAGAAATCCTGCTGCGCCAGCCGCAGGGCGTTGCCCACGCCCAGGTACTGCAGGTGCCGGTCCTCGATCTGCTGCAACTCCTGCTGGAATAGCCCCAGCGAAGGCGGCTGCGGCGCCTGCAGCGAAAAGCCGTACTCGGCATTGAGCTGGCGGAAGGTGCCGCCCAGCATGGCGTGGATCTCGGCGGCCGTGCTCTGGGCATTGCCCAGCAGCATGCGCAGGCGGCTGAAAGTGCCTGCATAGATCTTGCGCACGCCCAGCTTGAGGCCACGCGCCTGCAGGGCCTCGTCCAAGGCCGTCAGTTCGGCCTTCAGCGAGCGGGCTCCCAGCTGCTGGAAGATGTCGCGCAGCAGGCGCAGATGCACGGCCCGCACGGCCTGGATGCGCGCTGCGCTGGCGTCGAACTCGCGCTGCTCCTGCTCGATGCGGCTGCGCATGGTGTCGATCACCAGGGCGTTCTTGCCGCGCAGGCTGCGCAGCTCCAGCATCTGCTCGTCCAGATCGCGCCGGCGGATGTGGATGGTGCGCTCGGCCTCGGCCCGCAGCTGGGCGACTCCGGAGGCCACCGCCGCGCGCAGGATGCCCTGGCGGCGTCCCATGATGCCTTCGGCCAGGGCTTCCTCGAGCTGCGGCAGGCCGCTGGACGCCAGCAGATCGGCGTCGCCCCGCATCTTGGCGATCAGCCCCTTCTGGGCCGACACCGGCAGCACCTGCGCGAGCGGCACGCCCAGTATCTCGGCCGCGCCGCGGCTCTGGCGGTCCAGCTGCGCCTGAACCTGGGCGGGCGTGTTGATGGTGTCCCAGAGCGTGTCGATCTTGTTGAGAACCACCAGCCGCGCGTCGGCGGACTGTCCGGCCGGCGCCAGATGCTCGCGCCAGATCGCCAGGTCGGACTGGGTCACGCCCGTGTCCGCCCCCAGCATGAACAGCACGGCATGCGCCTGCGGTATGAGGTTGATGGTGAGTTCCGGCTCGGCGCCCACGGCGTTCAGCCCGGGCGTGTCCAGGATGACCAGCCCCTGCTTGAGCAGGGCGTGGGGAATGTTGATGAGCGCATGGCGCCAGCGCGGCACCTCGACCAGGCCTGCGGCATCGGGCACGGGATTGGCGCCGGCGGCGCCGGCATCGGAGGAGGTATCTGCGTCCGCGTCGGTGCCCGCGCCGTCGCGCCAGAAGCCCAGGGCCCGGGCTTCGTCCACGGGCACGCGAAGCACCTCGGACACCTTCTCGAACGCCCGGGCCAGTTGTTCTGCGTCATGCACGTCCAGGTCCAGCTGGGTCCAGTGTTCGGGACGCAGGCGCCAGTCGGCCAGGCTTTGCGGGGCCTTGCGGGTGTCGATGGGCAACAGGCGCAGGCTGGGCGGAGTGGCCGGGTCGTAGGCCAGCTCGGTCGGGCACATGGTGGTGCGGCCCGCGCTGGCCGGCATGATGCGACGACCGTAGGCCGCGAAGAAAAGGGCGTTGATCAGCTCGGACTTGCCGCGCGAGAACTCCGCGACGAAGGCCACCATGACCTTGTCGCTGCGCACCTGCTCTTCCAGCCGGCGCAGACGCTCCTGCACCGCGGCGTCCAGCAGCTCGCAGGAGCCCATCCAGTCGGCCAGCTGGCGCAGCTGCTGCGCGAACGCCTGCCGCCAGGCTCCGTGCTGGTCGAACTGTTCGTTGAATGAAAGGCCCACGGTGCTCCCAGGATGGCGTGCGTCAACCAGCCCGAGCGGGCCGCAGAGTGCGCAAAATATAGCATCGCCTCCCTGACCCTGGGCGCCGCCGGGACAGCGCCGGCCACGGCAGCGGCGGGCACCTCAGGTGCGCTGGCAGCGCTGGCAATAGAAGGTGCTGCGCTGGCCCTGCCGCAGCAGCCGGATGGGCGTGCCGCATACCCGGCAGGGCTGCTGCTCGCGTCCGTAGACGTTGGCTTCGAGCTGGAAGTGGCCGGCGTTGCCGTCGGCGCTGGAGAAGTCCCGCAGCGTGCTGCCGCCCCGCTCTACCGCCCGCGCCAGCACTTCGCGGATCGCGGCATGCAGCCTGCGCGCCCGCACCGGCCCGATGCTGCTGGCACGCGCCGTCGGACGGATGCCGGCGAGAAAAAGCACCTCGGACGCATAGATGTTGCCCACGCCGACGACGACCTTCCCGCTGAGCAGCAGCAGCTTGATGGGCGCACGGCTGGCCTGAAGCCCCGCATGGAAGCCCTCGAAGCTGAAGCCATCCTCCAGCGGTTCGGGCCCCAGGTTCTGCAGCAGCTTGCGCGCCGCGGGATCGGCCTCGCCCGCGGCCCAGACCACCGCCCCGAAGCGGCGCGGATCATGCAGCCGCAGGACCCCGCGGTCCGTCGCCATGTCGAAGTGGTCATGCACGCCCGGCGCGGGCAGGTCGTCCGCGAACCGCAGGCTGCCCGACATGCCCAGATGCACCAGCAGCACGCCCCCGCCCTCGTCCAGATCGACCAGCAGGTACTTGCCGCGCCGGCGCACGCCCAGCACGCGCCGGCCGGCCAGGCTGGCGGGGTCGCGGCCCAGCGGCCAGCGCAGGGGCTTGCCCAGGGTCACGGAGAGGATCTGCGCGCCGGCGATGCGGCTCTCGAAACTGCGCCGGGTCACCTCGACTTCGGGCAGCTCAGGCATGTCGGGGCTCGGCGGAAAGTGGCAAAGGCATGGATTATTATGAGTCGATGATGCAATCACGTCGCTCCAGGGCCATTGCGCTGGCCTGCCTTCTGGCCTCGGGTTCCGCCATGGCGGCCACGCAGCAGCCCAAACCCTCGCCGACGGCGCCGTCGCCGGCGCCGTTGGCGAAGCCCTCCGCGGCCCAGGCTGCCGATCCCTCCGGCGACAAGGCCGCCTCGCTGAACGCCGAGCTGTTCTACGAGATCCTGCTCAGCGAGATGACTGCCAGCAGCGGCGACCCGGGCACGGCCTATGCGCTGATGCTGGAAGCCGCCCGCCAGAGCGGCGACGAGCAGCTCTACCGCCGCGCCACCGAGATCGCACTGCAGGCGCGCTCGGGCCAGTCGGCGCTGATCGCCGCCCAGGCCTGGAAGGAAGCGCTGCCGCAATCGCGCGACGCCAACCGCTACCTGCTGCAGATCCTCATCGCCCTCAACCGCATCGACGAGACGCCCGACCTGCTGCAGCAGGAGCTGGCAGCCTCCACGCCGCGCGCGCGCATGGCCACCATCCAGGCCCTGCCCCAGCTGTACGGCCGCGCCTCCGACAAGGCGCAGGCGACGGCGGTGGTCGAAAAAGCGCTGGCCAACGAATTCAACAACCCGGCCGTGGCTCCCACCGCCTGGGTCACCGTGGGCCGCATGCGGCTGGCCTCGGGCGACAAGCCGGGCGCCCTCGAAGCCGCGCAGCGCGCCAGCCAGCTGGAGCCCACCAACGACGGCGCGGCGCTGCTGGCCCTGCTGCTGATGGAATCCGGGGTCAAGGACGCAGAGGCATTGCTCAAGCCCTATCTGGCAGGCAAGCCGCTGCCGGAGATCCGCATGACCTATGCCCGGGCCCTGCTAGAAGCGCAACGGTTCAACGAAGCGCAGGCGCAGCTGGAGGCCGTCACCCGCGAACGCCCCGACATGGCCGAGGCCTGGCTGGTGGACGCCTCGCTGAACCTGCAGGCCAACCGGCTGCCCCAGGCCGAGGCGTCGCTGCAGAAGTTCCTGGCCCTGCTGGAGCCGCTGCCCCCCAGCGAAACCCGCGCCAATGCGCAGACCCAGGCCTATCTGCTGCTCTCGCAGGTCGCGGAAAAGCGCGGAGACACCGCGCAGGCCGAAGCCTGGCTGGCCCGCATCGACAATCCCGCCGCCCTCATCAGTGCGCAGAGCCGCCGCGCCGGCCTGCTGGCACGCCAGGGCAAGGTGGCCGAGGCCCGCGCCATCCTGCGCGCCCTGCCAGCCAGGACGGCGGACGAGGAAAAACAGAAGCTGCTGGCCGAAGTGCAGCTGCTGCGCGATGTGCAGCAGTTCGACGCCGCCTACGACGTGCAGAGCCAGGCCGTGGCCCGCTATCCCGACGACATCGACCTGGCCTACGAACAGGCCATGCTGGCCGAACGCCTGGGCAAGCTCGACCTGATGGAAAAGCAGCTGCGCGCCATCATCGCCCGCAAGCCCGACTACCAGCATGCCTACAACGCGCTGGGCTATTCCTTCGCCGAACGCGGCGTTCGGCTGCCGGAAGCCAAGGAACTGATCGCCAAGGCGCTGCAGCTGGCGCCCGGCGACCCCTTCATCACCGACAGCCTGGGCTGGGTGGAATTCAAGCTCGGCAACCGCGAGGAGGCTGCGCGCCTTTTGCAGGACGCCTTCAAGGCCCAGCCCGACGCGGAAATCGGCGCCCACCTGGGCGAAGTGCTCTGGAGCCTGGGCCAGCAGGAGCAGGCCAGGGCCGTGTGGCGCCAGGGCCAGAGGCTCAATCCCGACAACGGCACGCTCAAGGACACGCTCAAGCGCCTGGGAGCCGGCCTGTGAACCTCTGCACGCCTGCCGCCGGCGCCGGACAGCGCCGGCGCGGCCTGGTCGCGTCGCTGGCGTTGTGCGGCCTGCTGGCCGCCTGCGCCCAGCCCCCGGCACCCAGGCCCAGCGCCGATCCGGCGAACGGGGCCTGGAGCGGCCGGCTGTCGCTGCTGGTCGACGACGCCTCCGCGCAGTCCTTCAACGCCGGCTTCGAACTGACGGGCCGGCCCGAACAAGGCCAGCTCACCCTCCTCAATCCGCTGGGCAACGTCATGGCCCGGCTCGAATGGTCGCCCGGCCGTGCCGTGCTGATGGACGGGCAGAAGCAGACGGCATCCGATTCGCTCGACCAACTCGTCCAGAGGCTGACCGGCAGCGCTCTGCCCGTGTCGGCGCTTTTCAGCTGGCTGCGCGGCGACGCCGTGCAGGCCCCCGGCTGGCAGGCCGATCTGAGCGCGCTGCAGGAGCACGGGCGGCTGGTGGCCAAGCGTTTCTCGCCCACGCCCGAAGCCACGCTGCGCATCGTGCTGAGCCGCTGAAGGGGGCCAGCCCGACGATGCGCTCGCTCTACGACGTCCCGGCTCCGGCCAAGCTCAACCTCTTCCTGCACATCACCGGCCGGCGGGCCGACGGCTACCACCTGCTGCAGTCGGTCTTCATGCTGATCGACTGGAGCGACACCCTGCACTTCGATCTGCGCACGGACGGCGCCCTCACCCGCGAAGACCTGACAGCAGCCCTGCCGCCCGACGACCTCACGCTGCGCGCCGCGCGCGCCCTCCAGGAGGCGACCGGCTGCCCGCTGGGCGCCCACATCGGCGTTCACAAGCGCGTGCCCGCCCAGGCCGGCATGGGCGGCGGCTCGTCAGACGCCGCCACCGCCCTGCTCGCGCTCAACCGGCTGTGGAAGCTGAACCTGCCGCGCCACCGGCTGGAAGCCATCGGCTTGCGGCTCGGCGCCGACGTTCCGTTTTTTTTACGCGGCAGGAACGCCTGGGTCGAGGGAATTGGTGACATAATCCGGCCTCTCGAATTGATGCACGCACTGCCGCGAAGCTCCTTCGCAGTGGTCAAGCCAGAAGCCGGGTTGGATACGAAATCGATTTTTTCAAGTCCTTTTCTTCAACGCGATTCTGCATGTGCTACAATCTCAGGCTTTGCTGCAGCACACTACCAATTTGGTAGAAACGACTTGCAGCCAGTCGCTCAGGCGCTGTGCCCCGATGTAGAAAAAGCCCTTCAGTGGCTGAATTCGAAAGGGTTGCAGGCTAGAATGACGGGCTCTGGAAGTGCAGTGTTCGCAGCGATGCAGCATGCGGTCGATTTGCAGGATGCGCCCAGCACCTGGCAAGTCAGAGCATGTAAAAATCTGGCCATGCACCCCCTGAAAGGGTGGGCGTCAGATTGAAAGTTTCGGTTGGTTGCCCTCGGCAATCGACCCGTGTAGGGGAGTCGCCAAGTTGGTTAAGGCACCGGATTTTGATTCCGGCATGCGAAGGTTCGAATCCTTCTTCCCCTGCCAAATTCTTTTCGCACACGGAATTTTTCCTCTAGCCAGCTGGGTCGCTCATGCAAGCCAATCATCCTGATTTCATGGTTTTCACGGGCAACGCCAACCCGGGCATGGCTGCCGAGATCGCCCAGAACCTGGGCACCACGCTGGGCTCCGTCGATGTGGGCCGCTTCTCGGATGGCGAAGTCACCGTCGAGATCAAGCAGAACGTCCGCGCGCGGGACGTGTTCGTCGTGCAGTCCACCTGCGCTCCGACCAACGAAAACCTGATGGAACTGCTGATCATGGTCGATGCGCTCAAGCGCGCCTCGGCCGAACGCATCAGCGCCGTCATCCCCTACTTCGGCTACGCCCGCCAGGACCGCCGCCCGCGCTCCAGCCGTGTGCCGATCTCCGCCAAGGTGGTGGCCAACATGCTGCAGGCCGTGGGCGTGGCCCGCGTGCTGACCATGGACCTGCATGCCGACCAGATCCAGGGCTTCTTCGACATCCCGGTGGACAACATCTACGCCTCGCCCGTCCTGCTGGGCGACCTGCGCCAGAAGCAGTACGACGACCTGATCGTCGTCTCCCCCGACGTCGGCGGCGTGGTGCGTGCGCGTGCGCTGGCCAAGCAGCTGGGCTGCGACCTGGCCATCATCGACAAGCGCCGCCCCAAGGCCAACGTGTCCGAAGTGATGCACGTGATCGGCGAGATCGAAGGCCGCAACTGCGTGATCATGGACGACATGATCGACACCGCCGGCACGCTGGTGAAGGCCGCCGAAGTGCTCAAGGAGCGCGGCGCCAAGAAGGTGTACGCCTACTGCACGCACCCCATTTTCTCGGGTCCCGCCATCGAGCGCATCGCCAAGGGCAGCGCGCTCGACGAAGTGGTCGTGACCAACACCATTCCCCTGAGCGACAACGCCAAGGAATGCACCAAGATTCGCCAGCTCTCCGTGGCACCGCTGATCGCCGAGACGATCCAGCGCATCGCCAAGGGAGAGTCGGTGATGAGTCTGTTCTCGGACTGAGAAGTCTCCTCTGATGCACGGCCACCCTCCCAGGGTGGTCCGCACAAGCCAGGCCTCCTTCGGGAGGCTTGTGCGTTCGGGAACGCAGCAGGCCGTGACGCCACGAAGGCGCCGCGGTCTTTTTCAACAGGGCCAGGCTGGTCGCGGCCGGCCCCATCAGGAGTCAACTATGAACTTCGTCGCTTTTGAGCGCGCAAAGCAAGGTACGGGTGCGAGCCGCCGTCTGCGCAACACGGGCCGCACGCCCGGCATCGTCTATGGCGGTTCTGCCGAACCCCAACTGATCGAGATCGATCACAACGCCCTGTGGCACGCCCTGAAGAAAGAAGCCTTCCACTCCAGCGTGCTGGACATGGAAGTGGCCGGCGCCACCAGCAAGGTGCTGCTGCGCGACGTGCAATACCACCCCTACAAGCAGATGGTCCTGCACATCGACTTCCAGCGCGTCGATGCCAAGACCCGCCTGCACGTGAAGGTGCCCCTGCATTACAGCGGTGCCGAAGAATCCGACGCCGTGAAGGTGGACAAGTGCCTGGTCAACCCCGTCGTGAACGAACTCGACGTGACCTGCATGCCTTCCGAACTGCCCGAGTTCATCGCCGTGGACCTGAGCACGCTGAAGAAGGGCGCATCGCTGCACCTGAAGGACATCAAGCTGCCCCGCGGCCTGCGTCCCGTGATCCGCGGCGGCCAGAACAACCCCGTTCTGGTGTCCGTGACCAACCCCGTGGTGGAAGAAGAAGCACCGGCAGCCGATGCAGCCCCCGCTCCCGAAGCCGCCAAGGGCAAGGGCAAGAAGAAGTAATCAGTCCATACGGCAAGGCAAGCCCGGACGGCCCTCCGTCCAGGCGCCTTCCTTCGCAGGCCGCCTTCCGGCAGGCCCGCTCCGAACGGCCCACCTTCGCGTGGGCCGTTTTTCGTTGGGATGCCGCAGGGATAATCCCGCAGATCATGATCAAACTGTTTGTCGGCCTGGGCAATCCCGGCCCCGAGTACGAAGCCACCCGCCACAACGCCGGTTTCTGGTGGATCGACGCGCTGGCGCGCGAACTGAAGGCCACGCTGGTGCCCGAGCGCAGCTACCACGGCCTGGTGGCCCGCGTGAACGTGCAGGGCCAGAGCGTCTGGCTGCTGGAGCCGCAGACCTTCATGAACGTGTCCGGCAAGTCGGTCGCGGCGCTGGCGCGCTTCTTCAAGATCCAGCCCGAAGAGATCCTGGTGGCGCACGACGAGCTCGACATCGTCCCCGGCCAGGCCAAGCTCAAGCGCGGCGGCAGCCATGCGGGGCACAACGGCCTGCGCGACATCCATGCCCAGCTGGGCTCGGCCGACTACTGGCGCCTGCGCATCGGCGTGGGCCATCCGGGCGTGAAGGCCGAGGTGGTGAACTGGGTGCTCAAGAAGCCCTCGCCCGACCACCGCAACCTGATCGAGGACAGCATCGCCCATTCGCTCAAGGCCTACCCCGCCATGCTGGCGGGCGATATGGACAAGGCGACGCTGATGGTCCACACCACCAAGCCGCCCCGGCCGAAGCCACCGCGCCCGGCGGCCCCGCCCAAGCCCGAAGACGGCGCAAAGGCCGCCCCTGCAGACAGCGCCTGAGCAGGCGCCGCTTGCTACGCTTTCAATAGCTGAAGGCGCTTGAACGGCGAAGACTTGACGCGAAAAGTGCGCTTACGGATTGGCCGCTGCCTGCAGCCGCTGGTACTTCTGCCACAGCGTCTCGCGGCTTTCGGTATGGTTCGGGTCGACGGGGATGCAGGCCACCGGGCAGATCTGCACGCATTGGGGCTCGTCGAAGTGGCCCACGCATTCGGTGCATCTGGACGGCTCGATCTCGTAGATCTCCTCGCCCATGGAAATGGCGTCGTTCGGGCACTCCGGCTCGCAGACGTCGCAGTTGATGCACTCGTCGGTGATCATCAAAGCCATGGCGCACCTCCGAAGCGGAACCGGTACTTGGGGACTTGGAGACGGCATGCGAGCGACATCCCGCGATTATCCGCCCCCGCGCCATGCCCCTGATCGCGGCGCGGGCCTGGCGAACGTCTCTGCGGCTATGCTCCGCGCACCGCTGCCTTTGCCACCTCAACCCTCCACGCATCCGCCACACACCCGCATGGGCCTGTTCGTTCTCAGACGCCTGCTGACCCTCGCCGCCACGCTGGCCGGCGCATCGCTCGTCGTGTTCCTGGTGCTGGAGATCCTGCCCGGCAACGCTGCCCAGGTGCTGCTGGGCCCGGACGCGGCCCCCGAAGCGGTGGCGGCCCTGGCCACCCAGCTGGGCCTGGACCAGCCCGCAGCGCAGCGCTACCTGCACTGGGTGGCGGGCCTGCTCACGGGCGACATGGGCACCAGCTATGCCTATGGAACGCCGGTGGCGGAACTGCTCGGAGAACGGCTGGCCGTGACCGTGCCGCTGGCCGTGATGGCAATGGCCCTGGCCGCCGTGCTGGCCGTGGTGGCGGGCGTGTATGCCGCATCGCGCCACAACCGCTGGGGCGACGTGGGCGTGATGGGCCTGGCGCAGCTGGGCATCGCGATTCCCAATTTCTGGTTCGCCATCCTGCTGATCCTGCTCTTTTCGGTGAAGCTGCAGTGGTTCTCGGCGGGCGGCTTTCCGGGCTGGACGGAAGAAGCCGGCGGCGGCGTGCTGCCGGCCCTGCAGGCGCTGCTGCTGCCCGCCGTGTCGCTGGCCGTGGTGCAGGCGGCCATCCTGGCGCGCATCACGCGCTCGGCCGTGCTGGACGTGCTGCGCGAGGACTTCGTGCGCACCGCCCGCGCCAAGGGCCTCTCGCGCCGCGCGGCGCTATGGGGCCATGTGCTGCGCAACGCGATGATTCCGGTGGTCACCGTGATGGGCCTGCAGTTCGCCAACCTGCTGGCCGGCACCATCGTGGTGGAGAACGTGTTCTACCTGCCCGGCCTGGGCCGGCTGATCTTCCAGTCCATCGCCAACCGCGACCTGATCGTGGTGCGCGACTGCGTGATGCTGCTGGCGGCCATGGTCGTGGTCGTCAATGCGGTGGTCGATCTGCTCTACGCCGTGATCGACCCGCGCGTGAAGGCGGGCGCATCGTGACCGCGAGCATGCCGAAACGGATGCTGCGCCACCCCAGTTTCGCCGTGGGCGCAGCGCTCACGGCGCTGATGGTCGCCGCCGCCCTGCTCTCGCTGGCCTGGACGCCCGCCTCCCCCTACGCCATGGACCTGGCCGCCAAGCTGCAGCCGCCCGGCGCCGGCCACTGGCTGGGCACCGACGCCTTCGGGCGCGACGTGGCCTCGCTGCTGCTGGTGGGGGCGCGTAGCTCGCTGCTGGTGGGCTTCGCGGCGGTGGGCCTGGGCGCGGGCATAGGCGTCGCGCTGGGCCTGCTGGCGGCGGCGCGGCGCGGCTGGGTCGAGGAAGTGGTGATGCGGCTCGCCGACTTCACCTTCGCCTTTCCCGCCCTGCTCTCGGCCATCATGCTGGCGGCGGTGTTCGGCGCGGGCATGATGAACGCCATCATCGCCATCGGCCTCTTCTACATTCCGACCTTCGCCCGGGTCACGCGGGCCTCGGCCAACGCCGTGTGGTCGCGCGACTACGTGCTGGCGGCCCGGGCCTGCGGCAAGGGCCGCTGGCGCATCACGCGCGAGCATGTGCTGCCCAACATCCTGCCGGTGCTGATCGTG
The DNA here is from genome assembly GCA_913774625.1 of uncultured Acidovorax sp. Classification (GTDB taxonomy): domain Bacteria; phylum Pseudomonadota; class Gammaproteobacteria; order Burkholderiales; family Burkholderiaceae_C; genus Paracidovorax. Next base: position 16,068 of record CAJYHL010000021.1, read on the forward strand.
CAGGCCACCATCCACTTCGCGCTGGCCATCCTGGCAGAGGCCGCCCTCTCGTACCTGGGCCTGGGCACGCAGCCGCCGCAGCCCTCCTGGGGCCGCATGCTCAGCGAGGCACAGACCCTCATGTTCCAGGCGCCGCTTTTGGCCGTGTGGCCGGGCGCGGCCATCGCGCTGGCGGTGCTGGGCCTCAACCTGCTGGGCGACGGCCTGCGCGACCTGATGGACCCGCGCCTGGCCCGCCAGCGCTGACCCCCTGCCGACCGACCGCCGCATGACGACGAGCTCTTCCTCCACGCCCGCTCCCCTGCTCCAGGTGGATGGCCTGAGCGTGCGCCTGCCCACGGCGCGCGGCATGGCCACGGCCGTGCGGCAGTTGGGCTTCACGCTGCAGCGCGGCGAGGCGCTGGGCATCGTGGGCGAATCGGGCAGCGGCAAGTCGCTCTCGGCCCTGGCTTTGATGGGCCTGCTGCCCGAAGGCGCCGAAGTCTCGGGCAGCCTGCGCTTCGACGGCCAGGAACTGCTCGGCCTGCCCGACGCCGCCCTGTGCCGGCTGCGCGGCCACCGCATCGGCATGGTGTTCCAGGAGCCGATGACAGCGCTGAACCCGGTCCACTCCATCGGCCGCCAGGTGGCCGAGCCGCTGCGCCTGCACCTGGCCCTGGGCGCCCGCGCCGCGCGCAGCGAAGCCATCGCCCTGCTGGAGCGCGTGGGCATCACGCAGGCAGCGCAGCGCTTCGATGCCTATCCGCACCAGTTCTCGGGCGGGCAGCGCCAGCGCATCACCATCGCCATGGCGCTGGCCTGCGGGCCCGACCTGCTGATCGCCGACGAGCCCACCACGGCGCTGGACGTGACGCTGCAGCAGCAGATCCTGGACCTCATCGCCGACCTGGTGGCCGAACGCGGCATGGCGCTGATCCTCATCTCGCACGACCTGGGCGTCATATCGCAGAACGTGGACCGCATGCTGGTGATGTACGGCGGCAGCGTGGTGGAAAGCGGCGGCACGGCCGACGTGTTCGCCCGCCCGGCCCACCCCTACACACGCGGACTGCTCGCCGCCCGCCCGCAGCTGCCCCCCCTGGCCGGACCGCGCGCCCGGCTGGCGACCATTCCCGGCACGGTGCCCGAACTGGCCGACCTGCCGCCCGGCTGCCCCTTCGCCGGACGCTGCGCCTTCACCGTGGAGGCCTGCCACGCCGGCCTGCCCGCCGCCGAGGCGGTGCCGCCGGCCCAGGAGCACAAGGCACGCTGCATCCGCCTGGACGCGGTGGCCGCAGCGGTGGCGCAGGAGACGATGGCATGACGCGCATCGCTACCGATTCGATAGCTGATAGCGCTGATAAATCAAGCGCCGGCGGCCCGAATGGCATAGAAAACGGCACCATTCCCCTGCTGCGCGTGACCGACCTCCAGCGCCGCTACGCCCTGCCCCGCACGCGCCTCTTCGGCCCCCGGCCGCAACACACGGCCCTGGCGGGCGTGAGCTTCCAGATCGACGCCGGCCGCAGCCTGGGCGTGGTGGGCGAATCGGGCTCGGGCAAGTCCACGCTGGCGCGGCTGGCGATGGCGCTGGACGTGCCCGATGCCGGCAGCGTCGAATGGCAGGGCCGCGATCTGCACCGCCTGCCCGCGGCCGAATTGCGCGCCGCACGGGCGGGCTTCCAGATGGTGTTCCAGGACCCGTACGGCTCGCTGGACCCGCGCCAGACGGTGGAGCGCATCGTGGCCGAGCCGCTGGACGCCCTGCCCCTGCCTGGCAGGGCCCGCCCCCTGGGGCGCGCCGAGCAGCGCGAACGCGTGCTGCAGGCGCTGGCCGAGGTGGGCCTGCGCAGCGCCGATGCGGCCAAGTACCCGCACGAATTCTCGGGCGGCCAGCGCCAGCGCATCGCCATCGCCCGGGCGCTGGTCACGCGTCCGCGCCTGATCGTGGCCGACGAGCCGGTCAGCGCGCTCGACGTGTCGGTGCAGGCGCAGGTGCTCAACCTGCTGCAGGACCTGCGCGAGCAGCACGGCATCGCCTATCTGTTCATCAGCCACGACCTGGCCGTGGTCAACCAGGTGTGCGACGAGGTGCTGGTGCTGCACCGGGGCCGCGTCGTGGAGCGCGGCGCGCCCGCCCAGCTCTTCGCGGCGCCGCAGCACCCCTACACGCAGGCGCTGGTGGGCGCGGTGCCCCGCATCGCGCCGGGCGCGGCACGGGCCCGCCGGGCCGCTGCGGCGCAGCGCGTGTAGTACAAACCTGGAGTCCGCCGGGCCGCACCGCGCCGCCCACGCCCGCCCCACACAAGAACACAGGAGATTTCCCATGCCCGACCGCCGCTTCGTCCTCGCCACCGGCGCCCTGGCCGGCGCCGCGCTGTGCGCCCCGTTCGGCTCCGCGCTGGCCCAGGGCCGCAAGGACGCCGTGACCCTGGGCATGACGCTGGAGCCCCCGGGCCTGGACCCGACGGCCGGCGCCGCCTCCTCGATCGGCGAGGTCGTGCTCTACAACGTGCTGGAGCCGCTCACCAAGATCAATGCCGACGGCAGCGTCTCGCCCCTGCTGGCCGAAAGCTGGGAGGTGTCGCCCGACCTCAAGACCACCACCTTCCGGCTGCGCCGGGGCGTGAAGTTCCAGAACGGCGAACCCTTCGACGCAGCGGCCGTCAAGTTCTCGTTCGACCGCGCCGGCAGCGACAAGAGCACCAACAAGGACAAGCGCACCTTCGCGGCCCTGAGCACGCAGGTGGTGGACGAGCACACCGTGGTCGTCATCAACCAGGACATCGAGCCCGACTTGCTCTTCCTGCTGGGCCAGGCCACGGCCGTCATCGTCGAGCCCAAGAGCGCCGCAGGCAACGCCACGCGCCCGGTGGGCACGGGCCCCTACCAGCTCGGCCAGTGGAACCGGGGGGCATCCATCACGCTCACGGCCTGGCCGGGCTACCGTGCAGCGGGCGGCATCAGGATCCGCCGCGCGGTGTTCCGCTTCATTCCCGACCCATCCGCGCAGGTGGCCGCCGTGCTGGCGGGCGATGTGGATGCGTTCCCGCGCATCACGCCGCGCAGCACGCTCCAGTTCAAGCGCGACCCGCGCTTCCAGGTCGTGATCAGCGGTTCGCGCGCCAAGACCATCCTGGCCATCAACAACGCGCGCAAGCCGCTGCAGGACGTGCGCGTGCGCCGCGCCATCGCTGCCGCCATCGACCGCCGCGCGGTCATCGAAGGCGCGGGCGACGGGCTGGGCGTGCCCATCGGCAGCCACTACGTGCCGGGCGCCTTCGGCTACATCGACACCACCGGCATCAACCCCTACGACCCGGCCAAGGCCCGCCGGCTGCTGGCCGAGGCGGGCGTGAAGACGCCGCTCGTCCTCGCCATGACGCTGCCGCCCACGCCCTATGCGCGCCAGGGGGGCGAGGTCATCGCGGCGCAGCTGGCCCAGGTGGGCATCACCGCCCGGCTGCAGAACGTGGAATGGGCGCAATGGCTCAGCGGCACCTACGGCAGCAAGAACTACGACCTGACGCTGATCTCGCATGTCGAGCCCTTCGACCTGGGCAACTTCGCCAAGCCCGACTACTACTGGGGCTACCGCTCGGCGAAGTTCGACGCCCTCTACGAGCAGATCAAGAACGCCACCCGGCCCGCCGACCGCGCCCGCCTGCTGGGCGACGCGCAGCGCCTGCTGGCCGAGGACTGCGTGCATGCCTTCCTCTACCAGCCGCAATGGGTGAGCGTGGCGCAGAAGAACCTGCGCGGACTGTGGAAGGACATGCCGGTCTTCGTCAACGATCTTTCGGCCCTCTCCTGGGGCTGATCGGCCTCCCGCGGGCGGGGCACAATGGCTGCACGCCCGGCGCCCTGCGGCCGCCGGCCTCGTCCTGCCCCACTCCCGCTCGCCCGCCCCGCCCGCCTCTCCGAACCATGGACCTTCTCCTTCTCATGATGCTGCTCGCCACGGGCGGCTATGTCGTCAACGCCCAGCAGCAGCGCAGGCGCATCGCCCTGCTGGCCCACCACCTGGGCCACTACCAGATCGAAAAGCTGCTGGAAACCCTGACCCAGGGCTATCTGCGCGCCCTGGGCGAAAGCGACGCCGAGCGGCGCGACCAGATCTGGACGCTGCTGAACATCAGCGAGATCCAGCTCAGCGAGCAGTTCCAGCGCTTCGCGGCCGAATTCGGCCGGGTCGATGCCCAGCACGCGCGCGTCAGCCGCCTGCCGGTGGGCCTGCCCTTCGCACTGCAGCTCTTTCCCGCCGCATCGTTCGACATGCGCCAGGCCCTGGCCATCCATGCCCAAGGCATCGCCCGCGTGGTGCGCAACGAAGCCGCCCGCGCGCCGCGCGACAAGGCCTACATGCTCACGGCCGAGCTCTTCCTGATGCAGCACACCTGCCACTGGTTCTGCAAGTCGCGCACCGTCGCATCCGCCCGCATGGTGGCGCGCCACCAGACCCCGCACGCGCAGCTGGTGGCCTCGGTTTCGCCCGAGACGCGCGCCGCCTACACGGCCCTCACCGGGGTCTGAACGACCGCTTGCCGCATCGGCAAACGGAGCCGGCAAGCTGCGCCGATGGCGCCTAGAATGCGCCATCGGCTCCCCTTCACGGCACCCGCTTTTCTTCATCCAACCGGCCTCCTTCGTGTCTCCGCGCCTCCCCGACGCTCCAGCCTCCGCTGCCCTGCCTGCGGGCCGGACAGACCCTCTCGCCGCCCTGAGGCAGGCGACCCAGGAACGCCACGCGCGGCTGGACGCCCACCTGCCCATCGCCGGGCCGGCCGCCAGCCTGCACGACTACGTCTGCCATGCACGGGCCTTGAGCGCCTGGCTCGCGGCGCTGGCGCCCGAGCTGCAGGCCCTGCAGTCCACGGAGCCCGGCTTCACGTTCGACGAACCGTCCCGCCTGGAAGCGCTGCATGCCGACCTGCAGGATGCCGGTGCCGCCACGGCGCAGACCCGCATACCCGCCGGCGCGGCGACGCGCGCTGCCGTTGCGCAGGCCCTGCAGGCGCACGCGGACCAGGCCCTGGCCTGCCGCTGGGGCCTGGCCTACGTGGTGGAAGGCTCCCAGCTGGGCGGACAGGTCCTGTTCCGCCGGCTGTCGCAGCCGCTGGCGCCGCACCCGCTGCGCTACCTGCAGGGCACGGGCGGCGAAGGCACGGGCGACCGCTGGCGCGCCTTCGTCGAACGGCTGAGGTCCCGGCTGGATTCGAACGAGGCCGTGCAGGCGGCCTGCGCCGGAGCCCAGGCCGCATTCGACGGCATGGCGCGTGAACTGCGCGCGGCCGGAGCCCCGCTGTGAGCCCGCCCACTCCCACGGGCTACTTCCAGGCTCTGCAGCCGGCCGCCACGCTGGACAACTGCGACCGCGAACCGATCCACATCCCCGGCTCCATACAGCACCACGGCGCGCTGCTGGCGCTGGATGCGGCCGGCCTGGTGCGCCATGCCAGCGCCAACACCGCCGAATTGCTGGGCCACCGCGTGCTGCCCGGCGAACATCTGGCAGCCGCCAGCCTGGGCGGCGATGAACGCCTCTGGGCCACCATCGCCGAGGGGCTGGCCGCGCTGGCCGGGCAGGGCGAGCTGCCCATGCCCATCGAATGCCAGCTGGGGGGACGCAGCTTCGACGTGGTGCAGCACATCGCGCAGTCGCTGCTGGTGATCGAATTCGAGAGCCGCCGGCAGTCGGCCGACGAGCTGGCGGGCTTCGCCATCCAGGCCCACCGCGCGATGGAGAAGCTGCGCCGCCCCCGCGCCATCGACGAGCTGCTGCAGCGCGCCACCCAGGAGCTGCGCGCACTCACCGGCTTCGACCGGGTGATGGCCTACCGCTTCCGCCAGGACAGCAGCGGCGACGTGGTCGCCGAAAGCTGCAGCGAGGTACTCGACCCCTACCTGGGCCGGCGCTATCCGGCCAGCGACATTCCGGCGCAGGCCCGGCGCCTGTACGTGAGCAACACGCTGCGCATGATCGCGGACGTGACCTCCGCCCCCGTTCCGCTGCTGCAGGAAGCGCCCTCGCAGCCGCCGCTGGACCTGAGCGCCGGCGTGCTGCGCAGCGTCTCGCCCATCCATATCGAATACCTGACCAACATGGGCGTGGGCGCGTCGATGAGCGTGTCCATCGTCGTCAACGACCAGCTCTGGGGCCTGATCGCCTGCCACCACATGGCACCTCGCCAGGTGCCCTACAGCGTGCGCATGGCCTGCGACGTGATCGGCCAGATGCTGGCCGCCAACATCCAGACCGCGCTGGCCCGGGCGCAGACCGAGCGCCAGCAGGAAGTGACGGCGCTGCGCATGTCGGTGATGGAGAACCTGCTGAACTCCGACGACGAATTCGCCACTCTCTGCCAGTACGCGGCGCCGCTGGCCCGGGCGCTGCGCGCCGAAGCCGCGGTGGTGGCCGAGAACGGCAAGCTGTGCCAGGAAGGCCCGATCACCATCGACGCCGCGCGCACCCTGCTGCAATGGCTGAACCTGACGCAGCAGACGCAGGGCCACGACATCTGCCACACGCATGCGCTGCCCCTGGCCTCGCCCCTGCTGGCCACGGCGCTCGCGCCCTGGTGCGGCGTGCTGGGCCTGCCGCTGGACCGCGGCACCGGCAGCTGGATGGTCTTTCTGCGCAAGGAGCAGATCGAGACCATCCACTGGGGCGGCAAGCCCGACAAGGAAATGCGCTCCGGCCCGCTGGGCCCGCGCCTCACGCCGCGCGGCTCGTTCGAGCTGTGGAAGGAAACCGTGCGCTCCACCTCCGAGCCGTGGAGCGCCGAAGACCTGCAGATCGCCCAGCAGATGCTGGACGAGCTGGTCCGGGCGCGCAACGGCCGCTATGCCGAGGTGAACCGCGCGCGCAACCAGCTCATGGCCGTGCTGGGACACGACCTGCGCGATCCGCTGCATTCGATCAGCATGGCCGCACGGGTGCTGGAAAAGACCGACGCCGTCGGCAGCCGCGCCGGCCGCCTGGGCCAGCGCATCCAGTCCTCCAGCAGCCGCATGCAGCGGCTGGTCAGCCAGGTGCTGGACATGTCGCGGCTGCAGAACCGGCTGGGCCTGGACATGCATCCGCAGCCGATCGACCTGGTACCGCTGGTGGAAGACCTGCTGGACGAAGCCCGCACCGCGCATCCGCAGATGCGGGTGGACTGGCGCGCGCCCGCATCGCTGCAGGTGCATGCCGATCCGGACCGCATCGCCCAGGTCGTCGCCAACCTGGTCAGCAACGCGCGCCACCACGGCGCGGTGGGCGAGCCGGTGCAGCTGCGCGCCTACTGCCTGGACGACCGGGTGCTGCTGCAGGTCCGCAACGTCGCCGACGAGATCCCGCCCGAACTCGCGGAAACCCTGTTCAAGCCGTTCAAGACGGTATCGCCGAACAATCCGCGCAACCGCGGCGGCATGGGCCTGGGGCTCTACATCGCCCACCAGATCGTGACGGGGCACGGCGGCACGCTGGACTACCGCTTCGAAGGCCCGCACGTGGTCTTCACCATGGCGCTGCCCACGCTGCTGCCGCCTGTCGCCGACTGATCTTGATCGACGCGGCCTGCCGCAAGCGCGCGCCCGCAGGGCTGCGTTATCGGCCGCGTCCTACCTGCGGGCCGCTGCGCTGCCACACAAATATCGTCACAATCGAGCGCAGGCATCGATAGCCTCCCCACGGCGGGCCGATGCCGCCCTCCGCGCCTCTCTGCCCTGCTCTGCTCTGCGCACGCTGGCCTCCGGCGGGTGATCCGCCACGCGCCAGGCACCGTAACCACACATTTCCATCCGCTCGATCCGGCACATGCAAACCGACATCCTCATCATCGACGACAACCTGGACGCTACCGAACTGCTGCGGGAGCTGCTGGAGATGCAGGACTTTTCCGTGCGTACGGCACTGAGCGGCCAGGCCGCATTGGCCGCCATGAAGGACAGGCCGGCGCAGCTGCTGCTGGTGGACCAGAATCTGCCCGACATGCAGGGCTCGGTACTCACGCCCCGGCTCAAGCAGATGGCGGCCGAGGCGGGCAAGCCCTGCATCGCCATCTCCATCACCGGCATGGCGTCCGGCAGTGGCCAGGCCGATGCCGTCTTCGACCATGTGCTGGGCAAGCCGCTCGACTTCGATGCGTTCGATGCCCTGATGGCGCAATGCGTGGCACGGCTGCATTCGCAGCCCGCGGCCTGAGCGGCCTGCGGCCCGTCATCACCCCAGAGCCATGGAACGTCCCGCTCTTCCCAACGCACAGCTCTGGATGGCTGCCGGCGTGCAGCACGCGGTGCTGATGCGCGCCCTGCCCGCCATGCGCCACGATCTCGCCAGCCCGCTGTCGGTCATGCGCATGGGCATGACGGTGCTCAAGCGCCGGCTCGCCCCCGGCAGCGACACGCCCGCCGAGCAGGCCGTGGAGCGGGTGGAACAGCTGGAGAGCCAGCTCAGTTCCCTGGGCGAGCATGTGCGCCGCCTGCGCAACTGGGACGTGCAGCTCACGGACCGGCAGCCGGCGCGCGCCACCTTGCTGGAAGCCATCGAGCTGGCCCGCCCGCTGCTGGCCCTGCGCGGCGTCTTCATCCAGCCGCTGGCCGGCGAACAGGCCGGCGAAAGCGCTGCGGCGGCAGTGCCCCACCACACCCTGCTCTACGTGGCCCTGGCCGCCATCTACCACCTGGGCGAATCGGCCGAAGTTCCGCCCGCCGAGATCCATGTGGCGATCGTCGGCGAACGCAGCATCCGCATCGCGGCCCATGGCCGCATGTCGCCCGACGCCCTGCCGCCGCTGGTGCCGGCAGGTGCGCAGAACACGCTGCCCATCGACGGCCTCGCCCTGCAGTGCCTGGCCGAGCATCTGGGCGTGCCCGTGGAGCTCGGGCCGGAGCAGGTGGTGATCACCCTGCCGCCCGACTGAACCCCGGCCGGCCCCACCGCCCCGCCTATCGCACGGGCAGCACGAACACCCGTGGCCTGGGCTGGCAGCCGGGGCCGTCGAAAGGCCCGCCGTCTTCAGTCCACCCCGGCCCGGGCGAGGTCTGGGCGCACACCCGCTGTCCATCGATCTTGCTGCGCCACCAATGCCAGGGCGCAGGCGAGGCCCATGCGCCGCCGACCGACAGCCCCACGGCCAGGCCCATGGCCTGCGCCGATCGGAGCAGCCGGCGCGAACCGGCGTGAAAGATGTGCCTACCTGCCTGCATGGGCCTATTGTGGCTCTTGGCTCTGCCCGCAGGCGCAGGCTCACCGGAACGCTTCAGATGCCGCTTCAAATGCCGCTTCCGGCGCCGCCGGCCAGGGCGCGGTGACGATCCAGCCCTCCAGCGGGTCCAGCCCGGGCGGCAGGCCATAGAGGGCATCGCCTTCGGCATGGCAGCGGGCGGCCCAGGCCGCCTGGATCAGGCACAGCACGGCATCCAGGCTGTCGCCGCTGGCATCGGCCGCGAGGCTGTCGCGCTGGGCGTGGGTGAGCTTCAGGCGCAGTCCGAGCCGCGTGCCGCCGCCCTCCAGCGCTTCAAGCAGGTCGCGCCGGGCGATCAGGCGCTCGGGCGTCTGGCGCTGCCGGTCGTCGCTCTTGTAGCTGCGCCGGCCCAGCACCTCGCGGGCCAGCAGCCCGGGGTAGGCCTCCAGTGCCACTCGCGCCGCGTCGCCGGCATGCAGGCCCGGCAGATGCACGCCGGCATCGAGCAGCAACGGCAGGCCGGCGTGCAGCATGTAGGCCACGGGGGGATTCACCCATTTCATCGACGGACTGGAGCCGGCCGGCCCGTCGGTGGCGCGATGGGCGAACTTGCCGCCCGCGGGACGGGCCTGGCAGAAGGCCGCGAAGGCGTCGCGGATCTGCGGCCGGGTGAGGCTGCGGTAATGCTGCATGCTGGCCCGCCAGCTCAGCGGCCAGCCCAGCGATTCCAGCAGGGCGCGCGGCAGGCCGAATGGCAGGTCGAAGCCGCCCACCCAGGCCCGGGGTTCGGCCAGCCAGGCGCCGAAGGCGGCGAGCGTCGTGAAGCGTTCCAGCCCGGACAGCGCCACCCGCCCGCCGGCCAGATGGCCCAGCGCCAGCACGATGGGCTTGGTGCGGCTCGGGCTGCTGGAGAAGTCGCAGCCCACCAGCAGGGGCTGGGCCGCCTGCGGCTGCGGACTCAAGCGCGGCCGATGATGGAGGCGGTTGCGATCAGCTCTTCCAGCAGGGCATAGGACACGCGGCCCGATACCGAGTACGGATCGAGCTCGGGCTTCTCGGAGTACTTGAGCACGATGGAATGGTTGATGCGCGAGAGGTTGACCTGGCCCATGGTCCAGCCGCCGAAGCGGCGCTCGTCGATCTCCTCGAAGTGCAGCAGCTCCACGTCCTTGTGGCGCGGATCCTTCTGGATATGGCCGTAGAGCGCGCTCACGGCCGAGCGGCCGCCCTCGATGGCCTGCAGGAACACGCCGCCGCCATAGCACAGCACGCCGGTGATGCCGCTGGGCGGGTTGTGCTCGCGCGACTGGCTGAGGATGGCTTCGATGGCCGCGGGCGAGGTATCGACCGCGCGGCTGGCATAGAGCAGACGGACCAGCATGGATCAGTTCCTTCCGGGAATGAGGGACAGGAATTCGCGGCGCAGCGCCGAGTCCTTGAGGAAGACGCCGCGCATGACGGAGTTGAGCATCTTGCTGTCCATCTCGCGCACGCCGCGCCAGGACATGCAGAAGTGGCTGGCCTCCATGACGATGGCCAGGCCGTCGGGCTGGGTCTTGTCCATGATGAGGTCTGCCAGCTGCACCACGGCCTCTTCCTGGATCTGCGGGCGGCCCATGACCCAGTCCACCAGGCGAGCGTACTTGGACAGGCCGATGACGTTGGTGTGCTCGTTGGGCATCACGCCGATCCAGATCTTGCCGATCACCGGGCAGAGGTGGTGGCTGCAGGCGCTGCGCACGGTGATCGGGCCGACGATCATCAGCTCGTTCAGGTGCTCGGCGTTGGGGAATTCGGTGATCGCCGGCTGCGGCACGTAGCGGCCCTTGAACACCTCGTTCAGGTACATCTTGGCCACCCGGCGCGCGGTGTTCTGCGTGTTGTGGTCGGTTGCGGTGTCGATGACCATGCTGTCGAGCACGCCCTGCATCTTGGCCTCGACCTCGTCGAGCAGCAGCTCCAGCTCGCCGGGCTCGATGAACTCGGAGATGTTGTCGTTGGCGTTGAAGCGCTTGCGGGCCTTCGTCAGCCGTTCGCGGATCTTGACGGAGACGGGGGTGCCCTCGGCGGACGGCGCGGCGCTCCCGGCGGCCTCGGCGGCGATGAGTTCTTTCAGCATGGGCGGGATGGTAACAGCGAAGACACACGCCTGCACTGCGAGGGCTTCGAGCCTCCGGCGCTTGTATATCAAGCGCATCGAGCTATCAATTAAGTAGCAAAAGAACCATGTGCAATCAGTAGCGGTGGCCGGTGACCCAGAGCGCGGCGCGCATCAGCCCGAAGGCCAGGCGGTCGAGCACGCGCTGGCGCCAGGGCCGGCCGGCGTAGGCTGCCGGATCCAGCCGCCGGCCGGCATGCTCCATGGCCTGCACCAGCCGGGCGCGCAGGTCCAGGGCGAAGGCGGCATCCTCCACGACGACATTGGCTTCGCGCGCCAGCAGCATCGACAGCGGATCGAGGTTGGACGAGCCCACCGTGGCCCAGGGCCGCTCGCCCTCGGCATCGACCACCGCCACCTTGGCATGCAGGAAGCTGGGCGCGTATTCGTGGATCTCCACGCCCGCAGCCAGCAGCGCGCCATAGACCGGCCGCGCCGCGTGGTACTGCATGAAGTATTCGTAGCGCCCCTGCAGCAGCAGCTGCACGCGCACGCCGCGCCGGGCGGCCAGCACCAGGGCGCGGCGCAGCTTGCGGCCCGGCACGAAGTAGGCGTTGGCGATGATGATCTCGCGGCGCGCCGTGCCGATGGCGCGCAGGTAGGCCTGCTCGATGCGGCTGCGGTGGCGCAGGCTGTCGCGCAGCACCAGCATGGCTCGCATGCCCTGCTGGCGGCCGCCGGCCGGCAGCGCTGCGTCGGCGAGCCGCGCCGCCCTGGCGGCACGCGCGGCGCGCAGGTCGGCCAGGGCCTGACCCAGCCCGTGGCGGCGCACATCGCGCAATGCGTGCATGCGCCACCAGAGCTGCTCCATGGCCTCGCTGGCGTCGGCCACCAGGCTGCCCGTCACGCGCACCGCGAAATCGAAGCGCGGCGCCTTCAGGGTGCCGTAGTTGGGGTCGTGGAAGTCGTCGAGTACGTTGATGCCGCCACAGTACAGCACGCAGCCATCGACCACGCAGAGCTTGCGGTGCAGCCGGCGCCAGCTCCTGGGCAGCACAAGCCCGAAGCGGCCGGGCGGCGAATAGACCTGCCACTGCACGCCGGCTTCCGCCAGCCGCTGGGGCCAGGGCGCAGGCAGGCCGCCCGCGCTGCCCACGCCATCGACGGCCACCCGCACGCGCACGCCGCGCTGCGCGGCGCGCACGAAGGCTTCAGCCACCAGGGCGCCCGCGCCGGTGCAGTCGAAGATGTAGGTCTCGAACTGCACCTCGGACACCGCCGCGTCCACATCGCGGATCAGGGCCGCGAAAAGCTGCTGCGCGCCCTCCAGCAGTTCGATGCGGTGGTCGTCGGCGCAGGCGGGCCGTGCCGCCGGCGCGCGCCGGCCGAACACGCTCCGGCGCGGGCGCTGCGCCTGCGGCGCAGTCACCAGCGGAACTCCGCGATCAGCGGCAGATGGTCCGACATGCGCCACCAGGCTCGCCCGCGCGGCACGTGCAGGCCGGCGGGCACCAGGCCGCGCACATAGACATGGTCCAGCTGCACCAGCGGCAGCCGGGCCGGATAGGTCGGCACGGGCGGGCCGTCCTCGTATTCGTGCAGGCCGAAGCCGGCCAGCATGCGCTTGATCTGCAGCCCCCAGTCGTTGAAGTCGCCCGCCACCACCAGCGGGGCACCGGGCGGCACCTCGCGGTCGATGAAGCGCTGCAGCTGCTCCACCTGCCGAACGCGGCTGCCGGGCACCAGCCCGAGGTGGACGACGATGGAATGCAGCCTGCGCCCGTCGATGTCCACCTCGACATGCAGCAGCCCGCGCTGCTCGAAGCGGTGGTCGGACATGTCTTCGTGCTGATGGCCGGCGACCGGCCAGCGCGAGAGCAGCGCATTGCCGTGCTCGCCGTGGCGCGTGACGGCATTGGTGCGATAGACCGCCTCGTAGCCCTCGGGCGCCAGGTAGTCGGCCTGGGGCTGCTCCGGCCAGTGCCGGAACTGGCGCGGCCCGCGGTGGTGCAGCTTGCGCACTTCCTGCAGGCAGACGATGTCGGCGTCGAGCTGCTCGACGGCCAGCGCCAGGTTGTGGATCTCCAGGCGGCGCGCCGGACCCAGGCCCTGAACGCCCTTGTGGATGTTGTAGGTGGCGATGCGCAGCAGGCTGGAAGATGGCATGGGCGGCATTGTCTCGCAGCCGCCGCGTGCCCGCCCTGCATCGCCCAGAGCACGCCGGGCCGAGTCGACATTCGGCCCCAAGGATGTATCCAGAAGTTGCGCCATTGCCTACACTTGCACGCTTTCGCACACTCTGCACGCTTCACACTGCGGTCCCTCCTTCCCTACACGCGTCGCATCGCAGCTCCATGAAGTACGTTTCTCCCGCCAACCCGCCCCAGGACACCCGGGCGCTGGTCATCGACAGCAACGCCACCTCGCGCAGCATTCTGGTGTCGCAGCTGCGCCAGTACGGCGTGACGCGGGTGATGCAGTGCAGCCGGCCCCAGGATGCGCGGGCGCGGCTGGAACACACCGTCTTCGACTACGTGCTGTGCGAGCAGTACTTCAACACCGGCCAGTCGGGGCAGACCCTGCTGGACGATCTGCGGCGCGCGCAGCTGCTGCCTTTTTCCACGGTGTTCTTCATGGTCACGGCCGAGGCCTCCTACGCCGCCGTGGCCGAGGCCGCCGAGTCGGCGCTGGACGGCTATCTGCTCAAGCCGTTCACGCCCAGCGCCATGTTCGAGCGGCTGACCGCCGCGCGCATGCGCAAGACCCATCTGCAATCGATCTTCAGCGCCATCGAGCGCGAGGACTTCGAAGGCGCCGCCGCCCTCTGCCTGGAACAGTTCAAGCAACGCAAGGCCTACTGGCTCTATGCCGCGCGCATCGGCTCCGAACTGCTGCTGCGGCTGGGCCGCCACGACCAGGCCCGCACCCTGTTCGAGGCCGTGATCGACGCCCGCGCCCTGCCCTGGGCGCGGCTGGGCATCGCCCGCGCGCAGATGGAGTCGGGCCAGGCGCCCCGCGCCATCACCACGCTGCAGGGACTGCTGGGGGACGACTCCTCCTTCGTCGATGCCTACGACGTGCTGGGCCGCGCACAGGTCGAAACCGGCCAGTTCGACGAGGCGCTGGAGACCTACCGCCTCGCCAGCAGCCTGACGCCCGACTCCGTGGCCCGCCTGCAGAAGCTGGGCATGATGGCCCACTACATGGGCGACAGCGAGACGGCCTCCAAGGCCCTGTCACGCGCTGCCATCCTGGGCATCGACTCCAAGCTCTTCGACCAGCAGTCGCTGGTGCTGCTGGCCTTTCAGTATTTCCACGAGAACGACCGCAAGGGGCTGGAGCGCTGCATGGCCGACTTCGCCCGGCTGCTGGAGCGCCAGCCCGAGAGCCGGCGCACCCGGCGCTTCGAGGCCGTCGTGCGGTCGCTGCAGCTGATCCAGCAGCGGCAGGTGGTGCAGGCCGTGGCCAGCGTGCGCCAGCTGGGCCAGGACATCCGCGACAGCCAGTTCGACTTCGAGGCCGCCTGCAACATGGTGGGCCTGCTGGCGGTGCTGGGAGAGACCTCCATCGAACTGCCCGAAGGCCCGGAATGGGTGCTGGCCATTGGCCTGCGCTACACCAACACCCGGGCACTGACCGAGCTGCTGGCCAGCGCCGCCCAGCGCTACCCGGAGCATTCCCAGACCCTGCGCGACTGCCTGGTGCAGGTCAACAAGGCGGCCGAAACCGCCGTGGCCTACAGCCTGGGCGGCGACCCGCAGGCCGCGGTGGAACAGCTGCTGGCGCGGGTGGACGCCACGCTCAACACCAAGCTGCTGGACATCGCCCAGCAGCTGCTGACCCGGCATGCCGCCCGCATCGAAGACACGGCCGGCGCGCAGGCCACCATAGACGCCTTGCGCGAGCGCTGCGGCCCCACCATGGCGCGGGCGGCCATAGGCCACGAGGGCGAGCGCAAGCCGGGCGAGCTGGTGCTGCGCACCCAGTCGGGCGACGCGGCGGCCCAGCGCAAGGCCGCCATGGCCGCGCTGGTCGCCCAGCCTGCGCAGCCGCCCGCAGAGGGCCCGGAATCCGCCGACCCCATGGACGCCTTCCGCCTGCGGCCCACGAGCTGAAACCGACCTTCAGGGCCGCGCCGCAAAGCGCGGCAGCATCAGGCAGGCCTCGGCATTGGAAGGGGAAAAGCAGGCCAACGCGGCATCGCGCCAGGGCAGCCAGCGCCACTGCACATGCTCTCGGGGATCGAGGCGGATCGGCTGGCCCGCCGGTACCTGCAGGCCGAAGAGGCGCTCGCGGTTGCGCACCACGCCCGGCGCGTAGCGGTGCAGCCACTGCGGCCAGATGTCATAGACGTTCTCCAGCGCCCAATCGGTCAGCACGCAGCCCGGCGCGCGCGCATCGATGCCGGTTTCCTCCCGCACTTCGCGCACGGCCGTGTCCTCGAAGGGCTCGTCCGGCCAGTCCTTGCTGCCCGTTACCGACTGCCAGTGCTCCGCATCGCCGGTGCGGCGGATGAGCAGCACGTCCAGGGCCGGCGTGTGGATCACGACCAGCACGGATTCGGGGATCTTGAAGGCGGCCATGCGTTCTCGTGCGGAAATGAAAAAAGCAGCAGAAGCGGTGGGCTCCTGCTGCTCGATGCTCGATGCCCGCGGGGTGCGGGTCGGCCGGGCTGGCCGTACCGCGCGCCGCCGCGCCGGATCAGCCCGCCTTCACCGCGTCGGGGTTGCGCAGGCGGATGTGCAGCTCGCGCAGCTGCTTCTCGTCCACCGGGCCGGGCGCCTGCGTGAGCAGGTCCTGGGCGCGCTGAGTCTTGGGGAAGGCGATCACGTCACGGATGGATTCGGCGCCCGTCATCAGCGTGACGATGCGGTCCAGGCCGAAGGCCAGGCCGCCGTGCGGGGGCGCGCCGTACTGCAGCGCGTCCAGCAGGTAGCCGAACTTGTTGCGGGCCTCTTCGGGCGTGATCTTGAGCGCGTCGAACACCTTCTGCTGCACGTCGGCGCGGTGGATACGGACGGAGCCGCCGCCCATCTCCCAGCCGTTGAGCACCATGTCGTAGCCCTTGGAGATGCACTTCTCGGGCGCGCTCACCATCCAGTCCTCGTGGCCGTCCTTGGGTGCCGTGAAGGGGTGGTGCACGGCGGTGTAGCGCTGGGCTTCGTCGTCGTACTCGAACATCGGGAAATCCACCACCCAGAGGGGCGCCCAGCGGTCTTCGAACAGGCCGTTCTTCTTGCCGAATTCGCTGTGGCCGATCTTGATGCGCAGCGCGCCGATGGCGTCGTTGACGATCTTTTCCTTGTCGGCGCCGAAGAACAGCAGGTCGCCGTCCTGGGCGCCCGTGCGCTTCATGATCTCGGCGATGGCGGCGTCGTGGATGTTCTTCACGATCGGCGACTGCAGGCCGTCACGGCCCTTGGCCAGTTCGTTGACCTTGATGTAGGCCAGGCCCTTGGCGCCGTAGATCTTCACGAACTCGGTGTAGCCGTCGATCTCGCCGCGCGAGAGGCCGCCGGCTTCGCGCGCGCCGCCGGGCACGCGCAGGGCCACCACGCGGCCGCCCTTCATGTTGGCGGCGCCCGAGAACACCTTGAAGTCCACGTCCTTCATGACCTCGGTCAGCTCGGTGAACTCGAGCTTCACGCGCAGGTCGGGCTTGTCGGAGCCGTAGCGGTGGGCCGCTTCCTGGTAGGTCATGACAGGGAATTCGCCCAGGTCCACGCCGATGGTGTTCTGGAACACCGTCTTGATCATGCCCTGGAAGATGTCGCGGATCTCCTCTTCCGTCAGGAACGAGGTCTCGATATCGATCTGCGTGAATTCAGGCTGGCGGTCGGCGCGCAGGTCTTCGTCGCGGAAGCACTTGGTGATCTGGTAGTAGCGGTCGAAGCCGGAGACCATCAGCATCTGCTTGTAGAGCTGGGGCGACTGCGGCAGCGCGAAGAACTGGCCGTCGTGCACGCGGCTGGGCACCAGGTAGTCGCGCGCGCCTTCGGGCGTGGACTTGCCCAGCATGGGCGTCTCGATGTCGATGAAGCCGTTGGCGTCGAGGAACTTGCGCACCTCCATGGACACGCGGTAGCGCAGCATCAGGTTGCGCTGCATGTAGGGGCGGCGCAGGTCCAGCACGCGGTGCGTGAGGCGCGTGGTTTCCGACAGGTTCTCCTCGTCGATCTGGAACGGAGGCGTGACGGAGGGGTTGAGCACTTCCAGCTCGTGGCAGAGCACTTCGATCTGGCCGCTCTTGAGGGCGTCGTTGGCCGTGCCTTCGGGGCGCGAACGCACCAGGCCCTTGACCTGCACGCAGAACTCGTTGCGCACGCCTTCGGCCGTCTTGAACATGTCGGCGCGGTCGGGGTCGCACACCACCTGCACATAGCCTTCGCGGTCGCGCAGATCGATGAAGATCACGCCGCCATGGTCGCGGCGGCGGTTGACCCAGCCGGCCAGGGTGACGGTTTGGCCCAGGAGGGCTTCGGTGACGAGACCGCAGTAGTGAGTGCGCATGGCCATGGATATCTTTCCCGTGCGCCCGCGAAGGGGCGCCTTTAGTTGCTTGACTTGACGCGCGCCCACGGAAGGCGCAGCGGATGGAGGAATGCCGGTGTCTGGTTGGCGGCCTGAAGGTGACGGAGGGTTACTGCTTGGAATCGAGCTGCTGCACCGGGTCCGGTGGCACCACCACACCCATCGAGACGATGTACTTCAGCGCCGTGTCCACGCTCATGTCCAGCTCGACGCAGTCGCTCTTGCGCATGATGACGAAGTAGCCGCCGGTGGGGTTGGGCGTGGTGGGCACATAGACGCTCACGAATTCGTCGCGCAGGTAGGCCGCGACCTCGCCGCTGGGCGCGCCGGTCACGAAGGCCACTGTCCAGACGCCCTCGCGCGGCCACTGCACCAGCACGGCGGTGCGGAAGGCATTGCCGCTTTCGGAGAACAGCGTGTCCGACACCTGCTTGACGCTGGAGTAGATCGAGCGCACCACCGGGATGCGGCTGACCAGGGCGTCGCCCCACTGCACCAGCTTGCGGCCCGCGAAATTGCTGGCGAGCGCGCCCACGACCAGCAGGATGGCCAGCGTGAGCAGCACGCCGAAGCCCGGGATGTGGAAGCCCAGCAGCCGGTCGGGCTGCCAGGACAGCGGCAGGATCTGCAGGGTCTGGTCGAGCGTGCTGACGATCCAGTGCAGCACCCAGGCCGTGATGACCCCGGGCACGATGACCAGGAGGCCGGTGAGCAGCCATTTGCGCAAAGCGGACATGCGGTGGTGAATCGGTTGGTGGGAAAAGGCGGTGGACCGCTCAGGCGGCAGCGGCGCCGGAAGCGGGGCTGGCCGCCGGAGCCGAAGCCGGGGCCGGTGCGGGAGCTGCCGAGGCGGCGGCCGAGCCCTCGCCCGCAGGCGCGGCGGCCGGCTTGGCAGGGGCACTGCCGCTGTTCTTGAAATCGGTGGCGTACCAGCCGGAACCTTTGAGCTGGAAGCCGGCGGCCGTCAGCTGCTTGGAAAATGCCTCGGCGCCGCAGGCCGGGCAGACCGTGAGCGGTGCATCGGAGATCTTTTGAAGCACATCCTTGGCATGGCCACAGGAGCCGCATTTGTAGGCGTAAATAGGCATCGGAGGCTAGGGCGCGAGGGGGTAAGACAAAGCCGGCAATTATAGGTTGCCGGGCCGTATACCCTCCGCCAGCACCCGGCGTGGCGCGCGGCCCCCATCCACGATCTCGGAACGAGTTTACGCTCTCAGAGCGTTCCCACCGGCAGCAGGCGGTGCGGCGTGCGCGTGTCGGACATCCACTGCGGCAGCAGGGAGCCGGCCACCATGCCCAGGGTCGCTGCCAGGATGCCTGCCAGCTGCGCCGGGAACACCTCGCCCCAGGCCATGTTCAGTCCGGCGATCCAGACGCCGATGCCCGCTACCACGGCGCAGACCGCGCCCTGCGTGCTGGCTCGCTTCCAGTAGAGGCCCGCCACCAGCGGCACGAAGGCGCCTACCAGCGGCACCTGGTAGGCGCCCGACACCAGTTCGTAGATGGGCGTGCCCTGCATGCGGATGGAGTACGCCAGCACGGCCAGGCTGAAGACCAGCACGGTCACGCGCATGGTCAGCAGGTTCTCGCGGTCGGAGCCCGACTTGCGGAACTGGCGCCAGATGTTTTCGGTGAAGGTCACGCTGGGCGCCAGCAGCGTGGCCGACGCGCACGACTTGATGGCCGACAGCAGGGCGCCGAAGAACAGCACCTGCATCACGAACGGCATCTTTTCCATGACCAGGGTGGGCAGCACCTTCTGCGGGTCTTCGGCCAGCAGCTGCTGCGCGCGCTCGGGCATGATGATCAGCGCGCTCACCACGAGGAACATGGGCACGAAGGCGAAGAGGATGTAGGCCGCGCCGCCGATCACCGTGCCGCGCGTGGCCGACCTCACGGAGTTGGCCGACATCACGCGCTGGAACACGTCCTGCTGCGGAATGGAACCCAGCATCATGGTGATGGCCGCGGCGAAGAAGAACACCACGTCGTGCAGCGTGGGCTCGGGCAGGAACTTGAACAGGTCGCGGCTGGAAGCCAGGTCGATGACCTTCTCCGGCCCGCCGGCCATGCCGCCGGCGAAGAAGGCCAGCACCAGCAGGCCCACCACCAGGATGATCATCTGCAGGAAGTCGGTCACCGCCACCGACCACATGCCGCCGAAGAGCGTGTAGGCCAGGATGGACGCCACCCCGATCGCCATGCCCACGGGAATGCTCACCGCGCCGCCAGAGAGCAGGTTGAACACCAGGCCCAGCGCCGTCACCTGGGCGGAGACCCAGCCCAGGTAGCTCAGCATGATGATGAGCGAGCAGGCCGTCTCGATCACGCGGCCGTAGCGCTCGCGGTAGTAGTCGCTGATGGTCAGCAGGCTCATGCGGTAGAGCTTGCCGGCGAAGAACAGCCCCACCAGCACCAGGCACATGCCCGCGCCGAACGGGTCCTCGACCACGTTGTGCAGGCCGCCCTCGATGAACTTGGCCGGCACGCCCAGCACGATCTCGGAGCCGAACCAAGTGGCGAAGGTGGTCGTGATGATCATGAACATCGGCAGATGCCGCCCGGCGATGGCGTAGTCCGTGGTGTTCCTGACCCGCCGGGCGGCCACGAGCCCGATGGCGATGGTGATCAACAGGTAGGCAATGACCAGGGTCAACAGCACGGCATGCTCCTCGATGTCGCGAAGTGGAGGGGGTGAGCGAAAAAAGGGAAGGAAAAAGGGGCGGGGCCGCAGCTGGAAAAGACCGGCGCCGTCAGAAGAAGATGCGCAGGCGCATGAGCAGCTGCATGGCCAGCAGACCCAAAGCAAAACCCAGGCCACCGTAGATCATGCTTTGCAGCAGCCGGTTGGTCTGCTTCTGCGCGGCGAGCAGCTCCAGCAGCTCGCGCCGGCTCTCGTGCGGGCGCTGCTGCAGGTAGCCGTGCAGCAGGCGCGGCAGCTCGGGCAGCATCTTGGCGAAGTGCGGCGCCTCGGCGCGCAGTTCGCGCAGCAGGCGCTGCGGACCCATCTGGTCGAGCATCCACTTCTCCAGGAAGGGCTTGGCCGTGCTCCAGAGGTCCAGTTCGGGGTCGAGCTGGCGGCCCAGCCCTTCGATGTTGAGCAGGGTCTTCTGCAGCAGCACCAGTTGGGGCTGGATCTCGACGTGGAAGCGCCGCGAGGTCTGGAACAGCCGCATCAACACCATGCCCAGCGAGATTTCCTTCAGCGGCCGGTCGAAATACGGCTCGCACACGGCGCGGATGGCACTTTCCAGCTCGTTGACCCGCGTGGTCGCCGGCACCCAGCCGCTTTCGATGTGCAGCTCGGCCACGCGCTTGTAGTCGCGGCGGAAGAAGGCCGTGAAGTTCTGCGCCAGGTATTCCTTGTCGAATTCGGTCAGCGAGCCCACGATGCCGAAGTCCAGCGAGATGTAGCGGCCGAAGGTTTCCGGCTCCAGGCTCACCTGGATGTTGCCGGGATGCATGTCGGCATGGAAAAAGCCGTCGCGAAAGACCTGGGTGAAGAAGATGGTCACGCCGTCGCGGGCCAGCTTGGAAATGTCCACGCCGGCCGCCCGCAGGCGCTCGATCTGGTTGATCGGCACGCCCTTCATGCGCTGCATCACCAGCACCTCGGAATGGCAGAAGTCCCAGAAGATCTCTGGGATCTCGACCAGCTCCAGCCCCTGCATGTTGCGGCGCAGCTGGGCGGCGTTGGAGGCCTCGCGCACCAGGTCCAGCTCGTCGTGCAGGTAGTTGTCGAATTCGGCCACCACCTGGCGGGGCTTCAGGCGCTTGCCGTCGGCCGACAGGCTTTCGACCCAGCCGGCCATCATGCGCATCAGCGCCAGGTCGTTCTCGATCACAGGCAGCATGCCCGGGCGCAGCACCTTCACAGCCACTTCGCGCTCGCGGCCCTGGCGGTCGCGGATGACGGCGAAATGCACCTGTGCGATGGAGGCGCTGGCGATGGGCTCGCGGTCGAAAGAGACGAAGACCTCGTCCACCGGCCGGCGGAAGGCCCGCTCGATGGTGGCGACGGCGATCCTGGGGTCGAAGGGCGGCACGCGGTCCTGCAGCAGCGCCAGCTCGTCGGCGATGTCGGGCGGCATCAGGTCGCGGCGGGTGGACAGCACCTGGCCGAACTTCACGAAGATGGGGCCCAGGCGCTCCAGCGCCTCGCGCAGGCGCTGGCCGCGCGGGGCGTTCAGGTCGCGGCCGGTCGAGATGATGCGCGCCAGCAGGCGCAGCCAGGGCTTCTGGAAGCTGGTGAGCACCAGTTCGTCCAGGCCGTAGCGCAACGCCACCCAGACGATGGTGAACCCACGGAGGAATCGGCTCATGGTGCCGTGCTGTCGCTGCTGCCGGCCATGGAGCCGGACGCCGGCGCGTTGCCGGCGGCGCCCATGCGGGCGCCCACGAAGCCGCGCAGGGCCTGGGCCGCCTTGCGGGCCACCGAGCCGATGGCATGCGCCGGAGCATCGCCGATCAGGCGCGCCAGGTCTTCCTCGACGTCCCAGCGGACGTGATCGACCAGCCAGTTGATCTCGGCGGCCAGCTGCACGTCGCCTTCGATGCGGATGGCGGGCTTGTCGCCCCGCAGCGCGGCCTGCGCCAGGGCCAGCGGCGAGGTGTCGGTGACTTCGAGGCGCAGATCGGGCTGCGCTTCGGCGCGGGCCAGATCGAACAGTCCGGCGGGCGTGATCTGCAGCGCGACCGTGTAGGCGCGCCACTGGACCTGGGCCACCCGCCCGCGCTGGCGTGCCAGCCGTTCCATGGCCTGGGGCTCCTGCATGAGGACATGGTTCAGGAACAGGACCGCGCGGTGCTGCACCTCATGGACGAGCCACTGCGGGGGCTGAGGACCACTGGCCAGACGCTCGAAGAGACCGTCCAGGAACGAAAAAGGGGACTGTGTTGCCATAGTCCCCGATTATTCCCTGAACTGGATGCGGCGCGCAGCGCCTTGCCCCCATGCGCCGCCGGCCTGGCGCGAGGCGCCTGGGCCGGCTCGGCGCCGGAAGCTCACTGCAGCGCCTGCACGCCGGCCACCAGCCAGCCGGTGGAGCCGCTCTTGGGCTTGGTCATATTCCACACTTCGCGGAACGGGCTCGGACCGGCCGAAGCCTCCTCGCGGATCATGCCGGAGAACTCGACGCTGGCCATGTAGCCGTCGCCCAGGTCTTCGATGCCCAGCAGCTGCGCCTCGAGCATGACCACCTCGGTGTGGTTGGGCTGGCTGGCGTCGCGGTGCAGTTCGCGTTCGTGCAGCTGGGCGCGGATCTCCTCGAGCATGCCGTCGGTCATCATCGACCGCAGCACGGTGATGTTGGAGGCGTCCCAGGCGGCCTGCAGCGTGGTGAAGTTGCGCTTGGCGGCATTGAGGAAGCCTTCGGTGTCGAAGCCTTCGGGCACGCCCCAGTTCTGCGAACCGGCCAGCGCGGAGCCGATGACCACGCCGCCGGCCGCTGCGGAAGCGGCCGGACGGGCCGCGTCGAAGGCCGTGGCGCTGCGCTCCCACGGCCGGGCCGATGCGTCGTTGCCGACGTTGGCCGGGCTGTACTGGCGCGGCACCTGGGCCTCGGACGGCGTGGCGGCGCCCTCGCCCGCTCCGGCGCCCTGGAAGGCGAAGGGCGAGCGCGCCGGCGCGGCGGGCTTGCGGGAGCGCATCACCATGCCGATCACGGCGACGGCGATGAGCGCCAGCAGCGCGAACATCAGGAACTGGCCGAACTCGGCGCCCAGGCCCAGCGAGTGGGCCAGCCAGGCCAGGCCCAGGCCAGCCGCGAGGCCGCCCAGCATGGCGCCCCAGGGCTTCTTGGGCGCGGCGGCCGCGGGGGCCGCGGCCGGCGCAGCAGGCTTGGCCGCCGCGTTGCTGGGGGCTGCGTTCTGCGCGGGAGCGCCGGGTGTCGCGGGCGGCGTGGTCGCGGATTCGCGCTGCGTCACATGGCTGGACTGCTTGCCCACCGACCTGCCGCCGCCCAGGCGCTTGGCGTCGGCGTCCACATGGGCCACCACCAGCAGCGCGGCCAGGACCACGGACCAGAATTTCATCATCGCTCTCTCCTACTTGTGCTTCTGTCCATCATGGATCAGCACTTGATTCCAACATGCAGGGCCACGACGCCGCCAGTCATATTGTGATAGTCCACATGTCCAAAGCCATTTTGCTGCATGAGGGATTTGAGCGTCTCCTGGTCCGGATGCATGCGGATCGACTCGGCCAGATAGCGGTAGCTGGCGTCGTCGCCCGCCACCAGCTTGCCCAGGCGGGGCAGCATGGAGAACGAGTACCAGTCGTAGGCCTTCTCCAGCGGCTTGGCGACCTTGGAGAACTCCAGCACCAGCAGCTTGCCGCCGGGCTTGAGCACGCGGCACATCTCGGCGATGGCGGCATCCTTGTGCGTCATGTTGCGCAGGCCGAAGGCCACGCTGACGACGTCGAAATGCCCGTCCGCGAAGGGCAGCGCCTCGGCATCGCAGACCAGGGTGGGCAGCACCAGGCCTTCGTCGATCAGGCGGTCGCGGCCCACGCGCAGCATGGCTTCGTTGATGTCGGTATGCACCACGCGGCCGGTCGCGCCCACCTTCTTGGCGAAGGCGCGCGAGAGATCGCCGGTACCGCCCGCGATGTCCAGCACCTGGCTGCCCTCGCGCAGGTTGGCCACCATGACGGTATAGGCCTTCCAGGCGCGGTGCAGGCCGCCGGACATGAGGTCGTTCATGACGTCGTATTTGGAGGCGACGGAGTCGAAGACCCCACGGACGCGGCGCGCCTTGTCGTTCTCGTCCACGGTCTGGAAGCCGAAATGGGTGGTGCTCATGGTGGGAATGCTAAGGGTATGGGCGTGCCCTGCTCGCCGCGGCTGCCCCGTGCCGGCCCGGGGCTTCTCTTCTCGTATCGCGCTGCAGGTGCCCGGGGCCTCAGGGGGCGGCCGGCGCAGGCGCTTGGTCATCCAGCGCCTTGTGCTATGAATAATAGAGCATTCCGCTCAGGGAGCGCCGCAGGCTCCTGCGCCGCCGCCATCTCCACCGCGGCGCGGCGGGACCATGGGCGCATCGCGGTCCACTCCGGCGTCGGCCAGCCGCTGCAGGTAGCGCTGCCAGAGCGCTTCCTGGTCACGGCCCAGCTCGTAGAGATAGGGCCAGGTGTAGAGGCCGCTCTGGTGCCCGTCGGAGAACACCGGCTTGACGGCGTAGTTGCCCACGGGCTCGATCGCGGTGATCTCCACGTCCCGCTTGCCCGTCTGCAGCACCTCCTGCCCCGGGCCGTGGCCCTGGACTTCGGCGGAGGGCGAGCACACGCGCAGCAATTCGAACGGAATGCGGAAGCTCGCTCCGTCGTCGAAAGCGATTTCGAGCACGCGCGAAGCGCCATGCACGGTGAGCGATTGCGGTGCGGCCATGCCCGCCTGCTGGTCTGCCATGGAAAGTCCTCTCATACTGGAGTCATGTGCGGCGCCGCATGCGCGGGCGCCGTCCGGTTCATGAAGCTGGGCGAGAATTGTCCCACCGCCACCGCAACCCAGCCATACGATCGAAGGCCCCAGGCCCCATGTCCACCACCGACGCCCTGCCCGCCCCCATGGCGCAGCCCGCCCCCGAAGGGCGAATGGCGCGCAAGGCCTTCTGGGTGATGACGCAGCGGGTGACGCTGATGGCCGGCGCCGTGAACGCGGCCTTCATGCTGCTGTTCCTGCTGCTGGGCGCCCCGCTGCTGATCTGGTTCAGCGTGGCGAGCATCGCCGTGTATGCCCTGGCCTACGTCCTGCTGGAGCGGCGGCGCAACGCAGCAGCGCTGCTGCTGATCTGGGCGGAGGTGCTGAGCCATTCCGCCGTCGGCTCCTGGCTGGTGGGCTGGAACAGCGGCTTCCACTACTACCTGCTGATGTTCATACCGGCCATCGTGGTCGGCAAGGGGCGGCGCACGCCCACGCCGCTGCTCCTGCTGGCCCTTTTCCTGTTCTACATCGGCCTGCACGAAGTCTCGGTGCGGCACGGAGCCTCCGCGCCGCTCGGCTCGCTGGGGCTGTCCTTGACGCACGCCTTCAACGTGGCCGTGGTGTTCGCCATGGCGGCCTACGTGGCGCGCTACTACTACGACTCGGTGCTGCGCGCGGAGCGCCGGCTGGAGAAGCTGGCCACCACCGATCCGCTGACGGGCCTGGCCAACCGGCGGCGGCTGGCGCGGCTGGCGCAGGAGCACATCGCCCGGTCCGGGCCATCGCGCCAGCCCATCTCGGTGGTGATTGCCGACATCGACTTCTTCAAGCGCATCAACGACGGCTTCGGCCATGAGGCCGGAGACCAGGTGCTGGTGCATGTGGCCGCGCTGCTGGAGCACAGCAGCCGGGTGGGCGACCTGCTGGCGCGCTGGGGCGGCGAAGAATTCCTGATGCTGCTGCCGGATTCGGCGCTGGATCAGGCGGCCGCGATGGCCGAGCGCATGCGCTCGGCGGTGGCTTCGCAGCCGGCCCGCCATGGCAGCGAGACCATCGCCGTCAGCCTGTCGCTGGGCGTGGCGCAGCTGCGGCAGGGCGAAACGCTGGAAGCCGCGATCGCCCGGGCCGACCGGGCGCTTTACGCCAGCAAGAGCGCGGGCCGCGACCGCGTGACCGTCGCGGGCTAAGGCCGATTTTCGAAGCCGGCGCTATCCGCCCGCGGCCGCAAGCTGCGCCCGCAGCCCGTGCTCCAGCCCGTCCAGACGGGCCTGCAGGGCGGCCTCCCGCGCGGCATCGCGCCCGCGCTGCGCCGGGGCCCAGACGGGTGCGGGGAAGTGGCTGTCCCACGCGAAGCGCGCGATCACATGCCAGTGCAGGTGGGGCACCATGTTGCCCAGCGCCGCGAGGTTGACCTTGTCGGGCGAGAGGTGATCGCGCAGCGCGCGCTCCACCCGGCAGACGACCTCCATGCAGTGGGCGCGGTCGGCCTCGGAGAGGTCGGACAGTTCGGCCACGTGCGCGTTCCACACCACGCGGTAGAAGGCGGGGAAGCCCGCCTCGTCGGCGCGGATCACGCGCAGCTTCTGCCCGCGCCAGATCAGCAGGCCGCCATCGGTATCGCAGAGCGGACAAGAGGGCGTCACCATGTCAGATATCCATGGCGCTGCGCGCCACCCACGCACCACGACACCGGCTCGACGCCACCCATCCGATGGCCGCGGAGCAGGCCAGGCCAGCGGACGCCGTGGAACCGGCTTCGCCGGGCCACTGGCGTCGTCCCCCTGCCCGCCGTGCGCAGCACGGCGAGAGCGGGGGGAAGGCCCGCAGGGCCTCAGGGGGGTGCCCTCTCATCCTAGACTAGCACCCGCTCAATGCCGCCGGCGTTGGCGCGCTGCACGTATTCGGGCATCCAGTTCTCGCCCAGGATCTCGCGCGCCATCTCGACGACGATGTAGTCGGCTTCGAGCAGGCCGTTCTGCAGATCGTCCTGGTAGCGGTTCAGGCCCTGCAGGCAGCTGGGGCAGCTGGTGAGGATCTTCACGTTCTCCTGCGGGGCCACGGCGCCGCTGGCGCGCAGCTTCGCTTCGCCCTTGCGGATCTCTTCTTCCTTGCGGAAGCGCACCTGGGTGGAGATGTCGGGCCGGGTCACGCCCAGCGTGCCCGATTCGCCGCAGCAGCGCTCGCTCTTCACCACCTGGTCACCCACCAGCGCCTTGACGGTCTTCATCGAGTCCTGCTGCTTCATCGGGCTGTGGCAGGGCTCGTGGTAGAGGTAGGCGCCCTTGCCCTGCAGCTGGATGCCCTTTTCCAGCAGGTATTCATGGATGTCGATGATGCGGCAGCCCGGGAAGATCTTGTCGAACTGGTAGCCCTGCAGCTGGTCGTAGCAGGTGCCGCAGCTCACCACCACCGTCTTGATGTCCAGGTAGTTCAGCGTGTTGGCCACGCGGTGGAACAGCACCCGGTTGTCGGTAATCATCTTCTCGGCCTTGTCGAACTGGCCGCTGCCGCGCTGGGGGTAGCCGCAGCACAGATAACCCGGCGGCAGCACGGTCTGCACGCCGGCATGCCAGAGCATGGCCTGGGTGGCGAGGCCCACCTGGCTGAACAGGCGCTCCGAACCGCAGCCGGGGAAGTAGAACACCGCCTCCGTCTCGGCCGTGGTGGCGGCCGGGTCACGGATGATGGGCACGTAGTCCTTGTCCTCGATGTCCAGCAGCGCACGCGCCGTCTTCTTGGGCAGTCCGCCGGGCAGCTTCTTGTTGATGAAGTGGATGACCTGTTCCTTGACCGGCGCCGTGCCCACCGTGGCGGGCGGGTGCGCGGTCTGCTTGCGGCCGAAGCCGCGCAGCAGATCGACGGCCATGCGCTGGGCCTTGAAGCCCACGTCCACCATGGCCGTGCGCATCAGCTTGATGGTGTCGGGGTTGGTGGCGTTGAGCATGCCCATGGCCAGGGCATTGCCCGGGCGGAAGGTCTTCTTGCCCATCTTGCGCAGCAGGTTGCGCATGTTCATGGTCACATCGCCGAAGTCGATCTTGACCGGGCACGGCGTGTAGCACTTGTGGCAGACGGTGCAGTGGTCGGCCACGTCCTCGAATTCCTGCCAGTGCTTGATCGAGACGCCGCGGCGCGTCTGCTCTTCGTACAGGAAGGCCTCGACCAGCAGCGAGGTGGCCAGGATCTTGTTGCGCGGGCTGTAGAGCAGGCTGGCGCGCGGCACGTGGGTGGCGCACACCGGCTTGCACTTGCCGCAGCGCAGGCAGTCCTTGACCGAGTCGGCGATGGCGCCGATGTCGCTCTGCTGCATGATGAGCGACTCGTGCCCCATCAGCCCGAAGCTGGGCGTGTAGGCATTGGTCAGGTCCGAGAACATCAGCGATTCGCGGGCCGAAACGGCCGCCGGCGCCTGCCCTGCCTGGGCAGCGTGCTCCTGATTGCGTAGCAGCTTGCCCTTGTTGAAGCGGCCTTGCGGGTCCACGCGGCGCTTGTAGTCGGCGAAGGGGCGCAGCTCGTCGTCGGTAAGGAATTCGAGCTTGGTGATGCCGATGCCGTGCTCGCCCGAGATCACGCCGTCCAGGCTGCGCGCGAGCACCATGATGCGTGCCACGGCCTCGTGGGCCGTCTGCAGCATGTCGTAGTCGTCGCTGTTGACGGGGATGTTGGTGTGGACGTTGCCGTCGCCCGCATGCATGTGCAGCGCGACCCATACGCGGCCCTTGAGCACGCGCTGGTGGATGGCCTGCGCCTCGTCCATGATGGGCTTGAAAGCCGCGCCGGGAAACATCTTGGCCAGCGGCTCGCGCAGCTGCGTCTTCCAGCTGGCGCGCAGTGTGTGGTCCTGCAGCTGCGAAAAGAGCGCCTCCACGTCATGCAGCCAGCCGCTCCAGAGCGTGCGGACTTCGCCGATCAGCGCCACGGCCTGGGCCACGCGGTCTTCCAGCAACTCGGCCGAAGGGATCTCGTGCGCGTCGTCCTGGCGGCCCAGCGGCAGCTTGCCGCGCTGGAAGAAGGCTTCCAGCTCGTCGCACAGCTTGAGCTTGTTGCGCAGCGACAGCTCGATGTTGATGCGCTCGATGCCGTCGGTGTATTCGGCCATGCGCGGCAGCGGGATCACCACGTCTTCGTTGATCTTGAAGGCGTTGGTGTGGCGGCTGATGGCTGCCGTGCGCTTGCGGTCGAGCCAGAACTTCTTGCGCGCTTCGGGGCTGATGGCGATGAAGCCTTCGCCGGCGCGCGAGTTGGCGATGCGCACCACTTCGCTGGTCACGCGCGCCACCGCGTCGGCGTCATCGCCCGCGATGTCGCCGAACAGCACCATCTTGGGCAGGCCGCCGCCGTGCTTCTTGCTCTTGGTGGCGTAGCCCACCGCCTTCAGGTAGCGATCGTCCAGGTGCTCCAGGCCGGCCAGCAGCACGCCGCTGCGCTTCTGCTCGGCGAACATGAAGTCCTTGATCTCGACGATGGAGGGCACGGCATCCTTGGCATTGCCGAAGAACTCCAGGCACACGGTGCGCGTGTGCGCCGGCATGCGGTGCACCACCCAGCGCGCGCTGGTGATGAGGCCGTCGCAGCCTTCCTTCTGGATGCCCGGCAGGCCGGAGAGGAACTTGTCCGTCACGTCCTTGCCCAGGCCTTCCTTGCGGAAGGTGCGGCCGGGAATCTCCAGGCGCTCGGTGCGGATCGGCGTCCTGCCGTCGGCCTCGAAGTACTGCAGCTCGAAGGTGGCCGTCTCCACGTCGTGGATCTTGCCCATGTTGTGATCGAGGCGCGTGACTTCGAGCCACTGCGCCTCGGGCGTCACCATGCGCCAGCTGACCAGGTTGTCCAGCGCCGTGCCCCAGAGCACGGCCTTCTTGCCGCCCGCGTTCATGGCGATGTTGCCGCCGATGCAGGATGCCTCGGCGCTGGTCGGATCGACCGCGAAGACGAAGCCCGCGCGCTCGGCCGCATCGGCCACGCGCTGGGTGACCACGCCGGCCTCGGTCCAGATGGTGCCGACCTCGCGGTCCATGCCCGGCAGACGGCGCATCTCCACCTCGGTCATGGCTTCGAGCTTCTCGGTGTTGATGACCACGCTGCGCCAAGTGAGAGGAATGGCGCCGCCGGTGTAGCCGGTGCCGCCCCCGCGCGGGATGATGGTGAGTTCCAGCTCGATGCAGGCCTTGACCAGCGCGGCCATCTCGGCCTCGGTGTCGGGCGTGAGCACCACGAACGGGTATTCGACGCGCCAGTCGGTCGCGTCCGTCACGTGCGACACGCGCGAGAGGCCGTCGAACTTGATGTTGTCCTTGGCCGTGTAGCGGCCCAGGCGCTTTTGCACCTGGCGGCGCAGCTGGGCGGCGGCCACGAAGGTGGCGTCGAATTCGGCGATGGCGCGGCGCGCGGCATCCACCAGCTGGCCGACGAGGCGGTCGCGTTCCTCGTCCTCGCCGGGCGTGCGGCGCTTGCCGATTTCGGCCAGGCGGTGCTGCAGCGCTTCCACCAGCATCTTGCGGCGGCCCTCGTTATCCAGCAGGTCGTCCTGCAGGTAGGGGTTGCGCTGCACGACCCAGATGTCGCCCAGCACCTCGTAGAGCATGCGGGCGGAGCGGCCGGTGCGGCGCTCGCGGCGCAGCTGGTCCAGCACGTCCCAGGAAGCTGAGCCCAGCAGGCGGATGACGATTTCCCGGTCGGAAAACGAGGTGTAGTTGTAGGGAATCTCGCGCAGGCGAGTGGGCTCGGCGGCCTGCGGCATCAGGGCTGCCAACTCAGTGGGTGCATTCATCGGGGGATCACCTGGGGGGCATGGGCAGCCCCCAACCATGGGGCCGCGATTTTATGTCACCGGCCCCAGCCCTGCCGGGGGGGCCGGAAACCGCCCTCTCAGGTTCTCAGAACGTGTTTACATTCTTAGAACAGGACGCGGCAGCGGATGGTGCCCGGAACGCTGGCGAGCTTGTCCTGGGCCAGCTCCGACGACTGTGCATCGATGTCGATCACCACATAGCCGACCTTCTCGTTGGTCTGCAGGTATTGGGCTGCGATGTTGATACGGTTGTCGGCGAACACCTGGTTGATGGCCGACAGCACGCCGGGCACGTTGCGGTGGATGTGCAGGATGCGGTGCTTGCCGGGGTGGGCCGGAAGCGCCACCTCGGGGAAGTTGACCGAGGTGATCGAGGTGCCGTTGTCGCTGTACTTCACCAGCTTCTCGGCCACTTCCAGGCCGATGTTGGCCTGGGCCTCCATGGTGGAGCCGCCGATGTGCGGCGTGAGGATGACGTTGTCCAGCCCGCGCAGGGGGCTGACGAACTCGTCCTTGTTGCTGCGTGGCTCGACCGGGAACACGTCGATGGCCGCGCCCAGCAGCTTGCGAGCCTTGAGCGCCTCGGCCAGCGGCTCGATCTCCACCACCGTGCCGCGCGAAGCGTTGATCAGGATGGCGCCCTGCTTCATCGCGGCGATCTGGGCCGCGCCGATCATCCACTGGGTGGACGGCAGCTCAGGCACGTGCAGGCTCACGATGTCGCTCTGGGCCAGCAGGGCTTCGAGCGACGGCGCCTGGCGCGCATTGCCCAGCGGCAGCTTGTTCACCACGTCGTGGAAGACCACGTGCATGCCCAGCGCCTCGGCCAGCACCGACAGCTGCGTGCCGATGGAGCCGTAGCCGACGATGCCCAGGGTCTTGCCGCGGATCTCGTAGGCGTTCTCTGCGCTCTTGAGCCAGCCGCCCCGGTGCGCCACGGCGTTCTTCTCGGGCACGCCGCGCAGCAGCAGGATGGCCTCGGCCAGCACCAGTTCCGCCACCGAGCGGGTGTTGGAATACGGCGCGTTGAACACCGCAACGCCGCGCTCGCGCGCCGCCTCCAGGTCGATCTGGTTGGTGCCGATGCAGAAAGCCCCCACGGCGACCAGCTTGTGCGCCTGGGCGAAGACCTCGGCCGTCAGCTGCGTGCGCGAACGGATGCCCAGGAAGTGGACGTCCGCGATCCGGCGCTTGAGCTCTTCGCCCTCCAGGGCGCCGGACACCAGCTCGACCTGCGTGTAGCCGGCGCCGCGCAGCACGTCCACCGCGGAGGGGTGTATGCCTTCGAGCAACAGGAACTTGATCTTGCTTTTGTCCAGAGATGTTTTGGCCATGGCTTCGGAAAGAGTCGGTAGGGGATGAGGGAAAGGAGACGGAGGCTGCGGCTGGCTGGCGGCGGCTCGGGTGCCGGGCGGCATGGGCGGCATCGACGGCGCGTCGGGAAGGCTGCCAGGCTCGGTGGCTCAGGCCATTGTGCAGCGCACCAATTCCCTTAGTGCTTCGAAGCCTTACCCCAACGGCACGCGCAGCGGCATGCAGAGGCCCGCCATGTCGTCACAATACCGACACGTCACCGACACGACTGAAACGCGCACTGCGACGGGTTTCCCCCGTTGAGCGGGCCGCCGGCACATGTCACAACGTCACATCGATGTCATGAAGCGCGCCATACGATCGCCGCTTCGTGCCGATGCGCACACCCCCGCATTACCCCGACTACCCCATCCGCAGGAGTTTTCATGCAATTCAAGCACCTGGCACTGACCGCCGCCATCGCCGCGTCGGCTTGCCTGTCTGCACAAGCCCAGACCGAAATCCAATGGTGGCATTCGATGACCGCCGTCAACGGCGAATGGGTGAACGATCTGGCCAAGCAGTTCAACGAGAGCCAGAAGGACTACAAGATCGTGCCTACGTACAAAGGTACGTATGACGAATCCATGACCGCTGCGGTCGCTGCCTTCCGCGCCGGCAACGCCCCCAACATCCTGCAGGTCTTCGAAGTGGGCACGGCCACCATGATGGCCAGCAAGGGCGCCATCGTCCCGGTGGGCAAGGTGATGCAGGATGCAGGCGCTCCCTTCGACCCCAAGGCCTACATCCCGGCCGTCGCGGGCTACTACACGGCCCCCAACGGCCAGATGCTGAGCTTCCCCTTCAACAGCTCCACCACCATCTTCTATTTCAACAAGGATGCCTTCAAGGCGGCCGGCCTGCCCACCGACAAGGCGCCCGCCACCTGGCCCGAAGTGGTCGCCGCTGCCGCCAAGCTCAAGGCCGCCGGACACAAGTGCCCCTTCACTACCGCCTGGCAGGGCTGGACGCAGCTGGAGAGCTTCTCGGCCTGGCACAACGTCGAATTCGCCACCAAGGCCAACGGCCTGCAGGGCCTGGACGCCCGCCTGAAGGTGGACTCGCCCCTGCACCAGCGCCACATCGAGAACCTGGCCAACATGGCCAAGCAGGGCCTCTTCGTCTACAAGGGCCGCGGCAACGTGCCCGAGGCCAGCTTCGTCTCCGGCGAATGCGCCATGATCAACACGTCCTCGGGCTTCTACGGCAACGTGGCCAAGAACGCCAAGTTCGCCTACGGCCTCGCTCCCCTTCCCTACTACCCCGACGTGCCGGGCGCGCCCCAGAACACCGTCATCGGCGGCGCCAGCCTGTGGGTGATGGCCGGCAAGAAACCGGCTGAATACAAGGGCGTGGCCGAGTTCTTCAAGTTCATTTCCCGCCCCGAAGTGCAGGCCGCCAGCCACCAGCGCACCGGCTACCTGCCCGTGACCCTGGCAGCCTACGACCTGACCGAGAAGTCGGGCTTCTACCAGAAGCACCCCGGCACCGACGTGGCCGTGACGCAGATGATCCGCAAGGTGACCGACAAGAGCCGCGGCATCCGCCTGGGCAACTACGTGCAGATCCGCGCCATCGAGGACGAGGAACTGGAACAGGTCTGGGCCGGCAAGAAGACGCCGCAGGAAGCGCTCAAGAGCATCGTCCAGCGCGGCAACGAACAGCTGGAGCGGTTCCAGAAAGCCAACAAGGGCTGATTCTCCGGGCCGCTGCCATCCACCTATGACGCCGGCGATGCCGGCCGGATGCAGCGCCGCCGCATAACCCGACCCTCCCCGTCCGTACGGGGAGGGTTTTGTCTTTCATCCCTTTCCCGAAGCGAAGGCCGCAGCGGCTGAGCGCCGTGGCCAGGGAATTCAGCAGACACCATGGAAAAACGCGTCCGTTTCAAATCCGCCTGGCTGCCCTGGCTGCTCATCGCGCCGCAGATGGCCGTCATCGTGGTCTTCTTCTTCTGGCCCGCCAGCCAGGCGCTGGTGCAGTCGCTGCAGCTGCAGGACGCCTTCGGCACCTCCACCGAGTGGGTGGGGCTGGATAACTTCCGGCGCCTGTTCGAAGACCCCGGCTACATCGACTCCTTCAAGACCACCGCGCTCTTTTCGGTGCTGGTGGCTTCCAGCGGCATCGTGCTCTCGCTGCTGCTGGCCGTGTTCGCCGACCGGGTGGTCAAGGGCGCCATGTTCTACAAGACCCTGCTGATCCTGCCCTACGCCGTGGCGCCGGCCGTGGCCGCCGTGCTGTGGGTCTTCATGTTCTCGCCCTCGCTGGGCGTGGTGTCGTATGCGCTGGGGCGCATCGGCATCGACTGGAACCACCTGCTCAATTCAGGCCAGGCCATGGCGCTGATCGTGATGGCCTCGGTCTGGAAGCAGATCTCCTACAACTTCCTCTTCTTCCTGGCCGGGCTGCAGTCCATCCCGAAGTCGCTGATCGAAGCCGCCGCCATCGACGGCGCGGGCCCGTGGCGCAGGTTCTGGACGGTGCAGTTCCCCCTGCTCTCGCCCACCACCTTCTTCCTGCTGGTCATCAACGTGGTCTATGCGTTCTTCGACACCTTCGCCATCGTCGATGCCGCCACGCAGGGCGGGCCGGGCAAGGACACGGCCATCCTGGTCTACAAGGTGTACTACGACGGCTTCAAGGCCATGGACCTGGGCGGCTCGGCCGCGCAGTCGGTGGTGCTGATGCTGATCGTGGTCGCGCTCACCGTCGTGCAGTTCCGCTACGTCGAGAAGAAGGTTCAATACTGACATGGTCGAACGCAGCCTCACGCGCGGCATCCTCGCGCACTTCATCATGGTGATGGGCGTCCTCATCGTCGCCTTCCCGCTCTACCTGGCCTTCGTCGCCTCCACCCACACCGCGCAGGAGATCGTGCAGGCGCCGATGCCCCTGCTGCCCGGCTCCAACTTCTGGGACACCTACAAGGCGGCCCTGTTCGGCCGCGAGCACGGCGCCGGCTCCACCGCGCCCGTGGCCCGCATGATGTGGGTCAGCTTCGTGTCGGCCATGGTCATCACGGTGGGCAAGATCGCCATCTCGCTGATGTCGGCCTTCGCCATCGTGTACTTCCGCTTCCCGTTCAAGGGCCTGTGCTTCTGGCTGATCTTCATCACGCTGATGCTGCCCGTGGAAGTGCGCATCGGCCCCACCTACCAGGTGGTGTCCGATCTCGGCATGCTCAACAGCTACGCGGGTCTCACGGTGCCGCTGATCGCGTCGGCCACGGCCACCTTCCTGTTCCGGCAGTTCTTCCTGACGGTGCCCGACGAACTGGTGGAGGCGGCACGCATCGACGGCGCCGGGCCCATGCGCTTCTTCAAGGACGTGCTGGTGCCGCTGTCGCGCACCTCCATCGCGGCGCTGTTCGTGATCCAGTTCATCTACGGCTGGAACCAGTACCTCTGGCCGCTGCTGGCCACCACCACCGAGGACATGTACCCGGTGGTCATCGGCATCAAACGCATGATCGCCGGCGGCGACGGCCAGAACGAATGGAACATCGTCATGGCCACGGCGCTGCTGGCCATGCTGCCGCCTGCGCTGGTCGTGATCCTCATGCAGAAGTGGTTCGTCAAGGGCCTGGTGGACACCGAGAAGTGATCCCAAGGCCATAAGCCCTGCAGCGCACATTCCATCTACGCATTCAGCTACCAGAAAAATAGCAAAATGGCATCTCTTTCCCTGCGCAACGTCGTCAAGCGCTACGGCCACGGGCCCAAGGCCAACCAGGTCATCCACGGCGTGAACGCCGAGATCGCCGACGGCGAATTCATCGTCATCGTCGGCCCCTCGGGCTGCGGCAAGTCCACCCTGCTGCGCATGGTGGCGGGCCTGGAGGAAATCTCCGGCGGCGAGATCGCCATCGGCAACCGCGTGGTCAACGACCTGGAACCCGCCCAGCGCGACATCGCCATGGTGTTCCAGAACTACGCGCTCTACCCGCACATGACGAACTTCGAGAACATGGCCTATGGCCTGAAGATCGCCAAGGTGCCCAAGGACGAGATCCGCGCGCGCGTGGACAAGGCCGCGAAGATCCTCGAGCTCGGCCATCTGCTGGACCGCAAGCCGCGCGAGCTCTCGGGCGGCCAGCGCCAGCGCGTGGCCATGGGCCGCGCCATCGTGCGCCAGCCCCAGGTGTTCCTGTTCGACGAGCCGCTCTCCAACCTCGACGCCAAGCTGCGCGCCCAGACCCGGCTGGAGATCCAGAAGCTGCACCGTGAACTCGGGATCACCAGCCTGTTCGTCACCCACGACCAGGTCGAGGCCATGACGCTGGCCCAGCGCATGATCGTGATGAACGGCGGCGTGATGGAGCAGTTCGGCACGCCCGAGGAGGTCTATCACGCGCCCGCCTCCACCTTCGTCGCCAGCTTCATCGGCTCGCCGCCGATGAACCTGCTCAAGCACGCACCCGGCGGCCAGGACGGCGCCATCCTGGGCATCCGCCCCGAACATCTGGACGTGGTCGCCGCCACCGGCGACGGCTGGGACGTGACGGTGGACAGCGTGGAACTGCTGGGCGCGGAACGCCTGGTGTATGCCCGCCTGGGCGGCGAACCGCTCATCGTGCGGGTGGAAGAAGGCAGGCTGCACCCGCAGCCGGGCGACGCTCTTCGCGTGGCGCCGCGCCCGGACCGGCTGCACTGGTTCGACGCCGGCACGGGCAAGCGCCGCTGACGACTGCTGACGACTGGGCGCCGACAGCGCCCAGCCGCGTGGCACGCCGCGCGGCGCGCACAATCCACCGATGCACCACGACCAGACCGCCCCTTCTTCGTCAGCCCCTTCCGCCGCGGCGGCGACCGCCTGGCCCTACCCTCGCTGGGTGGCCCACCGCGGCGCCGGCAAGCTCGCGCCCGAGAACACGCTGGCCGCCTTCCGCCTGGGTGCCATGTACGGCTTCCGCATGTTCGAGTGCGATGCCAAGCTCAGCAGCGACGGCGTGCCCTTCCTGCTGCACGACTCCACGCTGGAGCGCACCACCAACGGCAGCGGCACCGCGGGCGACCGCGCGTGGGGCGAGCTGGCGCAGCTCGATGCCGGCAGCTGGCATTCGCGCGCCTGGGCTGGCGAACCACCGGCCACGCTGGCGGGCCTCTCGCGCTTTTGCATCGCCAACGGCTACCTGCTGAACATCGAGATCAAACCCACGCCGGGCTGCGAGGAGGAAACCGGCCGCGTCGTCGCCGCCCATGCCGCGCGGCTCTGGCAGGGCCAGCCGGTGCCGCCCCTGCTCACCTCGTTCCAGCCTGCGGCCCTGTCCGGCGCCCGCCAGTCCGTGCCGGGCCTGCCGCGCGGACTGCTGCTCGACAGCCTGCCGGAAGGCTGGCTGGACACCGCCCAGCAGCTGGGCTGCGTGGCCATCGTCTGCAACCACGCTCTCTGGACGGCTGCCACCGTGGCCGCCGCGCAGGGCGCCGGAATGCGTACTCTGAGCTACACCGTCAACGACGAATGGGCCGCCCAGCGGCTGATCGACCTGGGGACCGACGGCATCATCACGGACCGGGTGGACCTCTTCAGCCCTGCGGCAGGCTGAGCGCTACCGGGCCGGATCCCAGCGCCCGGCGGCAGCAGGCCCCACGGCGAGCGACGGGGAAACCGCCTCTTGCGGCCGGTCGCGCGGGACGGGCGCAAGGCGCAGCACAATCCGCACCATGGTTTTCCTCTCTCGATCGCCCCGGGCCGCCGCCACGCAGCCGCGCCCATCATCGACCATTCAGCGCAGCGCGCCTGCCGCGCTGGCAATGCTTCTGGCCGGCCTGCTGCTGGCGCTGGTCTTCAGCGTCTGGCCTGGCAGTTCCGCCCATGCCCAGTCCGGCGCCGCTGCTGCTGCCTCCGCCGAAACGGACGGCAACCCCGCCAACACGCCCATGCCGCCCAGCGTCGATGTGCTGCGCAAGCAGCTCGACGCCATTCCGCAGAAGCTCTCCGACGACGACGACGGCCGCAAGCTGCTGGCCGACGTCAATGCCATCGGCACCGCGGCCGAGCAGTTGGCGACCAGCCGCGCGGCCGATCTTGCCGACATCGACTCCCGCCTGGCCGGCCTGGGCCCCGCGCCCGAGAAGGGCGCCCAGGCCGACTCGCCCGACGTGGCCGCGCAGCGCGCATCACTGGCCAAGCAGCGCGCGGCCGTCGATGCCGACCTGAAGCTCGCCCGCCTCATCATGGTGGATGCCGAGCAGCGCGGCACCGACCTCATCCGCCAGCGCCGCGAGCAGTTCCAGGCCGCGCTGACCCACCGCATCGACTCCCCGCTGGGCCGCATCTTCTGGCGCAACCTGCGCAACGCCCTGCCGGGCGATGCGGCGCGGCTGAAGTCCCTGGCGGACGAGCTGCGCGACGCCGTGCGCGCCGCGCTGCAGCCCGACAGCCGCGACACCTTCCTGAGTGGGCTGGCGGGCGCCTTGCTGCTGGCCGTGCTCGGCACCTGGCTGGCAGAGCGCCTGCTGCTGCGCCTGGTGCCCTCGCGGCTGCCCGGCGGGCGGCTGCGGCGATCGCTGCTGGCGACGGCTTCCGTGCTGGTCCACACCCTGCTCATCGGCCTGGCCGCGCAGTGGTTCTGGAGCTCGCTGGAAGCCGGCGCGCCGCTGACCGATCCCATCCAGGCGCTGGCCGACAGCAGCGTGCGTTCCGCCGTGTTCGCCGCCGTGCTGATCGCTCTGGGCCATGCCCTGCTCTCGCGCAAGCGCAGTTCGTGGCGGCTGACCGGCATCTCCGACGAACTGGCCACGCGGCTGAGCCCCTATCCCTGGTGCATAGGTGTCGTGGCGGCGCTGAGCGCCCTGATCACCGACGTGAACAGCATCGTCGGCGCCAGCCTGGCGGCCGAGGTCACGGTCCACGTGGTGTCGGCCCTGCTGGTGGCGGGCCTGGTGGCGCTGGCGCTGCGCCACCTGCGCACGCCCGCATCGCCGGCCACCGCCACCGCCACGCAGGCCGATGGCGATGCCGGCGCGCCGGCCGCCGAGCCGCGCCCGGTCTGGGTGGGCCTGGTCGTCGCCTGCGCCAACCTGACCACCGTGGCCATCGCCCTCATGGTGGCCGTGGGCTACGTGGCGCTGGCCGGCACCGTGGCGCGGCAGATGGTGTGGACCGGCGTGGTCTTCGCCACCACCTATCTGGCCTTCCAGGTGGTGGACGACATGTGCGAAGCCCTGCTCTCGTCCAAGGGCGGCTTCGGCGGACGGCTGCATCGCGGCCTGGGCGTGGATGCCAAGCTGCTCGACCAGGTCGCCGTGGTCACGTCCGGCGCGCTGCGCGTGGCGCTCTTTTTCTACATGGTGATCGCGCTGCTCGCGCCCTTCGGCACCGGCCCGGACGAAGTCTTCCGCCGCGGCACCAACGCCGACCACAGCCTGAAGATCGGCAGCGTGGTCATCGCGCCGCAGGCTCTCTTCACGGCGCTGGCCGTGCTGCTCGCCGGCTTCCTCACCATCCGCGTGTTCAAGCGCTGGCTCAGCGACCGGTACTTCCCCAGCACCTCGCTGGAGCCGGGCATGCGCAGCTCCATCACCACCCTGCTGGGCTACGTGGGCGGCGTCATCGTCATCGCCGTGGCGCTGGCGGGCCTGGGCATCAGCGTGGAACGCATCGCCTGGGTGGCCAGCGCGCTGTCGGTGGGCATCGGCTTCGGGCTGCAGGCCATCGTGCAGAACTTCATCTCGGGCCTGATCCTGCTGGCCGAACGGCCCGTCAAGGTGGGCGACTGGGTGGTGCTGGGCACCACCGAAGGCGACGTGCGCCGCGTGAACGTGCGCGCCACCGAGATCCAGCTGGGCGACCGCTCCACCGTCATCGTGCCCAACTCGGAATTCATCACCAAGACCGTGCGCAACATGACGCTGACCGGCGCTCCCGGCCGCGTGCTGCTGCGCCTGCCCGCCCCGCTGGACGTGGACGCGCGGCGCATGCGCGACCTGATCCTGGCCGCCTTCACGGCGCACGAAGACATCATGGACAACCCCGCGCCCATCGTGCAGCTGGAAGACATCGTGAGCGGCACGCTCACCTTCCTGGCCATCGGCTACGTGAGCAATCCGCGCAACGCGGGCGGCGTGAAGAGCGAGCTGCTCTTTTCCATCCTCGAATCGCTGCGCGAAGCGGGCATGGCCTTGTCGCCGCCGGCATCGACCACCGTGCCGCCCGCATCGGCGGCAGCGGCAGCGGCAGCAGCACTGCCGACCGTGGCCGTGCCTCAGCCCCAGGGCGGCGCGAAGCCGGACGAGGCCTCATGACATGCCGCCGGGGCGCTCGGGCCCCGGACGGACAGCTCGCCTGGCGCGGCTAGCGGGCCGTCCGCCCGCGCTGCGCCCCCTGGACGGCCATCGGCTGTGAAGACCACTCCGTCTGTTCGATGAGGCGGCCCAGTTCCTTCACCGCCGCGCTGCCGTCCTGCCCGGACTCTTCGCCATAGACCAGGAAGTAATCCATCATGGGCAGGGCCGGCAGCCCGTCGCGCTCGCCCAGCAGCACCATGCCCGGACGCAGGTTGTCGCAAGTGAACATGGCCACCGCCAGACCGCTCAGCACGGCAGCGCGCAGATCGTGCAGGCTGTGCGAACTGAAAGCCTTGTGCCAGGCGATGCCTGCCCGCTCCAGCGCTTCGGTCCCGATCTGGCCGCACACGCAGGGCAGCGGCGAGTAGGCCAGCGGCAGCGAGGCGCCGGCCGGCCGCTCCCAGCCCTCGGCCGCGGCCCAGACCAGCGGAAGATGCCGCAGCGGAATGCCGCCGCTGACCTCCGAGGTGCTGGCCACCACGGCCAGGTCCACATCCCCCTCGCGCACCATGGCCGACAGATCGAGCGTGAGGCCCACGCTCACCTCCAGGCGGACATGCGGGCAGCTGCGAGCGAACTGGTGCAGCAGCTGCGGCAGGCCATCGCTCATGAAGTTTTCCATCACCCCCAGGCGCACGGTGCCCTCGATGGGCGAGCAGCGGAAATGCCGCTCCAGCGCCTCCTGCGCCTGCAGCACGCGCTGGGCGTGGTGCAGCAGGTCTTCGCCATCGGCCGTCAGGCTCAGGCGACGGGTCGTGCGGCGAAACAGCGGCCGTCCCACCAGCGCCTCCAGCCGCCGGATCTGGTGGCTGACGGCGGACTGCGTCAGATGCAGTTGATCGGCTGCACGGGTGAAGCCCTGGTGGCGATGCACCGTGACGAAGGTCTGCAGCAATCCGGCATCGATGTTCATGGCGCTTGAATCATGAAAGAACTCACTGAATTTCACATTATTTAATCATTTGCATCATGAAGCCAGGCTTTCCAGAATGGCGGCAACTTTCTTGGCCACTTTTCCGGAGACCGTCCCATGCCTGACCACCCCATGAACTCCCAGCCCCTGGCGTTGGCCGCCATCTGCCTTGCCGCCCTGATGTTCGGCCTGGAGATTTCCAGCGTGCCCTTGATCCTGGCCGTGCTGGACCAGGAACTGCACGCCGACTTCCAGGGCCTGCAATGGATCATGAATGCCTACACCATCGGCTGCACCACGGTGCTGATGGCCACCGGCACCCTGGCGGACCGCTATGGCCGCCGCCGCGTCTTCCTGCTCAGCGTGCTGGCCTTCGGCCTCGCGTCGCTCTGGTGCGGATGGGCCAGCTCCACGCCCGTGCTCATCGCGGGCCGGCTGGTGCAGGGAATCGCGGGCGGGGCCATGTTCATCTGCTCCATCGCCATCCTCTCGCACCAGTTTCCCGACGGCCGGGAGCGCGGGCGCGCCTTCGCCGTCTGGGGCGTGGTGGCCGGCATCGGGCTGGGTTTCGGCCCCATGGCCGGCAGCGCCATCGTCTGGGCCGCCAGCTGGCACTGGGTCTTCCTCGTGCATGTGCCGCTGTCCGCCGCCACGCTGGCGCTGATCCTCGCCGGAGTGTCGGAGTCGCGCGACCCCCAGGCACGCGAGCACCGGCTGGACTGGGCCGGCCTGGTCACCCTGACCCTGGCGGTGCTCGGCTTCACCGGCTTTCTCATGCAGGGCGAAAGCCTCGGCTGGAAGAGCCCCGCCACGCTCGGTCTGGCGGCCCTGGCCGCTGCCAGCCTGGCGGCCTTCATCGTGGTGGAGCGAAGCCAGCGCCGCCCGATGTTCGATTTCTCCGTGTTCGCGGTCCGCAATTTCTCGGGCGCCATCCTGGCCTGCGTGGGCATGAACTGCAGCTACTGGCCCTTCATGATCTATCTGCCCTTCTACTTCAGCACCGGCCTGGGCATGGACACCGCCGCCACCGGCCTGATGCTGCTGGTCTACACGATCCCCTTCCTGGTCATGCCCCCGATCGCACAGTGGCTGCTGCTGCGCTACCGGGCCACCTGGGTGATCCCTTCCGGGCTCTTCATCATCGGACTGGGCTTTCTGCTGATGTGGGGCGGCAGCCTGCTGTCGCACCTCGGCAGCTGGACCGTGCTGCCCGGCGCGCTCGTCGCAGGCATCGGTCTGGGGCTGACCACGACGCCCGCCACCAGCATGACCACCGCCTCGGTGCCTGCGCATCGCGCCGGCATGGCGTCAGGCATGGACGTGAGCGCACGCCTGATCACGCTGGTCATCCACATCGCGGTGATGGGCCTGGTGCTGGTGGCCGGCATCAAGGCTTCCCTGCACGGGCTGTGGGGAGCCGCGCTGGAACCGGAGCAGCTGCAGGCGCTGGCCCAGCGGCTGGCGGGCGGCGACCTGGCCGGCGCGCAGCAGCTGCTGGCCGGCCATGCCGTTGCAGACGCGAGCATTGCGCCCTTGCAGGAGGTGGTGATCCAGGGCTTCGGCTGGGTAATGCTGTATGGCGGGTTGGCCGCCTGGATCACGGCCGGGCTCAGCTTCGCCGTGCTGAGAGAGCGGCCAGGGAGCACGAGCCTGCAGCCCTGCGGCAGCGGCATGCATTGAGAGCATGTACGAGCAAGAGCACGAGCAGATGCGGGCCTTAGCGCCAACCGCGCAGCAGCCCCCATTGCACGCTGGCGCAGGCCAGCACCAGCGCGCCGTAGGTCAGCATCTTGCCGTCGCGCCCCAGCAACGCCAGGCCGGCCGCCAGCACCGCGCAGCCCACTACGAAATTGATAGCCATCTGCGCAAGCAGGCTGCGGGCTGCGGCGCGTTTGCGCAGGAAGACCCAGCAGGCCAGCACCAGCAGCACGGACACGGCCAGGGCCGGCAGCAGGAAGTTCAGCAGGTGGTTGGCGGCAGAGAAAGGGCCCATG
Organism: uncultured Acidovorax sp.; assembly: GCA_913774625.1. Classification (GTDB taxonomy): domain Bacteria; phylum Pseudomonadota; class Gammaproteobacteria; order Burkholderiales; family Burkholderiaceae_C; genus Paracidovorax. The sequence goes on from CAJYHL010000021.1 coordinate 59,603, forward strand.
GGAATATGACTTGGATCAAGGCTTCTGCGCAGCGGTAGGCCGGGCCAAGCCACAAATTTTATAATGCAGGCTTATGGCAGTCTGGGCCCTGGGCATCAACCACACGACCGCGCCGCTCGATCTGCGCGGCCGTTTCGCGTTCGCGCTCGACCAGATCGCGCCCACCCTGCAGGGCCTGCGCCAATCGCTGGGCGGCTCGCAGCGGCATCCGCAGATCGAGACAGCCATCATCTCCACCTGCAACCGCACCGAGATCTACTGCGCCGGCCAGCAGGCCGCCGTGGACCACACGCTGGGCTGGCTGGCCCAGAGCGGCGGCGTCAGCCCCGCGCTGCTGCGCTCGCATTCCTACACCCTGGAAGACGGCCTGGTCGCCCGCCATGCCTTCCGCGTGGCGAGCGGGCTCGATTCCATGGTGCTGGGCGAGGCCCAGATCCTCGGCCAGATGAAGGACGCGGTGCGCGCCGCAGAAACCGCCGGCGCCCTGGGCACCACGCTCAACCAGCTCTTCCAGCGCAGCTTCGCCGTGGCGAAAGAGGTGCGCTCCAGCACCGAGATCGGCGCGCACAGCATCAGCATGGCGGCAGCGGCCGTACGGCTGGCGGGCCAGCTGTTCGAAGACCTGTCCGACATCCGCGTGCTCTTCGTGGGCGCGGGCGAGATGATCGAGCTGGCCGCAACGCACTTCGCCGCCAAGACGCCGAAGTCCATCGCCATCGCCAACCGCACGCTGGAGCGCGGCGAGAAGCTCGCCACCCGCTTCGGCGGCGAGGTGATGCGCCTGGCCGACCTGCCCGAGCGGCTGCACGAATTCGACGCCGTCATCAGTTGCACGGCCAGCAGCCTGCCCATCATCGGCCTGGGCGCCGTGGAGCGGGCGCTGAAGAAGCGCCGCCACCGCCCCATGTTCATGGTCGATCTGGCCGTGCCGCGCGACATCGAGCCCGAGGTGAAGGCGCTGCAGGACATCTACCTCTACACGGTGGACGACCTGGCCACCGTGGTGCAGACCGCGCAGGCCAGCCGCCAGGCCGCCGTGGCCCAGGCCGAGGCCATCATCGACGCCGGTGTGCAGAGCTTCATGCACTGGATGGACCTGCGCAGCCCCGCAGCGGGCCCAGCCGGTGCCGGCGGCGCCGTGGTGCCGCTCATCCAGCAGCTCAACGCCCAGACCGACGAATGGCGCGCCGCCGAGATCGCCCGCGCCAAGAAGCTGCTGGCCCGGGGCGAAGACCTGGACGCGGTGCTGGAGGCGCTCTCGCGCGGCCTCACGCAGAAGATGCTGCACGGCACCATGGCCGAACTGCGCGCCGGCGACGCCGAAGCGCGCGCCCAGACGGCCCAGACCGTCTCTCGCCTCTTCCTGCGCTCGCAGACCAAGAGCAGCCTGTAGCGGCGCTCTCGCCGCGGCCCGCAGCCTCCGCCTGCCGGGCTGCAGTTTCTCCAGGCCGAATCGGCCCCTGGCGCTTGCAGCACGAGCGCCATTCGCTACGAAATACGTAGCAAACCTCTTCTCTTCACGCCCCGATGAAACCCTTTCTCAGAAGCCAGCTGGAGCGCTATGCCCAGCGCCTCGAAGAACTCGACTTCCTGCTCTCGCGCGAAGACATCATGAGCGACATGGCGCAGTACCGCACCATCTCGCGCGAGCATGCCGAGGTCACGCAGATCGCCGGCCGCTACGCCCGCTACCGCCAGCGCGAGGCCGATCTGGCCGGCGCCCGCGAGATGCTGGCCGATCCCGACATGGCCGAGATGGCGCAGGAAGAAGTCGCCGAAGCCGAGGCCGAGCTCCTGCAGCTGGAGGACGAGCTGCAGCGCCTGCTGTTGCCCAAGGACCCGGACGACGCGCGCAATGCCTTCCTCGAAATCCGCGCCGGCACGGGCGGCGACGAATCCGCCCTGTTCGCCGCCGACCTGGCACGCATGTACACGCGCTATGCGGCCAGCGTGGGCTGGAAGGTCGAGATCATGAGCGCCAACGAGAACGAGATCGGCGGCTACAAGGAGGTGGTGCTGCGCGTGGAAGCTGACGGTGCCTACGGCGCGCTGCGCTTCGAATCGGGCGGCCACCGCGTGCAGCGCGTGCCCGCCACGGAAACGCAAGGCCGCATCCACACCAGCGCCTGCACGGTGGCCGTGATGCCCGAGCCCGACGAGCACCAGGCCATCACCCTGAACCCGGCCGACCTGCGCATCGACACCTTCCGCGCCAGCGGTGCGGGCGGCCAGCACATCAACAAGACCGATTCGGCCGTGCGCGTGGTCCACCTGCCCACCGGCATCGTGGCCGAATGCCAGGACGGCCGCAGCCAGCACAGCAACAAGGCCAAGGCGCTGCAGGTGCTGCAGGCGCGCATCCAGGAAAAGGAGCGCAGCGAGCGCGCAGCCAAGGAAGCCGCGCTGCGTAAGGGCCTGATCGGCTCGGGCGACCGCAGCGACCGCATCCGCACCTACAACTTCCCGCAGGGGCGGCTCACCGACCACCGCATCAACCTCACGCTCTACAAGCTGCTGGCCGTGATGGAAGGCGACCTGGGCGACGTGCTGCAGGCACTGGCCCATGCGCGCGAAGCCGAGCTGCTGGAAGAACTGGAACGCACCTGAAAGGACCCGGACCATGAACGACAACACTCCTGAACGATCGCAGCTGGGCAAGGCCTCGGCCTATGTCGACCAGTACGACCCGTCGCTGCTCTTTCCCATTCCGCGCGCCCCCAAGCGTGCCGAGATCGGCCTGGATGGCACCGCCTCCATGCCCTTCTTCGGCGCCGACCTGTGGACGGCCTTCGAGCTCTCATGGCTGAACGAACGCGGCAAGCCGCAGGTGGCGCTGGCGCACGTGACCATTCCGTGCGAGACGCCGAACATCATCGAGAGCAAGTCGTTCAAGCTCTACCTCAACAGCTTCAACAACAGCCGCTTCGCCGATGCGGCCGAGGTGCAGGCCCGCCTGCGCGCCGACCTGAGCGAAGCTGCATGGCGCGGCGCCGCCAGCCCCGCCACCGTGGGCGTGAAGCTGCTGATGCCCGAGATGTTCGACCGCGAGCCCGTGCAGGAACTGGACGGCCTGCTGCTGGACCGGCTGGACATCGAATGCACGCGCTACACGCCCGCGCCCGAACTGCTGACGGCCGCGCACGGCGAAGCGCCCGTCACCGAAACGCTGGTGAGCCACCTGCTCAAGAGCAACTGCCTGGTCACCGGCCAGCCCGACTGGGGCAGCGTGCAGATCCGCTACAGCGGCCCGCAGATCGACCAGGCCGGGCTGCTGCAGTACCTGGTGAGCTTTCGCAACCACAACGAATTCCACGAGCAGTGCGTGGAGCGCATCTTCATGGACCTGTGGATGCGCTGCCGGCCGATCAAGCTGGCCGTCTATGCGCGCTACACGCGCCGGGGCGGGCTGGACATCAACCCGCTGCGCACCAGCCATCCGCAGGCACTGCCGGCCAACGTGCGCACGGCCAGGCAGTAACAGCGAGACCTGATCAGAACAGCACGGCGTTGGTGCCGACACCGCCCGGCTGCGCGCCACCGCCCGCACCCTGCTGCTGCTGCGCCGCCGCCGCGTCTTCGGGCAGCAGATTGCCCACCCGCACCCCCAGGAGGCGCAGCCGCCGGTCCAGCGGCACGCGCTTCAGGCACTGGCCTGCGGCGCGGCGGATCACAGCGGGGTCCTGCGTATAGACGTCGATGGTCTGGTCGCGCGTGGCGATCTTGAAATCGTCGAAGCGCAGCTTGATGCCGATGGTCTTGCCCACATAGCCCTTGCGGCGCAGGTCCTCGGCCACCCGCACGCACAGGTCGGTGAAGATGCGGCCCAGCTCGGCGCGGTCGCGCACGGCATGCAGGTCGCGGTCGAAGGTGGTCTCGCGGCTCATCGACACGGGCTCGCTCTCGGTCACCACCGGGCGGTCGTCTCGGCCCCAGGCGGCTTCGTGCAGCCACGCGCCGGTCGATCGGCCGAAGCGCTGCACCAGCTGCTCGCGCGGCACGGCGGCGAGCTGGCCGATGGTTTCTATGCCCAGCGCCTGCAGCTTGGCGTCCGCCTTGGGGCCCACGCCGTTGATCTTGCGGCAGGCCAGCGGCCAGATCACGCTCTGCAGGTCGCCTTCCTGCACGATGGAGATGCCGTTGGGCTTGTTGAACTCGCTCGCCATCTTGGCGATGAGCTTGTTGGGCGCCACGCCGATGGAGCAGGTCAGGCCGGTGTCGTCGAAGATGCTCTTCTGGATGAGCCGCGCCAGCGTGCGCCCGCCCTGGCGCTGGCCGCCGGGTACCTGGGTGAAGTCGATGTACACCTCGTCCACGCCCCGGTCCTCCATCTGCGGAGCGATGGACAGGATGATGTCCTTGAAGCGGCGCGAGAAGCGCCGGTATTCGGCGAAGTCCACCGGCAGCAGCAGCGCCTGCGGACACAGCCGCGCCGCCTTCATCATGCCCATGGCCGAACCCACGCCGAACTGCCGCGCCGGATAGGTCGCCGTGGTGATGACGCCCCGCCCCACGTAGTCGCCCAGGCGCGGAAAGGCGTCCACCGGCACCGCAGCGCGATCGCCGCCGAACTGCGCCAGCAGCGCGTCGTGCGCCTCGCGCCCGCCGCCGCCGATCACCACCGGCAGGCCCTTGAGCTGCGGGTAGCGCAGCAGCTCGACCGAGGCGTAGAACGCATCCATGTCCAGGTGCGCGATGCGGCGCACCGGGGCTTCGGCGACTGCAGCAGCCGGTTCAGTCGCGGCAGCGGGGTTGGCGGAGGGTTGCGCGGTGCTCACCCTGCCATTGTGCTGGCGGTGCCGGGCGCTTGCCGGCGCCGGCGCGGAGCTTGACGAAAGCCAGGGCCTAAACAGCCGCTGGTGCGCGCAGGAGCAGCGCACCCAGCTATCCAAAAGAGAGCAATGCGATCAGCGCACGGTGATGATGTCGCGGTGCATGGGCGCCAGCAGCGCCAGCAGGCGATTCTGCTGGGTGAACGGAATGCCGCGCGCGTCCATGGCGTCCTGCAGCACCTCGACCAGGGCGTTGAACTGGGCCTTGTCGATCTTGAGCTGGGCGTGGGCGTACTTCATGTCAGTGCCCTCGTATTCGCAGGGCCCGCCAGCCAGCACGCAGATCTGCGCGGCCAGGCTGTCCTTGAGCGCCTGGGGACGCATCTGCTTGAAGGAGTTCTCGAAGATCGGGCCGATGCGCGGGTCCTTGAGCGCGCGGTCCACCATGTCGCCCATCAGCGCGGCGATGCCGGCTTTTTCGCCCAGCGCCTGGTAGAGCCCTTCGGGCGCGGGGCCGCGCACGCCGGCCGCCTCGGGCCCGCCGGGGATGGGCACCAGCGCGGGGGCGTCGGCCGCTGCGGCGCTCGCTGCCGGAGCAGGCACAGGCGCGGTCTGCGCAGCGGCAGTGGCGCTCGCCGCCAGCAGCGCGGCGGACACCCAAGTGGCGGGCAGAAAGGCGAAGAACGTGGGCATGGCGGCTCGTAGCAGGGAAGAACGGGAAGGCCGGGCAAGCAGCGGCATGGGCTGCACGGCGCGCATCAGAAGCCCCCCTGCGCCGAGATGTACCAGCCGGTCTGGCGCCGGTCGCGGGTGATGCCCGGCACGATGCGGCCCAGATCGACGTAGGCCAGCGTGAGCGACAGGTTCTTGCTGGGCGCCCAGGCGATGAACACGTCCTTCCAGTCGTCCTCGCGCAACGCATCGCCCAGGCCGGCCGCCTGGCCCAGCGCGCGCAGGTTGTCGGGCTTGAAACGGTATTCGGCGCCGATGGCCAGGTCGCGCCGCAGCAGGTAGGCGACCGATATCTCGGGCTGCAGGCGGTAGCCGCCCTGCCCCGGCGCGGCGGCGCCGAAGCCCAGCAGGCCGTTCTGGTTGGCGCGGGTGTAGCGCAGCGTGCCGCTCAAGAGCAGGCTCTTGTCCAGCAGCAGCTTGGTGGCGCTCACGTAGTAGTCGGTGCCGCTGCGGTCGGTGCCCAGGAAGTCGAGCACGCTGCCCAGCGAGCCAGCGTTCAGCCGCTTGTGCTCGATGCCCACGGCGATCTGCGGCATGAGGTTCTGCGCGTCGAGGATGGCCTCGCCCAGCAGCTTGACCTTGACGCCGATGATGTCCATCTTCAGATGCGCGTTCGGCTCCACTCCGAACGGCGCGATGGCGTTGAGCGCCACGGCGGGGCTGGCGTCGAAATCCTGCCGCGCCACCGAGACTTCCACCCGGTCGTGTACGCCCACCGCCACGCCGTAGCTCTTCAGGTCGTAATCCAGCGTGCCCACGCGTGTCGCATAGGCCGACACGCCCACCTCGCCCTCGGTGGCGTTGGTGCCGATCACCGCCCAGGGCGTGATGCCGCCCCCCGCCGGCCCGCTGACGGTGCTGACGCCGCCCGTGAGCAGCAGCTTGCCGGTATCGGCATGGACGGCCGGTGCGGAGCAGGCCAGCGCCACGCTGCAGGCCAGCGCGGCAAGGGAATGGGGCAAGGGCAGAGCGGACATGGGCAGTGCAGGCAAGTGGAACGGGTGCCGGCTGCGCGCGTTGCAGCTGGTTGCACGAATCTACGCGAAATCCTGCTTTGCGGCGCAGAAATGCCCGCCGCATGCAAAGGCGGGCACGCCCCAGCAGCCTGTCTGCGTCAGCCGCCGGCCAGGGCCCCGGCCGAACCCGTGCCCCTGTCGCCCCCGCCTGCGTACAGCCAGGGCAGATCCAGCACCCGTTCCCCGCCCAGGCGCAGCAAAGCGTCGCGCGCCCAGCGCACGGGACCGGTGGCGTGGAAGATACGGCCATTGCGCTCGGCGCGCTCCTGCACACGGGCCACCCGCTGCCAGCGCCGGGCGGCATAGCGCTGCAGGCGCTCGGCCATGGGCAGATCGGCCATCGCCAGGGCGTCCTGCAGCACGGCTGCGTCTTCGATGGCCATGCCGGCGCCCTGCGCCAGATAGGGGCGCATGGGGTGGGCGGCATCGCCCAGCAGCGCGATGCGGCCCCGGGCCATCTCGTGCGGGCCGCGCACGGGCGGACGGTCCGAGAGCGGCCAGAGCCGCCAGCCGGGGCCGGCCTGCGGCACGGCGCGCACCAGGTCCTGCAGCGCGGCGCAGGTGCCGGCCAGGGCCGCCTCCAGCTCGGCGGCGTTGGCGGCATGGTCCCAGCTGTCCAGATCGGCAGGCGGGCGGCCGTGGCGGATGGCGACGACGTTCATCAGTTCGCCCCGGCGCACCGGGTACTGCACCACATGCAGCCGGGGGCCCAGCCAGGCGGTGACTTGGCCGCTGCGCAGGGCGGCAGGCAGCGCCGCCTGCGGTACCACGCTTCGATAGGCCAGATGGCCCGAGGCGCGGGTGCTGGCGTCTCCCAGCAGCTGCGCGCGCACGGGGCTGCGCAGCCCGTCGGCGCCGATCAGCGCATCGCCTGCCTCCACCTGGCCGCTGGCCAGGCGCGCCACGGCCTGGCAGCCGTCGTCGCCGTACAGGGCGACGGCATCGCCCAGGTGCAGCGCCACGGCATCGCCCGCCGCCAGGGCGGCCTCCAGCAGCAGGCCGTGCAGATCGGCGCGGTGGATAGTGGCGTAGGCGGCACCGTAGCGCCGGGCGATGTCCGGGCCCAGCGGCAAGGCGGCCAGCTCTTCGCCCGAAAGCGCGCTGCGCACCCGCAGCCGGTCGGGGAAAGCCGCCACGGCCTGCAAGGCGCCGATCAGGCCCCAGGCCTCCAGCCGGCGCACGACGTTGGGGCCCAGCTGCACTCCGGCTCCCACCTCGGCGAAGGCCGGGGCCCGCTCGAAGAGCCGAACTTCGCAGCCCGTCCGTGCAGCGCCGATGGCCGCTGCCAATCCGCCGATGCCACCGCCCGCAATCACCACTCGCTGTTTCTGCATTCGGGGATTGTGCGGCTTCATCGCCGGCGCGCTACCGGCTTGCGTCAAGACCTGGCGTCATGTCAGCGCCTGCTCCAGGATGTCTTCCAGCACATCCGCCGTGTCGGGACGGCCGAACAGGTAGCCCTGGAAACCGCTGCAGCCGTGCAGCTTGAGGAAGGTGAGCTGCCCGGTCGTTTCCACGCCCTCGGCCACCACGTCCAGATCCAGGCTGTCGGCCAGCGCGAGGATGGTGCGCACGATGGCCGCATCGTTGGGGTCGGTGAGCACGTCGCGCACGAAGCTCTGGTCGATCTTGACCTGGTCGAGCGGCAGCCGCTTGAGGTAGCTGAGCGAGGAATAGCCGGTGCCGAAGTCGTCGAGCGAAAAGCCCACGCCCTCGTTCTTGAGCAGGGTCATGCGGCCGATGGTGTCTTCGATATCGCCCAGCAGCATGCTTTCGGTGAGTTCGAGCTTGAGCAGCCGGGGCTCGGCTCCGGTGTCGCGCAGCACGTCCAGCACCTCGGTCACGAAGCCGGGCTGGCGGAACTGCCGCGCGCTGACGTTGACCGACACGCTGAGGTGGCGCATGCCGGGCAGTCGGCTCCAGCGCACGAGTTGCTCGCAGGCCGTGCGCAGCACGAAGCGGCCCAGGGGCAGGATGAGCCCGGTCTGCTCGGCCAGCGGGATGAATTCCGCCGGGCTGATGAGGCCGCGCTGCGGATGCGGCCAGCGCACCAGCGCTTCAGCCCCGCAGATGCGGGTGCGCTCGTCCATGACGGGCTGGTAATGCACGCGCAGTTCGCCGCGCGTGAGGCCCTGGCGCAGCTCGGCCTCCAGGTGCGAGCGGGCGTTGACCAGCGCCTGCATGTGGGGGTCGAAGAAGCGCTGGGTGTTGCGGCCGGCGGCCTTGGCCTGGTACATGGCCAGGTCGGCGCGCTTGAGCAGTTCCTCGACGCTGCGGCGCTGGTCGCCGAACAGGGTGATGCCGATGCTGGGCGTGCTGTAGTACTGCTGCGTCCCCAGTTCGAAGGGCTCGTTCAGCCGCTGCAGCAGGTTTTCTGCGATGGCCTCTGCCTGCTCGGCGGCCACGGGGGCGACGGGATCGAGGTCTTCGAGCATCACCACGAACTCGTCGCCGCCGAAGCGCGAGACGGTGTCCGTCGCACGCACGGAAGCGACCAGCCTCCGGGCGACCTGCGCGAGCAGGCGGTCGCCCATGTCGTGGCCCAGGGTGTCGTTCAGGTCCTTGAAGTTGTCCAGGTCGATGAAGAACAGCGCGCCCAGTTGCTCGCTGCGCTGGCAGGCGATCCCGGCCCGCTGCAGGCGATCCAGCAGCAGGCGCCGGTTGGGCAGGCCGGTGAGCGCGTCGTAGAAGGCCAGCCGCTCGATCTCCTGCTTGGCCTTGCGGCGCTCGGTGATGTCGCGGCGCACCCCCAGCACGCCGGTGACGTTGCCATGGGCGTCGCGGATGGCGGTCTTGAGGGTTTCGAAAACGCCGGGCGCCGAGTCGTCGTCCAGCATCAGCTCTTCCTCGAAGACCTGGGGCGTGGGCGCGGCCATGGCGCGCTGGTCCTGCTCGTGCATGCGCCGGGCTTCGGCTGGCGACCAGAAGGCCTCGTCGGTCTTGCCCAGGATCTCGCGCTCGGCACGCCCCAGGAAGCGCTCCACGGCCGGATTGGCCGAGAGGTATCGGCCCTCGGCGTCCTTGAGGAAGACCATGTCGGGAATGGCATTGACCAGGCCGGCCAGCCGGCTGCGCTGCTGGTCGAGCTCGTAGGCCATGCGGCGCTGTGCGGTCAGGTCGTAGGCGAAGCTCACCACGGCCACCACGGCGCCGTCGGTGCCCACCTCGGGCGCGAAGGTGGTGTGCCGGAACTGCGGGCCGTCGGGGTAGTCGATGCGGCTCTCGAACACTGCCGTGTGGCCGGCGAAGGCGCGGCTCAGGTGCGGGGCCATGCGCTCCATCACCTCAGGCGGGATGAAGTCGGAGAAAGGCCGGCCCTCCATCGCAACGGGCTCCGAATGCAGCCACCGGGCCTGCAAGGGGTTGACGTAGAGCACCCGCCCGTCGGGGCCGATGCGCGCCACCCCGCCCGGCAGGCTGCGCAGCAGGCTGCCGAGCTGCAGGTCACGCCGCCGCACCAGCAATTCGGCCTCGCGCTGCTCGGTCACGTCGGTGGCGACGCCGTCCCAGATGACGCGGCCGTCAGCCAGAGGACGCGGCGAAGAACTCATGCGGATCCAGCGCAACTGTCCATCGGTGCGCGCCACGCGCACCACGTTGTCGCTCACGCCCATGCGTCGAAACGACTCCTCTTCCTTGCGCAGGTTGTCTCCGCGGTCTTCGGGCAGGATGCGTTCGTAGAGCACCGCCGGGTCGCGCAAGGCGTGTTCCACGCGCACGCCCAGCAGCCGCTCCAGAGCTTCGCCTACATAGACGAAGCGGCGGCTGCCGTCGTGCTCCCGCACCAGCTGGTAGGGGATGCTGTCGGGCAGATTGCGGCCCAGCAGCTGCAGGCGCATTTCGCTCTCGCGCAGCTGCGCCTCGACTTCCCGGGCCTGCAGGTAGGGCCGGCGGATGCCCGAGATGAACATCGCCTGCAGAATGAGCGCATAGGCCAGCATGCGCAGCATGTGGGCCGCGACGTCGCCGGTCGGCAGACCGAAGCGCCCCGCCAGGGACATGGCGACGGCGCCGGCCAGAATGGCCGAGGCGACCGCCAGCAGCGGACTGCAGGCATCCGCAGCGCGCTCGCGGCTGCCGCGCCACAGCAAGGCGGCCGCAGCCCCCAAGCCGAGCATGCTGGCGCCCAGCACGAGGGCGCCCCAGGAGAAATTCAGCGAACGCGAGATGCGCAAAGGCAAGCCGCTCGCCGCGATCCAGACCAGCCCGATCGACAGCGCGCCGGCACCGGCCACCCAGGCGCGCGCCGAACCCGGCACCCGCATGCCCCGCGCCAGGGCCAGGAAGGCCAGCCCCTCGGCCGTGCGCGCACAGGCATCGAAGAACGCCACCGAGGGCGAGTGCGCCAGAGTCCGTCCGCCAACGCCGCCCTCCAGCAAGGGCAGCATGGCCTGCATGAAACCGCAGGCGCAGGCCACCGTAAGGCCTCCGACCAGCAGGGGAATGCGCCGGTCAGGCTCGGGGTCCAGCGCATGCATGGAAAGCGCCGCGGCAACCAGGCCCAGCAGCACAACAACCAACCCGAAGAGCGACTCCAGCCCCCAGTCGCCCACCATGCCATCGCCCAGCATGCGCGAAACCGGCACCAGCAAGAGCGCCAGGGCACCCACCACGAGCAGCACCGTCAACGCAGGCTCGTCGGGCAACTTCTGATGACGGGCCGGAAACGTTTCGGGGTTGGAATTCATGGGAAGGCCGTAAAAGGCCGCGGGATTACAGGGAATCGCGAAGAGTGTATAGACGCCGGGACAGGGCTGTCCATCGGGCCACGGCAAACTCCAGGCCCGCTGCCAGCAAGCACATGGCATTCCTCCTCGCAAAACGCGCCGGCCAGCTGGCCGGCGCGTCGTCTCGATGCAGAGAACGTCGTCGCGCCCTCGGCAAGCACTTTCAGCTCAGCAGCTGCCGCAGCACGTAAGGCAGGATCCCGCCCGCACGGTAGTAGTCCACCTCGATGGGCGTGTCGATGCGCAAGGTCACGACCACTTCCTGGCGCGAGCCATCGGCGCGGTGGATCACCAGCCGCGCCGCGCTCTGCGGCGTGAGCGCGGGATCGGGCAGCACGTCGATCACCTCGTCGCCCTTCAGGCCCAGCGACTCCCAGGAATCATCGCCACGGAACTGCAGCGGCAGCACGCCCATGCCGACAAGGTTGGAGCGGTGGATGCGCTCGAAGCTGCGCGCCACCACGGCCTTGATGCCCAGCAGCTGCGTGCCCTTGGCCGCCCAGTCGCGGCTGGAGCCCGTGCCGTACTCTTCCCCGGCGAAGATCACGGTGGGCGTGCCGTCCGCGATGTATTGCATCGCGGCATCGAAGATCGGCAGCTTCTTGCCCCGCGAGGGCCCGTCGTTCTGGTACAGCGTGACGCCGCCTTCCTCGCGCGAGCCGTCCGGCAGCGGGGGAATCATCAGGTTCTTGATGCGCACGTTGGCGAAGGTGCCGCGCATCATCACGTCGTGGTTGCCGCGCCGCGCGCCATAGCTGTTGAAGTCCTGCTTCATCACGCCGTGCTCGCGCAGCCACTGGCCCGCGGGCGAGCTTTCCTTGATGGAACCGGCCGGCGAGATGTGATCGGTAGTGATGGAATCGCCGAACAGGGCCATGATGCGCGCGCCCCGCACGGCTTCGGTGCCATCGGATTCTCCGGTCCGCTTGTCACCTGCTCCCTCCGCCTCGTTTTCGATGGCGAAGTGCTCGAAGAAAGGCGGCTCGGCGATATACGTGCTGGCTGGCCAGACATAGGTGTCGCCCTTCACGCCCTTGATCTTGCTCCACAGGGCGCCGGGGTCGGTTTCGACCTTGGCGTAGTTCTGCTTGAAGGCCTTGCCGTTCATGGCGTACTTCATCAGGGCATTCACTTCTTCGCTGCTGGGCCAGATATCACCCAGATAGATGTCGCGTCCGCCCTTGCCCCGTCCCACCGGCTCGGTCATCAGGTCGCGCAGCACCGTGCCCGCGATGGCGTAGGCCACCACCAGCGGCGGGCTGGCCAGGAAATTGGCCTTGATATTGGGATGGATGCGCGCCTCGAAGTTGCGGTTGCCCGACAGCACGGCCGCGCACACCAGTTCGTTGCCCGTGATGGCCTCGTTCAACTCGGGCGTGAGGTCGCCCGCATTGCCGATGCAGGTCGTGCAGCCGTAGCCGGCCAGCGCGAAGCCCAGCTTTTCCAGGTAGGGCAGCAGGCCGGTTTCCGTGAGGTATTCGGTGACGATGCGAGACCCGGGTGCCAGCGAGGTCTTGATGTGCGGCTGCACCCTGAGCCCTGCCTCCACGGCCTTCTTGGCCAGCAGGCCGGCCGCCAGCAGCACGCTGGGGTTGGAGGTGTTGGTGCAGCTGGTGATGGCCGCGATCAGCACGTCGCCGTTGCCGATGCTGAGGTCCGCCGGTTTGGCCTTGGCCGGCGCAAGCGCGGCAGCACTGTCCTGCTGGGCGGCGAGCTTGGGCTTGTTGTGCTCCATCTCCACCAAAAAGCGCGGACCGCCCTCGGGCGCGGGTTTGCCTGCGGGCACGGGGGCATCGGCCTCGTCGCCCGGGCGGCGCACACGGTAGCGCTCGGCCAGCAGGTCGGCCGGGCGGTTGAAGCCGCTCTCTGCTGCCGGCCGGGAAAAGAGCGCAGTGAACTGCTCGGCCACCTGGCCCAGCTCGATACGGTCCTGCGGGCGCTTGGGGCCCGCCAGGCTGGGGGTGACATCGCCCAGATCCAGCCGGACCACCTGCGAATAGTCGATGGCGCCATCCTCAGGCACGCCGAACAGGCCCTGCGCCCTGAAATAGGCCTCGAAGGCTTCGATTTCGCCCTTGGTGCGCCCGGTGCCCTTGAAATATTCGATGGTTTTCTCATCGACCGGGAAAAACCCCATGGTGGCGCCGTACTCGGGCGCCATGTTGCCGATGGTGGCGCGGTCGGGCAGCGACAGGGTGCGGGTGCCCTCGCCGAAGAACTCCACGAACTTGCCCACCACCTTGTGGCGCCGCAGGATCTCGGTCACGGTCAGTACTAGGTCGGTGGCCGTGACGCCCTCGCGCAGCCGGCCCGTCAGCTCGAAGCCCACCACGTCTGGCGTGAGGAAATAAACCGGCTGGCCCAGCATGGCGGCTTCGGCCTCGATACCGCCCACGCCCCAGGCCACCACGCCGATACCGTTGATCATGGTGGTGTGGCTGTCGGTGCCAACCAGGGTGTCGGGGTAATAGACATCACCCTTGGCGCGATGCACGCCGCGCGCCAGATATTCCAGATTCACTTGGTGGACGATGCCGAAGCCCGGCGGCACGACACCGAAAGTGTCGAAGGCCTGCATGCCCCATTTCATGAATTCATACCGCTCGCGGTTGCGCTGGAATTCCAGCTTCATGTTCAGGTCGAGCGCCTTCTTGGTGCCGTAGTAATCCACCATGATGGAATGGTCCACCACCAGATCGACAGGCACCAGCGGCTCGATCTTCTTTGGATTCTTGCCCAGTTTCTGCGCCGCACTGCGCATCGCGGCCAAGTCGGCCAGCAGCGGCACGCCGGTGAAATCCTGCAGCACCACGCGCGAAACGACGAAGGGAATCTCGTCGGTACGCGCCGCATTGGGCTGCCAGCGCGCCAACTGCTCCACATGCTCGGCGGTCACCTTGCGTCCATCGCAATTGCGCAATACCGATTCAAGAACGATGCGGAGGGATACAGGCAGCCGGTTGATGGACGGAAACTGCCGGGCAAGCGCTGGCAGCGAATACAGCCGGCCCTTTTTTCCGGAAGTCGTCTTGAATGACTGCAAGGTGCCGGCAAAGTCGTGGGCGGGGGCTTTGGAGGTAGCCATGAGAACTCCTGTGGGACGAATAAAAACTATCGATCTTTTAGGATTTATTTATTTTGGCTACGGAACTTTCAGAGAAAAAACCGCACTCGCAAAATCCCGGAGCCGTGATCTTTCCTCGAGGGCCGTGCCATGAAGGTCTTGCATGCTTGAACCACTGCACAGGCTGGATGTACATCGCGGCAATCCAAGCCTGACCGCGGGCGCCGATGTTCCTGCTACCCGTTTCATGCGGTGCATTGTCCTCGTGAACAGCTTGCCTCGATGTCAGCGAACACCTCGCGGCAGAAGGCCGGCGGCATTCCCTCCGGTACCGATCAGTCCTGCTGCGATGAACCGCACAGTACCAGCGGCACTAGATTGACGTTGCCGCCGATCAGCCGGCGCAAAACAAAAAAGCCTGCCGTTGCCGGCAGGCCTTGATGGTTTCTGGCAAAAGAAGAAAAAAGAATGGAACCCTGAGCACCCTCCTTTTGAGGATGAGGCAAAGATCCGTTCCAATTTAATCAAATTGCAAATTGCTCGCGATTTTCGTTCTGGATCCACTTGGGAGCCTTGCCGCGGCCGGTCCAGGTCTGACCGGTAGCGGGATTGCGATATTTGGGTGCAACCTTGGTGCCGCTGCTGGAGGAGGCGCGCGAAGAAGCACGGCCGGCGGGGAAAACATCCTGCGCGGTCAGACCATATTCGGCGACCAGGCTGCGCACCTGCGCAACGGCATCAGACAATTCGCGGCGGCGAGCTTCATTGATCTGCTGCTCCAGGGCTTCACGCTGCTTGAGGAGTTCTTTGTAGCTGGTGGTCATGGTGTGGTGTGCGACAAGGTTTGGATAGAAGCCTCGATTATAAGAAATTTTGTGGCAATCATTGAAGATGGCTGCCTCCTTGAATGCGGAAACGTCACATTCAGAAGCCGAATCAGAAGATTCCATGAACTAAAGATTCACTTCCACAGCCATGCGCCCCGGAGCGATGGGGGTTAATCCCCGGCCGCACTCCCGCATTGCCTCCCAAGCAAATGCCCTCTTCTGCACGCCGGAAAGCGCAAAATCCAGGCCTTCTCCCTTCAACCGACCAACAACATCCACGATGGCAATTTACTGTATTGGCGATGTACAAGGCTGCGACTCCGCATTGGCCCGGCTGCTGGAACAGATCGACTTCTCCTCCAGCCGAGACACCGTCTACTTGCTGGGCGATCTGGTGAACCGCGGCCCCGCTTCAGCCGACGTGCTGCGTCGCTGCATGCGGCTGGGCGACAGCGTCCGCGTCCTGCTGGGCAACCACGACCTGCATCTGCTGGCCGCCGCTCATGGGGCCCGCAAACCCTCGCGCAGGGACACGCTTGACGCCGTGCTCCAGGCGCCCGACCGCGATGCGCTGCTGCAATGGCTGCGGCAACAGCCCCTGGCACGGCGGCTGCGCCATGGAGATGGCGATCTGCTCATGGTCCACGCAGGTGTGCTGCCGGCCTGGACGGCCGACGACGCCATGGCCTGCGCGGGCGAGGTCGAAGCCGTGCTGCGAAGCCCGGAGCTGCCGGACTTCCTGCACGCCATGTATGGCAACGCGCCCGATCGCTGGAGCGACGGACTGCAAGGCACCGACCGCCTGCGCGTGATCGTCAACGCGCTGACCCGGCTGCGCTTTTGCTCGCCCGAGGGCGTCATGGACTTCGACAGCACCGAATCGGCAGCGCAGGCGCCACAAGGGCTGCTGCCCTGGTTCGACGTGCCCGGACGCCGCACGGAAAACACGCTGCTCGCTTTCGGCCACTGGTCCACGCTGGGATGGATGAACCGGCCGCAGCTGCTGGGACTGGACACGGGCTGCGTCTGGGGCGGCTGCCTGAGTGCAGTGCGGTTCGGCACCACACTGGCCGAACGCGAGCATCTGCAGGTGCATTGCGAACAGGCTCAAGTCCCGGGCTGACCGCCTCAGCCCCGGAGAAACAGCCAGACGAAAAAAAGGCCCTGCACCCGCAGAGCCTTGTCGGTAACCGCCATCGCAGCCGAATTACGACTGCCCGGAAGTCTCAGGCTGGGGCGCCTTGAACAGCGCCGCCACTTTGCGCTTGTGCTTGATATTCGCGGATATGCCGCTGCGCACAGGCTGCGACTTGGTGGCGGATTCCCACGCCGGAGCCCCCTCGGCCGCCGCCGAAGATGCCTCGTAAGGCTGATCGAAGAACGGATCGCGCGGCGCGGCACTCGGGCGGTGACTGCGCGGCTCCCGGCGTTCGCGGCTGCCATGGCTGCTGCCGCCGCTACGGCCCTCTTCTTCATCGCGCCAAGCGCGGCGGCCATCGTTGAAGCGGCCACCCGTGCGCTCCGGCTCGAACTCGACCGCTTCGAGGTCGATCTTCTTCTTGGTCAGCTTCTCGATATCGCCCACCAGACGCGCATCGCTGCTGGACACCAGCGTCACAGCGAGGCCCGACGCGCCAGCGCGGCCCGTGCGGCCGATGCGGTGGACATAGTCTTCGGCGTTGAACGGCACGTCGAAGTTGAACACCGCCGGCACGTCCTTGATGTCCAGGCCGCGCGCTGCCACATCGGTACACACCAGCAGATCGACTTCGCCCTTTTTAAAGGCCTCGAGCGCCTTCAGGCGTTCATCCTGGCTCTTGTCGCCGTGCAGCGCCGCCGTCTTGAGGCCTTCGCGCTCCAGCGAGCGGGCCAGCCGCGCGCAGCCCAGCTTGCTGTTGACGAAGATGAAGGCTTGGCGAACGCCACGGTCCTTGAGCACCTTGTGGATGGCGCGGCGCTTGTCGTCGTCGGAGACCGAGTAGAAGCGCTGCTCGACGGTAGAGGCGGTTTCGTTCGGGCGGGCGACCTCGATGGTCACCGGGTTCTGCAGGTAGCTGCCGGCCAGGCGCTTGATCTCCGGGGAGAAGGTAGCCGAAAAGAGCAGCGTGGTGCGTTGCTTGGGCAGGTACGACAGGATGCGCTGCAGGTCAGGCAGAAAGCCGATGTCGAGCATGCGGTCGGCTTCGTCGAGCACCACGTATTCGACCTGGTTGAGCACGGCGTTCTTGGCTTCGATGTGGTCGAGCAGTCGGCCGGGCGTGGCCACCAGCACTTCGACGCCCTTCTTGAGCTCGAGCGTCTGTGGCTTCATGTCCATGCCGCCGAACACCACCGTGCTGCGCAGCTTGGTGTGCTTGGCGTAGAGCGCGATCTGCTGGGCCACCTGGTCGGCCAGCTCGCGCGTGGGCAGCAGCACCAGGGCGCGCACCGGATGGCGCGCGGGCGAGGTGGAACTGTTTTCGTGCTTGAGCAGGCGCTGCAGCAGCGGCAGCGAGAACGCCGCGGTCTTGCCGGTGCCGGTCTGGGCGGCGCCCATCACGTCCTGGCCGGTCAGCACGACGGGAATGGCCTGCGCCTGGATGGGCGTCATGGACTCATAGCCCATCTCGGCCACAGCACGCGCCAGGGGCTCGGCCAGCGATAGATTGGAAAAGGAACTTGTCATTTGAGCCTTCTATTGTCGCACCAGGGCGCGACAAGGCTGTTTTTTTACTGTAAAGCCGTGTCCAGGCTGTGGCACAAGCGCTCCGCCGAGGCCGGCCGCAATGCCGGCAAGCTATTAAAACAATAGCGACAGACGTCGATATGACGTGCGCCAGGGCCCGCGCGCCTCACAAGGTGCGGGTCGAAAAGGTATCGCAGCTTTTCACGCTGCCGGTCTGCAGCCCGGTCTGGAACCAGCGTTGGCGCTGGGCACTGGTTCCGTGGGTGAAGCTGTCAGGCACCACGGCACCACCGCCGGCGCGCTGCAGGGCATCGTCGCCGATCTTGGCGGCGGCATTCATGGCTTCCTCCACATCGCCCTGCTCCAGGATCTGCCGCGCGTTCTGCGCATGGTGCGCCCAGACCCCGGCGAAGCAGTCGGCCTGAAGCTCCAGCCGCACGGAAAGATGGTTGTATTCGACTTGGCTCACGCGGCCCCGCATCTGGTCCACCTTTTCGCTGATGCCCAGCAGGTTCTGCACGTGATGCCCCACTTCATGCGCGATGACATAGGCCTGGGCGAAATCGCCGGGCGCGCCCAGTTGGTTCTTGAGGGTCTGGTAGAAGCTCAGGTCGATATAGACCTTGCGGTCGGCCGGGCAGTAGAAGGGCCCCATCGCCGACTGGCCGGTCCCGCACGCGGTGGGAGTGCTGCCACGGAACAGCACCAGCCGCGGCTGCTGGTAGGTGCCTCCGCCCTTGCGGAAGATGTCGCCCCAGACGTCCTCGGTGTCGGCAAGCACGGTGGAAACGAAGCGCGCCATGGTGTCGTCCGCGGGCGGCTTGTGCGCGGGCACCTGCTGCGGCTGCACCTGCGCGGGCGGACCACCACTGAGCAGCCCCAGGATGGTGAGCGGGTTCACGCCCAGGATCCAGCCGCCCAGCAGCGCCACGACGATGGTGCCCACGCCGATGCTGCGCCCGCCGAAAACGGGGAACCCGCCACCGCCGCCTCCATCGCTATCGCGGCGGTCCTCTACGTTGTCCGATTCCCGGTTGCCTTCCCACTTCATGCCGCTGCTCCATTCCGTTCATTCAGCCATTCATTCACTCACTCATTCATTGGCCGATGGCGCGGATGTTAAGCCGGCAAGCATCCATGCGGGCGACGGCAGGGATCACGGCGACAGCTTCGATGCGCCGGGCTCGGCCGAAGAAGTGACCTGAACGGCCAGCGTGGCGGGCGGAGCCTGCCGAGCGCTGGCCCGCTCCACCTGTCGGTTCACCACCGACCCCAGAACCGCGATCTGCACCGCTATCACCACTCCACCCACCAGCATGATCCACAGGCTCGGACCACGCGAGGGAGGGGAAACCTTCTCATGGCGATGATCTGGAGGCGTTTCGGACATGGACCTGGACATGGCGGGCTCCTGGCGTCTTGTTGATTGATGGAGTTGAAGGGAGGCGAAAAGGCAGAGCGAAGATCAGCCTGCATAGCAGCGGGGAAGGAATCCGCTATCGCTGCCTCGGCAGAAACGGATCGGGCAAGAGAAACGGAGAGCTGAAGCGGGAACGGATCACAGGAGGCCATTCACGCCTGCGTGTGCGGCGTCAGCCGCGCCGGACTGGCGCACCAGCGAAGTACGGAGCCAGCACCGCGACCAGCGCCTGCAGAGGTGCATCGGCGGCCAGCGCCTGGGCACGTTCCAGCTGCTGCGCCGCATAGCGGCGGTCGCCCAGCATCATGGCGGCGCTGACGCACTGTCCATGGGCTGCCATGCGCAGCAGGAATTCGTCCAGGCTATCCGCAGGCCAATAGGCCCGCGCGCAGCGGAAGGTGCCGTCCGCCGCAGCCAGGCCGGAGGAAGAAGGGGGCAGCGCGGTCAACGCGCCGGATTGTTCGAACCGAGTGGCGGGCTGGAGTGGAGCAAGCATGGTGACGGTCCCATAAAGGCTGGTGAGCGAGCCGCCTCTAATCTGCGCCGCGCGGCCCTGCAACGCCTTGATACTAGATCGCGTCCATGACACGGCTCATGCTGCCCCGCGCCGTCGTGCTGTAGGACGGTAGCGCCCCGCCACCGTGCCACTCTTTCCTTGTCTTCTGGCGGCTTAGAACGTGTTCGCGATCTCTCTGGGGATCGCGTTGCCCCGCCCCGGGGCTGGATGCAAGGTTCCCGCGCGCAGCAGGACGGGTGCCTTACAAATGCGGGCAACGCTGCAGACAGCACCTAGGCCTTGGGCAGCGTGACGCCGCTCTGCCCCTGGTACTTGCCGCCCCGGTCCTTGTAGCTCACCTCGCAGACCTCGTCGCTCTCGAAGAAAAGCACCTGGGCGCAGCCTTCGCCTGCATAGATGCGCGCGGGCAGCGGCGTGGTGTTGCTGAATTCGAGCGTCACATAGCCCTCCCACTCGGGCTCGAACGGAGTGACGTTGACGATGATGCCGCAGCGGGCATAGGTGCTCTTGCCCAGGCAGATGGTCAGTACGTTGCGCGGAATGCGGAAGTACTCCACCGTCCGCGCCAGCGCGAAGCTGTTGGGCGGGATGATGCAGCTGTCGCCATGGAAATCGACGAAGCTCTTCTCATCGAAATGCTTGGGGTCCACCACGGTGCTGTGGATATTGGTGAACACCTTGAATTCCGGCGCGCAGCGGATGTCGTAGCCATAGCTGCTCGTGCCGTAGCTGATGATCTTGCGGCCCTCCTGCTCGCGGATCTGGCCGGGCTCGAACGGATCGATCATGCCGTGCTGCTCTGCCATGCGGCGGATCCATTTGTCGCTCTTGATGCTCATTGCTTTACTACTCCTGCAGGCTATTTTAGGCTTGGCACCCTACGCACCTTGCCGGGCTGCGCCAAGACAATGCTATTGCAAAAATAGCAGCTGACCCTTGCAGCACAACCGCTACGGGGCCAGTCATGCGATCACCGTGCGCTCGATGACGCGGTCGTCGCCCAGCACGATCAAAGCGAACAGCAACTCGTCGAGACTCTCGGCCTGAGCGGTCTTGCGGGCCAGCAGCGGCGTGGCCTGCGGGTTGAGCACCACGAAGTCGGCCTCCGTCCCCGGCTGCAGCGTGCCGACCACGCCCTCCAGCCCCAGCGCCTGCGCCGCGCCGCCCGCGTGGCGCCACCACAGTTCACGGGGGCTCAGGCTCACGCCAGGCTTGGTCTGTCCTTCGCGCCCCACATAGTAGGCCGCCAGCATGGTGTGGAAAGGGCTGAAGCTGGTGCCGCCACCCACATCGCTCGCCAGGCCGTGACGGAAGCCGGTGCGGGCCGCGCCCTCGTAATCGAAGAATCCGCTGCCCAGAAACAGATTGCTGGTCGGGCTCACTGCCGCTGCCGTTCCCGTATCGCGCATCAACGCCCGGTCTTCGTCGTCGAAATGGATGCAATGGGCATAGACCGCCCTTTCGCGCATCAGGCCGAAGCCGTCATAGACCGACAGGTAGCTGCGCGCTGCGGGGAAGAGTTCGCGCACCCAGCGCACCTCGTCCAGGTTCTCGGCCACATGGGACTGGATCCACACGTCCGGGAACTGCGCCGCCAGCTCGCCCGCTCCGCCCAGCTGCGCTTCGCTGCAGCTGGGCGCGAAGCGCGGCGTGATGGCATAGCCCAGCCGGCCCTGCCCGTGCCAGCGCCGGATCAGGGCCTCGGTGTCGATCAGCGACTGCTGCGTCTGGTCGCGCACGCCATCCGGCGAATGGCGGTCCTGCAGCACCTTGCCGGCGATGAGACGCAGCCCGCGCTGCTGCGCCCCGGCCATCAGCGCATCGACGGAAGCTGGATGCGAAGTAGCGAAGGTCAGCGCCGTGGTGACGCCGTTGCGCAGCAGTTCGTCCAGGAATACCGAGGTCACCTCGGCCGCGTAGGCGGGATCGGCGAAGCGGGATTCGTGAGGGAAGGTGTAGTTCTCGAGCCAGGGCAGCAGGCCTTCCGCCGGCGAGCCGATGACGTCGGTCTGGGGGAAGTGGATATGCATGTCGATGAAACCGGGCGCGATGATGCGGCCGGGCCAGTGGACGACCTCATCAGCGGCAACACGGGTTGCGAACTCGCCCGCCAGCGCGGCCCAGCTGCCCGCGGCCCGCACCCGACGCCGGCCATCCTCCGCGACGGCGACCGCCAGCAGGCCATCCTCCTCGAAATGGGCAGCGCCCTGGGCGTCGAAATACAGAAGAGAAGAACGGTAGATAGGCATGGGACGATTCAGTGCGTTTTTTGATTCGATCAATTTTCGAGAAGAAGACGGTGATTCAATGACAGATACCGTCAGAAATCGGCACGCCCCGGCGGCCGGGCCAGCAGACGCAGATCCGGCCCGATTCGCTCGACCGAAAGGAACTCCAGCGCGGGAGCCTCCGCCAAGTTCGCTAGAGCCGGCATTTCGGCCACGCCCCGCCCGCTGCCCAGCAACCTGGGGGCCACATAGAGCAACAGTTCGTCCACCAGGCCGCCCCCCAGCAGCGCGCCGTTGAGCGTGGCACCGGCCTCGACGTGGAGTTCATTGATCTCGCGCCGCGCCAAGTCGGCCAGCAGCGCCGCCAAATCGACATGGCCACGCTGATCCGGCAAGGGAATCACCTCCGCACCTCGAGCCTTCAGCGCAGCGGCCCGGGCCGAATCGGCATCGGATTGCGCCGTGTAGATCAGCACCCGGCGCTGCGCCTTGAACAGCGCCGCATCGGCCGGCGTGCGCAGTGCGCTGTCCACCACCACCAGCACCGGCTGGCGTGGGGTGTCCACCTCCCGCACGTCGAGACGCGGGTCATCGGCCAGCACGGTGCCGATGCCGGTCAGGATGGCGCAGGACCGTGCCCGCCAGGCATGGCCGTCCGCGCGGGCAGCGGGCGAGGTGATCCACTGGCTCTCGCCATTGGACAGCGCGGTCAGGCCATCCAGCGACGCCGCAGCCTTCATCCTCACCCAGGGCCTGCCCCGCACCATCCGGCTGAAGAAGCCCAGATTGAGCTCGCGCGAAGCCTCAGCCCCCAGCCCCAGCTCCACCTGCACGCCGTGACTGCGCAAACGATCCAGCCCCCGGCCCGCGACGAGCGGGTTGGGGTCCATCAGGGAGGCGACCACCCTGGCCACCCCGGTGGCCACCAGTGCATCGCAGCAAGGCCCTGTGCGGCCCTGGTGCGAACACGGCTCCAGGGTCACATAGGCCGTCACGCCCTGTGTCGAAAGCCCCCGCGCGGCAGCATCGCGCAGCGCCATCACCTCGGCATGGGCGCCGCCCGCCTGCTGCGTTGCCCCACGCCCGATTTCCCGGCCCTGCGCATCGACCAGCACACAACCCACGCGAGGGTTGGGAGAGGTGCGCCAGAGTGCCTGGGCGGCCTGCTCCAGGGCGACATCCATCCACTGCCCGTCGGAAAAAAGCGGTTCGTTCACAGTTTTGGCCGTATTCATCACCCGATTTTGCGCTGATCGGTGGCTACAAGCCGCCAAGCGGTCATGTCGCCCCATGCGCCCCGCTTAACATCGACGCATGATTGGACACCATCTGTTACGCCCCGCCGCCAAGCCTCCGAGCAGAGCAAGCCGCGCCGCCAGCCTCCGGGCTGCGGGCGGCTTCACTCTGATCGAGGTGCTGGTCGCAGTGGTCGTGCTGTCTTTCGGGCTCCTGGGCATGGTGGGGGTACAGGCCTTCGCGCTGCAGGCGAATCGTGACTCCCGTCAACAGGCACAGGCGGCCAATCTCGCAAGAGAGCTATCCGAACTGATGCGCGACAACAACCTCGTCGCCGTCAAGCAGAACCCCAACGACAACCCGTACCTGTTCGACAGCAGCACCGGCCCCTACAACGAGAACTGCCTTGGTGTGGCCAACGCCACCAGCGGGTGCCCCGACACCACGGCGGTAGCCAAGTCGGAAATGATGGATTGGGTAGCCCGTGTGAATCAGGCTTTGCCAGGAGCGCGCATCGTGGTGTGTTTCGACAGCAGTCCCTATGACAGCACCGGCATGCCACGTTGGGCCTGCGATGGCAGCAGCAGCGCGACAGATCCCACGGCGGTCGTCAA
The DNA here is from genome assembly GCA_913774625.1 of uncultured Acidovorax sp. Lineage (GTDB taxonomy): Bacteria > Pseudomonadota > Gammaproteobacteria > Burkholderiales > Burkholderiaceae_C > Paracidovorax. The sequence goes on from CAJYHL010000021.1 coordinate 83,418, forward strand.
GCTGGGCTGGACACGCAATTCACTGGACCGCAGCAAGACCGGTGACGCCGTGGTCGAGCGTGCCAGCGCGCAGAACAGCCGCCCCTACATCATCGTGCCAGTCGCAGCCAAGAACTCCTGAGGCAAGCATCATGACAACGGAACGCAACTCGCATCCTGCTACCCATACCAGCCTCAGGGCCCAGAAAGGCCTGACGCTCGTCGAACTGATGGTGTCGCTGGTCATAGGCTTGGTGGTCGTGCTGGCCGCATCGACGGCGCTGGTGATATCACGCAACGGATTCAACAGTGTGGATGCTGCGGCGCAACTGCGCGATAGCGCCCGCTTTGCCGAAGATGTTCTGCAGCGGCTGGGAGTACAGGCAGGATTCGAGGATCTGGCTAATTCTGCGTCACCGCCCCCCCCGAATATCGCCGCGCTCCAAGGCGCTTCCACGAATGTCCCGAACGTCTTCGTCTACGGCCTCAACAATAGTCTGCGCAAGGCCGGCGACGCGTGGGTAGATGCCAGTGGAGGCTCAGGCGTCAATGGCAGCGATGTTCTGGTGCTGCGATTCCAGCCCAATGTATCCAGCGTCAACACAGCCAGTTCGGACAGCGCCATGATCGACTGCTCGGGAATGGCGCCCCAGGGAGTTCCCACCGATCCTTACGACCGGGTGACCAATGTGCTGTACGTCAGCATCAGTCCATCCGACAACGAGCCGACTTTGATGTGCGCCGTTTGGCCATTAGGTGGTGGCAGCGCATCCACACCTCAGCCATTGGTCAAAGGGGTCGAGGACTTCCAGGTGCTTTATGGCGTCGATGGCATCCCCGCAGGTAACAAGACCATGCCCGCGGCCAGTTCTGCGGACAACGTTACAGAGCGATATCTGCGTGCCGACCAACTCACCGTAGCAGGGAACAATGCGGTGACGGCCGCAAACTGGCAGCGCGTGCGCAGCATCCGTATCGGCATGGTGCTGCGTGCTTCCGCCAATTCGGCCGTGGACCGCAGCACGCAACAGACCTTCTATCCCCTGGGCATCGCAGCCAGCAGCGGCGGAGCGGCCGGCAGCCTGTTTTCAGACACCAACAATGACGCTGGCAGCAACTTCACTCCGGCACCCGACGGCCGGCTTCGTCAAGTAGTCACCTTCACGGTGCATCTGCGCAATCCGCAGGGGACTTCCTGATGCGTCAATTCGCCCCCTCCATCGCTCAGCCGGCGGCATACACGTGCCGGTCACGCAATGCCCGTTCCCAACAGGGCCTGTCCCTCATCGTTGTCCTGATGATTCTGGTCGTGGCGTCCATTCTGGGGGTGGCGGGCATCCAGATCTCGGTGCTTGGCGAAAAGGCCACCCGTAACGACCGCGATATCCAGATCGCCTGGCAATCCGCAGAGGCCGGGCTGACAGATGCAGAATTGGACATCCTGGGCCAATATTCGGCGGCAGCCAGCAACAGCGCCTCCGGAGCACCTGCCCCGGCAACAACGCGGGCTCTCGCCTTCAAGGCCGGCGCGCAGGATGCGTCCCAGTTCCTGCCGGGCTGTGGCGGAGCAGGCCCCACACAGGGCCTGTGCAGCAATGCAGAAGGCTCTGCATTGCCGGACTGGCTGGCCGTGGATTTCACCGACACCAGTTCCAATGCACACACGGTTGAACTTGGCACCTTCACGGGCCGGTCTTTTGCCGCAGGCAGCGCCGGCCTGCAACCCGCAGTCAAGCCGCGCTATGTTATCGAACTGTTGAGTGATCCGACTACCGCATTCACCACCAATCCTCAGAACCGGACGAAATACGTTTATCGGGTAACCGCCATGGGCTCGGGACCGAACGCCAATACGCGTGCAGTCGTTCAAATGATTTACAGAAACTGAGAAGCCGTCATGAAACGCTTTCCTCTCGGTATCAAGGGCTTCATGGCAGGCGTAACGCTTGCGTTGGCCTTGGTCGCAACCGTTTCATTCGTCGCGCGTGGCACAGTCAGCAACGCGCAGATTCCATTGACCAATCTTTCCGGCGATCCCTTGTATGCCGCCAAGCCCACGGACAAGCCGACCATGGCCCTGGCGCTGTCGGTCGAATACCCTACGGTAGGCGCCCAATACCTAGCAGGCGTCAATTCAACTCTCGATGACACCTATCAGAATACCAACGAATATCTGGGCTACTACGATGCCGAGGGATGCTACGCCTATAACGACAATCCCACAGAAACCGTCGCCTCGGGGAAAACGAAATCCGACTACAAGCGCTTCTATCGCACGGGCGCGGCCAACCAACGGCAGTGCAGCGATGGTTTCAGCGGCAACTTTCTCAACTGGGCAAGCAATTCCGCCGTGGATATGCTGCGCTTGGCCCTGTCTGGAGGCGACCGCTACATCGACACACAAGATCTGACCTTGCTTCAGCGCGCCGTGCTGCCCAACAATGATCCCGTCTGTATGTGGAACAGCACCAACTTCCCCGGTAAACGGCTGGTCAGCGGTGGCGGGGGAGCCAAGAATTACTGGGGAGCCATTCCGCAGAGCATGATCAAGGAAGCGAAAGGCAATGACATCTGGATTGCCAACACGCTGAATCGCATTTATTTCCGGGCCGCAGGAAATATGGCCGGCAATTGCGACGACACGCGAGCCTATTCATCCATGGGTCCGGTGGTGAATACCGGCAGCGCGCTCCCCTCATCTGCACAATGGTGCTCTTGGGAAAACGGGAATTGCACCTTTACGGGTAGCAAGAAAGAGGTCTGGTACGGAGCAGGCACCCGCTGGGCCGTCGCGCCTGCACAGGACGGCGTGGCCTGTACCAATGAATTCTTCGGCGACCCTGCGCCGGGGACAGGAAAGGCCTGCTATTTGGTCAACTATACCGGGACATGGAAACCAGGTGGCACCCTCAACTCCGACGGTTTCTTCTATGCGCGAGTCCAGGTATGCGACATCGACACGTCTGGCAATCTGCTGGACAACCGTGATTATGGTCTATGCCAACGCTACCCGAGCGGCAGGTACAAGCCTTCCGGAGTCGTTCAGAAATACTCCGATCAATTACGTCTGGCCGCCTTCGGCTATTTGATGGATCAAACAGCCAGCTATAACAATGGTCGCTACGGTGGGGTCCTTCGTGCCCCGATGAAGTACGTGGGCCAAAAGACCTTCGATGCGACGGGACGCGAAGAGTCGGCAGCCAACAGCAGGGCCGAATGGGACCCTATTACCGGAGTATTCACGCAGAACCCCGAAAATGACACCACCTTCGGTGTCAGCGGTGTCATCAACTATCTCAACCAGTTCGGGCGGACCGGCCCCACGCCCGGACGCTACAAGATGTATGACCCGGTAGGAGAGCTCTACTATCAGGCTCTGCGCTACATGCAGGGACTTCCCCCTACGCCTGACGCAATATCGAATCTCGGCACCCCCTCGAAGACCAATGCCTTCTATGACGGCTATCCTGTCTACACAGACTGGAGCGCCATCGATCCCTATGGGGGCACACGCAGCCGTACGGATGATTACTCCTGCCTGCGCAGCAATATCGTCGTGATCGGCGACATCAATACTCACGACGGCAACTGGAGAAATATCCCGACAGCCAACGATGATGCCAACAACGTACAGAACTTCAGGACTTGGCATCAAACGGTTCAGGCGTTCGAGAAGAATCTGACCACCACATACCTGGATGGTGCAGGGAAGGCTCGAACTACCGGCAACCCCAACGGGGCGAACAACAATGTCCCGTCATCTTCGCAAAACAGCCAAATCATGGGCTACGCATACTGGGCCCACACCCATGACATCCGTGGCACTGCATGGACGAACGCCCCCGACAAGCAGCGCCCCGGACTGCGGGTCAAGACATTCACGTTCGACGTGAATGAATATGGCGCGCAGAACGACCCTGCCGTGCGGCAATACAGAAACCAATTCTTCATGGCTTCGAAATATGGAGGCTTTGAGGTCAACCCTGGAGTAACGGCAGCCAACCCCAAGGGCAACGGATCGCCCTACAACAATTACGGCAATCCGTTCATCAACCAGGGAACGGGATTGAACAGCAATGATGTCTGGCAAAAGGCAGATGCGCAGGGCGAAGCATCGACCTACTACCTGCAAAGCGATGCCAGACGCGTACTGAAAGCTTTCGATGAGATCTTTGCGCGTGCCGGCAGCAATGCCCTGAGCATCTCCCAAGGTGCCGTACAGTCGCGCAGCATTTCCGCAAGCAGCCCTACCGCCCTCTATTCGGCCAACTTCAATACCGAAACCTGGAGCGGCGACGTCGTCGCCAGAAGCCTCAGTCTTACCAACGGCGTACCCTCGCTCGGTGCGGTGACCTGGAGTGCTGCAGATCGCTTGAAATTCATCACGCCCGACAATCGCAATATATTTGTGGGGCACCAAAGCAATACCTCCACGACCACATTCGCAGCGACCGCTTTCACCTGGGCAGGCATTACGGGCAAGCCGCTCGTCGGCTGGCTGAATCTGCCCACGCCCACATCGACCCCCGACAACCTGGGCCAGAAACGGCTGAATTACTTACGTGGCGTAAGGAACGACGAAGGGAGCAATGGCTTTCGCATACGCACGCAGGTGCTGGGCGACATCATCAACTCCGGGGTGACCTACTCTGGACCTCCCAGCACTTCGTTTTCGGGTAACAGCTATGCACTTTTCCGTGCGGCCAATGACCAGCGCGTTCCGACGGTCTTCGCAGGCTCGAACGACGGGATGCTCCACGCCTTCGCTGCGCAGACTGTGACTGGCAAAAGCGTGATCGCAGGAGACGAATTGTTCTCCTACATTCCCAGCTGGATGGGCCCCAAGCTATCCGCGCTCACTTCAAGCACCTACGCCACAAACCACCAGTCCTATGTGGACGCCCCCTCCACTGTAGGGGAGGCTCAGGTCGCCTTCACATCCGGCGCGGGCGCTGCTTCGGACTGGAAGACGGTGCTGGTTTCCGGGACGGGGACCGGTGGCCGTGGCGTGTTTGCATTGGACGTGTCCAAGCCCGAATCCTTCAGCGCGTCGAACGTGATGTGGGAGTTTACGGACAGCGACGATGCCGACATGGGTTTCGTAGTCGGTGCGCCGCAAATCATGAAATTCAAGACCGGCGTCGGAACCTACCGATGGTTCGCCGTCGTCGCCAGCGGGGTAAACAACTACAACAATGCGGCCACCTCCACGGGAGGAAGCGCCAACCCCACGCTGTTCATGCTGGCCTTGGATAAGGCCAGCAATGCCCGCTGGGACCTGGGTAGCAATTACTTCAAGATATCGCTGCCTTTCGATAGCAGCCTCGCCGCCGGCAACTCCACGACAACGCCACCGACTCCGGGGATACCTACCGGCATCACGAGCTTCAGTGCGCTGTACGCTCAGGGCGGGGAAGTTACCCAGATCTATGCTGGAGATTTGCACGGCAAGCTCTGGAAGCTGGATTTCACCGACCCTGACCCCAAGAACCCAGCCAAGTACAAGAGCTCGAATTTGTGGACTGCCAACGGTCTGAGTTCATTCAAGACCAGTGGCAACACAGCTTCTCCAATGTTCATCGCCATGGATGATTCCGGCAACGTGCAACCGATCACGACCGCGCCGGCGCTCTTCACCGGACCGAAGGTGCAGGGTCTCCAGACCTTCTTCGTGATGATTGGCACGGGCAAGTTTCTCGAGAGCGGCGACATATCCTCGACCAAGCAACAGTCGATTTACGTGCTGTACGACGATGGATCGACCAGTTCGGACGGAGGCAACTCCGGGAGTGCTATTTCGGGCCGGGGCCGACTGATCAAGGGGTCCATCGACACCACTGCCGGCACGGTCTCTGTCCCGAGCTTTGCGTGGGGCCGGCCAAAAAGCGCTAACGACACCACTCAGCGTTCGGGCTGGTATTTGGACTTGCCTAGTTCGGGCGAACGCGTATTCACGAACATAAGACCCATTACCGGTCAGCTCGCAAGCTTCAGCACAGGCATTCCGGGAACGTTTGGCACGACCGGCGTCTGCGTGGCCGGAGAAAGCTCAGGCAGGCAATACATGATCAATATCGCCAACGGCACAGGCCGGGCGCGCACCTCGCTAGTCGGCATGCTGGGAGCCAATATCGACATACTGCCCGACAACGGCTCGAAGCCGCCGCCCTTCGACAGCACCGGCCGCTCCGTGCGGATCCTCAACCCCACAAGCCTTCAATTGGGCGCAGGCGGCCTTGATCCTGGCTCTGGCCTCTCAGTCCAAGACCCCGAAGAGTTCGGCCGGCTTAGCTGGCGCCAGATCTACAACTACAACGACCTCCGCAACAAGGGCCTCAATCCATGAACGCCAAGCATCCCGCATCGCGCTGCGATGCAGGTTTCACGCTCATCGAACTCATGATCGTCGTAGCGGTCATCGGCATACTCGCCGCCATCGCTTATCCGTCCTATCGAGAGTCGATACTGAAAGGCCGAAGAGCAGAGGGACGGACCGCCCTGATGGAGTTGATGCAGCAGCAGGAACGCTTCATGACGCAGCGCAATTGCTACTTGGCATTCACCAACAACAGCGGAACCACCGCCACCCAGGCCAACGCCAGTTGCGGGATCGACTCTTCTTTCACTATCCCGTTCAAGACCTATTCAGGCGACAACCCTACGACCGGTTCTTACATACTGTCGGCAACGACCTGCAGCAGTACCCTAGCGCTGTCGGAGTGCGTGATGTTGGTCGCACAGCCTAGGCAGTCCGATCCAAAGGCAGGCAACCTGCAGATCACAAGTACAGGCATAAAGAGTTGCACTGGCACGACCACCGATCCGAAGCTGTGCTGGCCATGAAATCCCACCCGCGTCCGCAGCGTGACCAAAGGCCTCGCAACAATCAGCGTGGCTTTACGCTGATCGAACTGATAGTGACGCTGGCCATTGCCGCAGTGATGCTGACCCTGGCAGCCCCGAGCTTCTTAGCATTCAAGCGCAATTCCGAACTCATCTCTCAGGCCAATGGATTGGTGGCAGCGCTGAATACGGCCCGCACGGAAGCCATGAAACGTGGTCTAGGCGCCATGGTGGTACCAAGAGACGGTCAAACGTGGGCCTCCGGATGGAGAGTCTTCGTCGATACCAACAGCGACAGCAACTATACGGACGGCACGGACCTCGTTACCTTGGAGCAACCAGCCCTGCCAAGCTACTTCACTGTGTCTGCGACCGGCACCGCAGGGGGGGGGAGTCCTTATGTCCTCTACAACAGCTCCGGCTATCCGGTAACGAAGAGCGGCGGCTTTGGTGCGCTGACCATTTCCATCGCACGAACCGATCTATCGGGACAGGATCTCCTGGAGCAAACACGCCGAGTCAAGCTGTCCAGTACCGGCCGCTTGCGTACCTGCAAGCCCACATCCGCCACCGATACTCAGTGTTCCGGCACACAAAACGACTGAAAGATCCCAAGCATAGCGCCCGACAAGACAGTCGCCTCTGGCGGAAAATTTGCCCGGCGAGCCGGTGCTGCCTCATACCCGAAGCAAACTACCAGACTCGAAGTCAGAAAAGCAGCATCGCTCCAGGAAAGGGCTGCTGTGCTGGGCGCTGCCGGTTTCTGCAAACTGCGGTTGCCCTCTTACACGCTAAGCGTCCTGCTCACGCTATACATGCTGCACCCTCAGCCAAGCATCCAGCAAGCATGTTTCCATCGCGCTTCAGGCACTCTTTCCGCGCCAGCCTGCTTCTGGCGGCACTGACAGTAATCTCTGGCTGCAGCACTTCCCTACCCACCCATGTCGATCGCCCGGTCAGCCACGCGCTAGCGGCAAGTCCTGCGACTCCGCTCGCCAAGACGCTGCAAGCCCGGCAGCCCCGAACCACCTCGGACGAACGCGGTACATCCGCCTTTCTGCTGCTCGACTCCCCGCTGGACGCCTTCACCAGCCGCCTCGCCCTGGTACAGCAGTCGCAGCGCACGCTGGATCTGCAGTACTACGCCATCCATGCCGATGCCAGCAGCGAGCGGCTGCTGCGCGGCATCGTGTCTGCAGCCAGGCGGGGGGTGCGGGTGCGCATTCTGCTGGACGATTTCCACAGCACCGGCCGCAATGCGCTGGTGATGCGGATGGCTTTCGAGCCCCGCATCGAGATGCGCATGTTCAACCCGGTGGCGGGCTCGCGCGCTTCGCCGCTGGGGCGTCTCTGGAGTTCGCTCACCGACTTCTCGCGGGTGCAGCAGCGCATGCACAACAAGCTCTTCATCGCCGACAACGTCATGGGCGTGACCGGCGGGCGTAACCTGGGCGATGCGTATTTCGGTTTTTCCGACGCGGCGAACTTCGTGGATACGGATGTGCTGGCAGCAGGCCCCATCGTGCAGGACATGTCGCGCAGCTTCGACAGCTACTGGAACAACGAGCGGGCGTATCCGGTGCAGTCGCTGATCACGCGCGAGGAATTGGCCCGCATCAGCGCGCAGGTGCTGGACGACGATGGCAGCGGCGCAGTGCAAGCGCCCCAGGCAGATGCCGCCACCGGCCAGGGCAGCCGCCCTCTTCCGCCTGACGGCGAACCTCGCCCCGCCAGCAACGCTGCCGCCGGCCCCACCCCGGAGCAGTACGCGCGCGTCTGGAACGCGCGTCCCATGGATCTGGCGGGCGCGCGCTTCGTCTGGGCTCCCGCCGTGGTACTGGCGGACAAGCCGACCAAGATTCCATTGGAAGAGCCCGGAGCGCCTGATGCGGACGACAGCGGAGCCGGCAGCATCCCCCCATCATCATCGGGCGGCGGGTCCGCCCCGGCAGAGGACCGGCCCAGCCAGGACCATGCCCGGCGAGGAGACGGCAAGGAATTGCAGACGGGGACCGTGCCCATGGCCTCTACCGGTGGCACGGTCGTGGACGGCCTGCTCCAGCTGATCCGGCTGGCACGCGGCGAATTGCTCATCATCTCGCCCTACTTCGTGCCCGGCGAGGACATGAAGGCAGCCTTCGCCCAGGCGCGGGCGCGGGGTGTGCGGGTGCGCATCCTCACCAATTCGCTGGCTTCCAACGATGCGCCCATTGCCCATGTCGGCTATGCGCGGCACCGGCAGGAACTGCTGGACATGGGCATAGAGCTGTACGAGATGCGCAGCGATGCGGCCGGCCTGCGCTCGGCCTTCGGCAGCTCGGGCAGTGGAGGGGCCGCCAGCGGCACTGCGCAGGACTCGCGCGCCATGCTGCATTCCAAGGTGATGGTGATCGACGGGCGGCTGCTGGTGATCGGCTCGATGAACCTGGATCTGCGCTCGCAGCTGCAGAACACCGAGATCGCGCTGCTCATCCGCAGCGCCGAGCTTTCGCGCCAGGCCGCAGCGCAGATCGATGCCGCCATGCGGCAGAACGCCTGGCGGCTCGAACGCGATGGGCCACAGGGCGCGCTGCGCTGGCATGCACCGGAAGGCAGCGGCCTGCCGGACGCCACGACCGACCCGGACACCAGCCTGGGCCTGCGGCTGATCCTCAAGCTGCTGGCGCCGCTGGCGCCCGACCATCTGCTGTGAGCGGCTGCTGAGAGCTACCGTGGCTGCTGCTGCGCGACCCAGGCCGTGATCGCCTGCTGGTCCGTCATGGTCCGCACATGCTGGTAGGCGGCTTCCGCCTCGGGGTAGCGGCGGCGCAGCAGGTTGAGCCACTGCTTGAGCCGGCCGGCACGCTGCCGCGGCTCCAGGTCGTCGCACACCAGTTGCCAGAAATCGGCGATGTGCGGCAGCAGTGCGGCCCAGGGCAGGCCGGCTTCGGCCTCCGCCTCCGTGCGGCCTGCATCGGCCGCGCGGATGGCCAGGGCCAGCCCCGGGTCGGCGACGATGCCGCGCCCGAGCATCAGCGCCTGGCCGCCCGAGACTTCGCGGCAGCGCTGCGCATCGGCCACGGTCCAGATCTCGCCGTTGGCCACCACGGGGATGGCTACGGCGGCACGGATGGCCGGGATCTGCTCCCAATAGGCCGGCGGACGGTAGCCGTCCGTCTTGGTCCGCGCATGCACGACCAGCTCGCAGGCGCCGCCTTCGGCCATGGCCCGGGCGCACTCCAGCGTGAGGCTCGTATCGTCGTAGCCCAGCCGCATCTTGGCCGACACCGGCAGATGCGCCGGCACCGCCCGGCGCACGGCGGAAACCACGGTGGCGATGCGCTCGGGCTCGCGCAGCAGCGCCGCTCCGCCGCCGTGGCGGTTGACCACCTTGGCCGGGCAGCCGAAGTTCAGGTCGATTCCCTCGGGGCCCAGGGCTGCCAGCCGGGCAGCGTTCTCGGCCATGCTGACCGGATCGGAGCCCAGCAGCTGGGCGCGCACCGGCACCCCAGCCCGCGTGCGGCCGCCGTGGTTCAGCTCTGGGATGTAGCGCAAAAAGACCTTGTCGGGCAGCAGCGAATCGGTGATGCGGATGAATTCGGAAACGCAGCGGTCCACGCCGCCCACGCGCGTCAGCACATCGCGCAGAACGAAGTCGAGAAGCCCTTCCATGGGCGCCAGCAACAGCGTCATGCCCAGCCCCGCCCAGGCAAGGCCGGGCAGCTGCGCCGCATCAGCGCAGAGAACCGGAGGAAAGAAGAAAACATGCGTAAAACCTGGCTTGAGCGCTTGATTATCAAACGCATTCAGCTATTAAATATGTAGCGTCACAATAGCTGGCTTGAACCGGCGTCATGCCCTCGTCACGGCCTGCAGGTCCAATGCGCCCTGCGCCTCATTGCAGGCCACCGTTCCATGCTGCTGCAGAAAACCGACAAAGCCCGACTCGAACTCTCGCCTGGCGTGCGCACGCTGAGCCTGCGGGAGCGTTCGCTGCTGCTGCTGGCCGACGGCCGGCCGCTGGCAGAGCTGGAGGCGATGTACAACGGCCTGGGCGCGGAGATGGTGCGCGAGTTGATTCGCCAGGGCTATCTGGCCCAGCTCGCAGCCGCTCACTCCAACTCCGAAGCCCCCGCCGAGCCCGCCGAAGCGGCGCCTGCCCCCACGAATGCGCTGCGCTCGCTCGCCGGCGCCCGCATGTACCTCTTCGACATGTGCGAGCGCATGTTCGCGCGCCGCGACCCCGAACTGGCCGAGCAGTTCCGCGAAGCCCTGCGTGCCGCGCGAGACCGCGAAAGCATGCTCGAAGTCGGCGAAGGGCTGCTGGCGGAAATCACCGTGCAGGCGGGTGCAGAGCGGGCCGCATCGGTGCGCGAACGCATGCAGCAACTGCTGCCGGCCTGAACCGCTCCTCCCGTTCAAACAGCTTCGCCCGCAGGCGGATTCTGCGGGCCTCACTCAGCCCGCAGCCAGCCGCCAGAGCGAGGTCACTTCCGCCGACCGCGCGGCATGCAGCGGGTCGGTCGCATCCGATGCCTTGCCGTGGCGCGGGCGCACGTCGTGCCGCTGCACCACGCGCAGGCCACCGGCCGCGATCCACTCCATCAGCTGCTCGCGGGGTCGCAGGCCCAGGTGCTCGGCCAGGTCCGACAGGATCAGCCAGCCCTCGCCGCCGGGCGCCAGGTGATCCGCCAGGCCCGCCAGAAAGCCGCGCAGCATGCGGCTGTCCTCGTCGTACACCGCGCGCTCGATGGGCGCGTTCGCCCGCGCCGGCAGCCAGGGTGGATTGCACACCACCAGGGGCGCTCGGCCCTCCGGGAAGAGGTCGGCCGGCCGCAGCACGATCCGGCGATCCAGCCCCAGGCGCTGCAGGTTCTCCGCCGCACAGGCCAGGGCGCGCGGGTCCAGCTCGGTCGCCACCACGCGGGCCACGCCGCGCCGGGCCAGCAGGGCCGCCAACACGCCCGTGCCCGTGCCGATATCGAAGGCCAGTTCCTCGGCGCCTGCAGGCAGCGGAGCAGCTGCCACCAGGTCGATGTATTCGCCGCGCACGGGCGAATACACGCCGTAGTGCGGGTGGATGCGGGCGCCCTCTCCCAGCGACGGGATGGGCACGCCCTTCTTGCGCCATTCGTGCGCGCCGACCAGTCCCAGCACCTCGCGCAGCGACACCACGCTGGGCTCTCCCGTGGACGGCCCCCAGGCCTCGGCGAACACGGCGCGCAGATCGGGCGCGCGGCGCAGCGGAATGCCGTAGTCGGCATCGACCGGCACCAGCACCTGGCTCAGCGTGCGGGCACGCTGGGCCTGCGCCTGGCGGTGCAGATGGAAGGCCTGGCCCGGCGTGTCCGCCACAGAGACGCCACCGGCAGGCGGCGCCGGCCTGCGGCTGCGCGACGATGGCTTCCTGCCGCGCGCATCGGCGCGCCGTGCCAGGGCCTGCAGCAGCTGCCGGGCGTTCTGGAAGTCGCCCGCCCATAGCAGAGCCGTGCCTTCGCAGGCCAGGCGGTAGGCGGTATCGGCGGCCAGGGTGTCGTCGGCCAGCTGCACGCGCCGCGGTGCCGGTACGCCGTTTTCCGCACGCCAGAGCGCGCTGCGCTCCTGGCCGGAGGCGTCTTGCCAATGGAGGTGGTTCATGCGCGGATCGCCGAAGCAAGTGAGGGGCGGAAAAGCAACATGCGCGCACCCGGGGCGGATGCGCGCATGCCAGTGAGGAGGGAAGGCCTTGCCGGACCTGGCCGCGCAAGAGGAGCGCAGGCCGGGCCCCGGGGCATCAGTTCAGCGGGCGCTTCAGGCGCACTTCCTCGATCTTGACGCCGCCGACGACGGCGGTCTTGGCCGTGGACATCTCGCGCTTGAAGCCGGCCATTTCATGGAAGCGCAGGGCGCGCTCGTTACGCAGCGGCACCCAGGCGGTGACGTTGGTGCAGCCTTCTTCCTGCAGGCCGTCGCGGGCGGCGTCCCACAGGGCCACGCCGACGCCCTGGTTCCAGTGCGTGGGGGCGGCATAGATGGCCCAGATTTCTCCGGTGGTGGGGCGGGACTTCTCGTCACGGGAGCGGTCGAAGCCGACGAAGCCGACGATCTTGTCGCCGTCCACCGCGACCTGCACTTGCGGTTCGCAGTATTCGATGGCCTCGCGCCAGTAGGCCTGGCGCTTTTCGACGGAAGACATAGACTTCAGCTGGTCGTCTGGCAGCAGGCCGCGGTAGGCCTCGGTGGCGGATTGCGTGTGGATCTGGGCAATGGCTTTGGCGTCGCGAAGGGTCGCGGGACGGACCTGGATACTGGACATGAGGAACGGAACGGAAACGAGTGGAAAAACGAAAAAGAGCGGCATTGTCGCCGCAAATGGTTTTTCAACTCAATCCTTCGGTTATAGGAGGCCGCCTGCGGCGCCGGCGATGACCCCTGCCCCGCCGGGCAGCAGCCGGCCGGCAGGCCCGCTCAGCCCATCCGCCGCAGCCAGCCGACGAGACGGTCGAAACGCGCGCCGTAGGGCGGATAGACCATGCTGCCCAGCGACCAGCGCGACTGCGCCAGCACCGACTTCTGGTGGCAAAAGCGCAGGAAGCCCTGCTCGCCATGGTAGGCGCCCCAGCCGCTGTCGCCCACGCCGCCGAAGGGCAGGTTGTCGTGCGCCACATGCAGCAGCGTGTCGTTCAGCGTGACGCCGCCGCTCACCGTGCCGCGCAGCACGGCATCGCGCGCAGCCGCGCTGCGGCCGAACCAGTAGAGCGCCAGGGGCCTGGGGCCGGCGTTGATGTGCGTGATGACGTCGTCGGGCCGCTCATAGGCCAGCACCGGAAGCACCGGGCCGAAGATCTCTTCCTGCATGAGCTGCATGGCCTGGGTGGCGCCGAACACCAGCACCGGCGGCATCTGCCGCCCCACACCGTCGCCGATGCTCTGCGGGGGTGGCGGGGGCGAACCCGGCACGGGTTCCAGCACATGCACTTCGGCGCCCAGCGTCTGGGCCTGCTGCAGCATGGTGCGCAGCCGCGCAAGATGCCGGGCATTGATGACCGAAGCGTAGTCGGGATTGCCTTCGAAGTAGGGAAACAGCCGCGCCACGGCGGCCCGGTAGGCCTCGGCGAAGGCGGCCTCGCTGCCGCGCGGCAGCAGCACGTAGTCGGGCGCGATGCAGGTCTGGCCGGCGTTCAGCAGCTTGCCGTGCGCGATCTTCAGCGCTGCATCGTGAAGATCGCAGTCCGCATCGATGATGCAGGGCGACTTGCCGCCCAGCTCCAGCGTGGTCGGCGTGAGGTTGGCCGCCGCTGCCTGCGCGACCTTGCGGCCGACGGCGGTGGAGCCGGTGAAGAACAGGTGGTCGAAGGGCAGCGAGGCGATCAGCGCGGCCACGGCCGCATCGCCCGGCACCACGCAGAATTCGTCGGGCGAGAAGAACTGCGCCACCAGCAGCGCCAGCTGCGCCGAGGTGTGCGGCGTGAGCTCGCTGGGCTTGAGCATGACGCGGTTGCCCGCCGCCAGCGCGGCGATGGCAGGGCCCAGCGCTAGCTGCACGGGGTAGTTCCAGGGCGCGATCACGCCGACCACGCCCAGCGGCTGGCGCTCGATCCAGGCCTGCGCGGGCTGCAGCACGAGCGGCGTGCGCACCTTCTGCGGACGCGACCAGCGGGCCAGATGGCGCAGCGTGTGCTTGAGCTGCGAATGCAGCAGAAGCAGGTCTGCCACCTCGGTCAGCCGGGTGGAGCGCATGCCGAAGTCCGCCTGCACCGCAGCAGCCAGCACGGGGCCGTTCTCTTCCAGCAGCTTGCGCAGCCGCAGCAGGCGTTCGCGCCGCACCATCAGCGGCACATCGGGCTGCGCGCGGCTGGCCTGGCGCTGGACTTCGAACTGGTGGCGGATATCGGCTGGCGTCATGGGAGCATCATAGGCAGCGGGCGTGCAACGGCCTGTAAGGGTGGCGGTGTCCTGTTGCGGCGCAGCAAGCGCGCGCGGAGAACGGGGCACAGCGCGGCCGGAGTCGCGGCGCGCGCCGGGCAGCGGCGGTCAGCGCACCTCGCGCGGCTCGATCACGTCCACCACCACGTCGCGTGCGCCGGGCAGCTCGCGCGAGCGGGCTCCGGGCTCGGCCGGCGCGTCGGCGCGGCCGCTGCGCGCCGTCCAGCGGGCGGTGCTGCGATAGACCGTGCTCCAGCCTTCGCGCGGGTCCATGCGCATGGTCCAGGGCGTGACGGGCCGGCCGGTGAGCCGCGCCCACAGCGCGCGCACGCCCCACACCAGGGCCAGCACGACGGCCGCGGCCAGCAGGCTGAGGAAGAAGACCAGTCCCACGGCCACCACGAACAGGCGCAGCGTCCACCGGATCAGTCCGGCTACGAAATCATTCAAAACCTTGCTCCTTTCTGGCGGTTGCGCGGCGTCTCCATGGTACGCCGCGCAACCCATATTGGACCCGGAGCCTCAAGCCCCCACGGGCTGCGGGGTGCCGAACCGGAACACGCCGGGCTCCAGCACCGGATCCACATCGACCGGAATCACGCTCTTGGGCGGGAAGCGCCCTTCCAGCAGCAGCTTGGACAGCGGATTCTCGATGCGTTGCTGAATGGCGCGCTTCAGCGGGCGCGCCCCGAACACCGGATCGAAGCCGACCTTGGCCAGCTCGGCCACGGCGGCGGGCGAGACCTGCAGCGCCAGGTCCATCCTGGCCAGCCGGGCTTCCAGCAGCTGCAGCTGGATGCGCGCGATGGCTTCGATGTTCTTCGCGTCGAGGGCGTGGAACACCACGGTCTCGTCGATACGGTTGAGGAATTCGGGTCGGAAATGGTTCTTGAGTTCCCCCCAGACCGCATCCTTGATGTCCTGCGAGTCCTGGCCCACCATGGCCTGGATCAGATGCGAGCCGATGTTGCTCGTCATCACGATCACCGTGTTCTTGAAGTCCACGGTACGGCCCTGGCCGTCGGTCAGGCGGCCGTCGTCCAGCACCTGCAGCAGCACGTTGAAGACGTCGGGGTGGGCCTTCTCCACCTCGTCGAGCAGCAGCACGCTGTAGGGCTTGCGGCGCACGGCCTCGGTCAGGTAGCCGCCTTCTTCATAGCCCACGTAGCCGGGCGGCGCGCCGATCAGGCGGGCCACGGAATGCTTTTCCATGAACTCGCTCATGTCGATGCGCACCAGGTGGTCTTCGCTGTCGAAGAGGAAGCCCGCCAGCGCCTTGCACAACTCGGTCTTGCCCACGCCCGTGGGGCCGAGGAACAGGAACGAGCCCGTGGGCCGGTTCGGGTCCGACAGGCCCGAGCGCGAGCGGCGGATGGCGTTGGCCACGGCGGCGATCGCCTCGTCCTGGCCCACCACGCGCTCATGCAGCTTGTCTTCCATCAAGAGCAGCTTGTCCTTCTCGCCCTGCATCATCTTGGCGACGGGAATGCCCGTGGCGCGGCTGACCACTTCGGCGATCTCCTCCGCGCCCACCTGGGTGCGCAGCAGGCGGTTGGGCGTGGCGGCACCGTCGGTGCCTTCTTCCTTGGCCTGCGCTTCCTTGAGCTGGCGCTCCAGGTCGGGCAGCTGGCCGTACTGCAGCTCGGCGACCTTGTTGAAGTCGCCCTTGCGCTTCAGGTCCTCGATCTGCAGCTTCACCTTCTCGACCTGCTCGCGCACATGCTGGCTGCCCTGGGCCTGGGCCTTTTCCGAGGTCCAGATGTCTTCCAGGTCGGCGATATCCTTCTGCAGCTTGCCGATCTCGTCCTCCAGCAGCGCCAGGCGCTTCTGCGAGGCCTCGTCCTTTTCCTTCTTCACGGCCTCGCGCTCGATCTGCAGCTGGATCAGCCGGCGGTCGAGCTTGTCGATGGCCTCGGGCTTGGAGTCGATCTCGATCTTGATCTTGGCAGCGGCCTCGTCGATCAGGTCGATGGCCTTGTCGGGCAGGAAGCGGTCGGTGATGTAGCGGTTGGAGAGTTCGGCCGCGGCCACGATGGCCGGGTCGGTGATCTCCACACCGTGGTGCAGCTCGTACTTTTCCTGCAGGCCGCGCAGGATGGCGATGGTGGCTTCCACCGTGGGCTCGCCCACCAGGATCTTCTGGAAGCGCCGCTCCAGCGCCGCGTCCTTCTCGATGTACTTGCGGTATTCGTCCAGCGTGGTCGCGCCCACGCAGTGCAGCTCGCCGCGCGCCAGGGCGGGCTTGAGCATGTTGCCCGCATCCATGGCGCCTTCGGCCTTGCCGGCGCCCACCATGGTGTGCAGCTCGTCGATGAAGACGATGGTCTGGCCCTCGTCCTTGGCCAGTTCGTTCAGCACGGCCTTCAGACGCTCCTCGAATTCGCCGCGGAACTTGGCGCCGGCCAGCAGCGCGGCCATGTCCAGGCTCAGCACGCGCTTGCCCTTGAGGCTCTCGGGCACCTCGCCCGCGATGATGCGCTGGGCCAGGCCTTCGACGATGGCGGTCTTGCCCACGCCGGGCTCGCCGATCAGCACGGGGTTGTTCTTGCTGCGGCGCTGCAGCACCTGGATGGCGCGGCGGATCTCGTCATCGCGGCCGATCACCGGGTCCAGCTTGCCGGCGCGGGCGCGCTCGGTCAGGTCCAGGCAGTACTTCTTCAGGGCCTCGCGCTGGCCCTCGGCCTCGGCGCTGTCCATCTTCTGGCCGCCGCGCACAGCCTCGATGGCCGATTCCAGGCTCTTGCGGGTCAGGCCATTGGAGCGGGCCAGGGTGCCGATATCGCCCTTGGCGTCGGCCACGGCCAGCAGGAACAGCTCGCCCGCGATGAACTGGTCGCCGCGCTTGATGGCCTCCTTCTCGGTGGCCTGCAGCAGCCGGCCCAGCTCGGGGCCGACCTGCACGCCGTCGCCGCCCTGCACCTGCGGCAGGCGCTGCATGGCGGCCTCGGCGGCGGATTCGAGCCCGCGCACGTTGGCGCCGGCACGCTCCAGCAGGGCGCGCGGGCCTCCGTCCTGGCGCAGCATGGCCAGCAGCAGGTGGGGGGCTTCGATATAGGCGTTGTCATGCCCCAGGGCCAGCGATTGCGCATCGCCCAGGGCTTCTTGGAACTTGGTGGTGAGTTTGTCTTGTCGCATGGTGGAAAAACCTCCGGATTGCGATGGATATGCGGCCGGCCGGAGCGGATTCAAGCCGGATTGGGGCATGCCGGACGGCCACCGCCCGTCGGACAATGTCCGGATCACTCATCGCCCCCAGGAGCTTTCCGCCATGCCGCCCAACGCCCCGCACCGCGCCTTCGCCGCAGCCCTGCTCTCGCGCCGCACCTTCACCGCCGCCGCACTGGCAACGGCCGCCGGCTGGGCCAGCGCCCAGCCGCAGGGCGCGCCGGTGCGCCTGCTGGTGGGCTTTCCGGCCGGCGCGGGCAGCGACGCCATCGCCCGCCTGCTGGCCGAGAAGCTCAAGGATCTGCTGCACGCGCCCGTGGTGGTCGAAAACCGCGCCGGCGCGGGTGGGCAGATCGCCGCGCAGGCGCTGAAGGCGGCCGCGCCCGACGGGCACACGCTGCTACTCTCGCACGACCACACCATCTCGATCTTGCCGCAGGTCATACGCAACCCGGGTTTCCAGCCGGCGACCGATTTCGTGCCGGTGGCGGGCCTGGCCACCTTCGCCAACGTGCTGGCTGTCTCGGGCGCCACGCCCGCGCGCAGCATGGACGAATACGTGCGCTGGGTGAAGACCCAGCGCGGAGGCAAGGACACCATCGGCGTGCCCGCGCCCGGGTCCATTCCCGAATTCCTGGTGCGGCTCATGGCGCAGCGCTACGGCCTGGACCTGCAGGCCGCGCCCTACCGCGGCAGCGCGCCCATGACGGCCGACATGCTGGGCAACCAGATCGCGGCAGGCATCGCCTCGGTGCCCGACCTGATCGAGCTGCAGCGCGCAGGCAAGCTGCGCATCGTGGCCGTCATCGGCGCCAAGCGCCAGCCGCTGCTGCCGCAGGTGCCCACCTTCGGCGAACTGGGCTTCGACCATCTGGACGACTACCCCTACTACGGCCTGTTCGCGCCGGCCGGCACGCCGCAGCCGGTCATCGACCGCTTCGGCTCGGCGCTGCAGCAGGCCCTGGCCATGCCCGACGTGCGCGAGAAGCTCACCGCCATGGGCCTGAACGTGGGCTTCGAACCGCAGGGCCAGTTCGCCGGGCGGGTGCGGACCTATACCGCCGCCTGGCAGCGCATCATCCGGGACAGTGGCTTTCAGCCTTTATGAGCTGCAGCGCTTGATGCGTGCGGGCATTATGCTATCGAATAAATAGCAAATCAGCGGGAAGGCGCATTCGCGGCGCGGATGCCCCAGCGCGCCAGCGCCGCATCGTCCGACACGCGCGCATCCACCCAGCGCGCGCCCTCGGGCGTGGCTTCCTTCTTCCAGAACGGGGCCTGGGTCTTGAGGTAGTCCATGAGGAATTCGCAGGCCTGGAAGCTCGCGCCCCGGTGGGCCGAGCTGACGGCCACCAGCACGATCTGGTCGAGCGGCGCCAGCAGCCCCACGCGGTGGATCACCCGCGCGCCGAAGATGTCGAAGCGCGCCAACGCCTCGTCGATCATGGCCTCGATGGATTTCTCGGTCATGCCGGGGTAATGCTCCAGCTCCATCGATTCCACGCTGCGCCCGTCGCTGCGGTCGCGCACCACGCCCACGAAGCTGCACACCGCGCCCACGCGGGCATCGGCGGCGCGCAGCGCGGCCAGCTCGGCGGCCACGTCGAAGTCTTCGGCCTGGATGGAGACGCGGGGCATGGGGATGCTCATGACAGCGCTCATGGCGAACGGTGCAGGCGCGGGGCCGACAGCACCACGATCTGCTCGGCCACCACGGTCTCCAACTGGCGGCCGGCCGCAGGAGCTCCGGGTGCGGCCAGCGCGGCCTGCAGGCGCTTCAGGTCGGCCACGGTGGGCGCCACGCGGATCTGCGCGGTGGCACCCGCCACGTTGCCGACCTTGACGAGCGCCATGATCTTCTGGGTCCATTCGTTGGGATTGCGGGCCATGCGGTGAGGTCGTCTGCGAAGTGATCGAAAAAGGGGAAACAGGAAGCGGACGGTGCGAGGGCCGTACCCGCCAAGCGGCCCACGGGCGGCGCAGGCCGGCGGAAATGCGTTGAAAGGGCCGGCCATGCCATCATCTGCGCCAGATGCTCAGACCTTCATGCGCACGGCCGCAGCCGCCCACGGCCTGCAGCCCCGCACTTTAACGCTCCCGACATGGCCACACAGACCATCACCACCGACCGCTACAAGCTTTTCCCCTCGCCGCGCAACCAGCATCGCGTGGTCTTCGAGCACGAGGTCTTCGTGCCCCACCCCTACGCGATCATCGACCTGCCAAGCTTCGACCTGAGCGGCAAGTACAGCCTGTTCGCCGCCTGCCGCCTCTCCGACATGAAGATGGGCCAGCTCGTCACCTTCGAGTTGACGCAGGACATGGCGCGCTTCGAGTCGCGCTTCGTGCCGGACTGAAGAGGCCAACCCAGGACCGCCAAGCATGTCCGAAGAAGACAACCAGATCCACGTCCCGCCGTCGTTCATCGCCGTCTATAGCGACACCCGCCAGCGCCTGACCGAGCGCAGCGACGTCGTGCGCGCCCGCTACGAGCTCTGCGAAGACCTGGCCTGCCACCTGGTGGAGCAGGCCCAGACGCTCTATCACACCCAGGCCCCGTCCGAGGCCGACATCCTGCGCGGCATCCATGCCGGCCTGAACACGGCGGATTCGGGCGTGAGCGCGCCAGAAGCGCGATGGATCACGCTGCGGCTGGCGGAGCTGCTGGAGTGGCGCAGCCCGGAACTGCCCGCAGCCTGAAATCTTTACGCGAACGTTTACACGGCCGTGGCTATACTTTTCGCCATGCCTTCGCGCCAGCACCGCTTCCCGACCGCCGACCAGCCGGCGGCGGTGCGCTGCGCAGGCAAAGCCAAGAAACCACAGCTCATCTGACCGGAGCTGCGGTTCCGTCCGGATGAGCGACGGAACCACCTGGCAGCCCCACCCCACCCCCTCCCCTTGTTGCCGACCCTGGTCGGACTGCCCGAACGGTCACCGCGCGCATGCATCCGGCGGTACTCCGAAACGGTCGTTCTTCCGTCCTCAAGGATTCGCCATGAACCACACCCCACAGCCAGCCACCCCAGCCACGCCCGATTTCTCCGGCCTCTGGGTTCCTCTCGTCACGCCCTTCCAGGGAGGTCACATCGACCATGCCGCACTGCGGTCGCTGGTGCAGCGCCTGCGCGGCAGCGGCATCGCCGGCTTCGTCGCCTGCGGCTCCACGGGCGAGGCGGCTGCGCTGGAGACCGATGAGCAGGATGCGGTGCTGGGCACCGTGATCGACGCCGCGGACGGCCTGCCGGTGGTGATGGGCCTGTCGGGCTACCACCTGGGCCATGTGCTGGAGCGCGTGCAGCAGCTGAACCAGCGCCCGCTCGCCGGCCTGCTGCTGCCGGCGCCGCACTACATCCGCCCTTCGCAGGCCGGGCTGCGCCACTGGTTCGAAGCCATCGCCGATGCCAGCGCCTGCCCGGTCATCGTCTATGACATCCCCTACCGCACCGGTGCCACGCTGGAGCTGGCCACGCTGCGTGCCCTGGCGGCGCACCCGCGCATCCGCGCCATCAAGGACTGCGGCGGCGACGCGGCCAAGACACAGGCGCTGATCGCAGGCGGCGAGCTGCAGGTGCTGGCGGGCGAGGATGGACAGATCTTTTCGACGATGGCGCTGGGCGGTGCAGGCGCCATCGCTGCCAGCGCGCACTGGCGGCCCGAGCGGCTGGTGGAATGCATGCAGGCCATCACCCGGGGCGATCTGGCCCGCGCCCGGCCGCTCTGGCAGGCGCTGGCACCGCTGATCCCGGCCCTGTTCGCCGAACCCAACCCCGCGCCCGTGAAGGCGCTGCTGGCACAGCAAGGCTGGATGGACGATGGGCTGCGCGCTCCGATGACGCCCGCATCGCCGGCGCTGGCGCAGCGGCTGCGCGAGCTGGCTGCGGCGCAGGAAGAGGCGCTCGCGCGGCTCTGAGCCGAAAAAAGAAAGGCGCCCGGCCTCAGCCGCCCGTGACGGGCGGGAAGAACGCCACCTCGGCGCCGGCGCGCAGCGCCGCGTCTTCAGCGCTCAGCGTCTGGTCCAGCGCCATGCGCACCGCGCGGCCGGGGGCCAGGGCGGTGGCCCAGGGCTCGCCGCGGGCGATGAGTTCGGCCCGCAGCGCACCCAGGGTGGGGGCGCGGGTCTGCACGGTTTCGCTGCCGCGGCCAATGGCTTCGCGGATGGAGGCGAAGTAGCGCACCTCGACGGCGAGGGGGACGGCAGTGGCGATGGGGTCCTGGCTCATGACAGCAGATCGGCGAAGGAGATGAAGCGCACGGTGTCGCCACGCGCGATGGTCTGGCCGGCGGGGTTGTCCACCACGCCGTCGCCCCAGGCGGCGGAGGTGAGCACGCCCGAGCTCTGATTGCCGAAGCGCTCCAGCATGCCTTCGGCAGTCCAGCGCACGCGCAGGAATTCGCGGCGCCTGTCGGCGCGGGGCCAGTCGAAGGCGGCGGTGGCGGCCATGGCACGGGGCGCCAGGTCGGACGCGCCCTGCAGCGCCAGCAGGAAGGGCCGCACCAGCAGCGAGAAGGTGACGAAGCTCGACACCGGGTTGCCCGGCAGCCCCATGAAATGCGCCGCGCCCCCGGCGTGATGAATGCGGCCATAGGCGAAGGGCTTGCCGGGCTTGATGGCGATCTGCCAGAGGCGCAACTCGCCCAGCGCCTCGACGGCGGGCTTGATGTGGTCTTCCTCGCCCACCGACACGCCGCCGCTGGTCAGGATCAGATCGTGCGACGCGGCAGCGCTGCGCAGTGCGTCGAGGGTGGCCTCGCGCCGGTCGGGCACGATGCCCAGATCGGTCACCTCGCAGCCCAGGCGGCGCAGCATGGCGCGCAGGAAGAAGCGGTTGCTGTTGTAGATGGCGCCGGGCGGCATGCGCTCGGGCGCCACGTCGCCGGGCATGACGAGTTCGTCGCCCGTGGAGAACAAGGCCACGCGCGGGCGCCGCGACACCGAGAGGCGCGCCAGCCCGATGCTGGCGGCCAGCCCCAGCGAGGCCGGGCCCAGCCGGGTTCCGGCGGACAGCACCTGTGCGCCCAGCGCGATGTCTTCGCCGGCGCAGCGGATCCACTGGCCGGGCGTGGGCAGGGCCTTGATGCGCACGCGCTGGCCGTCCGCCAGCGGCTCGCAGTCTTCCTGCATGACGATGGCATCGGCACCGGCGGGCACGGGCGCGCCGGTGAAGATGCGCGCCGCCGTGCCGGCGGCCAGCGGCTGGGCCGCGCTGCCGGCGGGAATGCGCTGCACGACGGGGAGTTCCGCATCGGCGGCCGCAGCCAGATCCGCCACGCGCACGGCGTAGCCGTCCATGGCGCTGTTGTCGGCGGGCGGCACCTGCAGCGGCGAGGTGGCGTCCTGGCGCAGCACACGGCCGTCGGCGTCGAAGCTGTCCACCGTCTCCACGCCGAGCACGGGCACGGCCTGCGCCAGCAGTTCGGCCAGAGCGTCGTCCAGCGGTGTCAAGGGGGCTCGCATCGGAGGACTCCTGCGGGTGGGGCGCAACGGCTGCGGCGGAAGGCAGGCAGGCCGGCAGGGCCTCAGCGCGCGCCGCCCGTTGCTACTGAAACAATAGCTACCTGCCCAGATAGATCCCGGGCAGGCAGGGCATCAGGCCGCAGCCGCCTCGGGCACGTGGCGGCGGATGTAGTCCTTGACCGCCTCGGCATCGGCAGGCATCACCTGCACGCGCTTGGGCAGGGCCTCGATGCCCTCGAACCTGGCGGGGCGCTCGGGCGGCTGGCCCAGGGCTTCCACGATGGTTTCGGCGAACTTGATGGGCAGGGCCGTTTCCAGCACGATCATCGGCACGGCCGGGTCGCCGCGCTGCTCCAGCGCCACCTTCACGCCGTCGGCGGTGTGGGTATCGATGGTCACGCCGTGGCGCACGAAGTTGTCCTTGATGGTGGCCAAGCGGTCGGCATGGGTGCTCTTGCCGCTGGCAAAGCCGTAGCGCGTGGCGGCTTCGGCGAAGTGCGGATCGGCACTCAGGTCGAAGCGGCCTTGCCTGGCCAGCGCGTCGCCGAACAGCGCCTGGGTGCGCGCGGCGTCGCGGCCCAGCAGGTCGAACACGAAGCGCTCGAAGTTGCTGGCCTTGCTGATGTCCATGGACGGGCTGGAGGTCTCGTGCGTGTCTGCGCTGCCGCGCACGCGGTAGACGCCGGTGCGGAAGAACTCGTCGAGCACGTCGTTTTCGTTGGTGGCCACCACCAGCCGGTCGATGGGCAGGCCCATCATGCGCGCGACGTGACCGGCGCAGACGTTGCCGAAGTTGCCAGAGGGCACGGTGAAGCTGACCTTCTGGTCGTTGGTCTCGGTCGCCTGCACATAGCCGGCGAAGTAATAGACCACCTGCGCCAGCAGGCGCGCCCAGTTGATCGAGTTGACCGTGCCGATCTTGTACTTGCGCTTGAAGTCCAGGTCGTTGCTCACGGCCTTGACGATGTCCTGGCAGTCGTCGAACACGCCTTCGATGGCGATGTTGTGGATGTTCGCATCGTGCAAGCTGAACATCTGCGCCTGCTGGAAGGGACTCATGCGGCCGTGCGGGCTGGTCATGAAGACGCGCACGCCGGCCTTGCCCTTCATGGCGTATTCGGCCGCGCTGCCGGTGTCGCCGCTGGTCGCGCCCAGGATGTTGAGCTGCTCGCCGCGCCGGCCCAACTCGTATTCGAACAGGTTGCCCAGCAGCTGCATGGCCATGTCCTTGAAGGCCAGCGTGGGGCCGTTGGACAGGGCTTCGAGCCACAGGCCGTCTTCGAGGTGGCGCAGCGGCACGATCTCGCCGGTGCCGAAGACCTCGGCCGTGTACGTCTTCTCGCACAAGCGCTTCAGGTCGGCGGCTGGAATGTCGTCGATGTAGAGCGAGAGGATCTGGAAGGCGAGCTCGGCATAGCCCTGCTGGTGGTAGGCCGTGCGCAGGCGGGTGAGCGCGGCGTCGTCCACCTGCGGGTAGCGCTCCGGCAGGTACAGGCCGCCGTCGGGCGCCAGGCCTTCGAGCAGGATGTCGCAGAAATGCTTGCGGTCCGGGTGGCCGCGCGTGGAGAGGTACAGCATCAGTTCAACTCTTCCTTGCGGATGCGCGTGATGGGCGCCAGCACGGTGGGCAGGGCCTGCATCTGGGCGATGGCGTCGTTCATCGTGCCTTCGCGGGTTTCGTGCGTCAGGATGATCAGGTCGGTCTGCGCGGAATCAGCGCCGCCCACCTCGTCGGCCTCGCGCTGCAGCACGGCGTCGATGCTGATGCCGGCGCCCGCCAGCAGGCCCGTGACCTTGGCCAGCACGCCGGCCTGGTCGGCGACGCGCAGGCGCAGATAGTAGCTGGTGACGAATTCGCTGGCGGGCAGCACGGGCAAGGCGGCCTGGGCCTGGTCCAGCGTGTGCGGCTGGAAGGCCAGGTAGGGCACGCGGTGGCCGGGGTCGGCCGAGGCCAGGCGGGCGATGTCCACCAGATCGGCGATCACGGCGCTGGCCGTGGGCTCGCTGCCTGCGCCCTTGCCGTAGTAGAGCGTGGTGCCCACGGCATCGGCCTGCACCACGACGGCGTTCATCGCGCCCTCGACGTTGGCGATCAGGCGCTTGGCCGGGATCAGCGTGGGATGCACGCGCAGCTCCACGCCGTCCGCGCCTTCGCCCGTGCGGCGTTTGGCGATGCCCAGCAGCTTGATGCGGTAGCCCAGCTGCTCGGCGTACTTGATGTCGGCGCCGGCCAGTTGGGTGATGCCTTCGACGTAGGCCTTGTCGAACTGCACCGGAATGCCGAAGGCGATGGCCGACATGATGGTGGCCTTGTGCGCGGCGTCCACGCCTTCGATGTCGAAGGTGGGGTCGGCCTCGGCGTAGCCCAGCGCCTGGGCTTCCTTGAGCACCACGTCGAAGTCCAGACCCTTGTCGCGCATCTCGGACAGGATGAAGTTGGTGGTGCCGTTGATGATGCCGGCGATCCATTCGATGCGGTTGGCCGTCAGGCCCTCGCGCAGCGCCTTGATGATGGGAATGCCCCCGGCCACGGCGGCCTCGAAGGCGACCATCACGCCCTTGGCGGCTGCGGCGGCGAAGATCTCGGTGCCGTGCACGGCCAGGAGGGCCTTGTTGGCGGTGACCACGTGCTTGCCGGCGGCGATGGCTTCGAGCACCAGGGCCTTGGCGATACCGTAGCCGCCGATGAGTTCGACCACGATGTCGATGTCGGGGTTGGCGATGACGGCGCGGGCGTCGCCCACCACCTGAACCTGCTCGCCGGCGACGGCCCTCGCGCGCTCCACGTCCAGGTCGGCCACCATGGTCACCTCGATGCCGCGGCCGGCGCGGCGACGGATCTCTTCCTGGTTGCGTTGCAGCACGTTGAAGACGCCGCTGCCCACGGTGCCAATGCCCAGCAGGCCTACTTGGATCGGTTTCATATCAGAACTCTCTGGTCAAAATGGGCTGCAGCGCGCCTTCCGATTGCGCTGCCAGCTATCAAAAAAGAAGCAAATCGCGGCGGTCAGGCAGTGGCGTGCCGCTGCCGGTACTGTGCGAGGAAGTCCGCCAGCCGGCCGATGGCCACTCGCAGATCGCCTTCGTGCGGCAGGAACACGATGCGGAAATGCTGGTTGTCGGGGAAGTTGAAGCCCGAGCCCTGCACCAGCATCACGCGGGTGGCGCGCAGCACTTCCATGAAGAACTGGCGGTCGTCGGCGATGGGGTACATGGCCGGATCGAGGCGGGGGAACATGTAGAGCGCCGCCTGGGGCTTGACGCAGCTCACGCCCGGGATCGCCGTGATGAGCTCGTAGGCCAGGTCGCGCTGGCGCCGCAGCCGCCCGCCTTCGGCCACCAGGTCGTTGATGCTCTGGTAGCCGCCCAAAGCGGTCTGTATGGCCCACTGGCCGGGCACGTTGGAGCCCAGCTTGAGGTTGGCCAGCATGTTCAGGCCCTCGATGTAGTCGCGTGCGTCCTGCTTGGGGCCGGAAACGATCATCCACCCGGCGCGGAAGCCGCAGGAGCGGTAGGCCTTGGAGAGCGAATTGAAGGTCAGCGTCAGCACGTCGGTGGACAGGCTCGCCATGGAGGTGAAGACCGCGCCCTCGTAGAGCACCTTGTCGTACACCTCGTCCACCAGCAGCACCAGGCCGTGCTCGCGGGCGATGGCGACGATACCCTGCAGCAGTTCCTTGGGGTAGAGCACGCCCGTGGGGTTGTTGGGGTTGATGACCACGATGCCGCGGGTGCGGGGCGTGATCTTGGCGCGGATATCTTCGAGGCTGGGCAGCCAGCCGTCGTCCTCGTCGCACAGGTAATGCACGGGCTTGCCACCCGAGAGCGACACGGCCGCCGTCCAGAGCGGATAGTCGGGCATGGGCACCAGCAGTTCGTCGCCGTCGTCGAGCAGCGCGTTGGTGGCCATCACGATGAGCTCGCTGGCTCCGTTGCCCAGGTAGATGTCTTCCAGGGTCACGCCGGCGATGCCCAGCTGCTGCGAGTAGTGCATCACCGCCTTGCGCGCAGCGAAGATGCCCTTGCTGTCCGAATAGCCTGCCGAGTCGGGCAGGTTGCGGATCATGTCCTGCTGGATCTCCTCGGGAGGATCGAAGCCGAACGGCGCCATGTTGCCGATGTTCAGCTTGATGATCTTCTGGCCCTCGTCCTCCATCTGCTTGGCCGCATCCACGATAGGGCCCCGCACATCGTAGAGAACGTTATTGAGCTTGGCGGATTTGTGGACGGTCTTCATGCTGCGCGGTTGGCGGCGCCAAAGGCCGCCAGGAGAAGGGGAATCGGTCCTGCGGGGCACGGCGCGCCCCCGGTGAAACCTATAATTTGACCACAGTTCTATACGACGGAACCGGCCCCGCGCCCTGCGGCACGCCGGGCCCCTGCGCGGGGCCAACCACCCGGACATCCCCCATGAAATTCCAGCCCGACCGATCCGACGCTCAGAGCATCAGTGCCTACGGGCCCGGCTGGATCGGCATCGACGCCGAACGCATCACGCACAGCGTGGTCATCACCTCGGGCGGCCTGCGCACCGAATGGCACTGCAGCCGCTACGAAGACCTCACGCCCGCGCACTTCGCCCAGCTGGCCGAGCTGGACTGCGAACTGGTCATCTTCGGCAGCGGCGGCCGCAACCGCTTTCCGCCGCCGGCCTGGCTACAGCCCCTGATGGCGCGCCGCATCGGCCTGGAGACCATGGACACCCAGGCCGCCTGCCGCACCTACAACATCCTGGCCGGCGAAGGCCGCAACGTGGCTGCGGCCCTGCTGCTGGAGACCGCCGAACCGGTGTGATCCGTGGATTTTGGTTACAGACTGCGAATCGAGAAAGAGCACGTTTCCGGGTAAAATGCCGGGTTGCGGTCGGGGGCCCTGTCTAGCTGCAACACCACACTCGCACCCCCGATTTCCCAACGACTTCCCTCCTGAGAGACTGAGTGCCATGGCGATCGTTGTCAACAAACCCCTCCCTGAATTTGAAGCCAACGCGACCGGCGGGATCAAGGTCTCCAACACCTCGCATCTGGGCCAGGTCCTGATCCTGTACTTCTACCCCAAGGACAACACGCCTGGCTGCACCACCGAAGCCATGCAGTTCCGCGACAAGTACAAGGACTTCGCCAAGGCTGGCGCTGCCGTGTTCGGCGTGTCCCGCGACAACATGAAGTCGCACGACGACTTCAAGGAAAAGCTGGAGCTGCCCTTCGAGCTGATCGCCGACACCGAAGAGAAGATGTGCCACATGTTCGGCGTGGTCAAGAACAAGATCATGTACGGCAAGAAGGTCAAGGGCATCGAGCGCAGCACCTTCCTCATCGGCCCCGATGGCGTGCTGGTGCAGGAATGGCGCGGCCTGAAGGTGCCGGGCCACGTGGACGAAGTGCTCAAGGCCGTCAAGTCCATCAAGGCGCTGAAGAAAGCCGCCTGAAAAGCCGCGGCACTTCGCCGTGCCGTTCATGGGGAATATGCATAATGGGTCAATGCCTCTGAGTGACGCAACGCCCCTCTCCCCCTCCAAAGCCGCCTTGGTCTCCAGGCGGCTTTTTGCTTTCTGACGCCCGCGTCGCTTCCAACCCCTCTCTCTTCCCTTTTCTTCCCCAAGCGAGGCCCCCGCCCCATGCCCCTGCCCCCCGCCCCCGCCAAGCGCGCCGCGCTGCTCTCCCCGGATGCGTACCTGCAGAACACCCACGCATCGTCCAACGCGATGACGCCGGCCCGCGAAGCCGAAGAGCCCGCTGCCAGCCCGGCGCCCGCCCGCAGCACCCGCAAGACGGCCCAGGCCCCGAGCCGCCGCAGCGCCGTGCTGGCCTCCTCTTCGTCCGCCGCGCCGGCCGCCGATGCGCCCGCCATCGCCACGCCTGCCGCCCCGCAGCAGCCGGCCGCAGCCAAGGGCCGCAGCCGCAAGACGCCCGCGCCCGTAGCCACCCCTGCGCCGAAGGCTGCCGAGGCCGTCCAGCGCAGCGCTGCAGCCGCCGCCCCCCAGCCCGCACCGGCCGAGCGCCCGCGCAAGCAGCGCAGCACCGGCCCGAAGAAGATGTTCGTGCTGGACACCAACGTGCTGCTGCACGACCCGACCTGCCTGTTCCGCTTCGAGGAGCACGACATCTTCCTGCCGATGATCGTGCTGGAAGAGCTGGACGGCCACAAGAAGGGCATGACCGAAGTCGCCCGCAACGGCCGCCAGGCCAGCCGCACGCTGGATGCGCTGGTGGGCGTGCAGGGCGCCGACATCGGCAAGGGCATCGCGCTCGACGCCACCGGCCAGCGCGCGGCCGGCGGCTGCCTGTATTTCCAGACCGAGCCGCTCGACTACCACCTGCCCACCAGCCTGCCCCAAGGCAAGGCGGACAACCAGATCCTGGGCGTGGTCGAGGCCCTGCGCCAGCGCTACGCGCCGCGCGAGGTGGTGCTGGTGTCCAAGGACATCAACATGCGCGTCAAGGCGCGCGCCCTGGGCCTTGCCGCCGAGGACTACCAGAACGACAAGACGCTCGAAGACGGCGACCTGCTCTATTCCGGCGTGCTGGCGCTGCCGGCCGACTTCTGGACCAGGACCGGCAAGAACGTGGAGAGCTGGCAGCAGGGCCCGCACACCTACTACCGCATCGGCGGGCCCATCGTGCCGCAGCTGATGATCAACCAGTTCGTGTACTTCGAGGCCCCGGGCGAGCCCAGCCTGTTCGCCCGCGTGACCGAGATCCGCGACAAGACCGCCGTGCTGCAGACGCTCAAGGACTACGGCTCGGCCAAGAACACGGTCTGGGGCGTCAACACCCGCAACCGCGAGCAGAACTTCGCCATGAACCTGCTCATGGATCCGGAAGTGGATTTCGTCACCCTGGCCGGCACGGCCGGCACCGGCAAGACGCTGATGGCCCTGGCCGCCGGCCTCACCCAGGTGCTGGACGACCGCCGCTACACCGAGATCATCATGACCCGCGCCACCGTGAGCGTGGGCGAGGACATCGGCTTCCTGCCCGGCACCGAGGAAGAGAAGATGGGCCCCTGGATGGGCGCGCTCGACGACAACCTCGAATTCCTGGCCAAGGGCGACGGCGGCAATGCCGGCGAATGGGGGCGTGCCGCCACCAACGAACTGATCCGTAGCCGCATCAAGATCAAGAGCATGAACTTCATGCGCGGCCGCACCTTCATGAACAAGTACGTCATCATCGACGAGGCGCAGAACCTCACGCCCAAGCAGATGAAGACGCTGATCACCCGCGCGGGCCCGGGCACCAAGATCATCTGCATGGGCAACTTGGCGCAGATCGACACGCCCTATCTGACGGAGGGCTCCTCCGGCCTGACCTACGCGGTGGACCGCTTCAAGGGCTGGCCGCACAGCGGGCACATCACGCTCGCGCGCGGCGAACGCTCGCGCCTGGCCGACTTCGCCAGCGAGGTGCTCTGAGCATGGCCATCGGCTGGATGACCGCCCTCAAGCTCGTGCCCTGGGCCGACGTGATCGAAGCCACGCCGCAGATCCTGCAGGCGGCCCGCCGCCTGATGGGCTCGACCCGCAAGGGGGCCGCGAGCGACATGGAAGCCGCAGCGGCGGGTGCCGGCGGCGGCGCCGTCACGATGACCACCACCGACCAGCTGGCCGTGCTGCGCGACGCCCTGGTGCAGCTGCAGGACGAGCAGCGCGCATCGGCCCAGCTGATCGAGTCGCTGGCCGAGCAGAACGCCGTGCTGGTGCGCGCGGTCGATGCGTTGCGCCAGCGCCAGCAGCGGCTGGTGTGGGCGGCCTGGCTGCTGGGCGCCTCCACGGCCGGGCTGCTGGCCTGGGCCTTCACGCGCTGAAGAACCCGATCTGGCGCCCCTCTCGGCGTGCCACGAAAAGAAGAGCCCCTGGCGCTTGCGCATCAAGCAAGCGCCAGGGGCTTTTTCCATGGACAGCCCCGCCGCTGCCGGCGGAGGCTGTCAGTAGTCGTCGCCGCCGTATCCCTGGGCCAGGTTCTCGAAGCGGGTCTGGTTCTTCTGGAAGAACAGCTTCACGGTGCCGGTCGGGCCGTTCCGCTGCTTGCCGATGATGACCTCGGCCACGTTGGGCTCCTTGGAGTCCTTGTTGTAGTAGTCGTCGCGGTAGATGAACATGATGATGTCCGCGTCCTGCTCGATGGCGCCCGATTCGCGCAGGTCGGACATCATGGGGCGCTTGTCGGTGCGCTGCTCCACCGAGCGGTTGAGCTGCGAGAGCGCGATCACCGGGCACTGCAGCTCCTTGGCCAGCATCTTCAGGCCCCGGGAAATCTCGCCCAGTTCGGTCGCGCGGTTGTCGGCGCTGCCGGCGCCGGAGCCGCTCATGAGCTGCAGGTAGTCCACCACGATGAGGCCGAGCTTGCCGCACTGCCGCGCGAGGCGCCGGGCGTTGGCCCGCAGTTCGCCCGGCGACAGGCCCGGGGTCTCGTCGATGTGCAGCGACACGGTGCGCAGGCGCTCGATGGCTTCCGTCAGGCGCGGCCACTCCTCGTCGGTCAGCTTGCCGGTGCGCAGGTTGCCCTGGTTCACGCGGCCGATGGAGCCCACGATACGCACCGCCAGCTGGGCTGCGCCCATTTCCATCGAGAAGATGGCGACCGGCAGGCCTTCGTTCAACGCCACGTGTTCGGCGATGTTCACGGCGAACGAGGTCTTGCCCATGGAGGGGCGCGCCGCCAGCACGATCATGTCGCCGGCCTGCAGGCCCGAGGTCATGCGGTCCAGATCGGCGAAGCCCGTGGGCACGCCGGTCACGTCCATGGGGTTGTCGGCCATCTCCTGGACCTGGTCCAGCAGGTCGATCACCAGCGTGTCCAGCGACTGGAAACCCTGCTTGTTGCGCGAGCCCTCCTCGCCGATGGCGAAGATCCTGGCCTCGGCCTCGTCCAGGATCTTCTCCACCGTCTTGCCCTTGGGATTGAAGGCATTGGTGGAGATCTCGTCGCTGGCCGTGACCAGCTTGCGCAGAATGGAGCGCTCGCGCACGATCTCCGCATAGCGGCGGATGTTGCTGGCGCTGGGCACGTACTGCGCCAGGCTGTTGAGGTAGGCGATGCCGCCCACTTCCTCGGCCTTGCCCAGGCTCTGCAGCTCCCCGAAGACCGTGATCACGTCGGCCGGTTTGCTGGCATTGACCAGCTTGCCGATGGCCGCATAGATCTGCTGGTGCTCGTAGCGGTAGAAGTCGCCATCGACCAGCAGGTCGCCCACCCGGTCCCAGGCGTTGTTGTCCAGCAGCAGGCCGCCCAGCACGCTGGACTCCGCCTCGACGGAATGCGGCGGCACGCGCAGCTGCGAGACCGCCTGGTCGGCGGCAGCGGCAGCCGCGGGCGGCGGCGTGAAGTCATCGTCCAGGGGGGGCATCACGGCAGACATGGTGTAGCAACTCCTTCAGCGTCCGGGAAGGCAGCCGCCGCAGGTGGCGGCTGTGGACAATCCTGTGGGCAAGCCGTTGACAGACCGTTGACAGGCGGTGGATGCGGCAGGCGCCAGAAAACGCAAAAGCCGCCCTGGGGCGGCCTTCGCTGCGCTCTGCACTCTCATGCAGAGTGGAGGGTGGTCAGGCGGTTTCGCCGTACACCGAAACGTTCACTTCCACGACCACGTCGGTGTGGAGAGCCACGCTCACAGCGCTGTCGCCCACGGTCTTGATGGGGCCGTTGGGCAGGCGGATCTGCGACTTCACGACAGCGTAGCCTTGCTTGTTCAGCTCTTCGGCGATGTCGTGGTTGGTCACGGAGCCGAACAGACGGCCGTCCACGCCAGCCTTTTGCGTCAGCTTGATGGTCGTGCCACCCAGCTTCTCGCCTTGTGCCTGGGCTTCTGCCAGCTTGGCGGCAGCAGCCTTTTCCAGTTCGGCGCGCTTGGCTTCGAACTCGGCCTTGTTGGCTTCCGTGGCGCGGCGGGCGCGGCCCGACGGGATCAGGAAGTTGCGTGCGTAGCCGTCCTTGACCTTGACGATTTCGCCCAGGTTGCCGAGGTTCACGACCTTGTCGAGCAGGATGATTTGCATGGTCGGACTCCTTAGATCTTGTGCTGGTCGCTGTAGGGCACCAGAGCCAGGAAGCGGGCGCGCTTGATGGCGGTGTTCAGCTGACGCTGGTAGATGGCGCGCGTGCCGGTCAGGCGTGCGGGGATGATCTTGCCGTTTTCGGCGATGAAGTCACGCAGGGTATCGACATCCTTGTAGTCGATCTCTTCCACGCCAGCGACCGTGAAGCGGCAGAAGCGCTTGCGCTTGAACAGCAGGGACTGGGTGTTGCGCTTGGGGCGCTTGTCTTTGTTGAACTTCTTGAACGTGGCCATTTTCGGACCTCTTGAAAATTAATCTTGTTGAATATCCTGGATGTGGAGAACCAGACCCTTGCCGTTGCGCGGCGTAGCGAGGAAACCCTGGAACTTCCAGCGGCTCCCCAGAGCCTGCCGCGCCAGCCGCTCGGCCAGCGCGCCGAACGCCACTGCCTTCACGGCGGCGCGTACTTCGCGCTGCGCGCCTGCTTCAGGCTGCTGCGACTCGTGTTCGAGCCGCAGGTCCAGCGCAGGCAATCCGGCCGGCGTGTAGCGCAAGGCCTTCGCCTCGCCGATACAGGCCGTCAGCGCGACGCGATTTTCCACATCTCCCGGCTTGGAGCTGCCGATCAGCGCGACTCGCGCTCGGCGGCTGCGAATTCAGCCTGGCTGGCCTTGCGGGCTTCTTCGCGCTCGACGGTCTTCATCATGGAAGAGGCGCCGGTTTCGGCCTTCTTCTTCTGGACCGTCAGGTGGCGCAGCACGGCGTCGTTGAACTTGAAGGCGTGCTCCAGTTCAGCCATCACGGCCTGGTCGGCTTCGATGTTCACGCACAGGTAGTGGGCCTTGGCCAGCTTGTTGATCAGGTACGCCAGTTGACGGCGGCCCCAGTCTTCCACGCGGTGGACCTTGCCGCCGCCGGCGGTGATCATGCCCTTGTAGCGCTCCAGCATGGCTGGAACCTGTTCGCTTTGATCCGGGTGGATCAACAAGATGATTTCGTAATGACGCATGCAAACTCCTTCTGGATGACACCACCTGCTGCGTCTTTTGAAGCAGTGTGGCAAGGCAAAGCCGGCGATTATAGCGCGCACCCTCGTGCTTGTACACTGGCGGGCCGATTCGCGGGGCCGACCGGGGCTTGCAGGCACGGCCGGCGGCGCCATTGCGGCCCGGCCGCTTGAAATCCTGCGGCCTGCACCGATCTCCCGCGCGTACCGCTTCTTTTTTGTTCCAACACACATCGATCGACATGTCCGACCAACATCCAGCCAACGCCCCTGCGCCCCAGCAGCCCGCGCCCGAAGAAGTCGAAGCCGCGATGGCGGCCCATGCCTCCGATGAACTGAGCCGCCTGCAGAACGAGCTGGCCGAGCTCAAGGCCAAGAGCGCCGACCTCGCCGACCAGTTCCTGCGCGCCAAGGCCGAAGCCGAGAACGCCCGCCGCCGCGCGGAGGAAGAAGTCTCCAAGGCCCGCAAGTTCGGCATCGAGAGCTTCGCCGAAAGCCTGCTGCCCGTGGCCGACAGCCTGGCCGCGGCCCTGGCCATCAAGGACGCCACGCCCGAGCAACTGCGCGAGGGCTCCGACGCCACGCTGCGCCAGCTCACCGCCGCGCTCGAACGCAACAAGGTGATGGCCGTCAACCCGGCCGCTGGCGAGAAGTTCGATCCGCACAAGCACCAGGCCATCAGCGTGGTGCCGGCCGAGCAGGAACCCAACACCGTGGTCGCCGTGCTGCAGAAGGGCTATGTCATCGCCGACCGCGTGCTGCGCCCCGCGCTGGTGACCGTCACCGCGCCCAAGTAAGCGCGAGCCCGCACCTGCCGCAGCGCGCGACGGACTTCAATTTTTTTCGGATGGGCCGGCTTGAAGCCGTCGGAGTTATCCACAAGTTACGGTCATCCACAATTTTTCAGATTCAGATCCTGAGGAGAACAACATGGGAAAAATCATCGGTATCGACCTGGGCACCACCAATAGCTGCGTCGCCATCATGGAGGGCAATACGACCCGCGTGATCGAGAACAGCGAAGGCGCCCGCACCACCCCGTCCATCATCGCCTACCAGGAAGATGGCGAGATCCTCGTCGGCGCCTCGGCCAAGCGCCAGGCCGTGACCAACCCCAAGAACACGATCTACGCCGCCAAGCGCCTGATCGGCCGCAAGTTCGAGGAAAAGGAAGTCCAGAAGGACATCGACCTGATGCCCTACGCCATCGCCAAGGCCGACAACGGCGACGCCTGGGTCGAAGTGCGCGGCCAGAAGCTGGCCCCCCCGCAGATTTCCGCCGAAGTGCTGCGCAAGATGAAGAAGACCGCCGAGGACTACCTGGGCGAGGCCGTGACCGAAGCCGTGATCACGGTGCCGGCCTACTTCAACGACGCCCAGCGCCAGGCCACCAAGGACGCCGGCCGCATCGCCGGCCTGGACGTCAAGCGCATCATCAACGAGCCCACCGCAGCGGCCCTGGCCTTCGGCCTGGACAAGCAGGACAAGGCCGACCGCAAGATCGCCGTGTATGACCTGGGCGGCGGCACGTTCGACGTGTCCATCATCGAGATCGCCGACGTCGATGGCGAAAAGCAGTTCGAAGTGCTGTCCACCAACGGCGACACCTTCCTGGGCGGCGAAGACTTCGACCAGCGCATCATCGACTTCATCATCGCCGAGTTCAAGAAAGAGCAAGGCGTGGACCTGTCCAAGGACGTGCTGGCCCTGCAGCGCCTGAAGGAAGCCGCGGAAAAGGCCAAGATCGAGCTGTCGAACTCCTCGCAGACCGACATCAACCTGCCCTACATCACGGCCGACGCGTCGGGCCCGAAGCACCTGAACATCAAGCTGACCCGCGCCAAGCTGGAAAGCCTGGTGGACGAGCTGATCGAGCGCACCATCGCCCCCTGCCGCACGGCCATCAAGGACGCCGGCATCAGCGTGTCCGACATCAACGACGTGATCCTGGTCGGCGGCATGACCCGCATGCCCAAGGTGCAGGACAAGGTCAAGGAATTCTTCGGCAAGGAACCCCGCAAGGACGTGAACCCCGACGAAGCCGTCGCCGTGGGCGCTGCCATCCAGGGCCAGGTGCTGTCGGGCGACCGCAAGGACGTGCTGCTGCTGGACGTCACCCCCCTGTCCCTGGGCATCGAGACCCTGGGCGGCGTGATGACCAAGATGATCAGCAAGAACACCACGATCCCGACGAAGTTCGCGCAGACCTTCTCGACCGCCGACGACAACCAGCCGGCCGTGACCATCAAGGTGTTCCAGGGCGAGCGCGAGATCGCCAGCGCCAACAAGCTGCTGGGCGAGTTCAACCTGGAAGGCATCCCGCCGGCAGGCCGCGGCGTGCCGCAGATCGAGGTGAGCTTCGACATCGACGCCAACGGCATCCTGCACGTGGGCGCCAAGGACAAGGGCACCGGCAAGGAAAACAAGATCACCATCAAGGCGAACTCGGGCCTGTCGGAAGAAGAGATCCAGAAGATGGTCAAGGATGCCGAGCTGAACGCGGCCGACGACAAGAAGAAGCTGGAACTGGTCCAGGCCCGCAACCAGGGCGAGGCCGCCGTCCACAGCGTGAACAAGAGCCTGGCCGAGCACGGCGACAAGCTGGATGCCGGCGAGAAGGAGAAGATCGAGGCCGCCGTGAAGGACCTCGAAGCCGCGCTCAAGGGCGAAGACAAGGCCGCGATCGACGAGAAGACGACCGCGCTGATGGCCGCCAGCCAGAAGCTGGGCGAGAAGATGTACGCCGACGCCCAGGCAGCGCAAGCCGCCGCGGCCGGTGGCGCGGAAGCTGCCGGCGGTGCCTCGGCCGCTGGCGGCGCCTCGTCGGCCGGTGCAGCGCCCCACGACGACAACGTGGTGGACGCCGAAGTGAAGGAAGTGAAGAAGGGCTGATCCTCGCGCGAGCGTGATCCGCTAGCCGCCGCGCCAGGCCCCCTCGCAGGGGCCAGCGCGGCGTTCCTGTTCCAACGAGGCTCGAAAAGACATGTCCAAGAGAGACTATTACGAAGTGCTGGGCGTTCCCAAGAACGCCTCGGACGAAGAGATCAAGAAGGCGTATCGCAAGCTGGCGATGAAGCACCACCCGGACCGCAACCAGGGTGATGCCGCCAAGCCGGCCGAGGAGAAGTTCAAGGAGGCCAAGGAGGCCTACGAGATGCTCTCGGACCCGCAGAAGCGCACGGCCTACGACCAGTACGGCCATGCCGGCGTGGACCCCAACATGCGCGGCCCGGGCGGCGGCGCCGAGGGCTTCGGCGGCTTCGCAGAGGCCTTCGGGGACATCTTCGGCGACATGTTCGGCCAGCAGCGCGGCGGACGCGGCGCGGGCGGCCGGCAGGTCTATCGCGGCAGCGACCTGAGCTACGCGATGGAGATCACGCTGGAAGAGGCGGCGCGCGGCAAGGAAGCGCAGATCCGCATTCCGTCGTGGGAGTCGTGCGACACCTGCCACGGCAGCGGCGCCAAGCCCGGCACCAGCGCCAAGACCTGCGGCACCTGCCAGGGCTCGGGCACGGTGCAGATGCGCCAGGGCTTCTTCAGCGTGCAGCAGACCTGCCCGCACTGCCGCGGCACGGGCAAGATCATTCCCGAACCCTGCGCCACCTGCCACGGTCAGGGCAAGGTCAAGAAGCAGAAGACGCTGGAGGTGAAGATTCCCGCCGGCATCGACGACGGCATGCGCATCCGCAGCACGGGCAACGGCGAGCCGGGCACCAACGGCGGCCCGCCGGGCGACCTGTACATCGAGATCCGCATCAAGAAGCACGACATCTTCGAGCGCGACGGCGACGACCTGCACTGCCAGGTGCCGGTGAGCTTCATCACCGCCGCCCTGGGCGGCGAGATCGAAGTGCCCACGCTGCAGGGCAAGGCGGCCATCGACATCCCCGAAGGCACGCAAGCCGGCAAGCAGTTCCGCCTGCGCGGCAAGGGCATCAAGGGCGTGCGCTCCAGCTACCCCGGCGACCTGTACTGCCATATCGCGGTCGAGACGCCCGTGAAGCTGACGGAGCACCAGCGCAAGCTGCTGCGCGAGCTGGAAGAGTCGCTTAAAAAAGGCGGCGCCAAGCACTCGCCCAGCGGCGAGAGCTGGACCGACCGGCTGAAGAATCTGTTCACCTGAGCGGGCCAGCCCCCGCATCCGACAAAAAGCCGCTCCGCGCCCCTGGCCCGGAGCGGTTTTTTTTGCCCTGCCGTGCCGGGTCTGGCCCGGGGAGCTGGTCTTAACGCTATTCTTTTCATAGCTGGAGGCGCAGTTTTCACGAGCGCAAGCCGCCCTTTTGAGCCTCGACAGGACGGCAGGACGATGCAAGCGGGCATCCGCCTCGCGACGGCGGTCAGAGCGCACTATCCATGTCATCGCGATGGACGACATCTCCATCCACGATGGCTAGCGGTATTTCCTTGAAAGAAAATACGCCTCTCTTCTCCGAACGAGAAGCGACAACACCCTACCCCCGATGAAAAGCTCCGAGCGCAGTTTCGCGCGCCGTATCGACCTGACCTCCCTGCAGCTGTTCGTGGCCGTCTGCGAACTGGGCAGCATCGGGCGCGCGGCCGAGCGGGAGTTCATCGCCGCATCGGCCGTCAGCAAGCGGCTCTCGGACCTGGAAACCGCCGTCGATACCGCCCTGCTCTACCGCCACAGCCGGGGCGTCACGCTCACGCCGGCCGGCGAAAGCCTGCTGCACCACGCCCGCACGGTGCTCTTCGGGCTGGAGCGCATGCAGGGCGAGCTCAGCGAATACGCGGACGGCGTGCGCGGCCATGTGCGCATGCATTCCAACATCTCGGCCATCGTGCAGTTCCTGCCCGAGGACCTGGGTGCCTTCGCGCGCCTGCACGGCCAGATCAAGATCGACCTGCAGGAACACCTGAGCCCCGCCGTGCTGCATGCCGTGCGCGAAGGTGCGGCCGACCTGGGCGTGTGCCACACGGGCGCCGCCGCCGGCACGGCCGACGGCCTGCAGATGCGCCCCTACCGCAGCGACCGGCTGGTGGTGGTCGTGCCCCAGGGCCACCCGCTGGCCGGGCGCGAGGCGCTAGCCTTCGGCGAGGTGCTGGACTGGGACATCGTGGGCCTGCATGGCGGCAGCAGCATCAGCCTGGCCATGCGCCAGGCCGCCGCCCATGCAGCCCGGCCGCTGCGCCAGCGCATCCAGGTCACCGGGCTGGACGCCATGTGCCGCATGATCGACAACGGCCTGGGCGTGGGCCTGCTGCCCGACCGGGCCTTCGCGCTGATGCAGGGCGTCGGCCGGCTGCAATCCGTGCCGCTGGATGAACCCTGGGCCGAGCGCCAGCTGCAGCTGGTGGCACGCGATTTCGAGGCCCTGCCCGTCACCGCGCGCCTGCTGGCAGAGCATCTGTGCGCCGCGCAGCAACGGGCCACGCAGACGGCCGAGGCCAGCGCCGGTGCGCTCCTAGAATCCGCACCAGCCGGCCGGTAGCCCCGCCTTCGCCCCCTTTTTTTCGTTTCCCTTCCCCCTTTCCTCCCCACGCCAAGAAAAGAGACCGCCATGGGACGCACCCTGTACGACAAGATCTGGGACGAGCACGTCGTCCACACCGAAGAGGACGGCACGGCCATCCTCTACATCGACCGCCACCTGGTGCATGAAGTGACCAGCCCGCAGGCGTTCGAGGGCATCCGCCAGGCCGGCCGCAAGGTCTGGCGCGTGAGCTCCATCGTGGCCACCGCCGACCACAACACGCCCACCACCGGCTGGGAGCGGGGCTACGACGGCATCGAGGACCCGATCAGCAAGGAACAGATCACCACGCTGGACAAGAACATCGCCGAAGTGGGCGCCGCCGCCTTCTTCCCGTTCATGAGCAAACGCCAGGGCATCGTCCACGTGATCGGCCCCGAGAACGGCGCCACCCTGCCGGGCATGACCGTGGTCTGCGGCGACAGCCACACCAGCACGCACGGCGCCTTCGGCGCGCTGGCGCACGGCATCGGCACCAGCGAGGTCGAGCACGTGATGGCCACGCAGACGCTGCTGGCCAAGAAGGCGAAGAACATGCTGATCCGCGTGGACGGCCAGGTCGCCCCGGGCGTGACGGCCAAGGACATCGTGCTGGCCATCATCGGCAAGATCGGCACGGCCGGCGGCACGGGCTACACCATCGAATTCGCCGGCCCCGCCATCCGCGCCCTGAGCATGGAAGGCCGCATGACGGTCTGCAACATGGCCATCGAAGCCGGCGCCCGCGCGGGCCTGGTGGCGGTGGACGACAAGACCATCGACTACGTCAAGGGCCGGCCGCTGTCGCCCACCGGCGTGGAATGGGACCAGGCCGTCGCCTACTGGAAGACGCTGCACTCCGATGCCGACGCGCAGTTCGACACCGTGGTCACGCTCAACGGCGCCGACATCGTGCCGCAGGTCACCTGGGGCACCTCGCCCGAGATGGTGCTGGGCGTGGACGCCCGCGTGCCCGATCCGGACAAGGAAAAGGACGCCAACAAGCGCGGCGCCATCGAGCGCGCGCTGACCTACATGGCGCTGGAACCCGGCAAGCCGCTGGCCGACATCTTCGTGGACAAGGTCTTCATCGGCAGCTGCACCAACAGCCGCATCGAGGACATGCGCGAAGCCGCCGCCGTGGTGAAGAAGCTGGGCCAGAAGGTCGCCAGGAACATCAAGGTGGCGATGGTGGTGCCGGGCTCCGGCCTGGTGAAGGAGCAGGCCGAGCGCGAAGGCCTGGACCAGGTCTTCAAGGCCGCGGGCTTCGAGTGGCGCGAGCCCGGCTGCTCCATGTGCCTGGCCATGAACGCCGACCGCCTGGAGCCCGGAGAGCGCTGCGCCTCCACCAGCAACCGCAACTTCGAAGGCCGCCAGGGCGCAGGCGGGCGCACCCACCTGGTCAGCCCGGCCATGGCCGCCGCAGCTGCCGTGCATGGGCACTTCGTGGACATCCGCCAGTTCGCCTGAGCCTCGCTACCCCAAGGAAACCACCATGAAGACCTTCTCCGCCCTGCTCGCGCTGGCCCTGGCCGCGCTGCTGGCCGGCTGCAACACCGTCAAGGGCATGGGCCAGGACGTGCAGCGCGCCGGCAGCGCCATCGAGCGTGCCGCCAAGTAACCTGCCCACCTCTCAAAGGAAAGCCGCATGAAAGCCCTGCTGCCCCTCATCGTCGCCGCCTGCCTGGCCACCCCCGTTGCCGCCTGGTCCGCAGACCGGGCCTGCATGATCGAAGGCATTGTCACCGTCGCCGGCAAGCCCACGGCTGTGAAGGACTGCATGGAGTTCGCCACCGCCGTGCCGGCCGAAAAGCTCAAGGCCGGCTGCAACGGAATTGCGCAGACGGCGGCCCAGACGGGAGACAAGCCGGGCAAGGTCACCTTCCTGGCGCAATGCCCCCGGCCCGCCAGCGGCGCCTGCAAAGGCCTGCTGGGCCAGCCCGTGGACGCCTATTACTACAACCAGTCGGCCGAAGCCCTCAAGGAAAAGCGCGAGGGCTGCGAGGCCTCGGTGGGCGCCATCAAGGGCGGCACCTGGAGCAACGGCCAATAAAACAGAAACCTCCACACCATGCAGAAATTCACCCTTCACAAAGGCCTCGTGGCTCCCATGGACCGCGAGAACGTCGATACCGACGCCATCATCCCCAAGCAGTTCCTGAAGTCGATCAAGAAGACCGGCTTCGGCCCCAACCTGTTCGACGAATGGCGCTACCTGGACCAGCCGGGCCAGCCCGGCGTGCCGGAATCGGCCCGCAAGCCCAACCCGGACTTCGTGCTGAACCAGCCGCGCTACGCGGGCGCCTCCATCCTGCTGGCGCGCAAGAACTTCGGCTGCGGATCGAGCCGCGAACACGCGCCCTGGGCGCTGGACCAATATGGCTTTCGCGCCATCATCGCGCCGAGCTTCGCCGACATCTTCTTCAACAACAGCTTCAAGAACGGCCTGCTGCCCATCGTGCTGCCCGAAGCCACGGTCTCCCAGCTGTTCGACGAGGTCCATGCCTTCCCGGGCTACGAGCTGACCGTCGATCTGGAGCGCCAGGTCATCGTGCGCCCCCAGGGCCAGGAGATCCCCTTCGAGGTGAACGCCTTCCGCAAGTACTGCCTGCTCAACGGCTTCGACGACATCGGCCTGACCCTGCGCCATTCCGAGAAGATCAAGGCCTTCGAGGCCGAGCGCCTGGCGACCAAGCCCTGGCTGGCCCACACCATGGCGGGCTGAAGGCCCTGGCCGCCACAAAAACCTATAGAAACAGGCTGCAGCGCTTGCAAAACCAGCGCAGGCAGCTATCAAAAGAGAAG
Organism: uncultured Acidovorax sp.; assembly: GCA_913774625.1. GTDB lineage: Bacteria > Pseudomonadota > Gammaproteobacteria > Burkholderiales > Burkholderiaceae_C > Paracidovorax. The sequence goes on from CAJYHL010000021.1 coordinate 126,026, forward strand.
CAATCCAATGAAAATCGCAGTTCTGCCGGGTGACGGCATCGGCACCGAAATCGTCGCGGAGGCCGTCAAGGTGCTCGAAGCGCTCGAGCTCCCCTTCGAGATGGAATCCGCCCTGGTCGGCGGTGCCGCCTACGAGGCCCACGGCCATCCCCTGCCCGAATCGACCCTGAAGCTGGCCCAGCAGTCCGACGCCATCCTGTTCGGCGCAGTGGGCGACTGGAAGTACGACAAGCTCGACCGCCCGCTGCGCCCCGAGCAGGCCATCCTGGGCCTGCGCAAGCACCTGGGCCTCTTCGCCAACTTCCGCCCCGCCATCTGCTACGAGCAGCTGGTGGGCGCTTCCAGCCTCAAGCCCGAGCTGATCGCGGGCCTGGACATCCTCATCATCCGCGAGCTGACGGGCGACATCTACTTCGGCCAGCCGCGCGGCCGCCGCGTGGCCACCGACGGCCACTTCCCCGGCGCCGAGGAAGCCTTCGACACCATGCGCTACAGCCGCCCGGAGATCGAGCGCATCGCCCACGTCGCCTTCCAGGCCGCGCGCAAGCGCAACAAGAAGGTCACCAGCGTGGACAAGGCCAATGTGCTGGAGACCTTCCAGTTCTGGAAGGACGTGGTCACCGACGTCCACAAGGAATATCCGGACGTGGAGCTGGAGCACATGTACGTGGACAACGCCGCCATGCAGCTGGTGAAGAAGCCCAAGGCCTTCGACGTGGTGGTGACGGGCAACATGTTCGGCGACATCCTCTCGGACGAGGCCTCCATGCTCACCGGCTCCATCGGCATGCTGCCCTCAGCCAGCCTGAACGCGAAGAACCAGGGCCTCTACGAACCCAGCCACGGCAGCGCACCCGACATCGCCGGCAAGGGCGTGGCCAACCCGCTCGCCACCATCCTCAGCGCCGCGATGATGCTGCGCTTCAGCCTGAACCAGGAAGCCGCCGCCCAGCGCATCGAAGCCGCCGTGCAGAAGGTGCTGCAGCAAGGCCTGCGCACGCCCGACATCTGGAGCGAAGGCACGACCAAGGTCGGCACCGCGCAGATGGGCGACGCCGTGGTGACGGCGCTGGCCGCCTGACGCGCCCCCTCTCACTGCCGGCCCGGTCCGGCGATCCAGTCGATGGAACAAGACGGCCCCGCGGGGCCGTTTTGCTTTTGCGCAACAGCGGCCGCATGAAGGGAAGAGGGCTATCACAGGCGCAAACCAGAAAACCGGCATCAGTCCGGCTGCACGGATCCAAGGCGTAATTTACATAACAGGAAGCGCATGTTACATTTTAAGAACATATAGCCATTACCTATCAGCCGCGCGATGCCTCGACCCACTATCAATAAGCTCCGCCTTGCCGCACTTGCCGGCCTGGCGCTGATGGCGGGTACGGCGGCCGCGCAGCTGGCGCCCTGGGCAGGCCTGCGCCTCGTCGATCACCGCCAGCATCCGATGACGGCCCAGAGCCTGCGCGGCAAGCCCGTGCTGCTGCACTTCGTCTTCACCGGCTGTTCGTCCACCTGCCCGCCGCAGGTGCATGAGCTGGTGCAGATGCGTGCAGCGCTGCCTCCAGCCGTCAGAGCCCAGCTGCAGCTGGTGTCGGTCACCGTCGATCCACTGGGCGACACGCCGCAGGCGCTGGCGAAGTTCGCGGCACGCCTGGGCGCGGACCAGCCCGGCTGGTACTTCGTCACGGGCGCCCCCTCGCAGTTGCTGCAGTTCAGCGACCGCATGGCGGCCTTCGACCTGCGCCGCACGCCCCAGCCCGTTCCCGCCGACCATCGCACTTCCCTCTGGCTCTACGACGCCAAGGGCGCACTGGTGCAGCGCTACGGCGGCTGGCCGATCGACCGAGCCAGGCTGGTGGCCGAAATCACGCAGATCGCCCAGCCCCAGCGGGTCGCCGCGGCGTCCCCGTCCCTGCCAACGCAGCCGTCCCCGGGCACCCCGCGCCCCTAGCCCGCCGCCGTCTCGTTATCCCACCATGACAGCACATCCCTTGTTCCTTTCACGCAGCCGCGTCCCTCTGGTGGCTGCGGCCCTTTCGTCCCTGCTGCTCGCCGCCTGCGGGGGCGGAGGCGACGCACCGACCTCGGCCACGGGCGCCAAGACCAGCCCGGCGCCGCTGGATGTGCAGATCGCAGACACGCCGGACCCGCAGCTGCAGAACCTGAAGAACATCCCCGCCGACGCGCCGACCCGGGGCATGTGGTCGCCGACCCAGCCCTGGCCCATGAACGGCCTTCATGCGGCGCTGCTGCCCGACGGCCGCGTGCTGACCTACGGCACGCCCCAGGGACGGGCCGATCTGCAGGAAGGGCGCACCAACGACATCTGGGATCCGGCGCAGGGCTTCGCGGACGCCAGCCACACCACCCGCTACGACGCCAACCGCGTCGACAGCTTTTGCGCTGCGGCCGCGTGGCGCTCCGACGGCACGCTGATGGTCACGGGGGGCAATTCGGGCGTGAGCACCTCGCTCTTCGCACCGGCCAGCGGTACCGGCACGGCTGACGCGTTCAGCCTGGCCGACCAGCGCTGGTACGGCACCATGCTGACCCTGCCCGATGGCCGCCTGGTCATGCTGGGCGGCATGGACCCGTATTCCGAGGACATGCAGAACAACCCCGACGCCGCCATCGCCAACGGCAGGATCTCGATGACGCCCGAGATCTACACGCCCGGCACGGGCTGGCGCAGCCTGACGGGCGCGCGCAGCCGCGATGCCTTCGGCCCCGACTACCTGCGCGGCTCCTACCCGCGGGCATGGGTCATGCCCAGCGGCCTGGTCGCCGGCATCTCGGCCGAGCGTCTCTGGGCCCTGGACGTGAACGCCAGCAACGGCGCCGGCCAGGTGACGGTCTACGGCGCCTTCAAGCGCGCGCCCTCGGCCAATGCGCCGGTGAACGTCGGCGCCACCAGCAGCGCCGTCATGTTCGCGCCCGGCAAGGTGCTGCAGGCCGGCGGCAACGGCGGCTACAACGGCGACGCCCTTCCCGCCAGCAACCAGGCCACGGTGGTGGACTTCACGGGCAGCCGGCCCGTGGTGACCGAAACCCGGGCCATGGCCTATGCCCGGCGCTTCGCCAACCTGACCGTGCTGCCCGACGGCTCGGTGGTGGCCACGGGCGGCACGCGCTACGGCAACAACGGCGGCGGCGACGCCGTCTTCGCCGCCGAGATCTGGAAGCCCTCGACCGGCTCCTGGACCCTGGCCGCCAGCGCCGCGCAGGTGCGCGTGTACCACTCTGCCGCGCTGCTCATGCCCAACGGCACCGTGCTCTCCACGGGCGGCGGCGCGCCCGGGCCGGTGAACAACCTCAACGCGGAAGTCTTCTACCCGCCCTACCTGTTCCGCACGGTGGGCGGCACCGCACAGCTCGCGCCGCGCCCGGCCGTCACCGCCGTCAGCGGCACCAGCTTCGGCTGGGGTGCGACGGCTCTGGCCGACGTCAAGGACGGCGCCGCCGTGGCCCGCGTCACCCTGACCGCCAGCGGCGTGGTCACCCATTCCTTCAACAGTGCGCAGCGTTTCCAGGAACTGCAGTTCACCCGCAACGGCAACCGGCTCTCCATCGCGCTGCCCGCCAATGCCAACCTGGCGCCGCCGGGCTACTACCAGCTCGCGGTGCTCGATGCGCAGGGCGTGCCCTCGCGCGCCGTCACCCTGGCCATCGGCATGAACGGCGTACCCACGCTCACTCCGGGATCGACCCAGGTGTTCGACGCCATCGGCACCGCGCAGGGCCAGGCCATCGCCAGCGATGCCGGCCAGCTCGGCGTGCTGGCGGCCGCGCCGGCCAGCCCGCCCGCCAACGCCCGCTTCATCGTGCGCAAGGGCCTGGCCGACGCCGCCTGCCTGTCGCTCGAATCAGCGGCGACGCCCGGCAGCTTCCTGCGCCACCAGAACTACCGGCTCAGGCTGAGCCCGGACGACGGCACGCAGCTGACCCGTGCCGATGCCACCTTCTGCCCCGAAGCCGGCCTGGCCGGTACCGGCGTCACGCTGCGCTCGAAAAACTATCCCACCTACGTGCTGCGCCACCGCAACGGGGAACTGTGGATCGACCCGCAGGCGACGGACGCCGGCTTCATGGCCAGCGCGAGCTTCCTGCCACGCCAGATTCCGAACAGCAGCAGTACCGGCGGCGGCGCCAGCGCGGCTGCCTATGCGCCCATCCAGGCACCGGCCGTCGCGGCCAACGGCACGGCCAGCTATGCGCCCGGCCTCGACGCCTCCGGCCTGAGCTTCAGCTGGGACTTCGGCGACGGCTCCGCCGCCACGGCCTTCTCGGCCAGCAGCGCCACCAGCCATGCCTATGGCGCGCCGGGGCTCTACACGGTGACGCTCACCACGCGCGACGGCAACGGCCAGACCAGCGTCAAGACCTTCCTGCAGGCCGTATACGGCCCCCGCACCGCCAACGCCCCGGTGGCTTCCAGCGCCCTGCTGCTGGAGCCCCGCGCCAACGCCGCCGACCGGCTGTGGGCCGCCAACCCCGACACCGACACGGTCAGCCTTTTCGACACCGCCGCCCGCACGCGCACGGCGGAAATCGCCGTGGGCAAGTCGCCGCGCACCCTGGCATTGGCGCCCGACGGACGCCTCTGGGTGGTCAACAAGGAGGACGCCTCCATCAGCGTCATCGATACCGCCGCGCTGGCGGTGGTGCAGACCATCGCCCTGCCCCGCGCATCGCAGCCCCACGGCCTGGTGTTCGCCCGTGGCGGCAGCGCCTACGTGGCGCTGGAAGCCACCGGCCAGGTGCTCAAGCTCGACCCGGCCAGCGGCGCCGTGCAGGGCCTGCTGGCGGTGGGCAGCAGCCCGCGCCACCTGTCGGTGACCGGCGACGGCGCCACGCTGCTGGTGCCCCGCTTCATCACGCCGCCCCTGCCCGGGGAATCCACGGCCAAGGTGGACGCCAGCAACGCAGGCGGGGTGGTCGCGGTGGTCGATACGGCCCGCTTCGCAGTGGTCCGCAGCATCACCCTGCGCCACAGCGACAAGACCGACACCGAGATCGGCGGCTCCGGCGTGCCCAACTACCTGGGCGCGGCCGTGATCTCGCCCGACGGCACGGCGGCCTGGGTGCCTTCCAAGCAGGACAACATCCTGCGCGGCAGCCTGCGCAACGGCCTCAACCTGAACTTCGAGAACACCGTGCGCGCGATCAGCTCCAGGATCGATCTGGCGCAGCAGGCCGAGAACTACGCGGCCCGCATCGACCACGACAACGCCGGCATGGCCAGCGCCGCCGCGTACGACGCCACGGGCTCCTTCCTCTTCGTCGCGCTGGAAACCGCACGCCAGGTCGAGGTGGCCGACGCCCGCACCGGCGCGCGCCTCTTCCGCATCGAGGTCGGGCTCGCTCCGCAGGCCCTGGCCGTGTCGGCGGACAACCAGCGCCTCTACGTGCAGAACTTCATGGGCCGCAGCATCGACGTGATCGACCTGGCGCCGCTCGTCCGCTACGGCGAGACGCGCGCCACCACGCTGGGCAGCATGGCCGCGATCGGCACCGAGAAGCTCTCCGCCCAGGTGCTGCGCGGCAAGCAGCTCTTCTACGACGCCCGCGACACCCGCCTGGCACGCGACGCCTACCTGAGCTGCGCCGCCTGCCACAACGACGGCAGCCACGACGGCCGCACCTGGGACCTGACCGGACTGGGCGAAGGCCTGCGCAACACGTCCACCCTGCGCGGCCATGCCCGCCCCGGCCAGGGACTGCTGCACTGGAGCGGCAACTTCGACGAAGTGCAGGACTTCGAGGCGCAGATCCGCGTCCTGGCGGGCGGCACCGGCCTGATGAGCGATGCCGACTTCAACACCGGCACGCGCAGCCAGCCCCTTGGCGACAAGAAAGCCGGCATCAGCGCCGACCTGGACGCCCTCGCCGCCTACGTCAATTCGCTCACCACCACCGACGCCAGCCCCGCGCGCAATGCCGACGGCTCGCTGACGGCCGCCGCCATCGCCGGCCAGGCTGTGTTCAACGCGGCGAACTGCGCCAGCTGCCACGGCGGAGCCAGCTTCGGCTCCAGCAGCCTGGCGGGCGGCATGCGCAACGTGGGCACCCTCAAGAGCGCCAGCGGCAACCGGCTGGGCGCGCCGCTGGCAGGCCTGAACGTGCCCACGCTGCGCGGCGTCGGGGCCACCGGCCCCTGGCTGCACGACGGCAGCGCAGCCACGCTGCAGGCGGCCGTGGCTGCGCACGCCGGCAACACGGTGGGCGGCACCGATCTGGACAACCTGGCCGCCTACCTGCGCAGCATCGACGCGACCGATGCCGCCCCGCCTCGCACGCTGGCCAGCGGCGTCTATCGCCTGGTCGCCCAGCACAGCAACCAGGTGCTGGCCGTCGATGGCGCCAACACGGCCGCCGGCACCGGCGCTCTGCAGTGGCCCTTCGCGGGTTCGGAAGACCAGCGCTGGCAGCTTACCCAGCAGGGCGACGGCAGCTATATCCTGAGCCCGCAGCACAGCGGCCTGGTGCTGGAAGTGGCCGGCTGCGGCACGGGCGACGGCGCCCGGGCGCAGCAGGCGGCGCCCCGGGGCTCGGCCTGCCAGCGCTGGAAGATCGACCCGCTGGCCGACGGCAGCTTCAAGGTGGCGAACCTGCAGAGCGGCAAGGTGCTCGATGTCAACGGCATCTCCACCGCAGCCGGCGCAGCGGTGCAGCAATGGACCTGGTGGGACGGCGCCAACCAGCACTGGCGCATCGAACCGGTGAGCCCGAACGACATCGCGCCCGGAACCGTCACCCTGGCCGCCGTCCACAGCGGCAAGGTGCTCGACGTCGCGGGAGCCTCGGCCGCAGCCGGCGCGGCCGTCTTCCAGTGGTCCAACTGGGGCGGCGCCAACCAGCGCTGGATCGTCATGCCCACGCCCGAGGGCTATTTCACCCTGGCCCCTTCTCACCAGCCCGCCATGCGGCTGCAGGTCGCGGGCGGCGGCCTGGACGACGGCGTGCCCGCAGTGCAGGCGCTCGCCAACCTGAGCGCCGCGCAGAACTGGGCCCTGCAGCGCCAGGGAGACGGCAGCTACACCCTGACCAACGTCAACAGCGGCAAGGTGCTGGACGTGCGCGGCGCCTCGCAGGACGACGGCGCCGTCGTCCACCAGTGGCAGCGCCTGAACCAGCCTAACCAGAGCTGGCAGCTCACGCGCTGAGGCGGCGCCGGCGCCCCTCGAGCGGCGCGGGGCCAGCCCTGCCGCCGCTGTGCGCCTGCCATGTTTGCGGCCCGCCCGTTCACCCTGAACATCGCCACCAGCGTGGACAAGGCCGACGTGCCGGAGACCGCCCGGTCCTGGAAAGATGTGCTCACCGACGCCCACAAGGAATATCCTGACCTGGAGCTGGTAAAGCAGTTCAAGGCCTTCGACGTGGTCGTGACAGGCGACATGTTCGGCGGCCCTCAGGTCGGCTCGGCCCAGATGGGAGATGCCGTGGTGCAGGCGCTGGCGCACTGCCCCCGGCAGCACGACGGGGGCCCGCGCTGCACACTTCGCCAAGCGGCCTGCGGGCCGCGTTCTTGATCGAGACCGCTGAGCGCCGGCGCCCCGTGGCCCGTATCACAGGTCCGGATACGGCCAGACGGCAGGGCCGGACTTGAACAGACTCCCTGGCATCGCAACCACAGGAGTCTTCCCATGCCCGCACTCGTCCAACGCACCGCCGTCATCACCGGCGCCAGCTCCGGCATCGGCCGCGCCGCTGCACTGCTCTTCGCCCGCGAAGGGGCGCGCGTCGTGATCGGCGCGCGCCGCGCCGATGCGCTGGAGCAGCTCGTAGCCGAGATCCGGGCGGCCGGCGGCGAAGCCGTCGCCCTGGCCGGCGATGTGCGCGATGCGGCCTACGCGGACGCGCTCGTGCAGGAAGCCACGGGCCGCTTCGGCGGCCTGGACATCGCCTTCAACAACGCCGGCACCCTCGGCCCGCTCGGCCTCACGCCCACGGTCCCCGAGGACGCCTGGCGCGAGGCGCTCGACACCAACCTGACCAGCGCCTTCCTGGGCGCGCGGGCGCAGATCCCGGCGTTGCGCACAAGGGGTGGCGGCTCCATCATCTTCACCTCGACTTTCGTCGGCCATACCGCCGGCTTCCCCGGCGTGGCAGCGTACGCGGCCAGCAAGTCCGGATTGATCGGGCTGGTGCAGGCCCTGGCGGCCGAATGCGGGCCCGACGGCATCCGCGTCAACGCGCTGCTGCCCGGCGGCACCGACACACCGATGGCCCATGCGATGAATGGCACGCCGGAGGCCCTGGCCCAGGTGGCGCGCCTGCACGCCCTGCGGCGCCTGGCACGGCCGGAAGAAATCGCGCAGGCCGCGCTCTACCTGGCCTCGGACGCTTCCTCCTTCGTCACCGGCACCGCGTTGCTGGCGGACGGCGGCGTGTCCATCCAGCGCGGCTGAGAACGTGCAGCCCGCATGGCCCGCATCGCCCGGCGATGCGTACCTGCACGGACGCCGGCGCAGGCGCAGACGGCCATCCGCTACAATCCGCGACCATGTTTGCCGCCCGCTCGTTCACCCTGAACACCGCCACCGCCGTCCTGGCTGGCGTGGCCGTGCGCGCAATCACCACCAAAACCACGACCATTAAGGGCTGATCCAGCTCCGGTATCGTCGTGCGCCCCTCCTGGCCCAGACGAGCCGGGCAGGAACAGTCCCGGTCGGGCATTGTTTCTTCGTTAACTACTAGGGGTGTTGAAAATGAGCAAGTTGGTAGGTCTGGTCGGCTGGCGCGGCATGGTCGGCTCCGTTCTCATGGATCGCATGCAGGCCGAAGGCGACTTCGCGCTGATCGAGCCCATGTTCTTCTCCACGTCCAATGCCGGCGGCAAGGCCCCGGCCCAGGCGAAGAACGAAACCACGCTGCAGGACGCCTTCGACATCGAGGCCCTCAAGCGCTGCGACATCATCCTGACCGCCCAGGGCGGCGACTACACCACCGAAGTCTTCCCCAAGCTGCGCGCTGCCGGCTGGAACGGCCACTGGATCGACGCCGCATCCACCCTGCGCATGAATGACGACGCCGTCATCGTGCTCGACCCGGTCAACATGCCCGTCATCAAGGACGCGCTGTCCAAGGGCGGCAAGAACTGGATCGGCGGCAACTGCACCGTCAGCTGCATGCTGATGGGCGTGGGCGCGCTCTACAAGGCCGGCCTGGTCGAATGGATGAGCACGCAGACCTACCAGGCCGCCAGCGGCGGCGGCGCCCAGCACATGCGCGAACTGCTCACGCAGTACGGCACGCTCAACGCCGAAGTGCGCGCCCTGCTGGACGACCCCAAGAGCGCCATCCTCGAGATCGACCGCAAGGTCATCGCCAAGCAGCGCAGCCTCTCGGCCAGCGAGACCGCCAACTTCGGCGTGCCCCTGGGCGGCAGCCTGATCCCCTGGATCGACAAGGACCTGGGCAACGGCATGTCCAAGGAAGAATGGAAGGGCATGGCCGAAACCAACAAGATCCTCGGCCAGGGCGAAGGCTTCGGCTCGCAGGCCGTGCCGGTCGACGGCTTCTGCGTGCGCGTGGGCGCCATGCGCTGCCACAGCCAGGCGCTGACCTTCAAGCTGAAGAAGGCCGTGCCCGTGGCCGACATCGAAGCCATGATCGCCGCCGACAACGAGTGGGTGAAGGTCGTGCCCAACACGCGCGAAGCCACGCTCAAGGACCTCACGCCCGTGGCCGTCACCGGCACCATGACCATCCCCGTCGGCCGCATCCGCGAACTGGCCATGGGCCCCGAGTACATCGGCGCCTTCACCATCGGCGACCAGCTCCTCTGGGGCGCGGCCGAGCCGCTGCGCCGCATGCTGCGCATCCTGCTGGACGCCTGATCCCGAAGCCGATTCCGCCTGCGGTGCCTGCGGCCTGAGGCAGGCACCGCCTATCGGAACGGCGGCACGCACCAAGGCTTCGGCTTGTCACTGCGGGGCATTGGTGCTATGGTATTTTTCACATTCCTTTACGCGCCCGGGGGCCTCTTCCCTTGCGGCCGAGCGCCCATGCCTGACGGCGTGGGCCCCAACCTCATCGCTAGAGCCTCATGCATCGTTGGAAACTTTCCGCCCTGGCCGCCGCGGCTATCTGGTCCGCCGGCCTCTATGCCACCGATGCCTCCGCTCTGACGCTGGGACGCGTCACCGTCCAGTCCGCTCTGGGCGAACCTCTGCGCGCCGAGATCGACCTGCCGCAGATCACACCCGCCGAAGCCGACTCGCTGCGCGCCAACCTGGCCGCGCCCGACGTTTTCCGTGCGCAGGGCCTCGAATATTCGCCCACCCTCAACGGCGTGAACGTCGCCATGCAGCGCCGGCCCGATGGCGCCATGGTGCTGCGCCTGACCAGCGACCGCCCCATCAACGATCCCTTCGTCGATCTGGTGATCGACGCCACCTGGAATGCCGGCCGTGTCGTGCGCAGCTACACCATGCTGTTCGACCCGCCATCCCTGCGCCGTCCCGCGCCGGCCGTGACGGCCCCGGCCCAGGTCACCGCACCTCCCAGCCCTGGCCCGAGCCCCGCAAGGCCGCAGGCCACGGCCCCCCAGCCGCAGCCACGCCCCGAAGCGGCGCCGGCGCCTGCGCCCGCAGCGCGCCCCGCGCAGCCGGCCGCCGCCCGCAAGGCCGGCGAAGAGGTGGCGGTACGCCCCGGCGACACGGCCGGCCGCATCGCCAGTGCCAACCGGCCCGCAGGCGCATCGCTCGACCAGATGCTGGTGGCCCTGCTGCGCGCCAATCCCGATGCCTTCATCCGCGGCAACATCAACCGCGTGCGTGCCGGCGCCGTGCTGCAGCTGCCCGACGAAGCCGAGGCCCTGGCCACGCCGCGCGCCGAGGCCCGCCAGATCATCGCCGCGCAAAGCCGCGACTTCAACGAGTTCCGTCGCCGCCTGGCCGCCTCCGCCCCCAAGGCCGAAGTGGCTGCAGCAGACCGCGCATCCAGCGGCTCCGTGCAGGCGCAGGTCGAGGACCGCAAGGCCTCCAACGCAGCGCCCGACAAGCTCACCCTCTCCAAGGGCGGCGTGCAGGCCAGCCGGGCAGAAGAGCAGCTCGCCAAGGACAAGCAGGCCCACGAGGCTGCCTCCCGCATGGCCGAGCTGTCCAAGAACATCTCCGACCTCAACAAGCTGAACGCCGCGTCCAGTCCTGCCGGAGCCGCATCCGCCCCCGCCGGCGAAGAAGCCAAGGCCGCCGCCGGGCCGCAGGCCACGGCCAGCGCGCCCGCGCCTTCCGGGGCGGCCGTGGTGGAGGCCGCGGCCCCCGCTTCGGCTCCGGCCAGTGCGGCCTCGGAAGCCCGGCCCGCGGCATCGGCGCCAGCCAGCGCTCCCGCTGCGGCAGCCGCGCCCGCCGAACCCGCACAGCAGCCCGACTTCCTCTCCACCATGATGGAAGAGCCCCTGCTGCCGGGCGCGGCCCTGGCGCTGATCCTGGCCCTGCTGGGCTATGGCGGCTGGCGCATGGTGCAGCGCCGCCGCGCGCAGCAGGCCATGGACAGCGCCTTCATGGAAAGCCGCATCCCGCCCGACGCCTTCTCCGGTGCCAGCGGCGGCGAGCGTGTGGACACCTCCAGCAACGGACTCAACACCAACTCCTCGCTGGCCTACTCGCCCAGCCAGCTCGATGCCGGCGGCGACGTGGACCCCGTGGCCGAAGCCGACGTGTACCTGGCCTACGGCCGCGACCTGCAGGCCGAGGAAATCCTCAAGGAAGCGGTCCGCCACCATCCGGAACGGGTCGCCATCCACGCCAAGCTGGCCGACATCTACGCCAAGCGGCAGGACCGCAAGGCCTTCGAGGCCGCCGCGCGCGAAGTGCTGCGTCTGACCGACGGGCAAGGTCCCGACTGGAACCGCATCGCGGAGCTCGGCCGCGGCCTGGACCCCGACAACAGCCTCTACCAGCCAGGCGCCCGTACCTCCGATGCCGACCGGCCCGCCGCGCCGGATGCCGTCGCGCCCGGCGCCTTCGCCAGCGCGCTGGCCGGCGCAGCCGTGGCCGCCGAGCTGGCCCAGCCCCAGGCGCCCGAGGCCTCCCCGCCCGCAGCCGATGCCGATCACGACCTGGACCTCGATCTGGGCCTCGATTTCGACCTGAGCGGCGACGCCCTCAGCGAAGCGCCCGCTGCGGTGCCAGAGCCCCTCGCTCCGCCTCCGGCCTCCTCCTTCGCCGAGGCTGCCGCGGCGGCGGCCGACGATGCCGCGCCTGCCGCAGCCGATGCGCCCGCCCCCGGCCTGGACGCGCCTGACCTGGATCTCAGCGGCTTCGACATGCCGCCCCGGGGCGCATCCATCGACTCGCAGCCCGCCACCGAAGCGCACGAAGCGCAGGACGGGCGCATCGACCCGCCCGACTTCTCGGCCAGCGACCTCTCCCTGCCCGACCTGGACGCCCCTGCACCCGAGCCGGCGAGCGCCGCGCCGGCGCCGCGCGAATTCGACCTGGGCGATCTGTCGCTGGACCTGGACACGCCCGCGTCCATCGCCGGCGGCGAGGCTGCGGCTGTACCCGCCGACAGCGAGCCCGCCCCGGCAGACGCCGCCGCGATGCAGGACGACCCGCTGGCCACCAAGCTGGCCCTGGCGGAAGAGTTCAACGCCATCGGCGACAGCGAAGGCGCACGCACGCTGATCGAAGAAGTCATTGCCGAATCCTCGGGCGATCTCAAGGCGCGGGCACAGCGTTTGCTGAACGAACTCGGCTGATGGATTCGCGACCGTCGAACGGCGCGCAGCCCCTGCCGCCGGGGGATGCGCCATGAGGATGGCCCTGGGCGTAGGCTACAACGGGCAGGCCTACAACGGCTGGCAGAGCCAGCCTTCCGGCAATACCGTGCAGGACCGGCTGGAAGATGCGCTCGGCCGCTTCGCCACCCAGCCCGTGGCGACGATGTGCGCCGGCCGCACCGATGCCGGCGTGCACGGGCTGATGCAGGTGGTGCATTTCGACACGCCGCTGGAGCGCGCCCCGTTCTCGTGGGTGCGCGGCACCAACACCTTCCTGCCGCCCGACATCTCGGTGCAGTGGGCGCACCCGGTGCCGGACACCTTCCACGCCCGCGCCAGCGCCACCGCGCGGCGCTACGCCTACGTGCTGCTGCAGTCGCCCGTCAAGCCCGGCGTGGAGGCCGGCCGCGTGGGCTGGGTGTTCCATCCGCTCGATGGCGAGGCCATGCGCGAGGCGGCTCAGCACCTGCTGGGCGAGCACGACTTCACCTCGTTCCGAGCCTCGGCCTGCCAGGCCAAGTCGCCCGTCAAGACGCTGCACCGCATCGACATCAGCCGCCGCAGCACGGCGCCCTCGCCCGGCGCTGCGGGCGGAGCCAGCGGCCCGCACGACTGGGCTCCCTGCTACTGGCGCTTCGAATTCCAGGGCAACGCCTTCCTGCACCACATGATCCGCAACATCATGGGCTGCCTGATCGCCATCGGCCGCGGCGACCGTCCGCCGGAATGGATGCGCAGCGTGCGCGACGCGCTCTCGCGCGATGCCGCGGCGCCCACCTTCTCGCCCGACGGGCTGTATTTCGTCGGGCCTTCGTACGACGCGGCATGGGGCCTGCCCACGCATGCCGCTGCGTATGATTGGCTGCCATGACCTTCTCCGGCAGCCAGCCCCTTTCCGACTCCATCCCCCGCTCACTTCAGTCATCCGCCGCCCGCACCCGCGTCAAGATCTGCGGGCTGACGCGCGAGGAAGACGTCGATGCCGCCGTAGCGGCCGGCGCCGATGCGGTGGGCTTCGTGCTCTATGCGCCCAGCGCCCGGGCCGTCACGCCCGAGCGGGCCGCGCAGTTGGCGAAGCGGCTGCCGCCCTTCGTCACGCCGGTGCTGCTGTTCGTGAACGAGGATGCTGCAAAAATACGAGCGATCAGCGCCCTGATCCCGGGCGCCACCCTGCAATTCCATGGCGATGAGACGCCCGAGCAATGCCTGGCGGCCACGGACGGCGGCGCACGGCCCTACCTGCGCGCGGCGCGCATTCCCCTGGGCGACGGCGCGGCGCGCTTCGACCTCGTAAAATACGCGCTCGATCATTCTCACGCCCAGGCCATATTGCTCGACGCCCATGTCGAAGGCTATGGCGGCGGCGGCAAGGCATTCAATTGGTCACTCCTGCCTCCAAGCGTCGGCTCTCACCTCGTTTTGTCTGGTGGACTCACGCCTGCAAACGTGACCGATGGCATCTGGCAGGTACGGCCGCGCTGCAAGACGCTGGCCGTTGACGTCTCCTCCGGCGTTGAAGCCGACGGCCCCGATGGCCAGCCCGTCCGGGGCGTCAAGGACGCCGACAAGATCCATCGCTTCATCGCCGCAGTGCGCGCGGCCGATGCAGCCCCTGCCCCCCTACTCCTCTGATGTCCGACACCTATTCCTATCCCGATGCCGCAGGCCACTTCGGCACCTACGGCGGCAGCTTCGTCAGCGAGACGCTGACGCACGCCATCAACGAACTGAAGGCCGCCTACGCGCGCTACCAGAACGACCCTGAATTCCTGGCCGAATTCCACTACGAGCTGGCGCACTTCGTGGGCCGGCCCTCGCCCGTCTACCACGCCGCGCGCACCAGCCGCGAGCTGGGCGGCGCGCAGATCTTCCTCAAGCGCGAAGACCTCAACCACACCGGCGCGCACAAGATCAACAACGTGATCGGCCAGGCCATGCTCGCCAAGCGCATGGGCAAGCCGCGCGTCATCGCCGAAACCGGCGCCGGCCAGCACGGCGTGGCCACGGCCACCATCTGCGCGCGCTACGGCCTGGAATGCGTGGTGTACATGGGGGCGGAAGACGTCAAGCGGCAAAGCCCCAACGTCTATCGCATGAAGCTGCTGGGCGCCACGGTGGTGCCGGTCGAATCGGGCAGCCGCACCCTCAAGGACGCGCTCAACGAGGCCATGCGCGACTGGGTGGCCAACGTGGACAACACCTTCTACATCATCGGCACGGTGGCCGGCCCGCACCCCTATCCGATGATGGTGCGCGACTTCCAGAGCGTGATCGGCAAGGAATGCATCACCCAGATGCCCGCCCTGCTGGCCGAGCAGCGCATCGCCGCCGAGCAGCCCGATGCCGTCATCGCCTGCGTGGGCGGCGGCAGCAATGCCATGGGCATCTTCCACCCCTACATCCCGTTCGCCAAGACCCGCCTGATCGGCGTGGAGGCGGCTGGCGAGGGCCTCGACAGCGGCAAGCATTCGGCCTCGCTGCAGCGCGGCAGCGCAGGCGTGCTGCACGGCAACCGCACCTTCATCCTGCAGGACGACAACGGCCAGATCACCGAGACGCACAGCATCAGCGCCGGCCTGGACTACCCCGGCGTGGGCCCCGAGCACGCCTGGCTGCAGGAGATCGGCCGCGCCGAATACGTGGGCGTGACCGACCGGAAGGCGCTGGACGCCTTCCATCACCTCTGCCGCACCGAAGGCATCATTCCCGCGCTGGAGTCCAGCCACGCCATGGCCTACGCCATGCAGCTCGCGCCCACCATGCGGCCCGACCAATCCATCCTGGTGAACCTCTCCGGCCGCGGCGACAAGGACATCGGCACGGTGGCCGACCTCTCCGGCGCCGACTTCTACGACCGCCCCTCCATGCGGGGCCATACCGTCAAGGGAGGGCCCGCAGCATGAGCAGCAACGCCCCCGCCAACACCGCAGCCGCCGGCACCGGCAGCTCCGCCGCGGGCAACCGCATCGCCTCCACCTTCGCCGCGCTGCGCCAGCAGGGCCGCAAGGCGCTGATCCCCTACGTCACGGCCGGCTTTCCGTTCGCCGACATCACGCCCGCGCTGATGCACGGCATGGTCGATGCCGGCGCCGACGTGATCGAGCTGGGCGTGCCCTTCTCCGACCCCATGGCCGACGGCCCGGTCATCCAGAAGGCCGGCGAAAAGGCCCTGGCGCTGGGCATCGGCATGGCGCAGGTGCTGGAGCACGTGCGCGTCTTCCGCCAGCGCAACCAGTCCACCCCGGTGGTGCTGATGGGCTATGCCAACCCGGTGGAGCGCTACGACCAGCGGCATGGCGCAGGCGCCTTCGTGCGCGATGCGGCCGCGGCCGGCGTCGATGGCGTGCTCATCGTCGATTACCCGCCCGAGGAATGCGAGGCCTTCGCCGCCAGCCTGCGCGCGCACGGCATGGACCTGATCTTCCTGCTGGCGCCCACCAGTACCGACGAGCGCATGCAGCAAGTGGCCCGCGTGGCCAGCGGCTATGTCTATTACGTGTCGCTCAAGGGCGTGACCGGCTCGGGCGCGCTCGACACGGGCGCCGTCGAAGCCATGCTGCCGCGCATCCGCCGGCAGCTGGGCGATGACATCCCGGTGGGCGTGGGCTTCGGCATCCGCGACGCCGCCACCGCCCAGGCCATCGGCCGCGTGGCCGATGCGGTGGTCATCGGCAGCCGGATCATCCAGCTGATCGAGGACCAGCCGCACGAGAAGGTGGTCCCCGTGACGGTGGACTTCCTGCGCGGGATCCGCAAGGCGCTCGACGCATAGAATAGACGGCTACCCCCTGAGCGGCTTCGCCGCTTCCCCCTTCTCTCGCGCCAAGGCGCGGGAAGGGGGACGCCGCCAGCGCGGCGGGGCGGCCCTTGCGCGGCGGCCCTCGCCCGGGCCGCGCCACCATGGCACGCCGCGCTCGCAGGCCCACTGATACCAAGTCAAAGGAATACGCATGTCCTGGCTCGAAAAACTCCTGCCGTCCAAAATCCAGCAAACCGATCCGACCGAGCGGCGCCAGATGCCCGAGGGCCTGTGGACCAAGTGCCCCAGTTGCGAGACGGTGCTCTACAAGACCGATCTGGAGCAGAACCAGAACGTCTGCCCGCACTGCGGCCACCACCACCGCATCGGCGCGCGCGCACGGCTCAATGCCTTCCTCGATCCGGAAGGCCGCTACGAGATCGGCCAGGAAGTGCTGCCGGTCGATGCGCTGAAGTTCAAGGACAGCCGCAAGTACACCGAACGCCTGAAGGAAGCGCTGGAGCACACCGGCGAAACCGACGCGCTCATCGTCATGGGCGGCGCGGTCAAGAGCCTCAACGTGGTGGTCGCCTGCTTCGAGTTCGAGTTCATGGGCGGCTCCATGGGCAGCGTGGTGGGCGAGCGCTTCGTGCGCGGCGTGGAAGCCGCCATCGAGCAGAAGGTGCCCTTCATCTGCTTCACCGCCACCGGCGGCGCGCGCATGCAGGAAGGCCTGCTCTCGCTCATGCAGATGGCCAAGACCAATGCCGCGCTGACCCGCCTGGCCAAGAAGGGCCTGCCCTACATCAGCGTGCTGACCGACCCGACCATGGGCGGGGTATCCGCCGGCTTCGCCTTCGTGGGCGACATCGTGGTGGCCGAGCCCAAGGCGCTGATCGGCTTCGCCGGCCCGCGCGTGATCGAATCCACCGTGCGCGTGAAGCTGCCCGAGGGCTTCCAGCGCGCCGAGTTCCTGCAGACCAAGGGCGCCGTGGACTTCATCTGCGACCGCCGCGAGCTGCGCGACACGCTGGCCCGCAGCCTCGCCATGCTGCAGCGCCTGCCGGCCGACGCCGTGGCCTGAGACACGTCGGACACGAAAGACAGGCGCCCGCGAGGCGCTATCAAAAAAAGAGCCTCTGGCGCTTGTGCATCGAGCGCCAGGGGCTTTTTCAATGGGAGATAAGTAGCTCAGAACATGACCGCGCCCTGGATATGCCCCAGCACGATGGTCAGCACCTGCAGCAGGACCAGCGCCACCAGCGGCGAGAGGTCCACCCCGCCCAGCAGCGGCACCACACGCCGGATGGGCCGCAGCAGGGGCTCGCACAGCCGGGCCACTACGTCGCCGATGAGCGACCGGGCCTGCACCCACGACAGCACGGCATAGACGATCAGCAGGCCCATCAGCCCCGACACGGCCACGCGGGCCACGCCGAAGACCGCCAGCCAGATCAGCCAGACCACGCCCGGGCCCATGCCGCCCAGCAGCCAGAGGATGAGCAGCTGCGCCAGCTGCACCAGGAACGCGCCCACCAGGCTCGCCCAGTCGATGCCGCCGGCAGCGGGCAGCACGCGGCGCAGCGGCAGCACCAGCCAGTCGCTCAGGGCGAAGACCAGCCGGCCGACCGGATTGGAGAACGGCACGCGCTGCAGCTGCATGTAGAAGCGCAGCAGGCAGGCCCCGGTGACCAGCCCGGCCACGACGTTGAGCAGAAAGGAAAGAATCTCGTAGAACATGGAGGGTATTCGATGGGATGAACGGGGCCGGCAGACGCGCCGCCCGATGGCGTGGGATGATAGCGGCCACACTTTGCTGCCTTGGCCCATGACCCGCCCTCTCGCGCTGTCTTCGCTGCCGCTCTTTCCACTGGGCACCGTGCTGTTTCCCGGCGGCACTCTGGCGCTGCGGGTGTTCGAGGTGCGCTACCTCGACATGGTGCGCAAGTGCCAGCACAACGCCGCACCGTTCGGCGTGGTCGCGCTGCGCAGCGGCGAGGAGGTGCGGCGCCCCGGTGCGCCCCGGGAGCAGTTCCACGACCTGGGCACGCTGGCCGTGATCGAGCGATTGGAATCGCCCCAGTCCGGACTCATCCATCTGCAGTGCCGGGGCACGGAACGCTTCCGCATCCAGTCGCGCAGCCAGCTGCCGCACGGCCTCTGGGTGGCCGACGTGGAGCTGTGCGCGCCCGACCAGCCGGTCGCCGTTCCGGCCGACCTGCAACCCACCGCAACCGCGCTGGCCCAGGTCATCGCCCAGCTGCGCCAGCGCGACGCCGAATTCCTCCAGCCCCAGCCCACGCCCGAACAGCTGGCCGACTGCGGCTGGGTGGCGAACCGCTGGTGCGAGCTGCTGCCCGTGCCGCCCGAACTCAAGCAGCAGCTGATGGCGCTGGACAACCCCTTGCTGCGCCTGGAACTGGTGGGCGACGTGCTGGACCGCACGGGCATCTCGCCCTGAAAGGCGCTGCGACGTCCAGCCCGCACCGGCCTTCCTGTGCCCCGCAAGCTCCCCCGAAGCAACCGCGGCGCCCGGCAAACTTAGAATCGAGGCTTTTGGCCTTTCCCCCGGCAGCGCAGCTCTGCGCCCTCTTCTTGCCACTTTTGCAGTCCATGTCCGAACACACCACGCCCAACCCAGCCCTCGACGACAACCAGCTCATCGCCGAGCGCCGCGAAAAACTCAAAGGCCTGCGCGAGGCCCAGGCGCAGGGCAAGGGCGTGGCCTTCCCCAACGACTTCCAGCCGGCCCACCACGCGGCCGACCTGCAGGCGCAGTACGCGGACACCACCGCCGAGGCGCTGGAAGCCGCGCCCGTCACCGTCAGCGTGGCCGGCCGCATGATGCTCAAGCGCGTGATGGGCAAGGCCAGCTTCGCCACGCTGCAGGACGGCTCGCTGGGCACGACCGGCGGCCGGCTGCAGATCTACGTCACGCGCGATGCGCTGGGCGAAGAGCTGTATGCCGCGTTCAAGCACTGGGACCTAGGCGACATCCTGGGCGCCGAAGGCACGCTGATGAAGACCAAGACCGGCGAGCTGTCGGTCAAGGTCACCACGCTGCGCCTGCTCACCAAGAGCCTGCGCCCCATGCCCGACAAGTTCCACGGCATGGCCGACCTGGAGCAGAAGGTGCGCCAGCGCTACGTCGATCTGATGACCGACGAGGCGGCCCGCCGCCGCTTCATCGCGCGCAGCAAGGCGGTTTCGGGCATCCGCGAATTCATGGTCGAGCACGGCTTCCTCGAAGTCGAGACGCCCATGCTGCACCCCATTCCCGGCGGCGCCAACGCCAAGCCCTTCGTCACGCACCACAACGCGCTGGACCAGGAGATGTACCTGCGCATCGCGCCCGAGCTCTACCTGAAGCGCCTGCTGGTGGGCGGTTTCGAGCGCGTGTTCGAGATCAACCGCAACTTCCGCAACGAAGGGGTGTCGGTGCGCCACAACCCCGAGTTCACGATGATGGAGTTCTACGCGGCCTACTGGAACTACCGCGATCTGATGGACTTCACCGAACAGCTGGTGCGCGACGCCGCCATGAAGGCCGTCGGCACGCTCGAATTGACCTATGGCGGCCGCGCGGTGGACCTATCCAAGCCCTTCCAGCGCCTGACCATCCGCGAAGCCATCTTCCAGCACACCGAGGCCGGCGCGCATGTGGACGACGCCGCCTGGCTGACCAGCGCGCTCAAGAAGCTGGGCCTGTCCGAAGAGAAGGACCGCCTCTCCACCCGCACGCTGGCCGGCCTGCAGGTGCTCTACTTCGAGGAGCTGGTCGAGGACAAGCTCTGGGAGCCCACCTTCATCATGGAGCACCCGACCGAGATCAGCCCCCTGGCGCGCGCCAACGACCTGCGCCCCGAGGTCACCGAGCGCTTCGAGCTCTACATCACCGGCCGCGAATTCGGCAACGGCTTCTCCGAGCTGAACGACGCAGAGGACCAGGCCGCGCGCTTCAACGCGCAGGTGTCAGCCAAGGACGCAGGCGATGACGAGGCCATGTACTTCGACCACGACTTCGTGCGTGCGCTGGAATACGGCATGCCGCCCGCCGGCGGCTGCGGCATCGGCATCGACCGCCTCATGATG
This sequence comes from uncultured Acidovorax sp., assembly GCA_913774625.1. GTDB lineage: Bacteria > Pseudomonadota > Gammaproteobacteria > Burkholderiales > Burkholderiaceae_C > Paracidovorax. The sequence goes on from CAJYHL010000021.1 coordinate 146,584, forward strand.
CTGCTGACTGACAGCGCCAGCATTCGCGACGTGATCCTTTTCCCGGCACTGCGCCGGGAACACTGAAAGCACGCAGAATCAGGAGACGGGCGGGTCGCCGGATGAACTCCGGCGTCCTCCTTCCACCTGTTTGCGTCGCGGCGCATCGGAGACACCATGACATCCCTGCCGGACGCCCCCCTTCCCGCTCCAGCCTCCGTTCCATTGCACCTGCCGGTGGACGATGCCTTTTCCGTGCTCGTGGTCGAGGACCAGCCCTCGGTGCGGGCCGTCACCGTCGCCGAGCTGCGGCGTGCCAAGGTGCCCGTCGTCCATGAAGCCGATTCGGCCGACTCGGCGCTGCGGCAGTTCATCCGGCACCGGCCCGACCTGGTGCTGCTGGACATCCGCCTGCCCGGCCGGGACGGCTACTGGGTGGCGCAGCAGATGCGCGACGCCGAGCCGGGCGGCTGGACGCCCATCATCTTCCTCTCGGGCCTGGACAACGAGGTGGACGTCTGGCGCGGCATCGAATCCGGCGGCGACGACTACATCGTCAAACCCGTGCGCCCCATCGTGCTGGTGGCCAAGCTGCGCGCCATGCGCCGGCTGCTGGACATGCGCCGCCGCCTGGTCACGCTGACCGAGGAACTGCACCAGGCCAACCAGCAGCTCAATGCCATGGTGGAGGCCGATGCGCTCACCGGCCTCGTGAACCGGCGCGGCCTGGACCGCATCCTGCACCAGGAGCTGATCGCCGCCCGGCGCGAAGGCACGCCGCTCACGCTGATGCTGTGCGACCTGGACCACTTCAAGCGCTACAACGACCACGCCGGCCACGTGCAGGGCGACCGCTGCCTGCAGGAAGTGGGAGCCCTGCTGCGCGAGGTGTGCGTGCGCCCGCGCGACGTGGCCGCGCGCTACGGCGGCGAGGAATTCGCGCTGATCCTGCCCAACACGCCGCGCTCCGGCGCCATGACCTTCGCCCGCGCGCTGGGCCAGGTCCTCAAGCGCCGTGCCATCCCCCACCCCGACTCGCCGCTGGGTCCGCTGCTCACCCTCTCGGGTGGCATCACCACCTGCATGCCCGACGAGAGCACCAGCGCCGAAACCATGCTGATGCGTGCCGACCAGGCGCTCTACGCAGCCAAGGAACAGGGCCGCGACCGCTTCTTCAGCTTCGAGATGCAGATGGACACCGTGGAGCAGCGCCTCTACTGAACTGAAGGCGCCGCCTCCGCCCAGCCCTCTGCCCTTCCATGTCCCTTTCCCCCGCATGAACAGCCAGCAACTGCACCTTCGCATCCACCAGATGTTGCCCACCTGGGCCCAGGAATGGCTGGACATCATCGTGCCGGGGCTGCAGATCGTGGCCATCGTCGCGGCGGCCCTGCTGCTGCAGCGCATGCTGCGCCGGCTGGTCAAGCGCGCCGGCCAGCACTACCACTGGCCGCTGCAGATGATGGTGCCCATCAACGGCGTGCTGCGCTGGCTCATCCTGGGCAGCACGGCGCTGCTGGTGCTGGAACGGCTGGGCGTGTCGGCCACCGTGCTGTGGACGGCCTTCACCGGCTTCGCCGCCGTGGGCGCCGTGGCCTTCTTCGCCGCATGGAGCGTGCTGTCCAACCTGTTCTGCGCCCTGCTGATCTTCACCGTGGGACCGTTCCGCCTGGGCGACTACATCGAGGTGCTGGACACCGCCGAGAAGCCCGGTGCCAAGGGCCGAGTGGTCGATATCAACCTGCTCTACACCACGCTCGAAGACTACGGCGCCGAGGCGGAGCACCCTGCGCTGCTGCAGATACCGAACACCTTGATCTTCCAGCGCGTGGTGCGCCGCTGGCGGGGCGGGCCGCCGCCTCATCAGGCCGCACCCCGGGCCACCGAACCCGCGGCCGACACCGCGCCGCTACCGGCAGCGCAGGCCGCGCAGGCAGCCCCTGCGGGCAGCACGCGCTCCGCCTGAAGCACAGGCGGCGCAGCGGATCAGCCTCGTTCGCCACGCTCGCGGGCGTGATGGTGCGGGTCAGCCTGGGGAGCGCCCTCGCGGCGCGGCGGCTCCCTATGCTCCGCAGGCATGGCCCGCTGCGGCGCCGCGGCCATGGGGCGCTGCGCGGCCTCGTGCTGCTCCGGTCGGCGCTCGGGCGCCGGAGCTTCCCGGTGCATTTCGCGGATCTCGCGCATCTGCGGCGCCTGGGGCATCTGCGGCTGCGGCGACGGCTGGGAAGGCCGGAAGGCCGGCGCCTCGGCCCTGCGCTGCGGCTGCATCTCTTCGCGCATCCGCTCCCGTTCCCCATCCCGCGTACGCGCCGACTGCGCGGACTCGCGCAAACCGCCATGCGGTGCGGCGTCCATCGCCGGCAGGGCCGATGGTGCATGGACGGGCGGCTGCATGCCGCGCAGCTGCTGCGCCGTCTGGGGGGCTTCATGGCGTGACGGAGGCTGGGATGAGGGCTCCGGCCGCTGGTCCCGCGCCGCAGCCGGGCCCTGCGCATGGGCAGCTTGCGGCTCCAGCCCATGCCGGCCCAGCTCCTGCTGAACGGGATGCGGCTGCGCCGGCATGCCGCCCGGCGTCAGGAACCGGGCCGCCGGCTGCATGCGGGCTGCAGGCATTCCATGCTCCTGGGCCGGGCGTTGGACCGGCGACAGCGCCGTGGCCAGAGGCAGCGCATGCGGCGGCACCATGGCCGGCGCTGCGCGCGCCGACTGCGCCATCGCCGGGACGGCCCCAGGCTGCCGGGGTGCGGCGAACGCGGCCACGGGCGCTGCGGGCCCCGCAGGCGCGGCGGCCAGTGCGGCCGGCGCCACTGCAGTGCCCGGCGCTGCGCCCTGGTAGTTGTTGTTGACGGTGGTGTAGTGCTGGTTGTTGTTGACCGTGACGTTGCGGATGTTCTCGATCACGGTGCGCGAGTGCGACACATAGGTCGCGCCCTGATAGACCACGGCCGGCGCGAGGGCGGGCGGCGGCGGAGGCGCGCCCTCCACCCAGGCGGGCGGACGCGGCGGACCCCAATGCACGTTCCAGGCATTCCAGCCCCAGGACGGCGAATGCGCCGCCCAGCCGGCCACGGCGCCCACCACCACGCCCGCGCCGAAGGCCAGCCAGGTGGACGACGGATCGGGCTGCGCCGCCACATAGGCCGGCGCCGGCGCGGCCCAGCGGTAGCCCGGGTAGACCGCCACCGGCGTGCCATAGACCACTTGCGGGTCGTAGTGCGGCACATAGACGGTGGCCGGTTCGGCTGGCTCGATGGCGATCACGGCGGGCGGCGGAGGCACCACGGCCGGGCCGGCATACAGCGGCACGGCCGGCGTCACCGTGACGGGTGCGGGCGCAGGCTGCTCCCGGGGCGCCGAGGCGGTGACCACCCGCAGCTTGGGCGAGCTGCGCAGGGTGCCGGCCTTGGTGGCGCGTGAGCGCATCACCTGGATGGCGTTCATCACGTCGGACGGGTCGTGGTAGTAAGCCTGGCCCAGGGCCGTGGCCCACGGCAGGTTGGCGGCTAGCTGCTGCAGCACGTTCGGGAAGGCCGTGAGCGCCTTCACGCTCGGGTCCCAGGACTGGTCGTTGACGGCGCGCACCAGCGCATCGCCGCGCAGGCCGGGGTTGCGGCCGAGCCAGCTGGCGGCGTCGGTGACCTGATCGGGGTAGGTGGAGGCGGCCAGCACCTGGGCGACCAGCCGATCCGGATAGAGCGCGATGGGCGCCACCATCTGATAAAGGCTGTCGGCCGAGGGCGGCGTGTAGGCCACCGGCGTGGCGGCGGGCGCCGAGGCCGCTGCGGCCGGAGCCGGCGCCTGGGCCTGCGGTGCGGCCGCATCGGTGGCAGGCCGCTGGCAGGCGCTGAGCACGGCCGCCGCCAGCAGGGCCAGCGCATAGCGCGGCGCCGTGCGGCGCAACGGGCGGCGGCTGGCCGATGGGGCCGCCAGGGGCCGAGAAGCGCCGCTGAGGGCAGAGGAGGAAAGCGGGGGCTGATGCATGAAGAAGGACTCCGGCCGGGCGGAGGCCGCGAATGCAGGCCTCCCGCTTCCCCAACGCGCCGGGGCCCGGGCCGCGTTGACCCCGGCAGGACCGCGGCACCGCAGGCCTTGCCACACCACACCGCAGTCACATCCGCTTACACCGGCTTGACCGGGCCGACACCGGGGATGCGCTCAGGACATGCGGATGTCCGTAACGGTCAGAACCGTCAGGGCAGGCAGTCCAGCGCCGCCATGTAGGCGGGCTGCAGCATGAGCTCGTCCCAGGGCTGAGGCAGGGTTTCGGGCAGCAGGGCCAGGCGGCGCGATTCGCTGTCGGCGCTGGGCTGCCAGCGGCCGCCGGCAGCGGCGGCTTCCAGGCCGTCCAGCACCTCGTCGAGCACGCGGCTGCCGTTCAGGCTCTGGTTGCACAGCAGCACCAGGTCGCAGCCGGCATCCAGCGCGGCCAGGGCGGCGTCGGTGTAGCCCACCGGCTGGCCGTCGATGCGGCGGGCGCCTTCCATGCTCAGGTCGTCGCTGAAGATGGCGCCGTCGAAGCGCAGCTGGCCGCGCAGGATCTCCTGCAGCCAGCGGCGCGAGAAGCCCGCGGGCCGCGCATCCACCTTGGGATAGATGACGTGGGCCGGCATGACGCTGGCGAGCGTGCTGGACAGCCACGGATACGGCGCCGCATCGTCCGCCAGGATGGCCTTCAGGCTGCGGCGGTCCACCGGAATGTCGGTGTGCGAATCGGCCTGGACGAAGCCATGCCCCGGAAAGTGCTTGCCGCAGTGCGCCATGCCGGCCTGCAGCAGGCCGTGCATCAGGCTCTTGGCCAGCAGGGCGACCACGCGCGGGTCGCGGTGGAAGCTGCGGTCGCCGATGACGCTGCTCTCGCCATGGTCCAGGTCCAGCACGGGGGTGAAGCTGAAATCGACGCCGCAGGAGCGCAGCTCGCTGCCCAGCACGTAGCCGGCCGCCGTGGCCGCGTTGGTGGCGCGCATGGCGCCGGCGCCCTGCCGGGCCCGGGCGCCTTTGCCGTCGTCGTCCCATAGCTGGCCGAAGGCGCGCATGGGCGGCAGGTGGGTGAAGCCGTCGGTGCGGAAGCGCTGCACGCGCCCGCCTTCATGGTCCACGCAGATCAGGAGGTCGCTGCGCACGGCCTTGATGGCGGCGGTGAGTTCCAGCAGCTGCGCGCGGCTTTCCCAGTTGCGCGAGAAAAGGATGACGCCGCCCGCCAGCGGGTGGGCCAGGCGGCGGCGGTCGTCGGCGGTCAGCGCCGTGCCGGCGACGTCGAGGATCAGGGGGGCGTGTTCGGTCATGGTGATGGCTACTCCGTCGATGGCAGCGGCACGGCACTGGCGGCGCCAGCGCCTGCCGCTGCAGGGGATCAGGTCTTCTCGACCACGCAGAAGCTGGCCGCGTAGTCGGTCTCGTCGGTCAGGGTGATGTGGCACTGCAGGCCGCGCGCCTCGAACCAGGCCTTGAGTTCGCCGTGCAGCACCACCTGCGGCTGGCCGCTGGGCAGGTTGGCGATCTCGCAGTGGCGCCAGGTCATGGGCATGCGCATGCCGAGGCCGATCGCCTTGCTGAACGATTCCTTGGCCGAAAAGCGCGTGGCCAGGTAGCGCAGCCCCCGGTCGGGCCAGCGCTCGCTGCGGCGGCGCCAGATGGCGAGCTCGCCTTCGGCCAGCACCTTTTCGGCGAAGCGCTCGCCGTGGCGCTCCAGGCTGGCGCGGATGCGGCGCACGTCGCAGATGTCGGTGCCTATGCCGTAGATCATGGTGACGTCCTCCGAGCCGGGCCGGCCGCTGGCGCTGGGATGGGCCTGGGCATCAGCGGCGCCGCGCCATGCCGTCGTCGATGCAGCGCTGGTAGGCCTGCACGGTGGCGGCATAGCCCAGCTCCAGCGCGTCGGCGATCAGCGCGTGGCCGATGGAGACTTCCAGCAGCCCCGGCACGCCCTGCACGAAGGCGGCCAGGTTGTCGCGGTTAAGGTCGTGGCCGGCATTCACGCCCAGGCCGGCATCCAGCGCGGCCTTGGCGGCGGTGGCGTAGCGGGCCAGTTGGGCGGCGGCACCGGGCGTGCCCCAGGCGGCGGCATAGGGTTCGGTATAGAGCTCCACGCGGTCGGCGCCCACGGCGCGGGCGGCGGCCATCTGTTCGGGCACGGGGTCCATGAACAGGCTCACGCGCACGCCCAGGGCGCGGCATTCGGCCACCAGCGGCGCCAGGCGCTCGGCGTCCTGAGGAAAGCTCCAGCCGTGGTCGCTGGTGAACTGGTCTTCGCTGTCGGGCACGAAGGTGGCCTGGTGGGGCCGCACCCTGCGGATGAACTCCATCAGGTTCTGCGAAGGGTTGCCCTCGATGTTGAATTCGCGGTCCGGCCAGGCTTTCAGCAGCTCGGCCAGTTCGTGCACGTCGCCGGCGCGGATGTGGCGCTCGTCGGGCCGGGGATGGACAGTGATGCCCTGCGCGCCGGCCTCCAGGCACAGCAGGGCCGCGCGCGTGACGCTGGGAATGCCCAGGTGCCGGGTGTTGCGCACCAGCGCCACCTTGTTCACGTTGACCGACAGGGCCGTGCGGCCGGGAACATGGGCGGGCGCCGGGGATGCGGAGGAGTTCGTCATAGCAGTTGCAGGTCCATCATGAGCTGGCGCGTGCGCAGCAAGGGGCTGCCGCAATGGTATTGCAGCAGCGCGCGCAGCTGGGGCTTGAGGTCGGCGGTCATGGGCGTGTCGGTGGGTGCGGCGATGGCCCGCAGCGTGGCCGTGTAGCTGCCCGCGCCGCCGGGCTCCAGCGCGCGCTGCAGGGCCAGCCACTGGGCGCCGGGCAGCGTGGCGCGGTCGCCGGCCAAGGCGGCGCGCAGGCCGGCCTCGGGCACCAGGGCGTAGCGGGCTGCGGGCTGCAGGCGGGTGAGGGTCATGGTCTCGGCATCCAGCGCGGGCAGCAGGCCGATCTCGCGCAGCAGCAGCAGCTCGAAGCTGCGCAGCACCGGCTCCAGGGCATCGCCGTGGCTGCCGCTGCCCAGCACGCGCACCACGCCGGCATAGGCGTCGAAGAGCGGCGCATGGGCGTCTTCGCGCGCCACCAGGCGCATCAGCAATTCGTTCAGGTACAGGCCCGCCAGCAGCGCATCGCCCGTGGGCATGACATGGCCGCCCACCCATTCCGCGCCCTTGAGCGGATGCACCTCGCCCAGCCCCTCGGCCGTGACGGTGTAGCCCACCCGCAGCGGCTGCAGGGGCAG
>CAJYHL010000022.1 GCA_913774625.1 uncultured Acidovorax sp.
GATGCAACTGCTCGGCAAGATGTCGCGCCCCGCGTGGGCGCGTGGGTTGAAACATGGTGCAGGCCAACGGCGGCTTCAACACCAACCCCGTCGCGCCCCGCGTGGGCGCGTGGGTTGAAACGCAGGCGTAGCGAATCGCATCTATAACGTGGTTGTGTCGCGCCCCGCGTGGGCGCGTGGGTTGAAACGACCTGATGCGCGGCGGTGCGCGTGTGTGGGAGGGTCGCGCCCCGCGTGGGCGCGTGGGTTGAAACAATGCCTTCATTAGGGCCAGGGATGAGGGGTTGCCGTCGCGCCCCGCGTGGGCGCGTGGGTTGAAACAGCAGCTCGATGGCGGCCCAGTCGCTGGGGTGCAGGTCGCGCCCCGCGTGGGCGCGTGGGTTGAAACATGGTGGTGTACGGCTGTACACACGTGTGCATCTGGTCGCGCCCCGCGTGGGCGCGTGGGTTGAAACATCGTTTCCAGCCGCTGCCGCACCAGCTCTTCCCGTCGCGCCCCGCGTGGGCGCGTGGGTTGAAACACGGCGGCGAGTACGACCTGGGCGCCGGGCGCGCCGTCGCGCCCCGCGTGGGCGCGTGGGTTGAAACCACCATCGCGGCTACATCTCCATCGCCATCCGGGTCGCGCCCCGCGTGGGCGCGTGGGTTGAAACCTCGATGTGGTGGATGGCTACATCCTGGCTGACGAGTCGCGCCCCGCGTGGGCGCGTGGGTTGAAACTGATCGATGACCAGGAAGAGCCCTGCGGTCTGGTGTGTCGCGCCCCGCGTGGGCGCGTGGGTTGAAACCTGACCGACGGCTACACGGCCAAGTCGGGCGGCGCGTCGCGCCCCGCGTGGGCGCGTGGGTTGAAACGATGCGCTCCAGCGATTTTTCGATTGCCGCGACACGTCGCGCCCCGCGTGGGCGCGTGGGTTGAAACCGAAAGCGGACCACGAACCCCCACAGCACCCCATCGTCGCGCCCCGCGTGGGCGCGTGGGTTGAAACGCCGCGCTGGCGCTCGCCTGGCAGCACGAAGGCAGGTCGCGCCCCACGTGGGCGCGTGGGTTGAAACTTCCGTCACGCTGGCAAAGGGCAGCGGGATCAACGTCGCGCCCCGCGTGGGCGCGTGGGTTGAAACCTCGCTCGAAAAGTCGCCCCACTGCCCCGTGTTGAGGTCGCGCCCCGCGTGGGCGCGTGGGTTGAAACTATGGCTCTCATGCAGTCGCCTCGTCATGGGTGCTGTCGCGCCCCGCGTGGGCGCGTGGGTTGAAACAGTACCGTAGCGGCGGCTCCATGGTGCGCGTGCAGGTCGCGCCCCGCGTGGGCGCGTGGGTTGAAACTACCAGTGCCGCGACCCGGTGCGGGGCTCGGTGCGGTCGCGCCCCGCGTGGGCGCGTGGGTTGAAACGTGCCAGTCCCACACCTTTTCGACGGCGGCCTCCGTCGCGCCCCGCGTGGGCGCGTGGGTTGAAACCAGCGCGACAGCGAGAAGGCCGGAAACCTGACCCTGTCGCGCCCCGCGTGGGCGCGTGGGTTGAAACGCGTCGATCCAGTCGCTGGGCGACGGAATCGCGGCGTCGCGCCCCGCGTGGGCGCGTGGGTTGAAACGAGAACGGCGACACGGGCTACGTCAGCCGGCGCAGTCGCGCCCCGCGTGGGCGCGTGGGTTGAAACGATGAAGACCACGCCCTGGGCGGCGAGCCAGCGCAAGTCGCGCCCCGCGTGGGCGCGTGGGTTGAAACACGAGCATGGCCAGGTCATCGGGCTGCTTGAGCACGGTCGCGCCCCGCGTGGGCGCGTGGGTTGAAACTTCGCTGGCCCGCTGGTTGTGGCGCAGACCGTCAGTCGCGCCCCGCGTGGGCGCGTGGGTTGAAACTGCTCCAGTTCCGCGTTGGAATACGCGCCGCGCACCGTCGCGCCCCGCGTGGGCGCGTGGGTTGAAACCGTACCAGCTTGCGGGCCTTCGATGAGACCTCGGCCGTCGCGCCCCGCGTGGGCGCGTGGGTTGAAACTTGCCGGACCGTTGGTCTATGGCTGTCTCGGTGCGTCGCGCCCCGCGTGGGCGCGTGGGTTGAAACGGTGATGACGGTGCGGAGCGTGGTAGATGACTACAGTCGCGCCCCGCGTGGGCGCGTGGGTTGAAACAACACCTACCGCGTGGAGACGCTGGCGCACCACCGTCGCGCCCCGCGTGGGCGCGTGGGTTGAAACCCGTTCTCCCCCATGACGATCAGCAATGGCAGCAGGTCGCGCCCCGCGTGGGCGCGTGGGTTGAAACGTCGTCAGTGCCATGGTATCGCCCGATGTTGTACGTCGCGCCCCGCGTGGGCGCGTGGGTTGAAACAGCAGGAAGTCGCCCATGATGGACAGGCCGCCGCCGTCGCGCCCCGCGTGGGCGCGTGGGTTGAAACTCCTGCGAATCGATGGAGCGCGCCATCATCGCCAGGTCGCGCCCCGCGTGGGCGCGTGGGTTGAAACAGCGACGGCGGCGCTCATGCGGCGCCTCCGTGGATGTCGCGCCCCGCGTGGGCGCGTGGGTTGAAACATCGCACCAAGAGTGGCGTTGGCCTCTGCATTCACGTCGCGCCCCGCGTGGGCGCGTGGGTTGAAACGGCCATCACCACCTTCAGGGCTGCGGCTTCCAGGCTGTCGCGCCCCGCGTGGGCGCGTGGGTTGAAACAAGGTCGTGGCCCGGCCTGGCCACAGCGCGAAGCCGGTCGCGCCCCGCGTGGGCGCGTGGGTTGAAACCGCGCCAGCATGGGCCAGCGCGTTGCCGACGAGTGGTCGCGCCCCGCGTGGGCGCGTGGGTTGAAACGCCATCCCGGCCGTGATCCGCTGCAGGTTGCGGCGTCGCGCCCCCCGTGGGCGCGTGGGTTGAAACGATTCGACTTTGCAGACTTGATCCGGGCCATTGAGTCGCGCCCCGCGTGGGAGCGTGGGTTGAAACCAGCACCCCGGCGCCCTGCCCTGCTTCGATGAATGTCGGGCCCCGCGTGGGCGCGTGGGTTGAAACACCTGGGTTGCCAGGGAGAAAGCACGAAATGAACGTCGCGCCCCGCGTGGGCGCGTGGGCGCGTGGGTTGAACCACAGTCTCCTGCTCCAGCTTCTGCCCTGCCATCCGCACCCGCTACCATCAGAGCCTCCCGCCGCGCCCCAAGCGCCGCGCTGCCGCGAACCGAACGAACGAACTTCCGCCCCTCCACAGCATGCCCGCCTTTTCCTTCGAAGCGATCGACTCCCAGGGCCAGTCCCGCAAGGGCACCATCGAGGCCGATTCGGCCAAGGCGGCGCGCAGTCTGCTGCGGGGGCAGTCGCTGGTGCCGCTGGCGGTGGAGCCGCTGGCTTCGGGGGCTGCGGCGGGCGGGGGGGCGCCCGGGCTGGGCGAGCGGCTGATGACGCGGCCGGTGTTCAATTCCGCCGGGCTGGCGATCTGGACGCGGCAGCTGGCCGGGCTGGTCGCTTCGGGGCTGCCGCTGGAGCGGGCGCTCACGGCGCTGGCCGACGAGGCCGAGGGCGACCGGCAGCGGCACCTGGTGGCGGCGCTGCGGGCCGAGGTGAATGCGGGTTCGACCTTCGCTCGGGCGCTGACGGGCCATCCGCGCGAGTTTTCCGACATCTATTGCGCCGTGGTGGGCGCGGGCGAATCCAGCGGCAGCCTGGGGCTGGTGCTGGAGCGGCTGGCCGACGACCTGGAAGAGCGCCAGACGCTGCGCGGCAAGCTCATCGGCGCGGCGCTCTACCCGGCCATCGTCACGCTGGTGGCCATCGTCATCGTGCTGTTCCTGGTGGGCTACGTGGTGCCGCAGGTGGCCAGCGTGTTCGCGGGCACCAAGCGCGCCCTGCCCTTCCTCACGGTGGCCATGCTGGCCATCAGCGATGCGGTGCGCCATTACGGCTGGGCGATGCTGCTCGCTCTCATTCTGATAGCTATAGCCGGTCGCTACGCGCTGGCCCAGCCGGCCTTTCGCCAGAAGTTCGATGGCTGGTGGCTGACCCTGCCGGTGGTGGGCCGGCTGGCGCGCGGCTACAACGCGGCGCGGTTCGCGGGCACGCTGGCGATGCTGGCGGGCGCGGGCGTTCCCATCCTGAAGGCGCTGCAGGCAGCGGCCGAGACGCTGAACAACCGCGCCTTGCGCGCCGACGCCATGGATGCGCTGGTGCTGGTGCGCGAAGGCGCCCCGCTGGCCTCGGCGCTGGCGCAGAAGAAGCGCTTTCCCGGCCTGGTGTCGATGTTCGCGCGGCTGGGCGAGCAGACCGGCCAGCTGCCGGTGATGCTGCAGCGCGCCGCCATCCAGCTGTCGGCCGAGGTGCAGCGCCGCTCCATGCAGCTGGCGACCATCCTGGAGCCGCTGCTCATCGTGGTGATGGGGCTGGTGGTCATGCTGATCGTGCTGGCGGTGCTGATGCCCATCATCCAGCTCAACCAGTTCGTGAAGTAGGTTGCCCATGGCCCTGACTCTGGACGACAAGCTCGTCGTCGCCATCTCGTCCCGCGCGCTGTTCGACTTCGAGGAAGAGAACCGCATCTTCGACGCGGCCAACCCCCTGCCCTACATGCAGCTGCAGCAGGAGCGGCTGCACGTGCCCGCCAAGCCGGGCGTGGCCTTCGCGCTGGTGCGCAAGCTGCTGGCCTTCAACACGGCGCAGGCGCGGCGGGTGGAGGTGGTGATCCTCTCGCGCAACGACCCGGTCAGCGCGCTGCGCATCTTCCATTCAGCGCAGAACGCCGGCCTGCCGCTGGAGCGCGGCGTGTTCACGCAGGGCCGCGACCCCTTCAAGTACCTGCGGCCGCTGGGCGCGCACCTGTTCCTGTCGGCCAACGAGGAGGACGTGAGCGAGGCGCTGGCGCTGGGCTTTCCGGCCGCGCGGGTGCTGACCCATTCGGCGGCCGCGGGCGACAGTTATCCGGACGAGCTGCGCATCGCCTTCGACGGCGATGCCGTGCTGTTCTCGGACGAGGCCGAGCGCGTCTATCAGGAGGGCGGCCTGGCCGCCTTCCAGACGCACGAGACCAGCAAGGCCGCGCTGCCGCTCTCGGGCGGGCCCTTCAAGCCGCTGCTGGCCGCGCTGCACCAGCTGCAGCAGAAGGCCGACGTTTCGGGCATGCGGCTGCGCACGGCGCTGGTCACGGCGCGCAGCGCGCCAGCGCACGAGCGCGCCATCAATACGCTGATGAAGTGGAATCTGGCGGTCGATGAGGCCATGTTCCTGGGCGGGCTGGAAAAAGGACCCTTCCTGCGCGAGTTCGAGCCCGACTTCTTCTTCGACGACCAGACCGGCCATGTGGACTCGGCCGCCCGCCACGTGCCGGCGGGCCATGTGCGCTCGGGCATTTCCAACCAGGCCATGGCAGCGGTAGCCGCTGTTGCCAGTGGGAACGAGGCATTCGCGGAACCCGGGGCGCCCCAGGCGGTCCCACGCTGATGCGTTTCCGTTTGCACACCCGTTTCCGCCACAACCTGCCGATGCGCGCGGCCCGCGCCGCCTTGCCGCTGCTTCTCGCCCTGCCCGCCGCTGCCGCCATGGCCGCCGCGGCGGAGGGCGGAGAAGCCCCGGCAGCGCAGCCGCCGGCCCCTGCCGCCAGCGCCCCTTTGAGCAAAGGGGAAATCAAGGCGATCCGCGAATTCAACATGCTGGACTTCAACGGAGACGGCAAGCTCAGCCGCCAGGAAGTGGCCATCGTGCCGCGTCTGGCCGCGGCCTTCGACGATGCGGACACCGACCACGACGGCTTCGTGACGCTGGAAGAAGTGCGCGCCTTCACCATCAAGTACCGTGCCGAGCGCGACCGTGCCAAGGCTGCTGCTGCTGCGGCGGCTGCCGCCCAGCCCCAGCCCCAACCGGCACCGGCAGAGGGTGGCGGAGCCGGCCCGCAGCCGAAGGAACCGGGGAAAGAGTGAATTCAGGCGGTGGCGCGCGCAGCATGGGCGCACCGAGCTATCGAAAATATAGCAAATGCCCCGCAGGCCCTGCCAGGCCGGGGAGCATCGCCAGCCAGCCAACGGCTTACGGCAGGGTGCTGGTGGTGCGCTTGACCTTCAGGTCGGAATAGGTGAGCGGCTGTTCGGCGTCAGGCGGCAGCTTCTGCCCCACCTGGTTCAGCCGGTCCTTCATGGCCGCCTCGTTCATCTGCTGCGCCAGTTCCACCGCGCTGCCGCTGGCGCGCCACATGGACTGGATGAATTCCAGCAGCATCTTGTAGATGGGTTCCTTGGGCGGCTCTTCGGCTTGCTTGGCGGCTTCCTGCTTCTTGCGCTCGGTCCAGTCCTTGTTGATGGCATCGGCCGGGGTCGAGGGCTTGTCGGGCTCACCCAGTTTGGCGCCTTCCCCCAGCCGGTCCGCCGATTCGACGGGCGCAGGCGCACTGCCACCACCCGTGCGCGTCGCCGGAATGGCGGGTGCAGCGCCCGTGGGGTACAGATCGGCGCCCTGTGGGCGCCAACTCGGCGAACGGTCGATAGATGGGATGGACATGGCAGGTTCCTCGCAAGAGCAGCTTCGACAAGGCGGAACGACCCCCTTGTCGTACTCTATAACGACAAACAGAAGGGCAAATTGAGCCCTTTTTCGCCTTTATCTCAAAAAATAAGGGTTTCTACCTAACCACTGCCCGCACTCAGCACCCCCGCCAGACGCCTTCAGGCCGCGCCCGGCCTGAAGAAGCTGCTACAGAAATCTTTCGAGCAGCTTGCGCGAATGGCGGTCGAGCGCCCCCACGTCGGGCACGCGGAACTGCACGCCGTCGCTCGCCGCGATCAGCAGCGAGGTGCGCGCGCCGAGCCGGCGGATGTCCTCCTCGCCCTTCAGGACCAGCCTGGCGGGCCCGCGGTCGGTCTGCACCGTCCAGGTGCTGGGGGTCGAGAAGCTGGACACGGCCGTGATGCGCTCGATCACGGGCACGAACTCGCGCGCAGCCAGCTCTTCGTCGATCAGATGGCGCTGCTCGGGCGGCAGGGCGCTCAGGCGGTCGATCCAGATGCGCTCGTGCCCGTCCTGGCCGACCAGGGAGACGCCTTCGTCCGGCGCGCCGATGGGAAAGGCGCGCACCGGCACGATGCCAGCATGCTCGGTGCCGTCCGGCAGGCGCAGCACCAGCCGGCCGTGGGCATTGCGCTCCAGCGTGAAGGCCGGCGCGGGCAGGGTGAAATTCGGGGGGGTGGTCATATCGGGCGGTTCCTTTCGGCGCGTCGCATCAGGACTGCCCCGCCGGGTGGGCGGAATGCAGCAGACCGCTTTCCACGATCACCACGCCGGCGGCCTGCGCGTCTTCCTCGGCACGGCGCGCCTGGGCCTCGTAGAGGCGCCAGTAGGCGCCCTGCTGGGCCATCAGCTGGTCGTGGGGGCCGACTTCCACGACCTCGCCCCGGTCCATCACCACCAGGCGGTCGGCCTTGCGCAGGGTGGACAGGCGGTGAGCGATGGCGATGGTGGTGCGGCCCTGCACCAGGTTGTCCAGCGCCTTCTGGATCTCCTTCTCGGTTTCCGTATCGACGGCCGAGGTGGCCTCGTCCAGGATCAGGATGCGCGGGTCGATCAGCAGCGCACGGGCGATGCTGATGCGCTGGCGCTCCCCGCCCGACAGGCCCTGCCCGCGCTCGCCCACCAGCGAGTCGTAGCCGTGCGGCAGGCGCAGGATGAATTCGTGCGCATGGGCGGCGCGGGCTGCGGCGACGATGTCGGCGCGCGAGGCGCCGGGCTTGCCGTAGGCGATGTTCTCGGCGATGGTGCCGAAGAAGAGGAAGGGCTCCTGCAGCACCAGGCCGATGTGGCTGCGGTAGTCGGCCACGCGCAGGCGGCGCACGTCCACGCCATCGACCTGGATGGAGCCCTCGCTGACGTCGTAGAAGCGGCTGATGAGGTTGACCAGCGTGCTCTTGCCCGAGCCGCTGTGGCCCACCAGGCCGATCATCTCGCCGGGGCGGATGTCCAGGTTCAGCCCCTTGATGACCGAGCGGCTGCCGTAGCGGAAGCCCACGCTGCGCAGGGTGAGCGCGCCTTCCACGCGCTCAAGCTGCGCGGGCTGCACCGGATCGGGCACGTTGCTCACGTGGTCGAGGATGTCGAAGATGCGCTTGGCGCCCGCCGCCGCCTTCTGCGTGACGGAAACGATGCGGCTCATGGAATCGAGCCGGGTGTAGAAGCGGCCGATGTAGGCGATGAAGGCGGCCAGCACGCCCACCGTGATCTGGTTGTGCGCCACCAGCCAGATGCCGAAGCCCCAGACCACCAGCAGGCCGATTTCGGTCATCAGCGAGACGGTGGGGGTGAACAGCGACCAAGTGCGGTTCAGGCGGTCGTTGACCTCCAGGTTGTGCTGGTTGGCGTCGCGGAAGCGCTGGGCCTCGCGCTTTTCCTGGGCGAAGGCCTTGACCACGCGGATGCCGGGGATGGTGTCGGCCAGCACATTGGTCACCTCGGACCAGACGCGGTCGATCTTCTCGAAGCCGGTACGCAGCCGGTCGCGCACGTTGTGGATCAGCCAGGCGATGAAGGGCAGCGGCACCAGGGTGACCAGGGCCAGCCAGGGGTTGATGGAGAACAGGATGCCCGCCGTCATCAAAATCATCAGCACGTCGTTGATGAAGTCCAGCGCGTGCAGCGACAGGAAGACGTTGATGCGGTCTGTCTCCGAGCCGATGCGCGCCATCAGGTCGCCCGTGCGCTTGCCTCCGAAGTAGTCGAGCGAGAGCTTGAGCAGATGCTCGTAGGTGGTGGTGCGCAGGTCGGCGCCGATGCGCTCGGACACCAGCGCCAGCGTATAGGTGCGCGCCCAGCCCAGGCCCCAGGCCAGCAGCGCGGCCATCAGCAGCCCGCCCAGGTACATCGCCACCAGCGTCACCGGAATGGCCTGGCCGTTCTGGTAGGGGATGAGGATGTCGTCCATCAGCGGGATGGTCATGTAGGGCGGCACCAGCGTGGCCGCCGTGGAGGCCACGGTGAGCGCGAAGCCGGCCGCCAGCTGCTTGCGGTAGGGCCTGGCGAAGCGCCAGAGGCGCAGCAGCACCCAGGTGGACGTCTGCGGGGCCTGCACGCGGGCGCAGGCGGGGCACTCTTCGGTGTCGGGCGGCAGGGGGGCGCCGCAGTCGTTGCACAGCGCCTCTTCGGCGGCTTCGGTCGCCACGGTGGCGTGGGCGGGGATGTCCAGGCGGGCCAGCTGGCGCTCGAAGCGCTGCACGAAGCGCAGGGCATCGGGATGGGCGCCCAGGGTGAAGCGCCAGAGCGCCAGGCGGCCTGCGGCGGCATGCAGCTCGAGCGTGCCGACGCCGGCATGGTCGATGAGGCGCAGCGACATGCCGGGGGCGAGCGCCCAGGCCTGGAAGTTGCCGCCCGCGCCTTCCGATTCGATGGACAGCAGGCGGGAGTCGGTCAGCATCAGCAGGCCCGGCGCGAAGCGCAGGGCGGGACTCAGGTCAACCTCCAGCGTCGCCAGCACGTTTTCTGCTGGTGCGAGCCTGGCTCGCAGTTCGGCCCCCAGAGGGCCCGTCAAGACACCCGAGGCGTCCACAGAATGATGAGTTTGCTGCATTGTGTTTGGTTCTTGCGCCCCGGAAGGCGCGGCGGGACGCATGCCCGGCGAAGCCGCATTGTCTCCGACACCCCCACACGCGGCCACGGCATGGTGGAATAACGCCTTCTGCCCACCCTGCGCTGACACCGGGCAACAGGCCTGCGAAGTCGGCGCACAATTCGCACATCCGGCGGCCCCCGGCCGCCGCCCGCCCTGCCGCAGGGCTCCCTGCATTGCCTTCCTACCCGCTGCATCCCATGGCGACCTTCAACGACATCCAACTGCTGCGCATCAATTACCTGCGCGGCCCGAACATCTGGACCTACCGCCCCGTGCTGGAGGTCTGGCTGGACCTGGGAGAGCTGGAAGACCACCCCTCCAACGTCCTGCCCGGCTTCAACCAGCGCCTGACGGCCTGGCTGCCCGCCCTGATCGAGCACCACTGCGGCGTGGGCGAGCGCGGCGGCTTCCTGGAGCGGCTGGAAAGCGGCACCTGGTGCGGCCACGTGCTGGAGCACATCGTGATCGAGCTGCTCAACCTCTCGGGCATGCCCACCGGCTTCGGCCAGACGCGATCGACCAGCCAGCGCGGCGTCTATCGCATGGTGTTCCGGGCGCGCGACGAGCGCGTGGCCCGCGTGGCGCTGGAACAGGGCCATGCCCTCATCATGGCCGCCATCAACGACCGGCCCTTCGACGTGCAGGCCGCCGTGGCGCGGGTGCGCACCGAGGTGGACGACCAGTACCTCGGCCCCAGCACGGCCTGCATCGTCTCGGCCGCGACCGACCGGGGCATTCCGCACATCCGCCTGAACGACGGCAACCTGGTGCAGCTGGGCTACGGCGCCTCGCAGCGCCGCATCTGGACGGCCGAGAGCGAGCTGACCGGCGCCATCGCCGAAGGCATCGCCAGCGACAAGGACCTCACCAAGGGCCTGCTCAAGTCCTGCGGCGTGCCGGTGCCCGAAGGCCAGGTGGTGAACAGCCCCGAGGAAGCCTGGGAAGCCGCGCAGGACATCGGCCTGCCGGTGGTGGTCAAGCCTTCCGACGGCAACCACGGCCGGGGCGTGACCCTGGACCTGCGCCGCCAGGAGGACATCGAAGGTGCCTACCACGTGGCCTACCCCGAGGGCAGCGACGTGATGGTCGAGCGCTTCATCCCCGGCAACGAGCACCGCGTGCTGGTGGTGGGCGGCAAGGTGGTGGCCGCCGCCCGCGGCGAGGTGGTGAGCATCACCGGCAACGGCCGCTCCACCGTGCGCGAGCTGATCGACAGCCAGCTCAATTCCGACCCGCGCCGTGGCTACGAGGAGGAATACCCGCTGGAGATCATCGACCTGGCGACCGATGCCAAGGTCCAGCTGGAACTCAAGCGCCAGGACCTCACCGCCGACTCCGTGCCCGCCGCCGGCCGCCAGATCGTGGTGCAGCGCAACGGCAACGTGGCGGTCGATTGCACCGACGACGTCCACCCCGAGGTCGCCTACATCGCCCAGCTGGCCGCCCGCGTGGTGGGCCTGGACATCGCCGGCATCGACATGGTGGCGCAGGACATCTCCCGCCCCCTGCAGGAGCAGGGCGGCGCCATCGTCGAAGTCAATGCCGGGCCCGGCCTGCTGATGCACCTCAAGCCTGCCGTGGGCGCTCCCCGCCCGGTGGGCCAGGCCATCGCAGACCACCTCTTCCCGCCATCCGACGAAGGCGGCGCGGGCCGCATCCCCCTGGTGGGCGTGGCCGGCACCCGCGGCACCAGCACCATCGCCCGCGTGGTGGGCTGGCTCATGCACCTGGGCGGCTACCACACGGGCCTAGCCTGCCGCGAGGGCCTCTACCTCGACCGCCGCTGCGTGGACACCACCGACAGCGCCCACTGGGAAGCCGCCCACCGCCTGCTGATGAACCGCATGGTGCAGGCCGCCGTAATCGAGAACGACGCCCGCACCATCCTGCGCGACGGCCTGGCCTACGACCGCTGCCAGGTGGGCGTGGTCACCGACATGGACGGCATCGCATCGCTGGCCGACTTCGACGTGCTGGAGCAGGACCAGATGTACAAGGTCATGCGCACCCAGGTGGACGTGGTGCTGTCCGAAGGCTGCGCCGTGCTGAACGCCGCCGAGCCCCAGGTGCTGGAACTCGCCCCCCTGTGCGACGGCAGCGTGGTGCTTTATGCGCAGGACGGCGATCTGCCGGCCATCGCCGAGCACCGCGCCCGGGACAACGGCCGCGCCGTGCTGGTCAAGAACGGCCGCGTGGTGCTGGCCACCGGCTCGGCCGAGCATGTGCTGGGCCCCGTTTCCGAACTCACCTTCGGCCGCAACGCCGTGGCCACCGACACCGACACCCTGCTGGCCATCGTCGCCACCGCCTGGGCGCTGGACATCGCGCCCGACCTAATCGGCGCCGGCATCAAGACCTTCGAACCCGAAGCGCCCCCGGTCACGCCCTCCACGGCCCCGGCCACGGGCCTGGCCGCCAACGCGGGCGGCGTGCGCTGACCGAGCCCCCTCCCCCGCAGCGCCCTGCCCGCCCCCTTCGCCCCCCGACCGCACGATCACGACAAGAAAGAACGATTCGTCATGGACGTTTCCCGCACCCGGGCCCTGCGCGGCCCCAATCTCTGGAGCCGGCACACCGCCATCGAGGCCATCGTGAAATGCGCCGAGCATGAACGTGCCATGCACCAGATCGCCGGCTTCGAAAGCCGCCTGCGCGCGCTGTTCCCCGCCATCGGCGCGCTGCATGCCGAGAACACCGACACCGACATCTCCCTGGCCCATGTGCTGCAGGCCGCCGCGCTGGCGCTGCAGGCCCAGGCCGGCTGCCCGGTGAGCTTCAGCCGCACGGCCGCCACGCCGGATGCCGGCGTCTATCAGGTGATCGTGGAATACAGCGAAGAGGCCGTGGGCCGCCAGGCCTTCGAAGATGCGCAGGCGCTGATCAAGGCCGCGTTCGAAGGCAGCCATTTCGACGCCGACGCGGCCGTCGCCCGCCTGCGCGAGCTGGACGAGGACGAGCGCCTGGGCCCGAGCACCGGCTCCATCGTCGATGCCGCCCTGGCCCGGGGCATTCCGTACCGGCGCCTCACGCGCGGCAGCCTGGTGCAGCTGGGCTGGGGCTCCAAGCAGCGCCGCATCCAGGCGGCCGAGCTCGATTCCACCAGCGCCGTGGCCGAATCCATCGCCCAGGACAAGGACCTGACCAAGCGCCTGCTGCACGCTGCCGGCGTGCCCGTGCCGCTGGGCGCGCCCGTCTCCACCGTGGAAGAGGCCTGGGCCGTGGCCCAGAAGGTGGGCCTGCCCGTGGTGGTCAAGCCGCAGGACGGCAACCAGGGCAAGGGCGTGACCGTGAACATCACCGACCGCGCGCAGCTCGACGAAGCCTTCCGCACCGCCGCCGAATACGGCACGGTGATGGTCGAACGCTTCCTGCCCGGCCACGACTTCCGCCTGCTGGTGGTGGGCGACCAGCTGGTCGCCGCCGCCCGGCGCGACCCGCCCCAGGTGCTGGGCGACGGCGAGCGCACGGTGCGCGACCTGGTGCATCTGGTCAACCTCGACCCGCGCCGGGGCGAAGGCCATGCCACCTCGCTCACCAAGATCCGGCTGGACGACATCGCCGTCGCCCGCCTGGCGCTGCAGGGCCTGACGCCCGACTCCATCCCGGCCAAGGGCCAGCGCGTGATCCTGCGCAACAACGCCAACCTCTCCACCGGCGGCACCGCCACCGACGTGACCGACGACGTCCACCCCGACGTGGCGGCGCGCGCCGTGGCCGCGGCGCAGATGGTGGGCCTGCACATCTGCGGCGTGGACATGGTGGCCGAAACCGTGCTGCGCCCGCTGGAGGAGCAAGGCGGCGGCTTCGTCGAAGTCAACGCCGCGCCCGGCCTGCGCATGCACCTCACGCCCAGCTACGGCAAGCCCCGCAACGTGGGCCAGGCCATGGTGGACAAGCTCTACGCCCACGGCCAGGACGGCCGCATCCCCACCGTGGCCGTCACCGGCACCAACGGCAAGACCACCACGGCGCGCCTGATCGCCCACCTGTTCGCGGCCCAGGGCCTGCGCGTGGGCATGACCAACACCGACGGCGTCTATGTGAACGGCCACCAGATCGACAGCGGCGACTGCTCCGGCCCCAAGAGCGCGCGCAACGTGCTGCTGCACCCCGAGGTGGACGCGGCCGTGTTCGAGACCGCGCGCGGCGGCATCCTGCGCGAAGGCCTGGGCTTCGACCGCTGCTCGGTCGCCGTGGTGACCAACATCGGCGCGGGCGACCATCTGGGCATGAACTACATCAACACGGTGGAAGACCTGGCCGTGCTCAAGCGCGTGATCGTGCAGAACGTCTCGCCCGACGGCTATGCGGTGCTCAACGCCGCCGACCCCATCGTCGCCGCCATGGCGTCGGCCACCAGCGCCAAGGTGATCTACTTCGCCAGCGACCGGCACCACCCGGTCATGGCCACGCACCGCGCCCAGGGCCACCGCTCGGTCTATATCGACGGCGACGGCGAGGCCATCGTGGCGGCCGAAGGCTCGTGGCGGGAAACCATCCACCTGCGCGACGTGCCCATCACCCAGGGCGGCAAGATCGGCTTCCAGGTCGAGAACGTGATGGCCGCCGTGGCCGCCGCCTGGGGCGTGGGCCTGCCCTGGCAGACCATCCGCCGCGGCCTGTCGGGCTTCGTCAACGACAGCGACAACGCGCCCGGCCGCTTCAACGTGATGGACTTCGGCGGCGCCACGGTGATCGCCGACTACGGCCACAACCCCGACGCCATGCGCGCGCTGGTGCAGGCCGTCGATGCCATGCCGGCCCAGCGCCGCAGCGTGGTCATCAGCGGCGCGGGCGACCGGCGCGACGAGGACATCCGCGAGCAGACCGCCATCCTGGGCGCCGCCTTCGACGACGTGATCCTCTACCAGGACGCAGCCCAACGCGGTCGTGCCGACGGCGAGGTGATGGCACTGCTGCGCGAAGGCCTGGCCGACGCTCCCCGCACCCGCCATGTGGAGGAGATCCGCGGAGAATTCATCGCCATCGACGCCGCACTGGACCGCCTCAAGCCCGGCGACCTGTGCCTGGTGCTGGTGGACCAGGTGGAAGAGGCCCTGGCCCACCTGGCGCGCCGCTGCGCCGAGGCCGCCCCCGCCAAGTGACCCAGTGACTCAGTGACCCGGAGACCTGACGCCATGCACCGCAAGACCTTCCTCGCCACCCCTGCCCCGCGCGCCGTCGCCGTCGCCCTGGCCCTGGCCGGCGCCGCCCTGTCGGCCCAGGCCGGCGCGGACACCATCGGCACCGTGGACACGGCCTTCAAGCTGCTCGGCCGCGACCACGACATCATCGTAGAGGCCTACGACGACCCGGCCGTGCAGGGCGTGACCTGCTATGTCTCGCGCGCCCGCACGGGCGGCATCAAGGGCTCGCTGGGCCTGGCCGAGGACAAGTCCGAAGCCTCCATCGCCTGCCGCCAGACCGGCCCGGTCAGCTTCGCCGCGTCGCCGCTCAAGAAGCAGGAAGAGGTGTTCAGCGAACGCACTTCCATCCTGTTCAAGCGCCTGCGCGTGGTGCGCATGGTGGACGCCAAGCGCAACACCCTGGTCTATCTGAGCTATTCCGACAAGCTGATCGACGGCTCGCCGCAGAACAGCGTCACGGCCGTGCCGGTGGACCGGAGCATGCCGATTCCGGTCAAGAACTGAAGCCGCGGGCTTGCGGAAGAAAACCCTGTCAAGCCCTCGTCAACCAAGCCCCTATTGCTATATCTTCGATAGCAATGGGCGTTTTGCCTTCTGAAGCGTCTTCGCCCGAGCTCAAGCCTCCGCGGCGATCTGCCGCAGCGCCTGCTCGAAGACCTCCACCGGCTGGCCGCCCTGGATGAGGTGTCGCTGGTTCACGATGACGGCCGGCACCGACTGGATGCCGTGCCGCTGGAAAAAGGCCTCGCGCTCGCGCACCGCTTCGGCGAATTCGTCGGACTCCAGCACCGCGCGGGCGCGTTCCGTGTCCAGGCCCACCTGGCCGGCCAGGCGCAGCAGCACGGCATGGTCGCCCGGGTTCAGGCCTTCGGTGAAATAGGCGCCAAACAGCGCGTGCTTCAGGGCGGCCTGGCTGCCGGGCGCGCCTTCTTCGCCGGCCCAGTGCAGCAGCCGGTGCGCGTCGAAGGTGTTGTAGATGCGGCTGCGCTGGTCCATGCGGAACGCGAAGCCCAGTTCGGCGCCGCGCTGGGTGATGGCGTCGCGGGTCTGCTGCGACTGCGCGGGCGTGGCGCCGTATTTCTCCATCAGATGCTCGCCGATGTCCTGGCCCTCGGGGCCCATCTGCGGGTTGAGCTCGAAGGGCTGGAAATGCAGGTCCAGCGCCACCTGGCCTTCGAGCCGCACGGCCGCCTGCTCCAGCGCATGCAGGCCGATGGCGCACCAGGGGCAGGAGACGTCGGAGACGAAGTCGATCTGCAGGCGGGTGGGAGAAGCCGGGGCGGCGGAGGAATTAGCGGCGGGCGTGCTGGTCATGGCAACAAGGCAGGGAAGCGGCAAAGGCCTGCATGCTAGGCGCAATTCGCCGCCCTTGCAGGCAGCGGGCCGTTCGCGCGCCGCGTGCCGCGCACCTCTGTGCGCCCGGCCCGCCCCGCTCCACCCGACGGCGGTCAGCGCGCCCGCTGCCGCCCGCCCTGCTCCGCCGGCCCGTCGGTGGACAGCGCCAGCGAGGAGTGGCGCGGCAGCTCGAAGCCGCGCGACGGGTCCTGCACGGCCCAGGCTCGGATCTTCGGCGCCTCGGTGGCGACGTTGCCGAAGATGGTGGCGAAGGCCACGTCGGCGGCGTCGCGGCCGGTCGCCAGGCGGACCATGCCCATGGGGATGGCCGTGCCCGAGGGATCGAACAGATACCAGCGCCCGCCCAGATAGACCTCGACGTAGGCGTGGAAGTCGGGCGGGCCCAGTTCCGGGTCGGCGCCGTAGTCGGTGCCGGTGACGAAGCGCGCGGGAATGCTCAGGGCGCGGCAGATGGCGATCATCAGGTGGGCGAAGTCGCGGCACACGCCCATGCGCTGCATGAAGGTGTCCAGCGCCGAGGTGGCCGAGGTCGAGGTGTTGGAGCGGAACTCCACATGCCCGTGGACCCAGTCGCGGATGGCCTGCACGCG
Organism: uncultured Acidovorax sp.; assembly: GCA_913774625.1. Lineage (GTDB taxonomy): Bacteria > Pseudomonadota > Gammaproteobacteria > Burkholderiales > Burkholderiaceae_C > Paracidovorax. Next base: position 16,646 of record CAJYHL010000022.1, read on the forward strand.
GCCGTAGCCCTGCCACAGATGGCCGAATTCGCGGAAGGCCAGCGCGGCCAGCTGGTCCGACTGGCAGTAGCGGCTGGGATAGAGATAGGGCAGCACCTCGTCGGGCAGCTCATGCACGGGCACTTCGGGGATGCGGGCCGGGTCGGCCATGTCGTGGCGCATGTCCACCGTCACGGCATAGGCCACCTGCAGCGGCCCCGGCGAGGCATGCAGGCGCAGGCACCGGGTTCCGGTGACGGGATCCGCCGAGAGCCTGCCGGGCAGGGCGACGGCCTGGCCGCCCTGGTGCTGGGTGATGGACAGGGTCTCGTCCTGCACCGTCTGGTGGCCGGTGTGCGCGGCATGGATGTTGAAGAGGAAATCGCCTCCCGGACCGTTCACGGTGTAGGCGAGGTCCACTTGCAGCTTGATTCGGATCATAAGAAGAGGGGCTCGCTTTCGATGCCGGGGCCATGCAAGACGCACGCCACGGCTTAGAACGTGTTTACGATCTCGCAGGGGATCGCGTTGGAGCGCAATCGGGATGGGTGGATGCTTCGGATGCGCCGCATGGGCTCGTGCCCATGCAAGCAGCCGGGGCGTCAGAACCTCCTCGTGTGGCCCGATTTCGCACCAACCCGAAGGGCAGCGGTGTGGGCGGGCGGTCTGCGGCGTTGCGGCGCTTGTGGATAGCCCAAGCTATCCACTGCGCACCGCGCC
>CAJYHL010000023.1 GCA_913774625.1 uncultured Acidovorax sp.
CGGCCTGGCACGCCCAATAAGGCCGCGATGCGCCACGACACCCCGCCCCTCTCCAGCCGCCGCCTGCGCCCTGCAGCAGCCACTGGCGGCGGCTGGAGAGGGGCGGGGTGTCGTGGCGCATCGCGGCCTTATTGGGCGTGCCAGGCCGTCAGGCCTGGCAGGACTGCAGCAGCGCGTCGATGCGCGCCCGCGCCGGGCCGCAGTCGCCCATGCGCGTCCGCACCCAGTCCGCGTCGTAGTAGGTGGGCAGGTAGCGCTCGCCCGCATCGCACAGCAGCGAGAGGATCGCGCCCTGCTCGCCGGCAGCGCGCATCTCCGCCGCCAGCCGCAGCATGGTCACGAAGTTGGTGCCCGTCGAAGGCCCCACGCGCCGCCCCAGCAGCTGGGTCAGCGCCTGCATGGCGGCGATGGATTCGTCGTCGGCCACTTCCTCCATGCGGTCCACCAGCGTGCGGATGAAGCTCGGCTCCACGCGCGGCCGGCCGATGCCCTCGATGCGCGAGCCCGGCGCCGTCAGCGTCGCCACGCCCGTGCGGTGGTAGAGACTGAACACCGAACCCGCCGGGTCGGCCACGCACACCTGCGTCGCATGGCGCTGGTAACGCACATAGCGCCCGATGGTCGCGCTGGTGCCGCCCGTGCCCGCGCCCACCACGATCCAGCGCGGCACGGGGTGCCGCTCGCGCGCCATCTGCGTGAACATGCTCTCGGCGATGTTGTTGTTGCCCCGCCAGTCGGTGGCGCGCTCGGCATAGGTGAACTGGTCCATGTAATGCCCGCCCGTCTGGGCCGCGATGGAGCGCGCCGCGTCATACACCTCGCCCGCGCTTTCGACGAAATGGCAGCGCCCGCCGTAGAACTCGATCAGCGCGATCTTCTCGGCCGAGGTGCTGCGCGGCATCACTGCCACGAAGGGCAGCCCCAGCAGGCGGGCGAAGTAAGCCTCGCTCACCGCCGTGGATCCGCTGGACGATTCCACGATGGTCGAACCCTCATGAATCCAGCCGTTGCAGAGCGCGTAGAGGAACAGCGACCGCGCCAGCCGGTGCTTGAGGCTGCCGGTGGGGTGGGTGGATTCGTCTTTCAGATACAGGTCGATGCCGGCAGCGGCCAGGCCGGGCAGCTGCAGGGCGATCAGATGGGTGTCGGCGCTGCGGTGGTAGTCGGCTTCGATGCGGGAGATGGCGGAGGGGAGCCAGGGGGAGGGGGACGTCATGCGGGGATTGTCAGGCAAGCAACTCTTCGGCCATCACGACGACAGTGGCTTTTGGCCACCGGGACAGACGAATTAGTTGCATGCGGCCGATGGCACCAGAATTCTCAAAAAATACGGCGAGCAGAAGAAAATCTGCAGCTCGTGGAACATGTGCCACAATGGCATTCTGCTCGTCTTTGCGGGCTCAAATCCATGTTGATCGAACTCTCCGTCCAGAACTTCCGCTCCATTCGTGAGCGACAGACCTTTTCTATGGTGGCGGCACCGCGACTGCTGAAAGGAAAGGAGAACAAGTTCACTCCGAAAGTCAAGGGCGAACGCTTTCCGGCGCTACTGAAGGTTGCGGCTATCTATGGCCCCAACGCATCAGGTAAGAGCACGCTAGTCCTAGCGTTTGACGTGCTTGCGCACCTTACTCGACAGCAGCCGACCACAGAGAAAGTGCCTTTTGACGTTGCGCCCTTCAGGTTCGACAGGGCGCTGCTTGACCAACCTTCGAGCATCGATGTTCATTTCATCAGTAATGAAACACGTTATTCATTCGAAATCGCACTAACGCAGGATCGGATCGTCGCTGAAGTGTTGACGGTTTACCGTGGCGGCGAGGCTCGGGAGTTGTACCACAGGAGTTACCAGCCGGCAGGCGAGGGCACGCATGGCGGGGAAAAATACGTCTTCGGGGACGATCTCGAGGGTGGCAGTGAACTGCACAAGATCTGGCAGCGCCTGACGGGGCCGCGGACGCTGTTCCTGACCCAGGCCGTTGCCAACAGCAGCGAGGAATTAACTCAGTTGAAGGATCCATGGGATTGGCTTAATTCACTGGTCGTCGTCAGGGGCGGGATGAGCGGGTGGTCGAAAGTTAGCCAGCGCTTGGTCGCTCGATTACCCAGTTTTGGAGAAGATATTGCATCGTTGCTGAGCGATGTTGATATTCCAGTAAGTGCCGTTAGAGCTAAGCTTACAGCCTCGAACGGTGAAGCCGACAGTGAGTCACTTAAAGCTTACGATACCGAGCGCATGGCTAGTTTTGTTTCCGAACCTGTGCGCACCACCCTTACCCACAAGACAGCGCTGGGTGAAGCGGAGTTTGACTTTTCTGAGGAGTCAGACGGTACCAAGAATTTGTTCGGTTTCGCACTGCCATGGGCAGCATTTATGATGAATGGCAAGGCCAAGCATGTGATGGTGGTGGATGAACTCGACAGCAGCTTGCACCCGAAATTGGTCGAGGCACTTATTCGTAAGCATGTTCAGGGTGCTCTACCCTGCCAGCTGCTGTTCACCACACATGACACCCACCTCATGGATACGAAGCTACTGCGGCGAGACCAATTGTGGGTCACGGATCGTGATATGAATGGCGCGACGCAACTGCATTCGATCCATGATTTCGAAGGGCGCGAGAGCGAGGATGTTGAGAAACGTTACTACGAAGGTCGCTACCGTGGTCTTCCCCTGGTTCGTCAATAAAAAATGGCTAAGCGTTCAACTGCGTCATTTGCCCGCGGGACTGCCAAGTTCAAAGCACATCCGCGTGTGCTGGTGCTTTGCGAAGACTCGAAGTCATCCAAGACCTATCTCGAAGACGCTTCTAAATACTTTCGTGCCACAGCCCAAGTGCAAATTGCTCATCCAGGGCGAACTGACCCACTGGGTGTGGTTCAGGCGGGGGTAAGGCAGCGGTCTACCTTTGACGCTGTGTACTGTGTCGTAGATCGTGATAGCCACGCGAACTGGGAGCAGGCGATCGACTTGGCGCATGGTCATCCGAAGATACGGATGATTCGCTCGTTTCCCTGCTTCGAGTTTTGGCTGTTGCTTCACTTCGGCTATACGCGTGCAGGCTATGCGCGTGCCGGTGCGCTATCCGCCGCAGACCAGGTTGTGCGTGATCTCAAACAAAAGGAAGGGATGCACGACTATACGAAGGGTTCCATCAAAGGTCTCTTCGACAAACTGTGCGGCGATGCTGAAGCCATGCTGAACGCAGCAATTAGGCATGGCGACCGGACTCTTCAGGATACCGAAAACGACGGAAATCCAAATCCCAGCACTGAAATGCAGAATCTGATCCGCGAACTGCGCAGACTCGGCAGCCCAGAGCGAGTGGCGTGATCGTGCAGTATTTTATTGGACTGGTACTGCATTCGCTGTTGCGTTACTTCCGTGTGTAACTACCAATCCTCCTTCACCGCCATCACCGCGTCCCTCCCCGCCGCAGTCCGTCCCGCCACCCACGCAGTGACGGTCCCCGCCATCACCACCGCCCCCGCCAGCGCCACCAGCCGTTCCACCGGCACCCGCATCTCCATCGTCCAGTGAAAGCTCTGCGGGTTCACCACATGCACCAGCACGGCGGCGACGGCCAGGCCCAGCAGGGTGCCGGCCACGGCGCCGACCGCTGTCCAGGCGGCGCCTTCGCCGGCCACCACGGCCAGCACCTGCCGGCGCGTGAGGCCCAGGTGGGCCAGCAGGCCGAATTCCTTGCGGCGCGCCAGTACCTGGGCGCTGAAGCTGGCGGCCACGCCGAAGAGGCCGATGGCGATGGCGACGGCCTGCAGCCAGTAGGTGACGGCGAAGCTGCGGTCGAAGATGCCGAGCGAGCGTTCGCGGATGGCGGCGGAGGCGGCGAATTCCAGGGCGCTGCCCGCGTCCTTGCCCGTGCCGCCGGCGGTCTGGCCCGGGGCTTCGGCAGTGCCGTCCGCCGTGCCCGATGGGCCCGCCGTGCGCTGCGCGGTCAGCGAGATTGCCAGCGCGGTGATCTCCTGGCGCAGTGCGGCTTCGTCCGTGCCGGGGCGGGGCCACAGGGCCAGGTCGCTCACGCGGGCGTCGCCCGTCAGGCGCACTAAGTCGGCGCTGTCGATGGCGATGGCGCCGAACTGGCGCACGTAGTCGCGCCATACGCCTGCTACGAAAAACGTAGCTGGCTGCGCTGATGCCGCCTGGGCCAGCGGCTGGAATGATGTGGAAAGCAAGGGCCAGTCGGCGCCCACGCGCACGCCGTAGAGCTGCACCACGGCCTCGCTCACATACACGCCCACGCGGCCGGCGGGCACGGGCAGGGCGGGGCCGACCAGGGGCAGGGTCTGGGCAGTGCCGCCGCCGCTGCCGCCAGCGTTGCCTGCCGCCAGCGGCCGGGCGATGAGGGCCACGGCGGGGCGGGCGGGGTCCAGCAGCAGGCTGCTGGTGCGCAGGGCCTGCACCCGCTCGACCTGGGGCAGCCGGGCCACGGCCTGGGGCAGGCCGGCGGGCAGGGTGGCGGCGTCGTCGCCGGTGCTGCCCCCGCCGCTGCTGCCGGCCACGCGCACATAGAGCGGCGCGGGCAGCACGGCGTCCAGCCAGGCGATGACCGAGCCGCGGAAGCTCGACACCATCACCGTGAGCGCCACGGCCAGGCTCAGCGACGCGACCACGCCGCCCACGGCCACGGCGGCGGTGCCGCGCATGCGGCGGGCGCGTTCCAGCGCCAAGAGGGGCAAGAGGCGCCGCGCCGCCAGCGGCTGCAGCGCGCGCAGCAGCCCTTGCACGGCCCAGGGCAGCAGGGCGATGCCGCCCACCAGCAGCAGGCCCACGGCCAGATAGGCGGCCAGCGGCATGCCGAAGACGGGCGGGGCGAAGGCCAGCGCCGCGCCGGCACCCATCAACGCCAGGCCCGGCAGGCTGCGGTGGGCCCCGCCGCCTGCGGCGCCCAGGCCCTTGAGGGTCTGCGCGGGCGGCAGGCGCTGGGCCTGCCGGGCTGGCCACCAGCCGCCTGCCAGCGCGGCGGCCACGCCCAGCGCGCCGTAGAGGGCGGCGGCGGGTGCGCTCCACTGCAGCGCGGGCTGCACGCCCGAGAAGTAGCCGCCGCCCAGGTCGCCGCCCAGCACGCGCAGCGCAAGCGCCGCCAGCCCGGTGCCCAGGGCGATGCCGGCCGCGCTGCCCAGCAGGCCCAGCAGGGCCGATTCGCCCAGCACCAGGGCCAGCCGCTGGCGCGGCGTGGCGCCCAGCACGGCCAGCAGTGCGAACTGCGGCGCGCGCTGCGCCACGCTGAGCGCCAGCACCGAAAAGACCAGGAACGCGCCCGTGAAGAGTGCCACCAGCGCCAGCACCGTCAGGTTGACCCGGTAGGCGCGCGAGAGGTTGCTCACGCGCTGGGCGGCATCGCCGGGTTCGGCCACGCGCACGCCGCGCGCGGCGCCGGGCAGGGCCAGCAGGGCGCGTTCGGTGGCGGCGCGGTCGGCGCCGGGGCGCAGTTGCAGGTCGATGCGGCTGAGCTGGCCGCCGCGCCCGAAGAGGTCCTGCGCGGCGGCTATGTCCATCACCGCCAGCGGCGGCCCGCCCGCTGCCACGCGCCCGGCCACGCGCACGGTGCGGCTCTGCAGGCCGGTGCGCAGGGTGAGCGTGGCGCCCCCCGCACCGTGCTGTGCGCCCGCCAGCCGCAGCGCATCGGCCGCCGCGGCATTGAGGAACACGGTGGCGGGCGAGAACAGCGCCAGCCGGTCGCCGCTGCCCGCGAAGGCCTGGGGCATGAGAGCCGGGGCCATGGTGGGCAGCAGCAGCGCATCGACGCCGACCACGCGCAGGGCGATAGGCGGGGCGGCGGGCGTGTCGCCTGAGGCATCACCGGGTGCGGGTGGGCGCTGGTCTGGCGGCTGCGCCTGTGTCTGTGCCTGCGCCGACAGCTCCAGCCACGGGCTGGCCAGCGCCACCTGCGGCAGCGCGGCGGCCTGGCCGTAGAGCGCCTCGGGCAGCGCGCCCTGGGCGGGGCGCAGCTCCAGGTCGGGCTGGCCGTTGACCGAGCGCACGGCCTGCGAGAACTCGTCCAGCGCCGACGCATTGATCACATGCACCGCGAAGCCCAGCGCCACGCCCAGCATGACGGCCACCACGGCGGCGGCGCTGCGCCAGGGGTGGTGGCGCAGTTCGCGCCCGGACACGGCGGCCAGCAGGCGGAGGAAGGCGGGCAGGGCGGAGGTCGGCAGGGGCATGCGGTCAGTGGTGGGCTGGAGGGCGGGCGCCGCGCCGTCGCATCGGCGCCCGCCCCGGCCCATCAGTCTGCCTGACGCAAGGCCTCGATCAGCTGCGCGACGTTGGACACGTCCAGCTTTTCATAGGCGGCCTGCATCTGGTTGCGCACGGTGGCCGGCGAGCGCTGCAGCAGCGCGGCGACCTGCTTGTGGCTGTGGCCCTTGGCGGTGAGCTGCGCCACGCGGAGTTCGCCGGGCGTGAGCTCGTCGGCCGGGCAGCGTCTGCGGCTCTTGAGGAACAGCAGCCGGTGCTGGGCATGGTGGCGCAGCACCAGCGAGCGGCCCCGGTGGCAGGCCTGGCCCCGCAGGAAGTCGCCCAGCGGCACGGCAGGCAGCGCATGGCCGGTCCAGCCCGGCCATTCGGCGCGCAGCATGTCCCTGAAGGCTGGATCGGCGTGATAGATGACGCCGCGCAGGTCGGCAATGGCGGTGCCGCAGGTGGGCGGGGTCGCCGGGTGGATCTGCTGCAGGTGGATGCGGCGGTTGATAGCCAAAGCCTGCATGAGGTGCGGCGCGAAGAAGTCGATGCACTCGACTTCATGCGGCTGGCCCTGCGCCTCGGGGTCGGCGCGGAACAGCGAGATCCAGTGAACGAACCGCCGGTCCACGTCGTTGTCGGCCGTGATGAAGTTGTTGGTCTGCCCCCAGCGCTGAAGGAAGTCGCGCATCTCGCGCTCTTCTCGCCGGTGGTGCCAGGTCGCTGCGTGGAAGTTGACCGTGCCGCGCCTGCGGTTCATCAGGCTGGCGGCGGCCGAGTCCTGGTGCTTGACGGCCTCGTACTCGGCCATCATCTCGGGCGACTTGCGGAAGAGGTGCAGCGTGTGGACGTCGATTCCGACCGGAGTGGTGCCCGCCGTGCCCCACATGGCTGCGTCGAAGGGCACGGCCGCTTGCAGCAGCTGGAGCGCTGCATCCTGGAACTCGCCGATGGAATGCTCGTGGGCGAAGCGATAGAGGTGCAGCAGCAGTTCCCCTGGGTCTTGCGGTGCGGTCATGGCGTGGGCTCCAGGCTCGGTGAAAGCAGGCCTCCCCAGTATAGAAAAGCCCCGCGCATGCCGGGGGCATCGCTTTTTATCAGCCGATGGCCGTGATGCCTGCGCTGCTCAGCCGCAGCACCCGGTCCGCCCGCGCCGCTGCGGCCTCCGAATGCGTGACCAGCACCAGCGCCGCGCCGTGTTCGCGGGTCTGGGCGATGAGCAGGTCCATCACGCGGGCGGCGGTGCCGGGGTCGAGGTTGCCGGTGGGCTCGTCGGCCAGCAGCAGGGCGGGGCGGTGGACCAGGGCGCGGGCGATGGCCACGCGCTGGAGCTGGCCGCCGCTCAGCTGCTGCGGCAGGCGCGTGCCCAGGCCGGGCAGGCCCACGGCGTCCAGCATGTGCTGCACGCGGACGGGGTCGTTTTCGGCCAGCAGCATCAGCGGCAGGGCCACGTTCTGGGCCACGTCCAGGTGCGGCAGCACGTGGAAGGCCTGGAAGACGAAGCCCACGTGGCGGCGCCGCCAGAGGGCGCGCTGCGCGTCGTCCAGCGCGCCCAGGTCGGTGGCGCCGGGCAGGGCGGCGATGCGGCCGGTGTCCCAGCTGTCCAGGCCGGCCAGGCAGTTGAGCAGGGTGGACTTGCCCACGCCCGAATCGCCCACGATGGCGACGAATTCGCCGCGCCGCACCTGCAGATCGACGTGGCTGAAGATGGCGGTGTCGCCGTAGCGCTTGCCCAGGCCGGTGGCGGCCAGCACGGGGGCGGGGTCTGCGGCCGCTGCGGCCGTGGGCGTTGGCGTCGTCATGCGCGGCCTCGGCCTTCCTGCAGCAGCGCCTGCACGCTGCGCACCAGGGTGGCCGTGGCGTCCGGCGCGTCGCAGGCGATGGCCTGGCGCTGGGGCATGCTGCGCAGCCAGGTGATCTGCCGCTTGGCCAGCTGGCGCGTGGCGGCGATGCCGCGTTCGCGCAGGTCGGGGGCGGGCAGGCGGCCGGTGGCGGCCTCGATGTCCAGCGCCTCCCAGGCCTGGCGGTAGCCCACGCAGCGCATGGAGGGCAGGTCGATGTGCAGGTCGCCCCGGGCGCGCAGGGCGCGCACCTCGTCGAGGAAGCCGTCCTGCAGCATGGCGTCGAAGCGCTGGGCGATGCGCTGGTGCAGCCAGGCGCGGTCGGTGGGTTCCAAGGAGAAAAGCGCTCCCGCGCCCATTCTGTCTGCGCTGTCAGATATATTTTTGATAGTGTGAAAGTGCGACAGGGGCTTGCCCGAGACATGCCACACTTCCAGCGCGCGCTGGATGCGCTGGCTGTCTGCGGGCGCCAGCCGCGCGGCGGTGGCGGGGTCGATGCGGGCCAGCTCGGCATGCAGGGCGGGCCAGCCGACGGCTGCGGCCTGGGCTTCGATCCGTGCGCGCACGGCGGGGTCGGCGGGCGGCATGTCGTCGATGCCGTCGATGAGCGCCTTGAAGTACAGCATGGTGCCGCCCACCAGCAGCGGCAGCGCGCCGCGCGCGCGGATCTCGCCGATGAGGCGCTCGGCGTCGGCCACGAATTCGGCGGCGCTGTAGGCCTGCAGCGGGTCGCGGATGTCGATCAGGTGGTGCGGCACGCTGGCCTGCTCGGCGGCGCTGGGCTTGGCGGTGCCGATGTCCATGCCGCGATAGACCAGGGCCGAATCGACGCTGACGATCTCCACCGGCAGGGCGGGCGCCAGCGCCCGGGCGATGGCCAGCGCGCCGGCCGTCTTGCCCGACGCGGTGGGGCCGGCCAGGGCGACGTAGGCGGGCAGGGCGTCAGCGCGGGGCATGCAGGGCTCCTGCGAAGCGCGGCACCAGCGTCCACGCGATGAGGGCCAGCGCCGCCGACCAGAAGGCGATGCCCTGCACCAGCGGCAGGACGGTGCCGCCCGGCTGCAGGCCCAGCCAGTGGCCCACGCCAAAGGCCGCCAGCATCATCATGAAACCGTTCAGCGCCGAGGCCACGCCGGCCGACTGCGGGAACGGCCCCACCGCGCCGCTCTGCCCGCAGGGCTGGTGGATGCCATGGCCGAGCATGAACAGGTAGAAAGGCAGCAGCAGCGCCCAGGGCGATTGCCAGCCGGCCAGCAGGTGGAGCAGCAGCAGGCCGCAGCCGCCCGCGGCGCTGAGGCCGCCGGCCAGCATGACGGTGCGCACCAGGCCCAGCCTGGCCAGCAGGCGCCGGCACAGCAGCGTGCCCAGCAGGTAGGCGAGCGACGTGGACAGCAGCACCAGCCCGTAGGCCGGGCGGGAAAGGCCCAGCACGTCGATGAAGGCGAAGGACGAGCTGGCCAGGAAGGTGAAGAGGCCGCCGTAGCTGGCGGTGGTCAGCAGCGAGAACGTCCAGAACGCCGGCGTGCCCAGCACATGCCCCCAGGTGCGTGCCAGCGTGCCCGGATGCAGGGCGCGCGGATTGCGCCGCTCCAGCGTTTCCGGCAGGCGCCAGGCCACCAGGGCCAGGGTGCCGGCGGCATAGGCCGTCAGCACCAGCAGCGCGGCGCGCCAGCCCAGCCGTTCGGCCAGCAGGCTGCCCAGGGGCGCGCAGACGCAGGCGACCAGGCCCAGGCCGGTCAGCGCCTTGGACATGGCGCGGGCGCCGGCCAGCGGCGGGTACAGGTCGCGCACGATGGCGCGGGCGCACATCACCGCGGCGCCCATGGCCGCTCCCTGCACGGTGCGCCAGAAGACCAGCTGCTCCATGGACGGCGCCATCGCGCTGCACACCGAGGCTGCGGTGTAGGCGGCCAGACCCGCCAGCAGGATGGGCCGGCGGCCGAAGCGGTCGGACAGCGGCCCCCAGGCCAGCTGCGAGAGCCCGAAGGCCAGCAGCAGCGCGCTCAGGGTCAGGTGGGCGGAGGCGACGCTGGCGCCCAGCGCATGGGTGAGCGCGGGCAGGGCGGGCAGGTAGAGGTCGGTGGTGACGGGCTGGATGCTCAGCAGCAGGGCCAGCACGACGACGGCGAGGCCGGGCGGCAGCGCCGTGCTCGGCAGCGGCTCCGGCCCGGTGGCGGCGGAAGAGGCGGACATGGCCGGCGAGGGTACCAGACGGTTCGGGCCGTCCGGGGCGGCCCGGCCCCGCGCCCCTTCAGCTGCGGGTGGAGGTGGGCACGGGCGTCGCGGCCAGGGCCGCCGCAGCCGGGGCCGAGGGCGGCTGCGGCGCGCCGCCGGGCAGCCGAAGCTTGAAGAAGTCGGCCAGCGCCTCGCGGTACTGTTCCTGCCCCAGGTCGTTGGTGTTGTGGTGCGTGCCGCCTTCCACCATCACGAAGCGCTTGGGCTCCTGCGCGGCTTCGTAGAGCTTGCGGCCCAGCGAGGGCAGGATCAGCCGGTCGTCGCTGCCATGCACCACCAGCAGCGGCGAGCCGATGTGCGCCACCTTGCGGATGGATTCGAAGCGCTGCGTGATGAGCCCCGAGATGGGCAGCCAGCCCCATTTGAAGGTGCTGACCACCTCGGCGATGGTGGTGAAGGTGCCTTCGACGATGGTGCCTTTCTCGTCGGGCACCTGCGAGGCCAGGTCGATGGCGATGGCCCCGCCCAGCGAGTGGCCGAAGATGTAGCGGTCGCTGTGCGGCGCCTTGTCGGCCAGCCATTTCCAGGCGGCGTGGGCGTCTTCGAGCGCGGTGGATTCGGACGGCAGCCCGGCGCTGCTGCGGCCGAAGCCGCGGTAATCCACGGCCAGCACCGAAAAGCCCATGTCGTGCATGCGGCGGATGCGCGGGGCCGAGCCGGTTACGTTCCAGCGGGCGCCGTGCAGATAGAGCAGCACGGGGGCGTCGGCTTGGGGCGAGGGCATCCACAGGCCGTGCAACTGCTCGGTGCGGGTGGTGACGGCGGACTGGAAGTCGATCCACACGTCCTGCATGCCTTCGGCCAGCTGCGCGCCGTTCCAGGCCCGGTCGCTGGGCTGGAAGATCCACTCGCGCTGCTTGGCGTCGAGCGCGGCGCAGCCGGCGGTGATGGCCAGGGCTGCGACGACGGAGGTCAGGAGAGGCCAGCGCTTCTTCTTCATGTGGATGGCAGAGTGGCGGGTCGGCGGAAAGTTCTGGGTTAACGATTTGTTGCCGGGCGACGATGACACGGCGCATGGCGCCAGCGGCTCGGGTCCATCCCGAAGATGGCTGTGCGGGCCTATGCAAGTTCCATGCATGGTTACCATCGGCCTTTCCACGGAGAAGGCCGTTGCGGGCAGGCTGTGCCGCCGCCGCGCCCGTTCGTTCCATCCGCCCCCTACCGTCCCCATCCGATGGCCGGGCAGCCCTCTTCGCCGAACGCGCTGCCTGCCCTGCCCACGGATTGCATTGCATTGAATCGAAGCATCCCTCGCTATTCGGAGTGCCGCCATGACCACCACCCCCAAGATTCCGCTGCTTTCGCTGCACACGCTGACGCCCGGCCACCAGGCGCAGATCGCGGAGCGGTACGACCTGCACTACGCCCCCACGCCGGCCGAGCGCACCGCCGCCATCGCCACGCAGGGCCATCGCTTCCGCGCCGTGCTGACGGTGGGCGCCACCGGCCTGTCGGCGCAGGAGATCGAGGCCATGCCCGCGCTGGAGCTGGTCTGCGCCCTGGGCGCGGGCTATGAAAACATCGCCGTGGACGCGGCGCGCGCTCGCGGCATCGCCCTGGGCTCGGGCGCCGGCACCAACGACGACTGCGTGGCCGACCATGCCTTCGGCCTGCTGATCGGCATCGTGCGCGGCCTGCGGCCCATGGACCGCCTGTGCCGCGAAGGCGTCTGGCGCGATGCCATCGGCCTGCCGCCCAACGTGTCGGGCAAGCGGTTGGGCATCTTCGGCCTGGGCGCCATCGGCCAGAAGATCGCGCGCCGCGCCGCCGCCTTCGACATGCCCATCGGCTACCACAACCGCCAGCCGCGCGCGGGCGTGGAGCACCGCTATTTCGACAGCCTGCACGCGCTGGCCGAATGGTGCGACGTGCTGGTCTGCGCCACGCCGGGCGGCCCCGCGACCCGCCACAAGGTCGATGCCGCCGTGCTCGACGCGCTGGGGCCGCAGGGCTACCTGGTCAACATCTCGCGCGGCAGCGTGGTGGACACGGCCGCGCTGGCCCAGGCCCTGCGCGAGCAGCGCATCGCGGGCGCGGGCCTGGACGTCTATGAGAGCGAGCCCGCGCCGCCCGAGGCGCTGATCGGCCTGGACAACGTGTTGCTGACCCCGCACCTGGGCGGCTGGTCGCCCGAGGCGGTGCAGCGCAGCGTGGACCAGTTCCTGGCCAATGCCGACGGGCACTTCGCCGGGCGCGGCGTGGTGTCGCCGATCTGACGGCGCCCGGGCCGCTCAGGGCCGCGCGTAGCCCAGGCAGGCGCCCGCGTTGGGCAGGCCCTTGCATTCGCGCTGCAGGCGCCGGTCGCGCTGGGCGGCCGTTTCCTGCGATCCGCTGGTAGCCGGCTGCTTGATGCGCACGCCGCCGCCATGGCGCGGCTTCTTGCGTGGGGCCGGTGCGGCGGCCGGGTCGGCTGCGCCCGCCGCCTCCGCCTTGCTGCGCGCATGGGCCGCCGGGGCGGCGGACAAGAGCAGCCCAGCGGCTGCCAGTGCCAGGGCCGCGCAGGCGGCCTGGGCCTGGAATCGAACGTGCTTGCGGATCGGTGTCGTCTTCATGGCGTTTCCCTCCTGGGGCGCAATATAGTGCTCGAGCTTCTCCGCGGGCTGGTTTTTCCATCCTGGCCCGCTCATCTCCATCTGCCTTTTCGTCATCCATGCGCCACACGCTCGCCACCCTGCAGGAATCCCGTATCCGTGAAGTCGCCAATGCCGGCATGGGCCGCAGCGACGTGCTGCCGTTCTGGTTCGGCGAAAGCGACGAAGTCACGCCGCAGGCCATCCGCGACGCGGCCGTCGAGTCGCTGCAGCGCGGCGAAACCTTCTATTCGCACAACCTGGGCCTGATGGAGCTGCGCGAGCGCATCGCAGCCTATGCCAGCCGGCTGCACGGCCCGGTGGGCGTGGAGCGCGTCGCGGTCACCTCCGGCGGCGTGAACGCGCTGATGCTGGCCATGCAGGCGCTGCTGGATGCGGGCGACGAGGCCGTCGCCGTCACGCCGGTCTGGCCCAACCTGACGGCGCAGCCCCTGGTGATGGGCGCGCGCCTGCGCTGCGTGCCGCTGCGCCCGCAGGCGGACGGCCTCTGGGCGCTGGACCTGCCCGCGCTGCTGGCGGCCATCACGCCGGCCACGCGCCTTCTGATCCTGAACGCGCCCAACAATCCCACGGGCTGGACGCTGTCGGCCGAGGAGCAGCGCGCCATCCTGGACCACTGCCGCAGCACCGGAACCTGGGTGCTGGCCGACGAGGTCTATGAGCGGCTCTACTACGAACCCACGGCCAACGGCTGCGCGCCGAGCTTCCTGGACATCGCCGGGCCCGAGGACCGGCTGGTGGTGGTGCAGAGCTTCTCCAAGGCCTTCCTCATGACCGGCTGGCGCCTGGGCTGGCTGGTGATGCCGCCCTCGCTCACCCACCACATGGGCAAGCTGATCGAATTCAACACCTCCTGCATCAGCGTGTTCACCCAGCGAGCGGGCCTGGCGGCGCTGGCGCACGAGGCCGAGATCACGCCCCGCGTCGTCGCCCACCTGCGCTCCTGCCGCGACACCCTGGTGCCGCTGCTGCAGGCGCTGCCGGGCGTCACTGTGGCGCCGGCCAAAGGCGGCATGTACGCCTTCTTCCGCATCGAGGGGCACGACGACTCGCTGGCGCTGGCCAAGCGGCTGGTGGCCGAGGCCGGCCTGGGCCTGGCGCCGGGCACGGCCTTCGCCGACGAGGCCGAGGGCTGGCTGCGCTGGTGCTTCGCGTCGCAGGACACGGGCCGGCTGGTGCAGGGCGTGGAGCGGCTCAAAAAGTGGCTCGGGGTATAATCGACCGGTTTTGCATGGTGCAAGACGCACGCCGGTGGCCGTTCCAGCCGCCAGCGCAAGTAAACCGGGGGCGCCACGGCGCTGCCTGCGGCTTTTCCGGCCGCCAGCAGCGCTGCCGCTTCCATACAAAGGAAATCCAATGATCGCATCCTCCATCAAGGCCGAAGTCGTCAAGGCCAACGCCCGCGCCGCCAACGACACCGGTAGCCCCGAAGTCCAAGTGGCCCTGCTGACGGCCCGTATCAACGAGCTGACCCCCCACTTCAAGCAACACGCCAAGGACCACCACGGTCGCCGCGGCCTGCTGCGCATGGTGAGCCGCCGCCGCAAGCTGCTGGACTACCTGAAGGCCAAGGACGCAGACCGCTACACGGCCCTGATCGCCAAGCTGGGTCTGCGCAAGTAAGCGCATTCGCATGACGAAACGCCTGGGTTAGCACGCTAGCTCAGGCGTTTTTTACTTCGGAGACGCAAAAGCAGAGCGAAGCTGTGTCATTCCAATGGCCTTGGGACCGCCGTCCGGCACCCAGGTCCACTGGAATGGCATCGTGTTCTGACTTGCCTCCGGCCCGCGCTGGCTGCGCGCAGCCAGCTATCAAAAAAGAAGCATAGGAAACCGCATGACCATCTTCAACAAAGTCACCAAGTCCTTCCAGTGGGGCGACAAGACCGTCGTCATGGAAACCGGCGAAATCGCCCGCCAGGCCTCCGGCGCCGTGCTGGTCAACATCGACGACACCGTGGTGCTGGCCACCGTGGTGGGCTCCAAGACCGCCAAGCCCGGCCAGGACTTCTTCCCCCTGACCGTCGACTACATCGAGAAGACCTACGCCGCCGGCAAGATCCCCGGCAGCTTCTTCAAGCGCGAAGCCAAGCCCAGCGAGCACGAGACCCTGACCAGCCGCCTGATCGACCGCCCGATCCGCCCGCTGTTCCCCGAGGGCTTCCTGAACGAGGTGCATGTGGTCATCCACACCATCTCGCTGAACCCTGAAGTCGATGCCGACATCGCCGCCATGATTGCCGTGAGCGCTGCGCTGTCGATCTCCGGCATCCCGTTCAACGGCCCCATCGGCGCTGCGCGCGTGGGCTACATCAACGGCGAATACGTGCTGAACCCGGGCCAGACCGCCCGCAAGAACTCGCAGATGGACCTGGTCGTCGCCGGCACCGAAGCCGCCGTGCTGATGGTCGAATCCGAAGCCCAGCAGCTCAGCGAAGAAATCATGCTGGGCGGCGTGGTGTTCGGCCACGAGCAAGCCAACGTCGCCATCAACGCCATCCATGAACTGGTGCGCGAAGCCGGCAAGCCCGTGTGGGACTGGCAGCCGCCCGCCGAAGACGAAGCCTTCGTCGCCAAGGTCAAGGAACTGGCCGAAGAGAAGCTGCGCGCCGTCTACCAGATCCGCAGCAAGCAGGCCCGCACGCAAGCCCTGCGCGAAGCCAACGCCAGCGTGATGGAAGCCCTCAAGGCCAGCGGCGAAGCCTTCGACGCCGGCAAGGTCGGCGACCTGCTGTTCGCCATCGAATCGAAGATCGTGCGCAGCCAGATCCTGGCCGGCGAGCCCCGCATCGACGGCCGCGACACGCGCACCGTGCGCCCCATCGAGATCCGCAACTCCGTGCTGCCCCGCACGCACGGCTCGGCCCTGTTCACGCGCGGCGAAACCCAGGCCCTGGTGGTCTCCACGCTGGGCACCGAACGCGACGCGCAGCGCATCGACGCGCTGGCCGGCGAGTTCGAGGATCGCTTCATGTTCCACTACAACATGCCTCCCTTCGCCACCGGCGAAGTGGGCCGCATGGGCTCCACCAAGCGCCGCGAGATCGGCCACGGCCGCCTGGCCAAGCGCGCCCTGGTCGCCGTGCTGCCGACCAAGGAAGAATTCCCCTACACCATCCGCGTGGTGTCGGAGATCACCGAATCGAACGGCTCGTCCTCGATGGCATCGGTGTGCGGCGGCTGCCTGTCGATGATGGACGCCGGTGTGCCCATGAAGGCCCACGTGGCCGGCATCGCCATGGGCCTGATCAAGGAAGACAACCGCTTCGCCGTGCTGACCGACATCCTGGGCGATGAGGACCACCTGGGCGACATGGACTTCAAGGTGGCCGGCACGACCGACGGCATCACCGCCCTGCAGATGGACATCAAGATCCAGGGCATCACCAAGGAAATCATGCAGGTCGCCCTGGCCCAGGCCAAGGAAGCTCGCATGCACATCCTGGGCAAGATGCAGGAAGCCATGGGCGAAGCCAAGGCCGAAGTCTCCAACTTCGCGCCCAAGCTCTACACGATGAAGATCAACCCCGAGAAGATCCGCGACGTGATCGGCAAGGGCGGCGCCGTCATCCGTGCGCTGACCGAAGAGACCGGCTGCCAGATCAACATCGAGGAAGACGGCACGATCACCATCGCAGCGACCGACGCCGCCAAGGCCGACGAAGCCAAGAAGCGCATCGAGCAGATCACGGCCGAAGTCGAGATCGGCAAGATCTACGAAGGCCCGATCGTCAAGATCCTGGACTTCGGCGCGCTGATCAACCTGCTGCCCGGCAAGGACGGCCTGCTGCACATCAGCCAGATCGCCCACGAGCGCGTGGAGAAGGTCACCGACTACCTGACCGAAGGCCAGATCGTCAAGGTCAAGGTGCTGGAGACGGACGAGAAGGGCCGCGTCAAGCTGTCCATGAAGGCCCTGACCGAGCGTCCGGCCGGCGAATTCGGCGGCCGTCCCGAGCGCGGCGAGCGTGCTGAACGCGGCGAGCGCAGCGACCGTGGCGAGCGCGGCGGCGACCGCGGCGAGCGCCGCGACGGCGGCCGCAACGAGCAGCCCGCCCCGGCTGCCGGCTCCGACGCGGGCGCAGCCCACAACGGCTGATCGCCACCGCAACGAGAGCTCCCTGCGTCCGGCCTGCGGACGCCGGGGGCCTTTTTCGCTTTCATCAAGGTCATCGTCATGAACCGTGTCATGCGTGCTGTCGAAATCGCCGACTTCGGGCCTCCCGAAGGGCTGCGGCTGGCTGAGCGTCCGGTGCCCGTTCCGGGCGCGGGCGAATTGCTGATCCGCGTGGCGGCCAGCGGCATCAACCGTCCCGACGTGCTGCAGCGCAAGGGCCACTACGCTCCGCCTCCCGGCGCCTCCGACCTGCCCGGCCTGGAAGTCGCCGGCGTGATCGAATCCGGCGATGCCGACGCCATGGCCCAGGCGGGCCTCGCCGTCGGCGACCGCGTCTGCGCGCTGCTGGCGGGCGGCGGCTATGCCGAGTTCTGCGTGGCGCCCGTGGCCCAGTGCCTGCCGGTGCCGCAAGGCCTCAGCGATGTCGAGGCGGCCTCCCTGCCCGAAACCTTCTTCACGGTGTGGAGTAACGTGTTCGAGCGCGGGCGCCTGCAGTCCGGCGAAGTCCTGCTGGTGCAGGGCGGCAGCAGCGGCATCGGCGTGACGGCGATCCAGCTGGCCCGCGCGCGCGGCGCCACGGTGATCGTCACGGCGGGCAGCGACGAGAAATGCGCGGCCTGCCTGGCGCTGGGCGCGCACCACGCCATCAACTACAAGACGCACGACTTCGTCGCCGAGGTCCGGCGCATCACCGATGGCCATGGCGCCGACGTGATCCTGGACATGGTGGCGGGCTCCTACGTCGCGCGCGAGGTGGAATGCCTGGCCGAGGATGGCCGGCTGGTCATCATCGCCGTGCAGGGCGGCGTGAAGGCCGAGTTCGATGCCAGCCTGGTGCTGCGCCGCCGGCTCGTCATCACCGGCTCCACGCTGCGGCCGCGTCCGGTGGCGTTCAAGGGCGCCATCGCCCGCGCGCTGCGCGAGCAGGCCTGGCCGCTGGTGGAGTCGGGCGCGGTGCGTCCGGTGATCCACAGCACGCTGGACGCTTCGCGCGCGGCAGAGGCGCATGCCTTGATGGAATCCAACCAACACATTGGCAAGATTGTCTTGACCTGGACCGCATGAAAAAGAAACTGATTGCCGGCAACTGGAAGATGAACGGCGGCCTGGCGGCCAACCAGGCGCTGCTGGCGGCGCTGCTGGACGGCCTGAGGGCGCAGCAGCCTGCCTGCGGCGTGGCGGTGGCCGTGCCCTCGGCCTACCTGGCGCAGGTGCAGTCGCTGGTGGCGGGCTCCCCCATCGCGCTGGCCGCGCAGGACGTCTCCAGCCACGAATCCGGCGCCTTCACGGGCGAGATCTCGGCAGCCATGCTGCGCGACTTCGGCACGCGCTACGCGCTGGTCGGCCATTCGGAGCGCCGCCAATACCACGGCGAAACCGATGAGCTGGTCGCGGCCAAGGCGCAGCGCGCGCTGGCGGCGGGCATCACGCCCATCGTCTGCGTGGGCGAAACCCTGGCCGAACGCGAAGCGGGGCAGACCGAGGCGGTGGTCAAGCGCCAGCTGGCTGCCGTGATCCACCTGAACGGCCATTGCATCAGCGAGATCGTGGTCGCCTACGAACCCGTCTGGGCGATCGGCACAGGCCGCACGGCCACGCCTGCGCAGGCGCAGGAGGTGCATGCGGTGCTCCGCGCCCAGCTGGCCGCCGCCACCGAGCGGGCCCAGAGCATCCCGCTGCTCTACGGCGGCAGCATGAATGCCGCGAATGCCGCCCAGCTGCTGGCCGAAGCGGACATCGACGGCGGCCTGGTGGGCGGTGCATCGCTCAAGGCCGCCGACTTTTTGCAAATCATCGCTGCGGCGGGCTGAGAGCCTGGCGTCCGCAGCCATCCATCCATTCAGGAGTATTGAAGAATGAACATCGTGGTGAACGTGATCCTTGCCGTGCAGATGCTGACGGCCCTGGGCATGATCGGTCTGATCCTCATCCAGCACGGCAAGGGTGCCGACATGGGTGCGGCCTTCGGCAGCGGCGGCTCGGGCAGTCTGTTCGGCGCCAGCGGCAGCGCCAACTTCCTCTCCCGCACCACTGCGGTGCTCGCGGCCGTGTTCTTCGTGTCCACGCTGGCGCTGGCCTATTTCGGCAACGTCCGCCCGGCCGGTACGGGCAGCGTGCTGGAAGGCACGCCTGCGGCCGCCGTGCCCGCTCCTGCGGCTTCCGCTCCGGCCTCCGTTCCCGCTGCACCGGCGGCCCCCGCCTCGGGCGCTGGCCAGATCCCGACCAAATAAAGCGAAACATCTGCCCCGGATTACCGGGGCGGTCGCAATTCCGGAGTAGAATTGCAGACTGTCTGGACAAGCCAAACCGCAAGGTTCCTCATGCCATCCAGATACATAAATCAGCCGTCGTGGTGAAATTGGTAGACACGCTATCTTGAGGGGGTAGTGGCGAAAGCTGTGCGAGTTCGAGTCTCGCCGACGGCACCAATACAAAAAAGGCCGACCTCGCATGTTCTGCAACGGAGCATGTAGGGGCCGGCCTCAGCGGTGAGCAAATCCTCCAGATGAACCTCGATCAATACCTCCCCGTTCTTCTGTTCATTTTGGTCGGCATGGGTGTCGGCGTGGTTCCTCTGGTATTGGGCTATGTGCTCGGCCCCAATCGCCCCGATGCGGCGAAAAACTCCCCCTACGAATGCGGCTTCGAAGCTTTCGAAGACGCGCGCATGAAGTTCGACGTCCGGTACTACCTCGTCGCCATCCTCTTCATTCTTTTCGATCTGGAAATCGCCTTCCTCTTTCCCTGGGCCATCGCCCTGCAGGATGTGGGGCTGGCGGGATTCATTGCTGTCGTGATCTTTCTGGCCATCCTCGTCGTGGGCTTCGCCTACGAGTGGAAAAAGGGTGCGCTGGATTGGGAATGAACGGCTAGAAAAGAGGAAGACACGATGATTGAAGGCGTGATGAAGGAAGGCTTCATCACCACGAGCTACGACTCCGTGGTGAATTGGGCCAAGACCGGCTCGCTCTGGCCCATGACCTTCGGTCTGGCCTGCTGCGCGGTCGAAATGATGCATGCGGCCGCCGCGCGCTACGACATCGGCCGCTTCGGTGCCGAGGTGTTCCGCGCCAGCCCCCGCCAGTCCGACCTGATGATCGTCGCGGGCACGCTGTGCAACAAGATGGCACCGGCGCTCCGCAAGGTCTACGACCAGATGTCCGAGCCCCGCTGGGTGCTCTCCATGGGTTCCTGCGCCAATGGCGGTGGCTACTACCACTACAGCTATTCGGTCGTGCGGGGCTGCGACCGCATCGTGCCGGTCGATGTCTATGTGCCGGGCTGCCCGCCCACGGCCGAAGCGCTGATCTACGGGATCATCCAGCTGCAGCAGAAGATCCGCCGCACCAATACCATCGCTCGCGTCTGAAGGGTTGACGATGACTGCTATTGCCATTCGCCCCGAAGCCCTTCGGGATGTGATCGCTGCCGCCCTGGGCGACAAGGTCCGCGCCCTGGGCGTGGAACTCGACGAAGTGACCGTGCAGGTCGCGGCCTCCGACTACCTGGCCGCCATGCAGACCCTGCGCGATGCGCCCGACTGCCGCTTCGAGCAGCTGGTCGATCTGTGCGGCGTGGACTATTCCGCCTACCGCGAAGTGGGCGTCGAGGGCGCCCGCTACTGCGTGGTTTCTCACCTGCTGTCCGTAAGCCTGAACCAGCGCGTGCGCGTCAAGGTGTTCTGCCCCGACGACGACCTGCCGGTCGTGCCGTCCGTCTCCGAGCTCTGGAACTCCGCCAACTGGTACGAGCGCGAGGCGTTCGACCTGTTCGGCATCGTGTTCGAAGGCCACACCGATCTGCGCCGCATCCTCACCGACTACGGCTTCATCGGCCACCCGTTCCGCAAGGACTTCCCGCTGTCGGGCCATGTCGAGATGCGCTACGACGCCGAGCAGCAGCGCGTGATCTACGAGCCTGTGACGATCGAGCCGCGCGAGGTGACGCCGCGCATCATCCGCGAAGACAATTACGGAGGCCTGCATTGAGGCGCTTCGGCGTCCGGTGACCCACCATGGCTGAAATCAAGAACTACTCCCTGAACTTCGGGCCGCAGCACCCTGCAGCGCACGGCGTGCTGCGCCTGGTGCTGGAGCTCGACGGCGAAGTCGTCCAGCGCGCCGATCCCCACATCGGCCTGCTGCACCGCGCCACCGAGAAGCTGGCCGAGCACAAGACCTTCATCCAGTCGCTGCCCTACATGGACCGGCTGGACTACGTCTCGATGATGTGCAATGAGCACGCCTACTGCCTCGCCATCGAGAAGCTGCTGGGCATCGACGTGCCCCTGCGCGCGCAGTACATCCGCGTGATGTTCTCCGAGATCACGCGCCTCTTGAACCACCTGATGTGGCTGGGCTCGCACGGCAACGATTGCGGCAGCTCCACCATCCTGATCTACACCTTCCGCGAGCGCGAAGACCTGTTCGACATGTACGAAGCCGTGTCGGGCGCGCGCATGCATGCGGCCTACTTCCGTCCGGGCGGCGTCTATCGCGACCTGCCGGACACGATGCCGCAGTACAAGGCGAACAAGATCCGCAACGCCAAGGCCATCGACGAGCTGAACCAGAACCGCAAGGGCTCGCTGCTGGACTTCATCGACGACTTCACGCAGCGCTTCCCCAAGTGCGTGGACGAATACGAGACCCTGCTCACCGACAACCGCATCTGGAAGCAGCGCACGGTCGGCATCGGCGTGGTGACGCCCGAGCGTGCCCTGAACCTGGGCATGACCGGCCCCATGATCCGCGGCTCCGGCATCGCCTGGGACCTGCGCAAGAAGCAGCCCTACGACGCCTACGACCGTGTCGAGTTCGACATCCCCGTGGGCAAGACCGGCGACTGCTACGACCGCTACCTGGTGCGCGTACAGGAAATGCGAGAATCCAACCGCATCATCAAGCAGTGCGTGGACTGGCTCAAGGCCAACCCGGGCCCGGTCATCACCGACAACCACAAGGTGGCGCCGCCCTCGCGCGAATCCATGAAGTCCAACATGGAAGAGCTGATCCACCACTTCAAGCTCTTCACCGAAGGCTTCCGCGTGCCCGAAGGCGAGGCCTATGCCGCCGTCGAGCATCCCAAGGGCGAGTTCGGCATCTACCTGGTGAGCGATGGCGCCAACAAGCCCTACCGCCTCAAGATCCGTGCTCCGGGCTTCGCCCATCTGGCGACGCTCGACGAGATGGCCCGCGGCCACATGATCGCCGACGCCGTGGCCATCATCGGCACCATGGATATCGTGTTCGGAGAGATTGACCGATGATTACCGAAGCGACCAAGGCGCGCTTTGCGCGCGAAGTGGCGAAGTACCCCGCCGACCAGAAGCAGTCCGCCGTGATGGCCTGCCTGTCCATCGTCCAGCAGGAGCAGGGCTGGGTCAGCGCCGACAGCGAAGCCGTCATCGCCGAATACCTCGGCATGCCGCAGATCGCCGTGCATGAGGTCACGACGTTCTACAACATGTACAACCAGCAGCCGACGGGCAAGTACAAGCTCAACGTCTGCACCAATCTGCCCTGCCAGCTACGCGACGGCCAGAAGGCGCTGCACCATCTCGAGAAGAAGCTCGGCATCTCCATGGGCGAGACCACGGCCGACGGCCTCTTCACGCTGCAGCAGTGCGAATGCCTGGGCGCCTGCGCCGACGCGCCGGTGATGCTGGTCAACGACCGCACCATGTGCAGCTTCATGGACAACGAAAAGCTCGACCAGCTGGTGGACGGCCTGCGCCAGGCCGAAGGCCCGGCACCTGGCCGGGTGGGGGAAAGCGCATGACCACGCCCGCACAGATCCTCTCGCAGTTCCAGGCGACCGGCGTCCAGACCTGCTTCCACGACCGCCACATCGAGCCGCAGATCTATGCCGGCCTCGACGGCACGAACTGGAGCATCAAGGACTACGAAGCGCGCGGCGGCTACCAGGCCCTGCGCAAGCTGCTGGGCACCGACGGCGGCGAGCCGATGACGCAGGACCAGGTCATCGCCACCGTCAAGGAATCCGGCCTGCGCGGCCGCGGCGGCGCGGGCTTCCCGACCGGCCTGAAGTGGAGCTTCATGCCCCGCTCGTTCCCGGGCCAGAAGTACCTCGTCTGCAATTCCGACGAAGGCGAGCCGGGTACCTGCAAGGACCGCGACATCCTGCAGTTCAACCCGCACATCGTCATCGAAGGCATGATCATCGCGGCCTACGCGATGGGCATCTCGGTGGGCTACAACTACATCCACGGCGAGATCTTCCAGACCTACGAACGCTTCGAGGAAGCGCTGGAAGAGGCGCGCGCCGCGGGCTACCTGGGCGACAACATCCTGGGCAGCAGCTTCAGCTTCCAGCTGCATGCTGCCCACGGCTTCGGCGCCTACATCTGCGGCGAAGAGACCGCGCTGCTCGAATCGCTGGAAGGCAAGAAGGGCCAGCCGCGCTTCAAGCCGCCGTTCCCCGCCAGCTTCGGCCTCTACGGCAAGCCCACGACGATCAACAACACCGAAACCTTCGCGGCGGTGCCCTGGATCATCCGCAACGGCGGCGCGGCCTACCTGGCCTGCGGCAAGCCCAACAACGGCGGCACCAAGATCTTCTCGGTGTCCGGCGACGTGGAAAAGCCCGGCAACTACGAAGTGCCCATGGGCACTCCCTTCGCCAAGCTGCTGGAACTCGCCGGCGGCGTGCGCAAGGGCCGCCAGCTCAAGGCCGTGATTCCCGGCGGTTCTTCCGCGCCCGTGCTGCCCGCTTCCATCATCATGGAATGCACGATGGACTACGACTCCATCGCCAAGGCCGGTTCCATGCTGGGTTCCGGCGCCGTGATCGTGATGGACGACTCCCGCAGCATGGTGGAGAGCCTGCTGCGCCTGTCGTACTTCTACTCGCACGAGTCCTGCGGCCAGTGCACCCCTTGCCGCGAAGGCACGGGCTGGATGTGGCGTGTGATCGACCGCATCCAGCACAACGCCGGACGCGAAGGCGATCTGGACCTGCTGAATTCGGTGGCGGACAACATCCAGGGCCGCACGATCTGCGCCCTGGGCGATGCAGCGGCCATGCCGGTGCGCGCCATGATCAAGCACTTCCGCCCTGAATTCGAAGCGCTGATCCGCCAACAGACTCCTCAGGCGCCTGCCTCTGCCTGACCTCGAGAACGCATATGGTTGAAATCGAACTGGACGGGCAGAAGGTTGAAGTCGCCGAAGGCAGCATGGTCATGCATGCAGCCGAAAAGGCGGGCACCTACATTCCCCATTTCTGCTATCACAAGAAGCTTTCCATCGCCGCCAACTGCCGCATGTGCCTGGTGGACGTGGAAAAGGCGCCCAAGCCCATGCCCGCCTGCGCGACGCCGGTCACGCAGGGCATGATCGTGCGCACCAAGAGCGACAAGGCCATCAAGGCCCAGCAGTCGGTCATGGAATTCCTGCTCATCAACCACCCGCTGGATTGCCCCATCTGCGACCAGGGCGGCGAATGCCAGCTGCAGGATCTGGCCGTGGGCTACGGCGGCTCTTCCTCGCGCTATGCCGAGGAAAAGCGCGTGGTCTTCCACAAGGATGTGGGCCCGCTGATCTCCATGGAAGAGATGAGCCGTTGCATCCACTGCACCCGCTGCGTGCGCTTCGGCCAGGAAGTGGCCGGCGTGATGGAGCTTGGCATGATCCACCGCGGCGAGCATTCCGAGATCACCACCGTGGTGGGCGATACCGTGGATTCCGAGCTGTCGGGCAACATGATCGACATCTGCCCGGTCGGTGCGCTGACCAGCAAGCCCTTCCGCTACAGCGCCCGCACCTGGGAGCTGTCGCGCCGCAAGTCGGTCAGCCCCCACGATTCGACCGGCGCCAATCTGATCGTCCAGGTCAAGAACCATCGCGTGATGCGTGTGGTGCCGCTGGAGAACGAAGACGTCAACGAGTGCTGGATCGCCGACCGCGACCGCTTCTCCTACGAAGCGCTCAACGGCGAAGACCGCCTGACCCGCCCCATGCTCAAGCAGGGCGGCCAGTGGCGCGAAGTCGATTGGCAGACGGCTCTCGAATATGTCGCCAACGGCCTGCAGGGCGTGAAGAACCAGCACGGTGCCAACGCCATCGGCGCCCTGGTCAGCCCGCACAGCACGCTGGAAGAGCTGTATCTGGCCGGCGCCCTGGTGCGCGGCCTGGGCAGCGACAACATCGACTACCGCCTGCGCAATGCCGAGTTCCCCGCAGCCGAAGGCGTGCGCTGGCTGGGCACCTCCATCGCATCGCTGTCTTCGCTGCAGTCGGTGCTGGTCGTGGGCTCCAACCTGCGCAAGGACCATCCGCTGTTCGCGCAGCGCATCCGCCAGGCCGCGCGCCGTGGCTGCTCGGTGAGCGCGATCAATGCCCGCGAATACGACTGGGCCATGCCCGTCGCGCAGACGCTGCTGGCACCGGCCTCCGGCTGGGTGGCTGCTCTGGCCGAAGTCGCCGCAGCCCTGGCCCAGCAAAAGGGCGTTGCCGCTCCGCAGAACGTGGCCCAAGTGGGCGAAGCCGCCCAGGGCATCGCTCGTGCGCTGCTGTCGGGCGAGCAGAAGGCGATTCTGCTGGGCAACGGTGCCGCACACCATGCCCAGGCTTCGAGCCTGCTGGCCCTGGCCCAGTGGATCGGAGAGCAGGCCGGCGCGACCGTCGGCTACCTGACCGAAGCCGCGAACACGGTGGGCGCGCAGTTCGTGGGGGCCCAGCCTCGCACGAACGGCCTGAACGCCGCGCAGATGCTGTCCGGCGGCGTGAAGGCCGCGCTGCTGCTCAACACCGAACCCGTGCATGACTCCGCCTCGGGCGCCGAGGCCGCCAAGGCGCTGGCCGGCATGGACATGGTGGTGACGCTGAGCCCGTTCAAGACCAACCTGGAATTCAGCGACGTGCTGCTGCCGATCGCCCCGTTCTCGGAAACCTCCGGCACCTTCGCCAATGCCGAAGGCCGCCTGCAGAGCTTCCATGCGGTGGTCAAGCCCCTGGGCGAAGCCCGCCCCGCCTGGAAGGTGCTGCGCGTGCTGGGCAATCTGCTGAGCGTGCCCGGCATCGGCTTCGAGACCTCGCAGGACGTGCTGGCCCAGGCCACGGGCGTGCCGGCCGGTGCTGCCGCGCTGGAATGCATCCCCGCCGACCGCCTGAGCAACCGCACCGCGGCGCCGGTGTCCGCCGCCACGGCCCCCGCTGCCGGCGAGCCTGTCGTGGCGAGCATCTATCAACTGGACGGCCTGGTGCGCCGCGCCACGTCGCTGCAACTGACGGCCGACGCACGCCTGGCCGCTGAAGGAGCTGCAGCATGATCGACGCTTTGTACAACGGCGGCCTGAACCTGGTCGCCGCCACCTGGTGGACCGCAGCCGTGTGGCCCGTGCTCTGGAACCTCATCAAGATCGTCGCCATCGTCGCGCCGCTGATGGGCGCCGTGGCCTACCTCACGCTGTGGGAGCGCAAGCTGCTGGGCTTCATGCAGGTCCGCCACGGTCCCAACCGCGTGGGTCCCTTCGGCCTGCTGCAGCCCCTGGCCGACGGCCTGAAGCTGCTGACCAAGGAAATCATCCAGCCTGCTGCCGCGAGCAAGGGCCTCTTCGTGCTGGGCCCGGTGATGGCGATCATGCCGGCCCTGGCCGCCTGGGTGGCCATTCCCTTCGGTCCCGAAACCGTGCTGGCCAACGTCAACGCAGGCCTGCTGCTGATCATGGCCATCACCTCCATCGAGGTCTATGGCGTGATCATCGCCGGCTGGGCTTCGAACTCGAAGTACGCCTTCCTGGGCGCGCTGCGCGCCTCGGCCCAGATGGTGAGCTACGAAATCGCCATGGGCTTCTGCTTCCTCGTCGTCATCATGGTGTCGGGCAGCATGAACCTGACCGACATCGTGATGAGCCAGGGGCAGGGCACGATGGCTGGCGCAGGCCTGTCCATCCTGTCGTGGAACTGGCTGCCGCTGCTGCCCATCTTCATCGTCTACCTGATCTCGGGCGTGGCCGAAACCAACCGCCATCCGTTCGACGTGGTGGAAGGCGAGGCGGAAATCGTGGCCGGCCACATGGTCGAGTACTCGGGCATGGGCTTCGCGATCTTCTTCCTGGCGGAATACGCCAGCATGTGGCTGGTCTCGATCCTGGCCGTGCTGATGTTCCTGGGCGGCTGGCTGCCTCCGGTCGATGCGCTGGGCTTCATCCCCGGCTGGATCTGGCTGGGCATCAAGACCTTCCTGGTGGTGTCCATGTTCATCTGGATCCGCGCGACCTTCCCCCGCTTCCGCTATGACCAGATCATGCGTCTGGGCTGGAAGATCTTCATTCCGGTCACCCTGGTGTGGCTGCTCATCGTGGGCGCATGGCTGCATTCGCCTTGGAACATCTGGAAATAAGCGGGGACAACCATGACTGCTGTTGCTGCTGCATCACCGTTCTCGGTGAAGGACTTTTTAAAGAGCTTCATGCTGGTGGAGCTCGTCAAGGGCATGGCCCTCACGGGCCGCTACGCCTTCCGCCGCAAGGTGACGGTGCAGTTCCCCGAAGAGAAGACGCCGCTGTCGCCTCGCTTCCGGGGCCTGCACGCCCTGCGCCGCTACGAGAACGGCGAAGAGCGCTGCATCGCCTGCAAGCTCTGCGAGGCCGTGTGCCCGGCGCTGGCGATCACCATCGAGTCCGACGTGCGTGCGGACGGCTCGCGCCGTACCACCCGCTACGACATCGACCTGACCAAGTGCATCTTCTGCGGCTTCTGCGAAGAGAGCTGCCCGGTCGATTCCATCGTGGAAACCCAGATCCTGGAATACCACGGCGAGAAGCGCGGCGACCTGTATTTCACCAAGGAAATGCTGCTGGCCGTGGGCGACCGCTACGAACCAGAGATTGCCGCAGCGAAGGCCGCGGACGCCAAGTACCGCTGACCCGCGGTACCGCCCCTGCCGACACCTACCAAAGATCTGATTCATGGACGCCAAGACTGGTTTCTTCTATCTGTTCTCGGTCGTGCTGCTCTATGCGGCCTTCCGAGTCATCACGGCCCGCAACCCCGTGCATGCCGTGCTGCATCTGATCCTCGCCTTCTCCCAGGCTGCGGCCATCTGGCTGCTGCTCAAGGCCGAGTTCCTCGCCATTGCCCTGGTGCTCGTCTATCTGGGCGCGGTGATGGTGCTGTTCCTCTTCGTCGTGATGATGCTGGACATCCACATCGACACGGTGCGCAGGGGCTTCTGGCGCAACTTCCCGCTGGCCGCCTTCATCGGCGCCGTGATCGCGCTGGAAATGGCGGCCGTACTGATGGGCGGTTTCCGCGGCGTGGACGAGCCCAAGGCCATCGCGGCCGTGGTCGATGCCGCCGGCCAGGTCGTGCCTTACTCGAACACCAAGGCACTGGGCCGGCTGCTCTATACCGAATACCTGTATCCGGTCGAGATCGCTGCCGTGATCCTGCTGGTGGCGATGATCGCCGCCATCGCGCTCACCCTGCGCCAGCGCAAGGACAACAAGACCATCAACCCGTCGGAGCAGATCCGCGTGCGTGCCAGCGACCGTGTCGCCATGGTGAAGGTGCCCGCCACCCGGAAGGCCGCAGAGCCGGCATCCGCCGCGCCCGCTGCCGAGGAGAAGAAAGCATGACGTTGACCCTGGGCCATTTCCTTTCGCTGGGCGCCATGCTGTTCGCGCTCTCCGTGATCGGCATCTTCCTGAACCGCAAGAACCTCATCGTGCTGCTCATGGCCATCGAGCTGATGCTGCTGGCCGTGAACATGAACTTCGTGGCCTTTTCGCACTACCTGGGCGACATGCACGGCCAGGTCTTCGTGTTCTTCATCCTGACCGTGGCGGCGGCCGAATCCGCCATCGGTCTGGCCATCCTGGTTCTGCTGTTCCGCAACAAGTCCAGCATCAACGCGGAAGACCTCAACACCCTCCAGGGTTGATGGGCGCCGGACACAAGCAAGGTTCTCAAGAATGAGTCAAACCCTCTCTGCATCCATGCTCCTGGCGGTGCCCTTGGCGCCGCTGGTGGGTTCCGCGCTCGCGGGTATCTGGGGCACGGCCTTCGGCGGCAACAAGATCGGCCGCAGTGGCAGCCATTCGCTGACCATCCTGGGCGTGCTGATCGCCTTCGTGCTGTCCGCCATCACGCTGAGTAGCGTGGTCTCCGACGGCGCCCGCTTCGACCAGACCATCTACACCTGGATGGTCGTGGGCGGCCTGAAGATGGAAATCGGCTTCCTGATCGACAGCATCACCGCGATGATGATGTGCGTGGTGACCTTCGTGTCGCTGATGGTCCACATCTACACCATCGGCTACATGGAAGAGGACGACGGCTACAACCGTTTCTTCTCCTACATCTCGCTCTTCACCTTCTCCATGCTGATGCTGGTGATGAGCAACAACCTGCTGCAGCTGTTCTTCGGCTGGGAAGCGGTGGGCCTGGTGTCGTACCTGCTGATCGGCTTCTACTTCAAGAAGCCCACGGCCATCTTCGCCAACATGAAGGCCTTCCTGGTCAACCGCGTGGGCGACTTCGGCTTCATCCTGGGTATCGGCCTGATCGCCGCCTACACCGGCACGCTGAACTACGGCGAGATCTTCGCCAAGCTGCCCGAGATCCAGAACACGGCCCTGCCCGGCACCGGCTGGATGCTGGTCACCGTGACCGCCATCTGCCTGTTCGTGGGCGCCATGGGCAAGTCGGCGCAGTTCCCTCTGCACGCCTGGCTGCCCGATTCGATGGAAGGTCCGACCCCCATCTCGGCGCTGATCCACGCGGCCACCATGGTGACCGCCGGCATCTTCATGGTGTCGCGCATGTCGCCGCTCTATGAGCTCTCGGACACCGCGCTCAACTTCATCCTGGTGATCGGCTCCATCACGGCGCTGTTCATGGGCGTGCTGGGCATCATCCAGAACGACATCAAGCGCGTGATCGCGTATTCCACGCTGTCGCAGCTGGGCTACATGACCGTGGCGCTGGGCGCTTCGGCTTACTCGGTCGCGGTGTTCCACCTGATGACCCATGCCTTCTTCAAGGCCCTGCTGTTCCTCGGTGCCGGTTCCGTCATCATGGGCATGCACCACAACCAGGACATCCGCTGGATGGGCGGCGTGCGCAAGTACATGCCCATCACCTGGATCACCTTCCTGCTGGGCAACCTGGCGCTGATCGGCACGCCGTTCTTCTCGGGCTTCTATTCCAAGGATGCGATCATCGAGGCGGTGCATGCCACCCATCTGCCGGCTTCGGGCTTCGCCTACTTCGCGGTGCTGGCCAGCGTGTTCATCACGGCCTTCTACTCCTTCCGCCTGTACTTCATCGTCTTCCACGGCAAGGAACGCTACGACCAGAATCCCGACGCGCACCACGACGACCACCATGCGCACGACGACCACCACGGCCATGGCCACGATGCCAAGCCGCACGAGTCTCCGCTGGTCGTGACGGGCCCGCTGGTGCTGCTGGCCATCCCCTCGGTCGTGATCGGCGCCCTGGCATTGATGCCTCTGCTGTTCGGCGACTTCTTCAAGGGCGTGATCCACGTCGATGGCGCCAAGCACGGCGCGATGGCCGAACTGGCCGAGAACATCCACGGCTGGCTGCCCATGGCGCTGCACGGCTTCACCGGCACGCCGTTCTGGCTGGCCCTGGCCGGCGTGGTTTCGACCTATGTGCTCTACATGCTCAAGCCGGAATGGCCCGCTGCCGTCAAGGCCAGCATGCAGAAGATCGGCGTCTACCAGGTGCTGGAAGCCAAGTACGGCGTGGACTGGGTGTACGAGAACGTCTTCGCGCGCGGTTCCCGCCTGATCGGCACCGGGCTCTGGAAGGCCGGCGACCAGGCCGTGATCGACGGTCTGGTGGTCAACGGTTCCTGGAAGCTGGTGGGCCGCATCGCCTCGGTGGTGCGCTGGTTCCAGTCGGGCTACATCTACCACTATGCGCTGGTCATGATCCTGGGCGTGTTCGCGCTCATGACGTACTTCGTGTGGCTCAACAAGTAGGAGAAGAAGAAAAATGGGTTGGTTGAGTCTTGCGATCTGGACGCCTATCGCCTTCGGCGTCCTGCTGCTCGCCTTCGGGCGTGAAGAACAGGCCCGCGCCGTGCGCTGGCTGGCCCTGATCGGTTCGCTGGTCGGGCTGGCCGTGACGGTGCCTCTGTATACCGGTTTCGACAACAGCACGGCCGCCGCGCAGTTCGTCGAAAAGGCCATGTGGATCGAGCGCTTCAACGTGCTCTACCACCTGGGCGTCGATGGCATCTCCTTCTGGTTCGTGCCGCTGACTGCCTTCATCACGGTGATCGTGGTGATCGCTTCCTGGGAATCGATCACCGAGCGCGTGAACCAGTACATGGGGGCGTTCCTGATCCTGTCGGGCCTGATGATCGGCGTGTTCAGCGCGCTCGACGGCATGCTGTTCTACGTCTTCTTCGAAGCCACGCTGATCCCGATGTACCTCATCATCGGCATCTGGGGCGGCCCGAACAAGATCTATGCGGCGTTCAAGTTCTTCCTCTACACGCTGCTGGGCTCGCTGCTCATGCTGATCGCGCTGATCTACCTGTACAACCAGTCGGGTGGCAGCTTCGACATCGCCACCTGGCACCAGCTGCCGCTCTCGCGCACTGCGCAGACCCTGCTGTTCTTCGCCTTCTTCGCCGCCTTCGCCGTCAAGGTGCCGATGTGGCCCGTGCACACCTGGCTGCCCGACGTCCACGTCGAGGCCCCCACCGGCGGCTCCGCCGTGCTGGCCGCCATCATGCTGAAGCTGGGCGCCTATGGCTTCCTGCGCTTCTCGCTGCCCATCGCACCTGATGCTGCCCGCCAGTGGGCCTGGCTGATGATCGCGCTGTCGCTGATCGCCGTGATCTACGTGGGCCTGGTTGCCATGGTGCAGAAGGACATGAAGAAGCTGGTCGCCTATTCGTCGGTGGCCCACATGGGCTTCGTCACGCTGGGCTTCTTCATCTTCAACCCGCTGGGCGTGTCCGGCGGCCTGGTGCAGATGATCGCCCACGGCTTCGTGTCGGGCGCCATGTTCCTGTCCATCGGCGTGCTGTACGACCGCGTTCATTCGCGTGAGATCTCCGCCTACGGCGGCGTGGTCAACACCATGCCCAAGTTCGCCGCTTTCGCGCTGCTGTTCGCCATGGCCAACTGCGGCCTGCCGGGCACCGCCGGTTTCGTGGGCGAATGGATGGTGATCCTGGGCGCCGTCAAGCACAGCTTCTGGATCGGCTTCGGCGCCGCCACCGCGCTGATCTTCGGCGCGGCCTACACGCTCTGGATGTACAAGCGGGTCTATCTGGGTCCCGTGGCCAACGACCACGTGCGCGACCTGAAGGACATCGGCAGCCGCGAATTCCTGGTGATGGCCGTGCTGGCGATCGCCGTGCTGTACATGGGCGTCTATCCCCGGCCGTTCACCGATGTGATGGACGTGTCCGTGGCGCAGCTGCTGCAGCACGTCGCCCAGTCCAAGCTCAACTGATTGATCCACCAGACTGAACCGAGAGAGACGAGATGATTGACAACATCAGCTGGCTGGCGATCTACCCCGAGATCGTGCTTCTGGTCATGGCCTGCGTGATCGCGCTGGTGGACCTGGGTGTCTCCAGCGCCCGCCGCACCGGCACCTATGTGCTGACCATGCTCACGCTCACCGTGGTGGCCGTGCTGCAGGGCATCTACGCCAGCGGCGGCAACACCTTCTACGGCTGGGGCAACATGGTGGTGAGCGATGCCATGGGCAACTGGCTCAAGTGCTTCGCCACCGTGGCCATGATGGTCACCCTGGTCTATGGCCGTCCCTATGCCGCGGACCGCGGCATGCTGCGCGGCGGCGAGCTGTTCACGCTGTCGATGTTCGCGCTGCTGGGCATCTTCATCATGATCTCGGGCAACAACTTCCTGGTGATCTACCTGGGCCTGGAACTGCTCACGCTCTCCAGCTACGCGCTGGTGGCCCTGCGCCGTGACCACACCACGTCCACCGAAGCCGCCATGAAGTACTTCGTGCTGGGCGCCATGGCCAGCGGCTTCCTGCTGTATGGCCTGTCCATGCTCTACGGCGCCACCGGCTCGCTGGACATCGGCCAAGTGTTCAAGGCCGTGAATTCCGGCCAGATCCGCCATCAGGTGCTGGTCTTCGGCCTGGTGTTCGTGGTGGCCGGCCTCGCCTTCAAGCTGGGCGTGGTCCCCTTCCACATGTGGATTCCCGACGTCTACCAGGGCGCTCCGACGGCCGTGACCCTGGTCATCGGCGGCGCGCCCAAGCTGGCGGCCTTCGCCATCTCGATCCGCCTGCTGGTGGACGGCCTGCTGCCCCTGGCGATCGACTGGCAGCAGATGCTGGCTGTGCTGGCCATCGGCTCGCTGCTGGTTGGCAACCTGGCTGCCATCATGCAGACCAACCTGAAGCGCATGCTGGCCTATTCGACCATCTCGCAGATGGGCTTCGTGCTGTTGGGCCTGATGTCCGGCGTGATCCAGGGCAACGTGGATGCCACCGCCGTCGAGAACGCCTACAGCTCCGCCATGTTCTACGTGGTGACCTACGTTCTGACCACGCTGGCCGCGTTCGGCGTGATCCTGCTGCTGGCCCGCGAAGGCTTCGAGAGCGAAGAGGTCGCCGACCTGTCCGGCCTGAACCAGCGCAGCCCGCTCTACGCGGCCGTGATGTCCATCTGCCTGTTTTCCTTCGCCGGCCTGCCGCCGCTGGTGGGCTTCTACGCCAAGCTCTCCGTGCTGCAGGCTCTGGTCGCCTCGGGCCAGACCCTGCACTTGGTGCTGGCCGTGTTCGCCGTGATGATGTCGCTGATCGGCGCGTTCTACTACCTGCGCGTCGTGAAGGTCATGTATTTCGATGCCCCGCTCACGGCCACGCGCGTTTCCGCGCCCCTGGACGTGCGCGTGGTGCTGACCGTGAACGGTGCCCTGGTGCTGGTTTTGGGCCTGCTGCCGGGCGGCCTGATGGCCCTGTGCGCCGACGCCGTGGTGCGCGCGCTCGCCACCTGAACGGCGGCAGCCGCTACGCCCCAAGCCGGTCAGCGGGCTGGCGGCAGCGATGCGATATGGGAGTGCGGAGCTTCGGTGTTCCGGCTCCCGTTGTCGTTTGAGGTGAAGGCTCTTGTCCTGCGAACCGCAGGCCTGGGCCGTCTTTCCACTTGTTGTTTCCCTGCCTGGACGGGCGCTTCCCCCGAAGCGCTGCAAAAGGCAAGACTCTGCGAACCATGTCCCAAACAGGAGCCATCTGGCTGGTGATCGTGGCGGCCCTGCTGGCCGCCAATCTGCCTTTCATGAACCAGCGCTGGCTGGCCGTGGGGCCGGCCTCGTCCGGTGGCAAGCCGCTGGCGGGCCGCGTCCTGGAAATGGCCGTGCTGTACTTCCTCGTGGGCGGCTTCGCCCTGCTGCTGGAAAAGCGGGCCGGGCAGATCTCGCCCCAGGGCTGGGAGTTCTACGCGGTCACCGCCACCCTGTTCGTGACCTTCGCATTCCCGGGTTTCGTTTACCGTTATCTGCTGCGCCGCCGCGGCTGACGCGCCGGCCCGGCTAAGCTGACAAGGCCGGCGTCGCAGATGGCGCGCAGCTCCGGCCCTGAAGATTTTTCCCATTCATTCCGCAAGGCTCGAGGCACGCGGCCGACCCCATCGGCCTTGGCACACCATGAAGGTTTTCGATCTTTTCTGCCCTCACGACCACGCTTTCGAGGGCTGGTTCGCGTCGGAGGACGACTACCGTAGCCAGCAGCAGCGCGGCCTGCTGCAATGTCCGCTGTGCGGCAGCGGCGATGTGCGCAAGGGCCTGAGCGCGCCGCGTCTGAACCTCGGCGCCCGGCCGCCCGCCGAGCCGGCCAGGGCCCCCGCAGAGCCGGCCGTGCCTGCCGCGCAGCTGCCGGCGGTCCCGGCCGAAGGGCGCGGGGGATCGCTGGCGCCCGAGCAGGCCCTGCAGCTGCAGCAGATGCAGCAGCAATTGCAGGCGGCCTGGCTGCGCATGTCGCGCGAGATCGTGGCGCGCACCGAAGACGTGGGGCCGCGCTTCGCCCGTGAGGCGCTGGACATGCACCATGGCGAGATCGCGGAGCGGCCCATCCGGGGGCAGGCCACGCACGAAGAGGCGCTGCAGCTGCTGGAGGAGGGCGTTGCCGTGCTGCCGCTGGCGCTGCCCGAGGCGGCCAAGGAAACCCTGCAGTAGTCCTCCGTGCCGGTCCATGTCCTCGGCCCTGCGACTTTCAGTCCGCAGGCGCTGCGGCCCTCGATGCATCTCCGCCGAACTGCAAGGCCGCGAGCCGCGCATACAGGCCGCCCTGGCGCACCAGCTCCTCGTGCCGGCCTTCCTGGACGATGCGTCCCTTTTCCATCACGACGATGCGGTCCGCATTCAGCACGGTGGCCAGCCGATGGGCGATGACCAGCGTCGTGCGGCTGCCCTGCGGCCGGTGCATGGCGGCTTCCAGCGCTGCCTGCACCATGCGTTCGCTTTCCGCGTCCAGGGCGCTGGTGGCCTCGTCCAGCAGCAGCACCGGCGCATCCTTCAGCAGGGCGCGGGCGATGGCCATGCGCTGGCGCTGGCCGCCCGACAGGCGCACGCCGCGCTCGCCCAGGAAGGTGTCGTAGCCCTGGGGCAGCGCCTCGATGAAGTCGTGGGCGAAGGCGGCGCGGGCCGCAGCCTCCACTTCGGCATCGGTGGCCCCCGGGCGGCCATAGCGGATGTTGTCGCGCGCCGAGGCGGAAAAGATCACCGCCTCCTGCGGCACGATGGCGATGCCCTGGCGCAGCCGCTCGACCGGCATGCTGCGTATGTCCTCGCCGCCCAGCAGGATGCGGCCGGCGTCGCCCGGGCTGCGGCCCGGGTCGTAGAAGCGCTGCAGCAGCTGGAAGACGGTGCTCTTGCCGGCTCCGCTGGCACCCACCAGCGCCACGGTCTCGCCGGGCTGAAGCGCCAGGCTGAAGGATTGCAGCGCAGGGGTTTCCGGGCGGGACGGGTAGGCGAAGCAGACCTGCTCGAAGGCCAGCGCCGCGCCGGGTGCGCGCGCAGCGCCCTCCGGCGCCGGTTCCGGAGCCTGCGCTGGCAGCACCGGTTCGGGCTCCCGTGCCTCTGGCGACGAATGGCTGCCCAGCAGTTCCATCAGCCGCTCGGTGGCGCCGGCCGCGCGCAGCAGATCGCCATAGACCTCGCCGAGCACGGCCACGGCGCCGGCCAGGAACATCACGTAGATGACGGTCTGGCCCAGCTGGCCGGCCGACAGCGTTCCGGCGATGACGGCCTGCGTGCCCTGGTAGAGGCCCCAGAGCAGCAGCGCGGCGTTGGTGATGATGATGAAGGCCACCAGCGCGGCGCGGGCGCGGCTGCGCCGCGCGGCCGTGCGGAAGGCCGCCTCGGTGGCCGCCGCGAAGCGCCGAGCCTCGCGCGCTTCCGCGGTGAAGCTCTGCACCACTGCGATGCCGTTCAGCACCTCGGCGGCGATGGCGCTGGCATCGGCCACGCGGTCCTGGCTGTCGCGCGAGAGGCGGCGCACGCGGCGCCCTATCCACAGCGTGGGCAGCACCACCACGCCCACGGCGACGAAGACCAGCACCATGACGTAGGGATGGGTCCACACCAGCATGGCCAGCGCGCCCAGTGCCAGCACGGCGTTGCGCATGCCCATCGACAGCGACGAGCCGACAACGGTCTGCACCAGCGTGGTGTCCACGGTCAGGCGCGACAGCACTTCGCCCGTCTGGGTGGTCTCGAAAAATTCGGGATTCTGCCGCAGCACATGGGCATAGACCGCATTGCGCAGGTCGGCCGTCACGCGCTCGCCCAGCCAGCTCACCATGTAGAAGCGCGCCGAAGAGAACACGCCCAGCGCCATCGCCACGGCGAACAGCAGGCCGAAGTGCTCGCGCAGCGCCAGCACCTGGCCGCCCCGGTCCGGTGCCAGCAGGCCCTGGTCGATCAACTGCCGCAGCGCCTGCGGAAAGGCCAGCGTGGCCAGCGCAGCCAGCACCAGGAAGACCAGCGCCAGTGCGATACGGCCCGCATAGGGGCGCAGAAAGGGCAGCAGGCCGGCCAGCGAGCGGGGTGCTCCCGGCTGGGGGTTGGACGGTGATGGCGGGGCGGACGGCGAGGGCATGTGCCAGTGTAGGCCGAGGTCGGAGTGGGCGGCGGCGCCTGCCGAACCATCGCATGGGGCGGTCGGAAGAGGTGCGAAACGGCAGTGGCCTGCATCCGAGCCGCTCCGCGCGCCGGGTCAGGCCGATCCGAACTTCCGCTCGAAGGCTTCGGCGAACGCCGCGTTGCCGCTGAGCGAGAAGGTCAGCGAATGTCCCGCAGCGCCCCGGCCCGCGATGGGCGGCCACAGGCGCCGGGCGGCGGCGTCGTAGCGCAAGGCCTGCAGCGGACTGCCGTCGTCCGGCTCGTGCTGCAGGTCGCAATCCCAGGTGCCGCCGTCTTCCCATGGGCCTTGCTGGCCCGGGAATTCGGCGTGCGCCCAGGCCAGCACCGCTACCACCTCGGCCTCCCAGGCGGGCACTTGCGGCGTGTAGACATGGGCGATCGCATCCCAGGTGGCGATGCCGTCGTCGTCCTCGCTGTAGTCGAATTCGAGATAGTGCAATGGGGCGGTCATGGCGTGAAGCGGCGCGGCGTGGCGCGCGAGGCGGGTGTGGACGGCCTGCCATTGTCCGCGCCAGGCGCCTCTCGTGCGGTCACCGCGATTGCACCATGTTTGTGCAAAAGCCCCCGACGGTAGCCGCTGAAAGAGTGTCTCGCCTCTTTGTGGTGCAAATTCCCGCGCTGGAATAGTGCTTTGCGACTTCTGGCTGTCATGGCCCCGACCCAGAGTGCGCCTTCATTTCCATCGACCCGAGAAAGGTGCCTGCCATGCGTTTTCCCGTGACCAAGACTTCCACGGCCCTGGCCGCCCTGGCCGCAGCCACCGCCCTGCTGGCGGGCTGCGGCGGCAACGACGCTCCTACGCTGGACGGCCGCAAGGCCCTGGTGATCGGCCACCGGGGCGCTGCGGGCTATCTGCCCGACCACACGCTGGAGGGCTACCGCCGCGGCATCGAACTGGGGGCGGACTTCATCGAACCCGACCTGGTCGCCACCAAGGACGGCGTGCTCATCGCCCGCCACGAGCCCAACATCACCGGCACCACCGACGTGGCCCTGCGTCCCGAATTCGCCAGCCGCAAGACCAGCAAGGTGGTCGATGGCGTGACGGAGGAGGGCTGGTTCGCCTCCGACTTCACGCTGGCCGAGATCAAGACCCTGCGCGCCGTGCAGCCGCTGGCCGAGCGCGACCAGTCCTTCAACGGCCGCTTCCAGATCCCCACCCTGGCCGAGGTGCTGGACCTGGCCCGCAGCGAAGGCCAGCGCCGGGGCCGCACGGTGGGCGTCTATGCGGAAACCAAGCACCCCACCTACCACGCCCGCCTGGGCCTGCCGCTGGAAGACCGCCTGCTGGCCACGTTGGCGCAGTACGGCTACACGGCCAAGGATTCGCCGGTGATCCTGCAGTCCTTCGAGGTCGCCAATCTCAAGTACCTGCGCAGCAGGACGCAGCTGCGGCTGGTGCAGCTGGTCGATGCCAACGACGTCAATGCCGACGGCAGCATCGACCTGACCGCGCCCTACGACAAGCCCTACGACTTCGCCGTCGCGGGCGACAGCCGCACCTTCGCCAGCCTGCTCACGCCTGCGGGCCTGAAGGAAGTGAAGACCTATGCCGACGGCATCGGGCCCTGGAAGCCGTATCTGATCCCCACCCGCCTGGTGGACGACAACCGCGACGGCAAGCCCGACGACTTGAACGGCGACGGCCGCATCGACGAGCGCGACCGCGTGCTGATGGCGCCCACGCAGGTGGTGGCCAACGCCCATGACGCCGGCCTGTTCGTCCACCCCTACACCTTCCGCAGCGAGGCCCGGCGGCTGGCTTCGGACTACCGGGGCGACCCCAAGGCCGAATACCGCCGCTTCTTCGCGCTGGGCGTGGACGGGGTGTTCTCGGACTTCCCCGATCAGGCAAAGGCCGCCCGCGACGACTGAGGAGCGCAGGGCCCGCCCTGGCGGGCCGGCAGGCCGGCTGAGGCTGGCCTGCCTATCCGCCGCTCACCGGCCGCGCAGGAAGAGCGCGTCCAGTTCCTTCATGCTGAGCTGCCGCCAGGTGGGCCGGCCGTGGTTGCACTGGTCGGAGCGGTCGGTGGTTTCCATCTGCCGCAGCAGCGCGTTCATCTCGTCGAGGGTCAGGCGGCGGTTGGCGCGCACCGCGCCGTGGCAGGCCATGGTGCCCAGGATCTCGTTGCGCGCGCGCTGGACCACGGTGCTGGCGTCGTGCGCGGCCAGCTCGGCCAGGACGCTGCGCGCCAGCTCCACCGGGTTGCCCTGTGCCAGCGTGGTGGGCACGGCGCGCACGGCCAGGGTGCGCGGGGAGAAGGGGGATATCTCCAGGCCCAGCATGTCCAGCGTCTCGGCCTGGGCCTCGGCCGTGGCGACCTCTTCGGGCGTGGCGGCGAAAGTGGCCGGAATCAGCAGCGGCTGGCTGGCGATGCGCGCGGCGCCGTCCACCTGGGCCTTGAGGCGCTCATAGACGATGCGCTCGTGCGCGGCATGCATGTCCACCACGATCAGGCCCTGGGTGTTCTCGGCCAGGATGTAGACGCCGTGGATCTGCGCGACGGCGCGGCCCAGGGGCCAGGCCGGTGCATCGGCGGCAGGCGCGGGCGGCGGCGCCGCGGCCCAGGCCAGGGACGCAGGCATGCCGTCCGGTTCGACCCCGGCGCGGGGCACCGGCTCGGGCAGGGCGCTGGCGTCCGCTGGCGTGAACGCCGCAGCGTCCACAGGCGCCGCCGGGCTGGCGGCGAAGGCCGCAGGCGCCGAGGGCGTGCCCCAGAGCGCCTGCAGGTCGGACACCTTGTGGCCCGGGCGCTCATCGAATTTGATAGCGCTCTGCGCTTGCGGATAGTGCGCTGCGGGGCGATTCGGCGCTGAAAGCGTCGGCACGCCGACGCCCAGGCCCGAGGCCGGCGCTGCGTCGCCCGCAGAGGAGGCACCGGCCGCAGCCGCCGCCTGCGCCAGGGCCTGGGCGCGCGGCGCGGCCAGGGCGTTCTCGACCGCATGGCGCACGGCCTGATGTACTTCGCGGCTGTCGCGGAAGCGCACCTCGATCTTGGTCGGGTGGACGTTCACATCCACGCGCAGTGGGTCGATTTCGACATAGAGCGCATAGACCGGCTGTTTCTGGCCGTGCAGCACGTCTTCGTAGGCGCTGCGGGCCGCGTGCGTGAGCACCTTGTCGCGCACGAAGCGGCCGTTGACGTAGCAGAACTGCTGGTCGGCCCGCGAGCGGGCCGCATCGGGCAGGCCGGCACGGCCGGTGACGGTGACGGCGCCCATGCGGTGGCGCACCGGCACCGATTCGGCGAGGAAGTCCTCGCCCAGCACGTCGGCCAGGCGGCGGGCCAGGGCCTGCTGCAGCGTATCTGCATCGGCATCGGCATCGCCGGCCTCGTCCGCGACGAGCGTGGCGCGCCACTGTTCCACCAGCTTGCCTTCGTGCCAGATGGCGAAGCCCACGTCGGGCCGTGCCAGCGCGTGGCGGCGCACGGCTTCGATGCAGTGGGCCAGCTCGGTGGCGTCGGTCTTGAGGAACTTGCGGCGCGCGGGCGTCGAGAAGAACAGCTCCTTGACCTCGACCGTGGTGCCCACGCTGCGGGCTGCCGGGCGCAGCTCGCCGCTGCGCGCATCCAGCAAAAAGGCGCTGGCCTGCTGCGCCGTGCGCGAGAGCAGGGCCATCTCCGATACCGAGGCGATGGCGGCCAGCGCCTCGCCCCGGAAGCCCATGGTGGCGACCGATTCCAGGTCGTGCAGGTTGGTGATCTTGCTGGTGGCGTGGCGGCGCAGGGCCACGGGCAGCTCTTCCTGCGGAATGCCGCCGCCGTCGTCTTCCACGGCGATGAGCCGCACGCCGCCGGCCAGCAGGCGCACGGTGATCT
This sequence comes from uncultured Acidovorax sp., assembly GCA_913774625.1. Classification (GTDB taxonomy): domain Bacteria; phylum Pseudomonadota; class Gammaproteobacteria; order Burkholderiales; family Burkholderiaceae_C; genus Paracidovorax. Next base: position 40,945 of record CAJYHL010000023.1, read on the forward strand.
GGCGGGCGCCGGCATCGAGGGCGTTGTCCACCAGTTCGCGCACGGCGGAGGCGGGGCGTTCGACCACTTCGCCCGCAGCGATCTGGCTGATCAGTTCGTCGGGCAGGTCGCGGATGGGGCGGCGGGGCAGGGGGGCGGTAGCAGGAGCGTTCACCGGGCGATTCTAGGTGTGGCGCCCGCCGCGGCGTCCGGCCCGGGTCTTGTCGGAACGTGTTGACGTTCTCAGGCTTGGGCCCGCGCGGGAGCCTCGTCGCCCCACAGGGGCCGGCTGGCCTGCGCGGCGTAGGCCGGCAGGCACACCAGCCCGCCGGGCGAGAGCTTGGCTTCGTGCTTGGCCAGCGCCGCCAGGTTGGCGACCTCCTCGGCATGCTGGATCTGGCCCGGCCCGATGCGCACGGCGCCGATGGACAGCGTGGTGCAGCCGAAGAATCGCTTGACGCCGTGGCGGTCTTCCGCCCAGATGCCGCCGGCATGGCGGGCTTCGGCATCGAACAGCTCGCGCGACTCGCGGTTGAAGTCGGCCAGCAGCCCGCGGCAGCGCTGCAGCCAGTCGCCGCTCTGGAACAGCAGCATGAAGTCGTCGCCGCCCACATGGCCGACGAAGTCGCGCTGCGCATCGCAGCGCGACGCGGCCAGCCGCGCCAGCAGGCGGATCATCTGATCGCCGCGCCAGTAGCCGTAGTAGTCGTTGAAGGGCTTGAAATGGTTCAGGTCGGCATAGCAGGCGACGAATTCGGCGCCGCTGTCGAGCAGCCGCTGCATGTGCAGGCTGATGGGGATGTTGCCCGGCAGGAAGGTGAGCGGGTTGGCGTGGCGCGCGGCTTCGATGCGCGCCTCGGTCACGCCGCGCACCAGCTGGTCGCCGGTGCCCAGGCCCACGTAGCGGCCGTTGTCGGTCACGATGAAGCCGTCGCTCAGGTAGCGCTGATCCTGCGAGGTGAGGATGCCCACCAGCTGGTCCACATCGCAGTCCAGCTCGACCACGCGCGGCGCATGGTTGGCGATGGTGCCGCAGGGCTTGCGGCCATGGACCTCGCGGAAGTAGAGCGTGGCGTAGTGGTTCATGAACTGCTGGCGGTTGATGAGGGCCACCGGGCGGGTGCCTTCCAGCACGGCCAGCGCGTGCAGGTCGGCATGGTCCTGGAAGAGCCGCGCCACTTCGTCGTTGTGCGTGGCGGGCGTGACCGTGGGGGCATGCACCACCAGCAGATTGCGCAGGATGCCGGGCCGGGCCGTCTGCGCCTGGTGCGGCAGCACGGCCACGCGGCGGTCCGACAGCGTGCGCTGCGCGGCGGCTTCGATGGCCGGGTAGGGCGCGGCGGCCGGATAGCCCAGCAGGTAGCCCTGCCCGTAGGGGATTTCCAGGTCGCGCAGCGCGCGCAGATCGTCGTCGGTCTCTATGCCTTCGGCCACCAGCGTGGTGCCGAACACCTCGGCGATGCCCTTGATGGCCTGCAGCATCTGCAGCTTCTCGGGGTGGCCGGCGATGTCGCGCACGAAGTATTTGTCGATCTTCACGAAGTCGGGCTTGACCTCGGACCACAGGCGCAGGCTGGAATGGCCGTCGCCGAAGTCGTCCAGCGCCAGCCGGGCGCCGCTGGCATGCACGGCGCGCAGCGCGCTGCGCAGCGCGGGCATGTCGGAGACGCGGTCGTGCTCGGTGATCTCCAGCACCAGCATGCGGGCCATCACGCCCAGGCCCCGCACCTTGCTGCCCAGCTGGTCTTGGCCGCACAGGGCCACGGCGCGCACCAGCGAGTCGGCGCTGATGTTCAGGAACAGCCGGCCCGCCGCGCCCAGGCAGCCCCATTGCCGCAGCGCGAGGGCCACGCACAGCAGCTCGAAATCCTGCAGCAGCCCTTCCTGGCGGGCGCTTTCGAGCAGAGCGTCGGGGCGGTGCAGAGGGGAGCCGGCGGGGCCGCGGATCAGGGCCTCGTGCGCATAGATCGTGCCTTCGCGCAGGTCGGCCAGCGGCTGGAAAACGCAGTGCAGGCCGCCTTCACGCATCAGCTGCGCCAGCGGGCCGCAGCCATGGCGTGCCGCGGGGGACAGAAAATCCGGGGCAGCGTCATGCCGCTCCCGCGCTATGAGTTCCATGGTGCAGCAGCCGGAAGGTGGACCGAAACCTTACCGCCATCCGGTGACGGAACCGTGACATCCGCCCTGGTCCGTTTCGCGAACGGCCGGTGCGCTGCACAATGCGCCGATGTCCTCCCAGCCCTTCGCCGAACCCTCTTCCTCCTCTCCTTCTTCTTGTTCGCCCGCCGCGTCCGCCGCGCCCCAGCGCGACCTGCTGCGCGCGCTTTTCGTCGCTGCGGTCCGCAGCGCGCAGCCCCTGCACACGCTGGCAGCGCACCTGCCCGCGCCGCCGCCGGGCGGCCGCACGGTGGTGATCGGCGCGGGCAAGGCCGGCGGGGCCATGGCGCAGGCGGTGGAGGCGCTCTGGCCGGCCGATGCGCCGCTTTCGGGCCTGGTGGTCACGCGCTACGGCCATGTGCCCCCGCGTCCGGCCGGCCTGCCCGAGCGGATCGAGGTGGTCGAGGCCGCGCACCCGGTGCCCGATGCCGCGGGCCTGCAGGCGGCCGAACGCATCCTGGCCCTGGTGCAGGGGCTCACGCCGCAGGATCTGGTGCTGTGCCTGATCTCGGGCGGCGGCTCCTCGCTGCTGACGCTGCCGGCCGACGGCCTCTCGCTGCAGGACAAGCAGCGCATCCACCAGGCGCTGCTGGACAGCGGTGCCGGCATCGCCGAGATGAACTGCGTGCGCAAGCATCTGTCGCGCATCAAGGGCGGGCGGCTGGCTGCGGCCTGCGCGCCGGCGCGGGTCGTGACCCTGGCCATCAGCGACGTGCCGGGCGACGATGTCTCGGTCATCGCCAGCGGACCCACGGTGGCCGATGCCAGCACCTGCGCCGAGGCGCTGGACATCCTGCGGCGCTACCGCATCGACGTGCCGCCCGCCGTGCGCGAGCGGCTGGAGAGCGGCGCGCTCGAAACCCCCAAGCCTGGCGACGCCATCTTCGCCGGCCACCACGTGCAGCTGGTCGCCACACCCCGGCAGTCGCTGGAGGCGGCGGCCCGCGCGGCGCGGGATGCGGGCTGGGCCGTACACATCCTGAGCGACGAGATGGAGGGCGAGTCGCGCGAAGTCGGCCGCGTGCATGCCGCGCTGGCCCGCGCCGCGGCCCGGCACGGCGAGCCCTTCGCGCGACCCTGCATCATCTTGAGCGGGGGCGAAACCACCGTCACCGTGCGCCCGCGCCGCGAAGGCGCCGAGCGCGGCCGTGGCGGGCGTGCCGGCGAGTTCTGCATGGGCCTGGCCCAGGCGCTGCAGGGCCAGCCGGGCGTATGGGCGCTGGCTGCCGACACCGACGGCATCGACGGCGTGGAGGACAACGCCGGCGCCTTCGTGGCACCCGACACGCTGGCGCGCGCCGAGGCGCTGGGGCGCCGCGTGGCCGACCACCTGGACCGCAACGACGCCTACGGCTACTTCGCCGCGCTGGACGATCTGCTGGTCACCGGGCCCACGCACACCAACGTGAACGACTTCCGCGCGCTATTGATCGAATAGCGCATGGCCCAGGCCCTGCCAGGATGGAGGCAGGCGGCGAACGAAAAAGGCACGCCGGATCGTTCCGGCGTGCCTTGAATGACTTCCGCGTCATGGGGCGGCCTGCCTGCCGCCCACGACATCAGAAGCGGTGGCGGATGCCCAGGCCCAGGCTGGTGCCGCTGGTCTGGTTGGTGATCTTGTCGTTCATCACCACGGCGTACAGGTCGGTGCGCTTGGACAGGAAGTGGTCGTAGCCGACCGAGAAGGTCTTGCGGTTCACGTCGGGCGTGGACCATTCGGTCCTGACCCACTCGGCCAGCAGCTTGCCGTTGCTGCCGACCGGGGCGGATGCGCCCACCTGCAGCGTCTTGCCCTTGGTGTTGACGTTGTCGGCGATCTTCTTCTCGCCGTAGCTCAGGTAGGGCTTGACCATGCCGAAGTCGTAGGCGCCCAGCAGCATCCAGTACTTCTGGTTGTTGGGCAGCAGCGTGGTGGCGCCGGGGTTGGTCACGTCGGCGTTCTCGTAGAAGCCGGTCAGCGTCAGCGGGCCGCCGAAGTAGAAGAAGTTGGCGCCGACGTTGCGCTTGCTGTTCTGGCTGGCCTGTTCGCCGAACTGGTACTGGATGTTGGCCGACAGGCCGTTGTAGGTGGGCGTGGTGTAGGCGATCTGGTTGGACCAGCCGGTGTCGGCCGGGGTCATGGCGCGCCAGCCGGAGCCGTTGAACAGGGGCACGTCCTTGTGCAGGATCAGCGGCGAGAAGGTGAACGAATCGCCGAAGGGGTTGCCGATCACGGACGGAAGGAAGTTGGGCGCCATCCAGCGGCCCAGCAGCACCGAGCCGAAGTCGCCCGACAGGCTGACGTTGGCGTCGCGCGAGAAGAAGGTGTCATTGGCGAAGCGACCCTGCGTGCCGGTGTCGGCTTGCAGGAACGAGGTCAGCTGGAAATTGGCCTTCAGGCCGCCGCCCAGGTCTTCCGTACCCTTGAAGCCGAACCACGAGGTGGTCATGCCGCCGCTGTTCACCACGGAGCGGCGGCTGGCGTCGCCGGCCATCTTCATCGAGCCGACGTAGAGGTCGCTCAGGCCGGTGAGGGTGACGGAGCTTTGCGCGTGGGCGGCAGCGCCGCACACCAGGGCGGTTCCGAGGGCGATCAGGGTTTTTTTCATGGGGTTTTCCTGCAGGTGGGTGGTTGGGGCCGGGGCGAACGGCCCGCGGGGGTCATGGACTTCGCGCCGTCTTTGCCGATGGCGGCGGGCGGCGTCTCCCGGATTGGATGCGAAACCGTATCCAATTGCAATGATCGCAAGCAAGCTCCGTGCCGCATGTGCCACACGTGCCGCATCGCCCGTGCGCAGGGCATCGCCGGCAACGGCGCCGCCCCTCGGGGCTGCAAGGCGTTTGACCTCGCTCAACACGGCGGGGCGGGGCCGCCTGCACAGTCGGGCCATGTCTCCCGATCACTTCTTTGGACCCTTCGACGGCGTCGAGGCGGCGGCTCCCGGCCAGTGGCTGCGCCAGCGCCGCGAGCGCCCCGCTTCCGTGCTGCATCTGGACAGCGGCCGCGTGCTGCTGGGCCTGCGAGAGGACGGCGTGCTGCGCCATCAGCTGGGCATGGTGGAGGGCCCCTGCTGGCTGGACGCCGCCACCGCGCTGCTGGAGCGGCCCAGCCTGCTGGACATGGTCGCGGACACGCGGCTGCAGCTGCGCAGCGTGCCGGTCGAGGCCTTCCAGCGCAGCGTGCAGGCCCTGCCTGCGGATGCGCAGAACCTGCTGCGCAGCCTGGCGAGCGACCATTACCGCCAGACCGAACTGGCCGTGAGCCGGCTGGCGCAGGACGCCGAGGCGCGCTGCGCGCAATGGCTGCTGCAGCATGCCCAGCCCTGCGGCAACGGCGTCCTGCGCGTCACGCTGCACCAGCGCAAGCGCCTCATCGCCGCGCAGCTGGGCATCGCGCCCGAGACGCTGTCGCGCGTGCTGCGCCATCTGCGCGAGCACGGACTCATCGCCGGCACCGGCAATGTGCTGAACCTGCCCCAGCCGGGTGCGCTGCAGCAGGTGGCTGGCGACTGAGCCCCCGCCCGAGGGCTTCCCGGGCCGATGCCCAGGGCAGGGTTTTCCTGGCGGATTCCTGAGGGTTGCCCCGCACCCGGCCGGCCGCAGGCGCTGCTTATATTGCAACGGAAAGGGCCTTCCACCGCCCGCCGATCCTCTGCCTGCCGCCCTCACCATGCTCCGCGCCCAGCCATCGACGCCTGCCCGCGCCGGCCTTCTCCGGAGGCCGGCATGACACCGCCAGCGGCAGCGGCGGCAGCGGCTTCCCGCCCGGCCGGCGTGGCCGGCTTCTTCCACGAGGACGATTTCGACACCGTGCCGGACGAGGCGCCCGGCTGGCCGCTGCCCGGCGCGCTCGTCGTCAAGCTGGTGGCCGTGGCGGTGCTGGCCGTGCTGCTGGCGGGCGGCGGCGCGGCCTGGCTGGTCGCCCAGGCCGCCAGCCAGGCCGCGCTGCAGCGGCTGGTGCGCCAGCAGAACGACGAGGTGGAGACCGTGGCGCGCGTGCTGGCCAGCAAGATCGAGCAGAGCCAGCGCGTGCTGGGCACGGTGGCCGAGGGCATCGCGCCGGGCATGCTCGAATACCCCGCATCGCTGGAATGGGTGGTGCGCCAGGGCCTGCCGGCGGTGCGCCTCTTCGACGCCGTGCAGGTCGCGCGCAAGGACGGGCAGCTCAGCGTGAACCTGCAGTCGGGCCGGCTGCAGCAGCCTTCCGCGCTGGACCCGGCCGAGCGCGATTCCCTGGTGCGCACCATGGTGGAGGGCAAGCCCCTGGTGTCTGACCTCATCGGCAGCGCGGCGGGCGATGCCCGGGTGATGTTCACCATGCCCCTGCGCCAGGGCGAAGGCCAGGTCACGGGCGCGGTGGCCGGCGTGCTGCGGCTGCAGTCGCAGGGCCTGCTGCCGCAGTCCATGGCCATGCCGGTGCGCGAGGACTCGCGGCTCATCGTCTTCACGCGCGATGGCGTGATCCTGTCCCACCCGCAGCGCGAGCGCGTGCTGGGCCATGTGCGCGACGAGCCCGGCCTCGCCCAGGCCTATGCGCGCTGGCAGCGGATGGAGCAGCCCCTGACCGGCCGCGCCTTCACCGACATCGACGCCGGCCATGTGGTCAGCCTGGCCGGCATGCCGCTGCCGCAGTGGATGGTGGCGCGGGTGAGCGATGCCGGCATGCTGGCGGCGCCCGACGAAGGCGCACAGCGCACCGCCTGGTGGCTGGCGGGTGGCGGCGTGCTGGCCATCGCCCTGGCCTCGGGCCTGGCCATGCTCTGGCTGGCGCGGCCGCTGGCGCAGCTGAGCCATTGCGCCCAGCGCATGCTGCATGCGCATGTGGCGCACAAGGACGGGGAGCGGGGGGCGGCCGCGGCCCTGCGCTGGCCCCGATCGCCCGGCGAGGTGGACGCGCTGGCACGCGTGTGCAGCCACATGGAGGCCCAGCGCTGGCAGGAGCGCCGCGAGGCCGCCGTGACCGCCGCGCGGCTGGAGGCGGTGCTCGCCCATGCGCCGGTCGGCATCGTGCTGGCCCGGGGCGACGTGCTGGAGCTGGCCGGCGTGCAGGCCGCCCGCATGCTGGGCTACGCGCCGGCCGAATTGCACGGCCTGCCGGCGCAGGCCCTGCATGCCGGCCCCTCCGACTATGCCCAGTGGCTGCAGCGGGTGGGCGATGCCTTCGCCGCGCACGGCGGCTTCGACGGCGACGTGCGCTTCCTGCGCAAGGACGGCAGCCCGGTGTGGGCGCGGGTGCTGGCCCACCGGCCCGCCGGGCCGGCCGCGCTGGCCGAGGCCGCAGGCACCCTCTGGCTGCTGGAGGACATCACGGCCGAGCGCGGCTCGCGCCAGCTGCGCGGCTGGGTGGCCGGCCATGATCCGCTGACGCGCCTGCTCAACCGCGGGGCCTTCGTCGAACGGCTGGGGGAGCTGATGCTCGCGCAGCCGCCCGCCGCCGCTGGCGTCGCTGGCGCTGAAGCCGGCGCAGCCGCGGTGCCCGCCGCTTCGGATGGGACCGCCGCGGCGCAGGATGGCGCGGAACTGGGCACCCTGGTCGTGCTGTTCATGGACCTGGACCACTTCACCATGGTCAATCACCAGGCCGGCCACGATGCCGGCGACGACGTTCTGCGCCACGTGGCGCGGCTCATCGAGGAGCAGGTGCGCCACGTGGGCTGGGCCGCGCGCCTGGGCGGCGACGAATTCGCCGTGGTGCTGCCGGCGTGCTCCCGGGCGCGGGGGCACGAGATCGCCGAGCTGATCCGCGCCGCCATCTCGGCCTGGGAGCCGTCCTACGGCGGACGCAGCTTCCTGGTCAGCGCCAGCGTGGGCCTGGTGGCGCTGGAGCCCGGCAGTGCCGGCGAGGACCAGGTCAACCAGCTGCTGCGCGCGGCCGACATGGCCTGCTACGAGGCCAAGCGGCGCGGGCGCAACCAGGTCTGGGGCCATCCCGCGCGGGACGGCTGAGCTTGGGCTATCCGAGGCGTCCCAGCGCGCGCAGCACGCTCTCGGCCGTGGCCGGCGCCTTCAGCTGCACCGGCGCGGCCCGCCCGCCGGCCGGCCGGGCGGCCGCCACGGCGTCGCGCAGGGCCTCGTAGACGCTGATGGCCAGCATGAAGGGCGGCTCGCCCACGGCCTTGCTGCCGCCGACGTTGTCCTCGCGGTTGGCCTCGTGCCAGAGCTGGACCTTGAAGTGCTCCGGCACGTCGCCCGTGGCCGGGATCTTGTAGGTGCTGGGGGCGTGGGTGGCGAGCTTGCCGTGCTCGTTCCAGACCAGTTCCTCGGTGGTGAGCCAGCCCATGCCCTGCACGAAGCCGCCCTCGATCTGGCCGATGTCGATGGCCGGGTTGATGCTGCGGCCCACGTCGTGGAGGATGTCCACCGCCAGCACGCGCGATTCGCCGGTCAGCGTGTCGATGGCGACTTCGGTGCAGGCCGCGCCGTAGGCGAAGTAGTAGAACGGCCGGCCGGTCAGCGTGGCCTTGTCGTAGTGGATCTTGGGCGTGCGGTAGAAGCCGTCGCTCCAGAGCTGGATGCGGTTGGCGTAGGCGGCCTGCACCACGTCGGCCCAGGCGCGCTCCCGCGTGGGCGAGATGACGCGCCCGCCCTCGAAGCGGATCGAGCCCGCACCGCAGCCGTCCAGCCCGCAGACGAAGGCCGCCAAGTTGTCGCGCACATGGCGAGCGGCGAACTGCGCGGCGCGGCCGTTCAGGTCGGTGCCGCTGGAGGCTGCCGTGGCGCTGGCGTTGGGCACCTTGGCCGTGTCGCTGGCGGTGACCAGCACCCGCTCCATCGGCACGCCCAGCTCGTCGGCCACGATCTGCGCCACCTTGGTGTGCAGGCCCTGGCCCATTTCGGTGCCGCCGTGGTTCACCTGCACGCTGCCGTCGGTGTAGACGTGGACCAGCGCGCCGGCCTGGTTGAACAGCGTGGCCGTGAAGCTGATGCCGAACTTGACCGGCGTGATGGCCAGGCCTCTTTTCAGCACCGGGCTTTGCGCGTTCCAGGCCGAAATGGCCGCCTGCCTTTGCCGGTACTGGGCCGTCTGCTCCAGTTTCGGCAGCAGCTCGTGGAGGATGTTGTCCTCCACCGGCATCTGGTAGTGGGTGATGTTGCGCTCGGCGGTGCCGTAGAGGTTGGCCAGGCGCACGTCCAGCGCGTCGCGGCCCAGTGCGCGGGCGATGTCGCCCAGGATGGCCTCGATGGCGATCACGCCCTGCGGCCCGCCGAAGCCCCGGAAGGCGGTGTGGCTCTGCGTGTTCGTCTTGCAGCGGTACGAGGCGATCTCCACGTCTTCGAGGAAATAGGCGTTGTCGCTGTGGAACACGGCGCGGTCGGCCACCGGGCCGGAGAGGTCGGCCGAGAAGCCGCAGTTGGCGGCCATCTGCAGCTTCAGGCCCTGGATGCGGCCGTCGTCGCCGAAGCCCACCTCGTATTCGTAGGCGAAGGGATGGCGCTTGCCGGTGACCATGAAGTCGTCGTCGCGGTCCATCCGCAGCTTGACCGGGCGGCCCAGCTTGTGGGCGGCCACGGCGGCCCATACGGCCAGGTGGCCGGCCTGCGTCTCCTTGCCGCCGAAGCCGCCGCCCATGCGCCGGCATTCGACGCGCACGGCGTGGTTGTCCAGGCCCAGGGCATGGGCCACCCAGTGCTGCACTTCGCCCGGGTGCTGGGTGCTGGAGTAGATGCACCACTGGCGCTGCTCCAGCGGCAGGGCGTAGGCGATCTGGCCTTCCAGGTAGAAGTGTTCCTGCCCGCCGACTTCGAAGGCGCCCTGCAGGCGGTGCGGGGCGCGCTCCAGCGCGGCCTGCGCGTCGCCGCGCCGCACGAAGACGGGCGGCAGCACGTAGCTCTGCGCGGCCATGGCTTGCTGCACCGTCAGCACGGCCGGCAGGGGCGTGATGTCCAGCGTCACCAGCCGCGCCGCGCGGCGCGCCAGCATCACCGATTCGGCCACCACCAGGCCGACCACCTGGCCCACGTGCTGCACCGTGTCCAGCGCGAAGACCGGCTCGTCGTGCGCGAAGGCGGCCAGCAGCTTGTCGCCCGGCACGTCGGCGGCCAGCACCACGCCGCGCACGCCGGGCAGGGACAGGGCCGCGTCGGTGCGCACCGCGTTCAGCCGGCCGTGGGCCACGGGCGAGAGGATGGGCGCAGCGTAGAGCGTGCCCTTGATCTCGGGCAGGTCGTCGATGTAGTGGGCCAGGCCCGCGACCTGGGCGCGGGCGCTCTCGTGCGGGTGCGAGCGGCCCATGGCGCTGGCCTGCGCAGGGGCGCTGCCGCCGCCGGCGGTTGCGGGGGATGCCCCCGCCAGAGGGCCGGCCGCGCCCTGCGCATCGGCGCGCAGGGCTTGCGGGGCGTCGCCGGCATCGCGGCTGATCAGGGTGGCCTGGGTGTTCATGCCGCCACCTCCGCCTGCGTGCCCAGCGGGCCGCGCAGCTGTTCCAGCGATACCGGCTGGCCGCCACCTTCCGCCTGCGCCTCGGGGCTTTCCAGCCAGCAGCGCTCCATGAGGGAGCCCAGCACGGCGCGGCGGTACTGGCCGCTGGCGCGCATGTCGGAAATCGGCGTGAATTCGGCCTGCAGCACGCCGGCGGCCTGCCGCATGGCGGCGGCCGACCAGGGCTGGCCGGCGAGGGCGGCCTCGGCCCGCCGTGCGCGCGCCGGGGTGGCGGCCACGCCGCCCGCGCCGATGCGTGCCGACTGGATGCGGCCATCCTCGATCTGCAGGTGGATGGCCAGGCACACGGCGGAGATGTCGTCGTCGAAGCGCTTGGAGACCTTGTAGGCCGCCAGCCGGCCGCCGGGCGCGGGCAGCGGCACGTCGATGCGGATCAGCAGCTCGTCGGCCGCCATCACGTTCTGGCGGTAGCCGGTGTAGAGCTCTTCCAGCGGCAGGGCGCGTTCGCCGCGCACGCTGGCCAGCACCACCTGGGCGCCCAGCGCGATCAGGAGCGGCATCGAATCGCCGATGGGCGAGCCGTTGGCCACGTTGCCGCCCAGGGTGCCGGAATTGCGCACCGGCAGCCCGGCGAAGCGCGCGGCGAAGCGGTGCAGCTGCGGCCAGTGCCCGCACAGCGCGGCGTAGGCGTCGGTCAGCGACGCTGCGGCGCCGATGCGCAGCAGCCCGCCGGCCTCGTCGATGCGGCGCAGGGGCGCGGCGCGGGTCACGTCCAGCATCTGGGCGAAATGGCGGTGCTGCTTGGTGATCCACAGGCCCACGTCGGTGGCGCCGGCCACCACCTGGGCGCCGGGGTGGGCGGCACGGGCGTCCAGCAGCTCTTCCAGCGTGGCCGGGGCGAGATAGGCGGCATCGGCCTGCGGCGCCTTGGCTTCCAGGGCGATGTGCTCCAGCTCCTGCAGCAGAACGGTCTCGTCCACCTGCATGGGCGGCAGCGCCTGCATGCGCTCGGCCGCATCCAGGATGGGGCGGTAGCCGGTGCAACGGCAGAGGTTGCCCGACAGCGCTTCGGCCGCCAGCGCGCGGTCGATGCCGCTGCCATGGCAGACGTGGTTCTGGTACATGCCGAAGAGGCTCATCACGAAGCCGGGCGTGCAGAAGCCGCATTGCGAGCCGTGGCACTGCACCATGGCTTCCTGCGCGGGGTGCAGCATGGCGTGCTCGCCGCCGGCCTGGTGGCGGCCGGCCGCCGTGGCGGCGGGCTGGATCAGCGGGTCGTGGGCCAGGTCCTCGACCGTCCAGAGCGCCATGCCGTCGATGGAATGCGCCAGCCGGATGCAGCTGTTGACCGCCTGGTAGTGCATCTGGCCGCCGCGCGCCTCGCCCAGCACCACGGTGCAGGCGCCGCAGTCGCCCTCGCCGCAGCCTTCCTTGGTGCCGGTGTCGCCCAGGTCTTCGCGCAGCACCTCCAGCAGGGTGCGGTCGGGCGGCACGCCGTGCAGCACCTGGGGCTGGCCACGGCGGATGAAGCGAAGGGGGCGGATGGGTGTATTCATGCGTGGAGGGGATGCCGGTGGGGCCGCAGGGCGGCGCGCGCTGGATTCTTCGTGTGGATGTTCTGACATCAAAAGCATAGGGCGTGCCGGCCGGCTGCGCCACCGTGGAAAGTGCGATCGAGGACCGCGCGGCTGCGGTGTACAGTTGCCGCCACCCCCGAAAAGCCGTTGCGGCAGCCGCCCTGACCGCCCGCGCGCAGGTTCCGCCATGCTGCGGCAGCCGGCGCGCAGCGGCATACGCGCCGCCGTATGACAGGAATGCTCCCCCCGGTATGCGAGACCAAGCCCTCTTCGACAAGATCGACCTCCATCTCATCAGGGTGTTGCATACCGTGCTTACCGAACGCAGCGTTTCCAAGGCCGCCGTCAGGCTGGGCATGCACCAGCCTGCGGTGTCGGCCGCGCTGCGGCGGCTGCGCGGGCTGGCGGGCGATCCGCTGCTGGTGCGCTCGGGCGCCGGCATGCAGCCCACCGATGCGGCGCTGCGCATGGTGGCGCCGGCCGGGGCCATCCTGCGATCGGCCGAGGCGCTCTTCTCCGACGCCCGGGGCTTCGATCCCCGTACCGGCAGCCACACCTTCCGCATCGCGGCCAGCGACTACCTGGACCCGCTCTTCTTGCCCCGCCTCATGGCCCGCATCAAGGCCGAGGCGCCGCTGTGCCCGGTCGAGGTGCTGCCGCTGTCGGCCGACCTGCACTACCACGCGCACCTGGAGCAGGGCGAGGTGGACGTGGTCATCGGCAATTGGCCGCAGCCGCCCGACGACCTCCACATGGCGCGGCTCTTCGGCGACGAGGTGGTCTGCCTGGTGGCCGCCGGCCACCCGGCCGTGCGGCGCGGCTGGACGGCCGAAGAATGGCTGGCCGCCGAGCACATCGCGCCCACGCCCACCTACCCGGGCGCGCGCGGCGTGATCGACGCGCACCTGGACGCGCAGGGCCTGGCCCGCCGCATCACCGCGCGCTGCGCGCACTTCAGCCTGATCCCCGACATGGTGGCATCCAGCTTGCTTGTGCTGACCACCGGCCGGCAGTTCTGCGAGCGTTTCACCGAGCGCCTGCCGCTGGCCGTGCTGCCATGTCCGATACCTTTCCCCCGCCTCATGTACTACCAGCTCTGGCATGCCCGCACGCACCAGTCGGCCGCTGCCCTGTGGCTGCGCGAGCAGGTCAAGACGGTGGCTGCATCGCTACGAAAAGCATAGCTGGCTGCGCCCGTTCCGCCAGCGCGGAATGCGGGTTCTGCCGCCTGGAACCACGCGGAACTTAAGAGACAATCGCCCCCCATGAATCCCTCTGCTCCCACCCCTCGCGCCATGCCCGGCGCCGACGGTGCCGCGCCTGCAGCGCCGCCGCGCCTGCAGCTGTCGGGCATCACCAAGCGCTACCCGGCCGTGGTGGCCAACGACGGCGTGTCGCTCACCGTGCAGCCGGGCGAGGTGCATGCGGTGCTGGGCGAGAACGGCGCCGGCAAGTCCACGCTGATGAAGATCATCTACGGCGCCGTCAAGCCCGACGAGGGCGCCATCCACTTCAACGGCCAGCCGGTCCACATCCGCAACCCGCAGGAGGCGCGGGCGCTCGGCATCGCCATGGTGTTCCAGCACTTCAGCCTGTTCGACACGCTGACCGTGGCCGAGAACGTGTGGCTGGGGCTGGACAAGCGCCTCGCGCTGGCCGAGGTCACCGCGCGCATCACCGCCACGGCCGCCGAATACGGGCTGGACATCGACCCCCAGCGCCCGGTGCACACGCTGAGCGTGGGCGAGATGCAGCGCGTGGAGATCATCCGCGCGCTGCTCACCCAGCCGCAGCTGCTGATCCTCGACGAGCCCACCTCGGTGCTCACGCCCCAGGCGGTCGAAAAGCTCTTCGTCGTGCTGCGCAAGCTCTCCAGCGAGGGTTGCAGCATCCTCTACATCAGCCACAAGCTGCACGAGATCCGCGCGCTCTGCACCGCCTGCACGGTGCTGCGCGGCGGCAAGGTGACGGGCGTGTGCAACCCGGCCGAGGAATCCAACGCATCCCTTTCGCGCCTGATGATCGGCGCCGAGCCGCCGGCCCTGTCGCACCGGCCCGCGCGCCTGGGCGCCACGGTGCTGCGCGTGCAGGCCCTGAGCCTGCCGCGCACCGACCCCTTCGGCGTGGATCTCGTCGATCTGGACTTCGAGGTGCGCGCGGGCGAGGTGGTGGGCATCGCGGGCGTCTCGGGCAACGGCCAGAAGGAACTGCTCTACGCGCTCTCGGGCGAAGACCAGCGCGCCCATCCGGCCATGGTGCAGGTCGGCGGCCAGCCCGCCGGCCGCCTGAACCCGCGCCAGCGCCGGGGCCTGGGCCTGCATTTCGTGCCAGAGGAGCGGCTGGGCCGCGGCGCCGTGCCCACCATGGGCCTGGCGCACAACCTGCTGCTCACGCGCGGCAACTGCGTGGGCGCTGGCGGCTGGATCCGCACCGGCGCGCTGGCCGACCATGCCCGCGCCATCATCGAGCGCTTCCGCGTCAAGGCCGGTGGCCCGCATGCGCCGGCGCGGTCGCTGTCGGGCGGCAACCTGCAGAAATTCATCGTGGGCCGCGAGATCGACGCCAACCCGAAGCTGCTGATCGTCTCCCAGCCCACCTGGGGCGTGGACGTGGGCGCGGCCGCCCAGATCCGCGGCGAGATCCTGGCGCTGCGCGACGCGGGCTGCGCCGTGCTGGTGCTCAGCGAAGAGCTTGACGAGCTGTTCGAGATCAGCGATCGGCTGCACGTGGTGGCCAAGGGGCATCTGTCGCCCTCCATCGACCGGCAGGAAGCCACGGTGGAGCGCATCGGCGAATGGATGAGCGGCCTCTGGCATGCCGACGTGCAGGCGCACCTGGGCGAAGTCCAGCGCCAGGCCCAGGCAGGGGAGGTGGCTCATGCTTAAGCTCGAACTGCGTCCCCAGGCCTCGCGCTGGTGGACCTACGGCTCGCCGCTGCTGGCGCTGGCCATCACGGTGCTGATCGGCGTGGCGCTCTTCGCCGCGCTGGGCAAGGACCCGGTGCGCGGCCTGCAGCTCTTCTTCTGGGAGCCCATCAAGTCGCAGTACGCCATCGGCGAACTCATGGTCAAGGCCACGCCGCTCTTGCTCATCGCGCTGGGGCTGGCCGTGTGCTTCCGCTCCAATGTCTGGAACATCGGCGCCGAGGGGCAGTTCGTCATCGGCGCGGTGGCCGCGGGCGGCATCGCCCTGCTGGCCGACAAGACCACCGGCCCCTGGATCGTGCCGGCCATCCTGCTGGCCGGCGTGCTGGGCGGCATGTTCTGGGCGGGCATCACCGCGCTCCTGCGCGACCGCTTCAACGCCAACGAGATCCTGGTCAGCCTGATGCTGGTCTATGTGGCCACGCTGCTGCTGGGCTACCTGGTCTATGGGCCCTGGAAGGACCCCATGGGCTATAACTTCCCGCAGACCAAGACCTTCGAGCGCGTGACGCAGATCCCGCGCCTCATGCAGGGCTCGCGCCTGACCATCGGCCTGCCCATCGCGCTGGCGGCGGCGGGGGCGCTCTGGGTGTTCCTGTTCCGCACCCGCGCCGGCTTCGCCCAGCAGGTGGGCGGGCTGGCGCCCGCTGCGGCGCGCTACGCGGGCTTCTCCTCGCGCCGCGCGCTCTGGACGGCGCTGCTCGTCTCCGGCGGCGCCGCGGGCCTGGCGGGCGCGCTGGAAGTGGCCGGCCCCATCGGCCAGCTCACGCCCTTCGTTCCGGCCGGCTACGGCTTCGCGGCCATCATCGTCGCCTTCGTGGGGCGGCTGCATCCGGTGGGCATGGTGTTCTCCGCCATCCTGATGAGCATGTTCTACCTGGGAGGCGAGCTGGCCCAGTCGCGCCTGGGCCTGCCCAAGTCCATCACGGGCGTGTTCCAGGGCCTGCTGCTGTTCGCGCTGCTGGCCTGCGACACGCTGATCGCCTATCGCGTGCGCTGGGTCGGCTCGCGCGCCTCGCCGTCCTCTTCTTCCCCGTCTTCTTCTTCCGCTGGAGCCCGCTGATGGAGTCCTATGCATTGCTGCTGGGCGCCACGCTCAGCGCCGGCACCGTGCTGGCCATCGCCGCGCTCGGCCTGCTCATCAACGAGAAGGCCGGCATCGTCAACCTGGGCGCCGAGGGCATGATGCTCTGCGCCGCCATCGCCGGCTTCGCCACCGTGGTCCACACGGGCAGCACCTGGCTGGGCTTCGCCGCCGGCATGGCGGTGGGCGCGCTGATGGCCGCCGTGTTCGGCGTGCTGGTGATCTGGCTGGGCACCAACCAGTACGCGACGGGGCTGGCGCTCAGCCTCTTCGGCGTGGGCTTTTCGGCCTTCGCCGGCATCAGCTACGTGCAGGCCAAGCTGCCGGAGCTGCCGCGCTACGCCATTCCGGTGCTGGGCGACCTGCCGCTGGTGGGGCCGGCGCTTTTCCGCCAGCATCCGCTGGTCTACCTGACCATGGCGCTCACGGCTGCGCTGATCTGGTTCCTCTACCGCTCGCGCGCCGGCCTGGTGCTGCGCTCGGTGGGCGAATCACCCGAATCGGCCCATGCGCTGGGCTACCCCGTGCGGCGCATCCGCCTGCTGGCGGTGATGGCCGGCGGCGCGCTCTGCGGGCTGGCCGGGGCCTACATCTCCACCGTCTATACGCCGCTCTGGGTCGAGGGCATGGTGGCCGGGCGCGGCTGGATCGCGCTGGCGCTGACCACCTTCGCCACCTGGCGGCCGGCACGGGTATTGCTGGGGGCTTATCTGTTCGGCGGCGTGACCATGCTGCAGTTCCACCTGCAGGCTTCCGGTGTGCAGGTGGCCAGCCAGCTGCTCAGCATGCTGCCCTACGTGGCCACCATCGTGGTGCTGGCGCTGATCTCGCGCAACCCGGCCTGGATCCGCGCCAACATGCCGGCCTCGCTGGGAAAGCCGTTCCACGCCGGCTCATAATTTGCCCTCCGGTTTCCGCCCGTTTTCCTTCCGACCTTCCTAGAAAAGAGAAGCCATGACCCAACTGACCAAACGATCCTTCCTCCAGGCAGCCACCCTGTCCGCCGTGGCCGCTGCCGCCCTGGTGGGCTGCGGCAAGAAGGAAGAGCCGGCCGCCGCCGCGCCTGCGGCTGCTCCCGCACCGGCCGCCTCGGCCGCTGCCGCCACCGGCCCGCTGAAGATCGCATTCGCCTACGTCGGCCCGGTGGGCGACGGTGGCTGGTCCTACGCGCACGACCAGGGGCGCAAGGCGGTCGAGAAGGAATTCGGCGACAAGGTCGCCACCAGCTTCGTCGAAAGCGTGCCCGAGTCGGCCGATGCCGAGCGCGTGCTGCGCGACATGGCCACGCAGGGCAACAAGCTGATCTTCGGCACCACCTTCGGCTACATGGAGCCCATCCAGAAGGTCGCAGCCGACTTCCCCGACGTGAAGTTCGAGCACGCCACCGGCTACAAGACCGCGCCCAACGTGCGCACCTACGACAGCCGCACCTATGAGGGCGCCTACATGGCCGGCATCATCGCCGGCGCCATGACCAAGTCGAACACCCTGGGCGTGGTGGGCTCGGTGCCCATCCCCGAGGTGATCCGCAACATCAACAGCTTCACGCTGGGCGCGCAGTCGGTCAACCCGAACATCAAGACCAAGGTGGTGTGGGTCAACGAATGGTTCAGCCCGCCCAAGGAAACCGAGGCCGCCACCTCGCTGATCAACGGCGGCGCCGACGTGCTGTTCCAGAACACCGACTCGCCCGCCGTGCTCAAGACCGCCCAGGAAAAGGGCAAGCGCGCCTTCGGCTGGGACAGCGACATGACCGCCTACGGCCCCAAGGCCCACCTGGCTTCGTCCATCATCAACTGGGGCCCTTACTACATCAAGGCCACGCGCGACGTGCTGGACGGCAAGTGGACCACCGGCCAGAGCTGGTGGGGCGTGAAGGAAGGCGCGATCGACCTGGTCTCCATCGCCGACGACGTGCCTGCCGACATCAAGGCCAAGGTCGAGACCGTCAAGAAGGGCCTGAAGGACGGCACGTTCTCGATCTGGAAGGGCCCCATCGTGGGCCAGGACGGCAAGGAGATCCTCGCCAAGGACGCCGTGGCCGACGACAAGTTCCTGGGCGGCATCAACTTCTACGTCAAGGGCGTGGAAGGCAGCGTGCCCGGCGGCGACAAGAAGTGAGGCGAAGGAGGGCGGGCGCGCTGCCCCGCCCACTGCACCCAACCAAGGCTGCCCCGTCCGGGCAGCCTTTTTTTCTTCGCCTTGTCCGTCTGCAGAAAGGCTTTCGATGATCGAACACCAGCACTGGCACCCCGTCGCCCTGTCGGACGAGGTCGGTGCCGCGCCCCTGGCCACGCGGCTGCTGGACCGGCCCCTCGTGCTCTGGCGCGACGCGGCGGGACTGCCGCATGCCTTCGCCGACCGCTGCCCGCACCGCGGCGCGCGCCTGTCTCTGGGCCGCGTGCAGGACGGCCGGCTGGAATGCCCCTACCACGGCTGGCAGTTCGAGGGTGGAGGCCGCTGCGTGCATGTGCCCGCGCTGCCGCAGTTCCAGCCGCCGGCCGGCCACCGCGTGGGCGCCTTCGCCGTGCGCGAGGCCCACGGCCTGGTCTGGGTGCGGCTGGCCGAGGCGCAGGGGGCCGGCGATCTGCCGCCGCTGCCGGCCTTCGCGGCCGAAGGCGACGAGCGCCTGCGCAAGCTGAACTGTGGCCCCTACGACGTGGCAGCCAGCGCGCCGCGCATCGTGGAGAACTTCCTCGACATGTCGCACTTCGGCTTCGTGCATGAAGGCTGGCTGGGCGCGCGCGATGCCGCGGCCATCGACGACTACCAGGTCGAGGCCACGCCCACCGGCCTGCGCGCCACCGGCTGCAAGGCCTGGCAGCCGCAGTCCAACCTGCATTCCACGGCCGCCGCGCAGGTCGAATACAGCTACGAGGTGACCGGCCCCTACGCCGCCGTGCTGACCAAGCTGCCCGAGGCAGGCACCACCGCGGTGGAAGGCTGGCGCGAGTCCATTGCGCTCTACATCTGCCCGCTCACGCCCGAGTCCAGCCGCGTGTGGTTCCGCCTCGCCGTGGCAGACTTCGATGCGCCCGACGAGAAGCTGCGCGCCTTCCAGCACACCATCTTCACGCAGGACCAGCCGGTGCTGGAGTCGCAGGAGCCCAAACGCCTGCCGCTGGATCTGCGCGCCGAATTGCATACCGCCGCCGACAAGGCATCATCCGCCTACCGCCGCTATCTGAAGACCTGCGGCATCACCTTTGGAGTCTGCTGATGAAGGTCCCCGTCATTCCCACGAAACGCCTGCCCGAGCTGCTGCGCGCCATGCCCAAGGCCGAGCTGCACATCCACATCGAAGGCTCGCTGGAGCCCGAGCTGATCTTCGCGCTGGCCGAGCGCAACGGCGTCCAGCTGCCCTATGCCAGCGTGGAGGCGCTGCGCAGCGCCTACGCCTTCACCGACCTGCAGAGCTTCCTGGACATCTACTACGCCGGCGCCAGCGTGCTGCTGAAGGAAGAGGACTTCTACGACATGGCCCGGGCCTACCTGCAGCGCGCCGCCGCCGACAACGTGCTGCATGCCGAGATCTTCTTCGACCCGCAGACCCACACGGCGCGCGGCGTGCCGATCGAGGTCGTGGTGGCCGGCCTGCACCGTGCCTGCGCCGACGCGCAGGCCGAACTCGGCATCTCCAGCGCGCTGATCCTGTGCTTCCTGCGCCACCTGAGCGAGGAAGACGCTCTGCAGACGCTGGAGGCCGCGCTGCCGCTGCGGGACAAGTTCATCGGCGTGGGCCTGGACAGCAGCGAGGTGGGCCACCCGCCCGAGAAGTTCGCCCGCGTGTTCGCCCGCTGCCGCGAACTGGGCCTGCATCTGGTGGCCCATGCGGGCGAGGAGGGCCCGCCGGCCTATATCTGGAGCGCGCTCGACGTGCTCAAGGTCGAGCGCATCGACCACGGCGTTCAGGCCGCGAAGGACGCCGCGCTGATGCGGCGCCTGGCCGACGAGCGCATCGCGCTCACGGTGTGCCCGCTTTCCAACCAGAAGCTGCGCGTGTTCCCCGACCTGGCCGACCACAACCTCAAGCAGCTGCTGGACGCAGGCCTGGCGGTGACGGTGAATTCGGACGACCCGGCCTATTTCGGCGGCTACATCAACGAAAACTTCGTGCAGCTCTTCCAGGCGGTGCCGGAGCTCACCGCCAAGGACGCCTACCACCTGGCCTTCAACAGCTTCGAGGCCAGCTTCGCGCCCCAGCCTGCCAAGCATGCCTGGGAGCATGCGCTGAAAGCCTGCTTCGAGCGCTTTGCCGACCACCAGGGCTGATGCTCTGGGCGAAACCAGGCTGCAGCGCTTGCGAATCAAGCGCTTTCTGCTATGAAAGTGGAAGCGTAGGGAGGGCGGGCAGCCCGCGCGGACTCAGGCCTGCACGAACCGCAGCCGGTTGCCGAACGGGTCGGTCACCGTCATCAGATCGCCGCCGCCGGGCGCCTGTTCCACGCCTGGCCGCATCACCGCATGGCCGCGTGCGATGAGTTCCGCATGCAGGGCGACCAGGCCATCGCAGTCCAGGAACACCGCCGCGCCGCCGGCCATGTCCTCGTCGGCAGGTTCCCAGAGCTGCAGCACGCAGCCGGCGCGCGAGACCCGGGCATGGCGGCGCGCATCGCCCGGGGCGCCGGCAGGGCGGGGTTCCCCATCGACCGCGAAGCCCAGCACCTCGACGTAGAAACGCAAGGCCTTGTCCAGGTCGTGGACCGGGAGCACCGGCACGGTCCGGTGGATGCGCAGCGCGGTCGCGGGCGGCTTTGCGGCGGGAGGCAGCGGTTCAGCCGCGGGCGTAGTCCGAGGTTCCTGCCGGGGTTCGCGCGGCGGGCGGGCGGCTGCCTCCCGCGCGGGACGTGGGGGCCGAGTCGCGGGCGGCTCGACAGCTTCCTTCAGCGGCTGCGAGGGCTCTGCAGCCTGCAGCGCCAGATACACGCGCAGCGCGCCGTAGGCATCGTTGGCGGCATAGCGCTGCTGCGATTCCGAGAGGCGCGGCTGAGCCCAGTTCGAGGTGCCGATCTTCTTGGACTTGGCAAAGCGCTGGCCGAAGAGCAGTGCGATGGCGGTCTTCACGCCCATCGACTTCGGGTAGCCCTGGCGGCGCAGCACGCCGTCCAGGTCCAGCAGCGCATGCACCGGCCCGCCCAGCGAACGTGCCAGCTGGCTGCGGTCGTTGTCCAGGCCGAAGCCGGCCTTGACCAGGCTGCGCGAGGCCAGCAGGGCCTGCACGGCGCGGCGGCAGCCGGGGGTATTGAGCTGGAACAGCCAGCCGCATTCCAGCGTGGCGAACTGCACCAGGTGCGGTCCGTCGGAGATGTCGCCGCGCTCGAAGGTGGGCCTGGATTCGGTGTCGAAGCCGACCACCGGCAGGCCGATCAGGGCCTGTAGGGCGGCCTCGGCATCGGCGTCGTCGGCGATCAGCCGGATGCGGCCGAGGTCCAGGCCCTCGAAGGGCGGCAGCAGGGCGATCTGGTCTTTGGTGGGCAGGGCGGAGCGCGGTGTGGTGGAAGCAGGCATGGCGGCGAAGAATACCTGCGCTGCCGCCTCCCCGCGCGTCACAGCGAGGTGCGCAGCCGCCAGATCTCGGGGAACAGCACCACGTCCAGCATCTTGCGCAGATAGCTCACGCCGCCGGTGCCGCCCGTGCCGCGCTTGAAGCCGATCACGCGCTCCACCGTGGTCACGTGGCGGAAGCGCCAGAGGCGGAAGGCGTCCTCCAGGTCGGTGAGCTTTTCGCCCAGCTGGTAGAGGTCCCAGTGCTCGCGCGGGCTGCGGTAGACGGTGAGCCAGGCAGCTTCCACTGCATCGCTTTCGGCATAGGGCTGGCGCCAGTCGCGCTGGGTGTGGCTTTCGGGCACGGGAATGCCGCGCCGCGCCAGGAGGCGCAGGGCCTCGTCGTAGAGCGAGGGTGCCTCGTAGGCGGCCTGCACCAGGGCCAGCAGGTCGGGGCGGTGCTCATGCGGCCCCAGCATGGCGCGGTTCTTGTTGCCCAGCGCGAATTCGATGCAGCGGTACTGGTAGCTCTGGAAGCCGCTGGACTGGCCCAGGTAGGGCCGCATGGCACTGTATTCGGGCGGCGTCATGGTGGCCAGCACGTCCCAGGCATGAACCAGCTGCTCCATGATCTTGGAGGCCCGCGCCAGCATCTTGAAGGCGGGCGGCAGGTCGTCGCGGGCGATGTGGGCGATGGCCGCCTGCAGCTCGTGCAGCATGAGCTTCATCCAGAGTTCGCTGGTCTGGTGCTGGACGATGAAGAGCAGCTCGTCGTGCGCGGGCGACAGAGGCTTCTGCGCGGTGAGCACCGCGTCGAGCTGCAGGTAGTCGCCATAGCTCATGCTGCGGCTGAAGTCGAGCTGGGCGCGTTCCTCATGCACGATGGATTCGGGCAGGGCGGAGCCCGGCGCGGCCTGGGCGGCCGGCTGGCCCGGTGCGGTCGGGTTGGCGTGGAAGGGGCACATGTTCAGGTCACCGCGTGCTGCTGGTTGAATTCGGGGCGCTGCCATTCGGCCGTGTCCAGCACCTGCCGCAGCTGCTCCACCGCGTTCCAGACATCGGCGAAGCCCAGGTAGAGCGGCGTGAAGCCGAAGCGCAGGATGTCCTTGTGCCGGCCCGCGCCGCCGTCGCCCTTGCGGAAGTCGCCGATCACGTTGCGCGCGATCAGGGCCTGCACGATGGCATAGGCGCCGGTGTCGCGCGTCAGGCAGACCTGGGAGCCGCGCTGTGCGTGCTCGCGCGGCGTGGCCAGGCCCAGTCCGTGGCCGGCGCAGCGCGCCTCCACCAGCGCGATGAACAGATCGGTCAGCGCCAGCGATTTCTGCCGCAGCGCCTGTATGCCGCCCAGCGCCTCGGCGGCGGTGAACACGTCCAGGCCGCACTGCAGGGCCGACAGGCTGATGATGGGCTGCGTGCCGCACAGGTAGCGCGTGATGCCGGGGGCGGGCTGGTAGTCGGGCGTGAACTGGAACGGCGCCGCATGGCCCCACCAGCCCGAGAGTGGCTGCCAGAAGCGTCCGGCATGGCGCGGATGCACCCACACGAAGGCGGGCGCGCCCGGGCCGCCGTTGAGGTACTTGTAGCCGCAGCCGATGGAGAAATCGGCGCCCGCGCCGTTCAGATCGACCGGCACCGCGCCCGCGCTGTGCGCCAGGTCCCACACGGCGAGGATGCCCGCCGCATGCGCCGCGGTCGTGACGGCGGCCATGTCGTGCATGGCGCCGGTGCGGTAGTTGACGTGGGTGAGCATGAGCACGGCCACGTCGGCGGTCAGCGCGGCGGGGATCTCTTCGGGTTCGACCAGCACCAGCTCCAGTCCGCGCTCGCGGCACAGGCCTTCGGCGATGTAGAGGTCGGTGGGGAAGTTGCTGCGCTCGCTCACGATGCGGCGGCGGCCGGGGCTGTCCTCGCGGGCGATGTTGAGCGCGGCGCTCAGCGCCTTGTAGAGGTTGATCGAGGTGCTGTCGGTGCATACCACCTCGCCCCGGCCCGCGCCGATCAGCGGCGCCAGCTGGTCGCCCAGGCGCTGGGGCAGGTCGAACCAGCTGGCGCTGTTCCACGAGCGGATCAGGTCGTTGCCCCATTCCTGCTGCACCACCTGGGCCACGCGCGCGGCAGCGGCCTTGGGCGCCACGCCCAGCGAATTGCCGTCCAGGTAGATGGTGTCCGCCGGCAGCGCGAAATGCGCGCGCAGCGGCGCCAGCGGGTCGGCGGCATCGCGCGCCTGGCAGTCCTGCAGGGTGATGGAGGTCGTCATGGCTGTTCTCTGTTTACTATGGTTTTGATAGCTGTATGCGAAGGAATTACGAGCGCTGCGGGCGGTTTTGATGATCCAGGTCGATGCCGCGCTCAGCGCAGGGCGCGCAGCACGGCGCGCACCGGCGAGGCGTCGGCGGTGGTGAGCTTCAGGGGCAGGGCGATGAGTTCGTAGTCGCCCTCGGGCACCTCGTCCAGCACCAGGTTCTCCAGCACGCGCAGGCCGCGGCGGCGGATGACCTGGTGGCTCAGGAGCTGCTTGCTGTCGGCCGGGTCGATGCTGGCGGTGTCTATGCCCACCAGCACCACGCCGCGGTCGGCCAGGCGTTCGATGGTCTCGGGCGCGAAGGCGGCCAGCTGCCCGTCCCAGCGGTCCACCGGCATGCGCTCGTAGGTGCGCACCAGCACGCGCGCGGGCAGGCCGGCGGTGATGGCCGGGGCGATGTCGTCCCAGCCGATCAGCGGGCCCCGGCCGATGGCGTGGATCACGCGGCAGGGGCCGATGAAGGCGTCCAGCCCCACGGCGCCGATGCTGTCGCCGGCCGGGTCGTAGTGCAGCGGCGCGTCGGCATGCGTGCCCACATGGGGCGAGAGGGTGATGGCGCTCACGTTCACCGGGCAGCCGGGGCCGATGGTGGCGCACCACTGCTGCGCATAGGCCGTGTCGCCGGGAAAGACCGGGCTGGCGGCATGCACGGGGGCGGAGATGTCCCAGAGGCGTGGTGATGGCAGCGTCATGCGGCAGGCTTGTGCAGGGGGGCGAGGCTGTCCGTCGCGGGGCGGTGCCGGTATTTCAGCGCATAGACCAGGGACAGCACGGCCAGAAAGGGAAGGCCCGTCAGCAGCGTGAGCCGGAAGGCCGGGGTGAACAGGGTGGTCGCCATGGCCGCCAGCATCAGGCCGGCGCCCAGCAGCGTCAGCGCCGGAAAGCCCCACATGCGGAAGGCCAGCCGCGAGCCGCCCTCGCGGCTCCACCGGCGGCGGAAGAAAAGATGCGTCACGAAGATCATGAACCAGGTGAACATGGCGCCGAACATCGACACGGCGATCATCCAGATGAAGGACTCCTCGGGCTTCCAGAGATTCAGCCCGGTCGCCAGCGCTATGCCTGCGCAGGACAGCGCCAGCGCCGGCAGCGGCACGCCGCGGGCGTTCAGGCGGCCCAGCGCGGCGGGCGCGTGGCCGGCGCGGGAGAGGCTGAACATCATGCGCGTGGTGATGTAGAGCTGGCTGTTCATGGCCGAGAGCGCGGCCACCAGCACCACGAAGTTGATGACGCCGGCCGCGCCCGGAATGCCGATGATCTCCATCACCGCGACGAAGGGGCTCTTGTCGGTGCCTGCCTGCTGCCAGGGCACGATGGCCAGCATCAGCGTGATGGTGAGCAGGTAGAACACCACCAGCCGCACCATGGTCGAGCGGAAGGCGCTGGTGATGGCGTGCTGCGGGTCGCGCGCCTCGCCGGCCGCGACGGCGATCATCTCGATGCTGAGGTAGCTGAAAATGGCGATGATGACCGCGGTCCACGTGCCCCAGAGGCCCTTGGGGAAGAACCCGCCGTGGTCCACGTAGTTGTGGAATCCGATGCCTGGCCGGGGCGCGCCCAACACCACGAAGGCGCCGATCAGGATGAAGGCCACGATGGCCGCCACCTTGATCGCCGAGAAGCCGTATTCGACGGTGCCGAAGGTCTTCACGCTCGTCGCGTTCACGCCCACCAGCGCGGCGGAGAAGACCAGCACCCAGATCCAGCGTGGCACGTCGGGAAACCAGTAGCCCATGTACACGCCCACCGCCGTTACCTCGGTACCCACGGCCAGCACGATGGCGGCCCAGTAGGCATAGCGGACCAGGAAGCCCGCCCAGGGCGCGATGTAGTGCTCGGCGTAGGCTCCGAACGAACCCGAGGTGGGGTGGGCCACCGTCATCTCGGCCAGGCAGCCCATGAGGAGCAGCGAGATGAGCGCGCCGATCGCGTAGCTCACGATCACGCTCGGCCCCGCGAAGCTGATGGCGAAGCCGCTGCCCAGAAACAGCCCGGTACCGATGGCGCCGCCGATGGCGATCATGCCCATCTGTGCGGCGGTCAAATGCCGACGCAGGCCTTGCTCGCGTTGAACGATGTCATCGAATGCCATGGTGAGGTAGTCCCTGATGGAGTGAGGAGGATGGTGTGATGGATTTTGGGTGCCATCCTATGCAGGAGCATGCCTTGTTGGCCACTGGTTATCCCTTGAATCCAGTTAAATTGAATAATCCATTCCATCAAGGCAAAAAAAGGGAAAAAACATGCAGGCTGAACTCGACAGGACGGACCGGCAGCTGATCCAGGCGCTACAGCACAACGCCCGGCTCACGTCGGGCGAGCTGGCGCAGATGGCGCATCTCTCGCAGTCGCCCTGCTGGCGGCGCGTGCGGCGGCTGGAAACGGAGGGCGTCATCAGCGGCTACCACGCGGCACTGGATCGCCGCGCCCTGGGCTGGGGCGTGCTGGCGTTCGTTATGGTGGGCATAGACCACCAGACCGAGAGCCTGTCGGTCGCCTTCGAGGAAGCGGTGTGCGCCATTCCCGAGGTGGTGATGTTCCATGGCATCTCCGGTCCCGAAGACTTCATGCTCGTCGTGGTGGCGAAGGATCTGGACGACTATTCCGCGCTGCTGCAGCGCCGGCTGCACCGCCTGCCCGGCGTGCGCCACGTCCACACCTACTTTTCGCTGCAGGAATTCAAGGGCCAGGTGGGCGGGCTGCCGGTGCCTGCAGCGCCCGGTCAGAGCAGCGCCGAATCGTCCAGCGGCGGCAGCTGAAAGCGCCTGCGTGCCCGCTGGCAGGCCTCGCTGCCGGCCTCGAATTCGCGGCAGGGCGACGGGCGCCATTCGTAGATGCCGCAGGCCGCGCGCGTGCCCACCCGGCCCGTGAGCGCCGCGCAGCGCGGCTGGGCATGGTCGGTGCCGCGCATGCGGGCGGTGTGCTCGGTGACCTCCACCGCCAGGCCATCGGGCACGTCGCCGCCGCCGGCCTGCGTCTCGCAGGCAGAGAAATCGACGCGGAAGCTGGCGCAGCAGGCACCGCAGGTCAGGCAGGGGTGGTCGGGCATGGCGAAGGGGCGGGAAGAAGCACCGGGCAGGCGGGACGGATTGTCCGCGATCAAAGGCTCTGCAGGCCGGTGGCGCCGGCGAGGCGTAAAATGAGAATGACTAGCATTTAATTCCATGGCTGTTCTCGACATGAAAATCTTCCAGGATGGTTCCGCCTCCTTCCTGGCGCCGGCCGCCGCACGCGTGCCGTCCGCCGGGCTCGACACCTTGGCCCGCCACGTTCCCGCTACCGTCACCGGCCTGCTGCCGGCGCAGAGCGCGGCCCAGCAGGACATGGTGCTGCGGCTGATGGAGATCGGCTTCCTGCCGGGCGAGCCCGTGCGCGTGGTGGCCCGCAGCCTGCCGGGCGGCGATCCCATCGCCGTGCGCGTAGGCCAGGCCACCTTCGCTCTGCGCCGGCACGAAGCCGCGCTGGTGCAGGTCCAGGCGGAGATGCAGCCGGAGGGCTCCGCCGCATGAATACCGCGACGACCGCCAACACGGCCACCCCCGCACAGCCCCTGCGCATCGCGCTGCTGGGCAATCCCAACTGCGGCAAGACCGCGCTCTTCAACCTGCTGACCGGTGCCCGCCAGAAGGTCGCCAACTACGCAGGCGTGACCGTCGAGCGCAAGGAAGGCTCGCTCACCACCGCCAGCGGCCGCCGCGTGCGCGTGCTGGACCTGCCCGGCGCCTACAGCCTGCACGCCCAGAGCGCGGACGAGGCCGTCACGCGCGACATCGTCACCGGCCGCCGCGCGGGCGAGCCCGTTCCCGAATTGCTGGTCTGCGTCACCGACGCCACCCACCTGCGGCTGAACCTGCGGCTGGTGCTGGAAGCGCGCTCGCTCGGGCTGCCCATGGTGCTGGTGCTGAACATGAGCGACATGGCCGAGCGCCAGGGCATCGTGATCGACCGCGAGGCACTGTCGCGCGAGCTGGGCATGCCGGTGATCGCCACCGTGGGCGTGCGTAGCGGCGGCGCGCAGGAGCTGGTGCGCTGGCTGGATGCCGTGCAGCCCGCCGCGCTGGCCGCCGCCTCCGGCAGGCAGCCAGCCGCAGCCGCTGCGTCCGCTGTGCCTGCAGATCCGCAGCAGCAGGTCCTGCAGCTGCACCAGGAAGTGCGCCGCGTGATGGGGCTGGCCGTGCGCGAGCCGGCAGTGAGCCTGCGCCGCGACGACCGCATCGACGCCTTCGTGCTGCACCCCGTCTGGGGCCTGCTGCTGCTGGCCGTCACGCTGTTCCTGATGTTCCAGGCCGTGTTCAGCTGGGCCGAGACGCCCATGGGCTGGATCGAAGGCCTCACCGCTTCGGCGGGCGAATGGGTCAACGCCCACATGGCCGAAGGCGTGCTGCGCAGCCTGCTCACGGACGGCATCATCGCGGGCGCGGGCGGCGTGGTCGTCTTCCTGCCGCAGATCCTGATCCTGTTCTTCTTCATCCTGGTGCTGGAAGATTCGGGCTACCTGCCGCGCGCGGCCTTCCTGCTGGACCGCATCATGGGCACGGTGGGCCTGTCGGGGCGCTCCTTCATCCCGCTCTTGTCGAGCTTCGCCTGCGCCATTCCCGGCATCATGGCCACGCGGTCCATTCCGCACTGGCGCGACCGGCTGGTGACCATCATGATCGCGCCGCTCATGACCTGCTCGGCGCGCCTGCCGGTCTATGCGCTGCTGATCGCCGCCTTCATCCCCGCGCGCACCGTGGCCGGTGTCTTCAACCTGCAGGGGCTGGTGCTGTTCGCGCTCTACGTGGGCGGCATCGCGAGCGCCATGGCCGTGGCCGGCGTGGCCAAGCTGCTGCGCGGCAGCGCCGCCGCCGCGCCCCTGCTGATGGAGCTGCCCACCTACCGCTGGCCCAGCCCGCGCGGGCTGGCCATCGGCCTGTGGGAGCGGGCGCTGATCTTCCTGCGCCGCGTGGGCGGCATCATCCTGGCCGTCACCGTGCTGCTGTGGTTCCTGTCGTCCTTCCCCGCTCCGCCGGAAGGCGCCACCGGCCCGGCCATCGAATACAGCTTCGCCGGCCGCATCGGCAGCCTGCTGGAAGTGGTCTTCGCGCCCATCGGCTTCAACTGGCAGATCTCCATCGCACTGGTGCCCGGCATGGCCGCGCGCGAGGTGGCGGTGGGCGCTCTGGGCACGGTGTATGCCCTCTCGGCCACGGGCGACGAGACGGCCTCGCAGCTCGGCCCGCTGATCGCTCAGAGCTGGTCGCTGGCCACGGCGCTGTCGCTGCTGGTGTGGTTCATCTTCGCGCCGCAGTGCATCTCCACCATCGCCGCCGTGCGCCGGGAGACCAACAGCTGGCGCTGGCCTCTGGCGATGGCGGGCTACCTGTTCGGGCTGGCCTACATCGCCAGCTTCATCACCTACCACGTCGCCCTGGCGCTGGGAGCGGGGTAGCGCCATGGTGCAGAACCTCATCGTGGCGCTGATCGTGGCCTGCGCGGCGCTCTATGTCGTGTGGCGCTACATGCCCCAGCGCTGGCGCAGCAAGCTCGGCCGCGTGCATGCCGGACTGGCCCAGGCTCCGGGCTGCGGCGGGGGCAGCGACGGGGCCTGCAGCAGCTGCGGCTCTTGCGGAAGCTCTTCCGCCACGCCGCCGGGCGAGGTCGCTGAGAAGCCGGTGGCCATGCCCGTTTCGCGGCGCTGAGCCTTTCCCGCGGACAGGCTGCCCGCAGCCCTGGCGGGCGCGGCGGGGCAAGAAGCCCTTGGTTATCGATTCCTATGCCTGCGCGGCCGCGCTGGCTGCAGCTTCCAGCCGTCGCAGGATGCGACGCCGTATCCATCCGCTGGCCGGGCGAATCAGCAGCCAATAGGGCGTGAAGCGCAGGCGCGCGGCCGCATCAGGGCAATGCACGCGCGTTTCGGTGGAAAGCAGGGTGCCTCCGCCCTGCAGAGGGCGTGCCGTGAAGTTCAGCACCAGCCGTGCGGCGCCGTCGAACTGCGGTGCGCCGGCCTGTGCGAAAGCCTGCGGATCGTCGAAGCGCACCAGCCCGTAGTCGGCCTGCCAAAACCGGCCCGCGAGCCCGAAGGCAATCTCCTCGTCGCTGCGTTCCAGGAAGGTGAAGTCCGCCAGGCCGAACGGACGCTGTGGCAGCCGAGCCGGCCCACCCCAGCGTGCCAGGAGGCGAGAGGGTGCCTCGCGCATGGCGATGCAGCGGGCGATGAAGGGGTCTTCATGCACGGCAGGGTCCGCGGCCAGTTCCAGCAGGTCGGCGGGCGCGGCCTGCACGCGCAGCGCATGGCGCTCCACGAACTGGTAGCGCGGCAGATATCGGTCGATCAGCGGCATGGCGGAGCGTCCGCGATCACTTTCTTTGCGCAGAAGAACGCATCGCACGCGCCGCTAGACGTGCGTGTTCAGCCCACCCGGCCCAGCAGCAGGTATTCCATGAGCGCCTTCTGCACGTGCATGCGGTTCTCGGCCTCGTCCCACACGACCGATTGCGGGCCGTCGATCACCTCGGCTTCCACCTCTTCGCCGCGGTGGGCGGGCAGGCAGTGCATGAAGAGGGCGTCGGGCTGGGCCACGGCCATCATGTCGGCGTCCACGCACCAGTCGGCGAAGGCCTTCTTGCGCGCTTCGTTCTCGGCCTCGTAGCCCATGCTGGTCCAGACGTCGGTGGTCACCAGGTCGGCGCCGGCGCAGGCCTGCATCGGGTCCTTGAACACCTTGCAGCTGCTGCTGCCGTGCTGCACGCCGGCCACGGCATGGTCGATCTCGTAGCCGCTGGGCGTGGAGACATGCACCGTGAAGTCCAGCAGCTCGGCCGCCTGCAGCCAGGTGTTGGCCATGTTGTTGCCGTCGCCCACCCAGGCCACCACCTTGCCGCGGATGGAGCCGCGGTGCTCGATGTAGGTGAAGATGTCCGCCAGGATCTGGCAGGGATGGAATTCGTTCGTGAGGCCGTTGATGACCGGCACGCGCGAATGGGCCGCGAAGCGCTCGATCTTGGCCTGCTCGTAGGTGCGGATCATCACCAGGTCGGTCATGCGGCTGATGACGCGGGCGCTGTCCTCGATGGGCTCGGCGCGGCCCAGCTGGCTGTCGCCTGTGGTCAGGTGGACCACGCTGCCGCCCAGCTGGTACATGCCGGCCTCGAAGCTCACGCGGGTGCGGGTGCTGGCCTTCTCGAAGATCATGGCCAGCGTGCGGTCGGCCAGCGGGTGGTACTTCTCGTAGCTCTTGAACTTGCCCTTGATGAGGGCCGCGCGGCTGAACAGGTAGTTGTATTCGTCGGCCGAGAGATCGTTGAATTGCAGGTAATGCTTCATGGGGGGCATGTTCATTCGGCGAGCAGCGCCTTGACCAGGGGAACCAGCAGGGCGACGATCTCGTCCGCTTCTGCCCGGGTGAGGGTGAGCGAGGGCACCATGCGGATGACGGTGTCTGCCGTCACCGACAGCAGCAGGCCGGCTTCGGCCGCGCGGCCCACCAGCACGCCGCAGGGCTTGGCCAGCTCGATGCCGATCATCAGGCCCTGGCCGCGGATCTCCTTCACGCCGGGCAGCCCACCCAGTTCGCGCTCCAGCGCGGCCTTCAGGTGCGCGCCCACGTCGGCGGCGTTCTGCAGCAGGCCTTCCTCTTCCATGATGCGGATGGTTTCCACGCCGGCCCGCATGGCCAGCGGGTTGCCGCCGAAGGTGGTGCCGTGGTTGCCCACGCCGAAGATGCCGGCGGCCTTGGGACCCGCCACCACCGCGCCGATGGGCACGCCCGAGCCCAGGCCCTTGGCCAGCGGCATCACGTCGGGCTGGATGCCCGCCCACTGGTGGGCGAACCACTTGCCGGTGCGGCCCATGCCGCACTGCACCTCGTCGATCATCATCAGCCAGTCGCGCTCGTTGCACAGCTCGCGCAGCTGCTGCAGGTATTCGATGCGCATGGGGTTCACGCCGCCTTCGCCCTGGATGGTCTCGAAGAACACCGCCACCACGTTCGGGTTGCCTTCGGTGGCCTTCTTGATGGCCTCGATGTCGTTCATGGGCACGCGGATGAAGCCTTCGACCAGCGGGCCGAAGCCGGCCTGCACCTTGGGGTTGCCGGTGGCCGACAGCGTGGCGATGGAGCGGCCGTGGAAGGCCTTCTCATAGACCACCACCACGGGTTTGTCGATGCCTTTGTCGTGGCCGTACTTGCGCGCCAGCTTCAGGGCGGCCTCGTTGGCCTCCAGGCCCGAATTGCAGAAGAACACGTTGGTCAGGCCCGAGCGCTCGACCAGCATCTTCGCGAGCTCTTCCTGCAGCGGCACGTGGTAGTAGTTGGAGCTGTGGATCAGCTTGGCCACCTGGTCCTGCAGCGCCGGCACCAGCTTGGGATGGTTGTGGCCCACGGTATTCACCGCGATGCCGCCCAGCGCGTCCAGGTACTGCTTGCCGTTCACGTCCCACACGCGCACCCCTTCGCCGCGTTCGAGGGCGATGGGCAGGCGCCCATAGGTGGTCATCACGTGGGGCGAGGCGGCGGCCGGGGCGGAAGCGGTCATTGAAGGTATCTCCAGACGTTGCACAAGGGGCGGAACAGGGGGCGGGCCGGTGCCGGCGCCGCAGAAATCGAGGCACGATTCTAGGTGCTGGCCCATGGCAGCATGTTGACGATTGCGCATCACAGCCATGCACGCCGCCCTGGCGCCGGACAGGTTCGGCCGACCCGCGCGGCACCGCGCAGGTTTTCGCTATCGCGGGGCTTTGGTCCGGCTATAGGGTTAGCTCTTATATAAGAGTTAGAATCGCGGACTGCTGCCACACCCGGCTGCCCAGCCCCAACGAATCCTCACCGATGGTTTCTCCCTCCTCCAAAGAAGTCTTTATCCAAGGCATCACCCAAGATGGGAGAACCTTCCGCCCCAGCGACTGGGCGGAGCGTCTGGCGGGGGTCATGAGCCAGTTCCGCCCGGGCGGCGCACGGCCCGGCAGCCACCTGAGCTATTCGCCCTGGTGCGTGCCCACCACCATCGACGGCGTCAAGTGCGTGGTCGTCCACCGCGACCTGCAGGGCCACGAGCCCATGGCCTGGGACTTCGTGCTCAACTTCGCCCGCGACAACAACCTGCAGGTCGCAGAAGCCTGCCTGCTGCCCGAAGAGAAGGCCGACGCGGTCGGCAGCGCCCCCTCCGCCCCCAAGGCCTGAAGGCTTCCCGGCCCGGTCCGGCCGCTTGAAAGCTGGCCGGCCGGCCCCAGATAGCCAATCCGATCCCGGTCCGAAGGCGCGGGCCGCCTGCGTGCATCCAGCGATCCGCCCTGCACCACAACAACGCACAGACCGCAGGGGCTCGATGACGGCGAAGGACGCCGCGGGGGCCGTGCCGCCCGCGTCGGCCGTTCTCCCGTCCTCCCGTCCTTCCTCCTTCTTCTTCTGCCTCCCGACGAGGAAAGCGTTGTTGTCATGAATTTGAAGCCCTCCCACACCCGAGCCATCATGGCCATCGGCCTCATGGCCGCCTTTGCGGACGAACACAAGGACGAACGCGAGCGCGACCATCTACGTGAACTGGCCGAGTCGCTGAGCGCCGGCAGCGGCGTCGATCTGATGAAGCTCTACCAGGACGTGCTGCTGCAGCGCGTGCGCCTGGAAGACGCCGCTGCCGACCTGGACACGCCTGCCCTGCGCCAGCTGGCCTACGAGATGGCCGTGGGCGTGTGCGATGCCGACGGCGAATGCAACGCGCAGGAAAAAGCCTTCCTGCAGCGCCTGTCCACCGCCTTGCAGCTGGTCCCCGAAGAAGCCCGCGACGTGGTGGCCCAGGCCGACGCCCTGGCCGCCGCACCGTTGTTGGCCGCTCCCATCGCGGCGGAGCAATGGGGCCGCGATGCGCAAGCCGGTGCGGCCGAAGCCGCTCCCGCCACGGTGACGGGTGCCGCGGGCACGGACCGGCCGCCGGTCGAGCAAGCTGAGATCGATTCGATGATCCTCAATGCCGCCATCCTCAACGGCGCGCTGGAGCTGCTGCCCCAGTCCCTGGCCTCCATGGCCATCATCCCGCTGCAGACCCGGCTGGTCTATCGCATCGGCAAGCTGCACGGCTACGAGCTGGACAAGGGCCATATCGCCGACTTCCTGGCCACCGTGGGCGTGGGCCTCACGTCGCAATACGTGGAGCAGTTCGGCCGCAAGCTGGTGGGCGGCCTGCTCGGCAAGGTCATGGGCGGCCTGGGCCGCGCCGTCGGCAGCGCCGCCACCGGCTCGGCCTTCTCCTTCGCCACCACCTACGCCCTGGGCAAGGTCGCCCACCGCTACTACGCCGGCGGGCGCACGCTGGACACCGACACCCTCAAGGCCTCCTTCGCGCGCACCGTCGAAGAGGCGCGCGGCCTGCAGCAGCGCTACGCCCCGCAGATCCAGCAGCGGGCCCAGGGGCTGGACGTCGGCCGGCTGCTCAAGGAGCTGCGGGCCTGATGGCGGCGGCTGCCTCCGCCCACGGGCCGGCGCAGGCCTCACGGATTCGCCTTGCCGCGCTGCAGGACGCGGCCCATCTGTCCGCCATCGAGCAATCCGCGGCGCAGCTGTTCCGCACCGAGCCCGGCCTGGAATGGCTGGCCGCCGGCCCCGGCATGGCGCGGCCGGAGCATGAGCGGCTCATCCTGCAGGGCTCGGTGTGGGTGGCCGAGGTGTCGCCGGGAACCCTGGCCGGCTTCCTGGGCGCTGAAGCCTTCGGCCCTGAACTCCACGTCTGGGAGGTCTCCGTGCACAGGGCCTGGCAGCGCACGGGCCTCGGCCGGCGGCTGCTCCGGTGCGCGCGCGACCACGCCGCGGCCCGGGGCCTGGCCGCCTTGACCCTGACGACCTTCGCCGACCTGCCCTGGAATGCGCCGGCCTATGCCCGGCTGGGCTTCCACCTGGAAGCAGACCCCGGTCCCCGGCTCCAGGGCGTGCTGGATGCGGAGGCGGCCCACGGCCTGCCGAAGGCACGGCGCGTGGCGATGCGGCTGGCGCTGTCCCGCACGCCGGGGTGACGTGGCCCGGCGGGCGCGGGACGCGGGATCGTCGACGCGATCTCAGGGCGCCGGCGTCTTAGGCCGGTAGTCGCACCACTGCGCCACCACGCATTCCCAGCAGCGCGGCTTGCGGGCCTGGCAGACGTAGCGGCCCAGCAGGATGAGCCAGTGGTGCGAATCCACCGCGTATTCCGCGGGCACGCGTTTCATCAGCTGCAGTTCGACGGCCAGCGGGTTCTTGCCGGGCGCGAGGCCCGTGCGGTTGCTCACGCGGAAGATATGCGTGTCCACCGCCATGGTGGGCTGGCCGAAGGCCACGTTGAGCACGACGTTGGCGGTCTTGCGGCCCACGCCGGGCAGGGCTTCCAGTTCCTCGCGCGTGCGCGGCACCACGCCGCCGTGGCGTTCCACCAGGATGCGGCAGGTCTCCATCAGATGGCGGGCCTTGCTGCGGTAGAGGCCGATGGTCTTGATGTAGCCCTCCAGCCCTTCCAGTCCCAGGTCGAGGATGGCCTGGGGCGTGCCCGCCACCGGAAAGAGCCGGCGCGTGGCCTTGTTCACGCCTACGTCGGTGGCCTGGGCGGACAGCAGCACGGCGGCCAGCAGCTCGAAGACGGTGGTGTATTCCAGCTCGGTGTTGGGCAGCGGGTTGGCGGCCTTGAGGGCGGCGAAGAAGGGTTCGATCTGCGCGGTTTTCATCGGATGGGGCGGCGCCAGGGGCCAAGCTGCAAGGCGCGGTGCGTGGGGAGGTCGTTGGCGCCGAATATATGCCGGCGGCCCGCATCTTTACGCCATCTTGATACCGGCCTTCCTAGACTGGCCCGCATGTTCCACCACTGGGCGCCGCCGTCCTTCCCAGGGACCCACGCGGCCGTCCGCCCCGCCACATGATCGATCTTCCGATTGCCGCCGCAATGCACCGTTTGCCCGACACCGCGGTCCAGAGGCCCCCGCAGCACGGCGATAGCCGCCGCGAATGGATGGTGCTGCCCCTGCGCCTGCCCCTGGCCGACCCGCTGACCTGCCGCCAGGCGCTGCACGCGATCCTGGGCACGCGGCTGGCCGGCTACAGCCTGGCTGTCGACCGGGCCCACCATTGCGTGCGGGTGGACCTGAACCTGCGCCGCGACGATGTGGTCCATTGCATGCGCCTGCTGGCGATGCAGCTGCGCAGCGCCGAGTTCGGCCGCGTCATGCCGCTGGTGGCTCCCGGCCGGCCGGCGCCGCAGACGCGTGCCGGAGCAGCGCAGTGACCGGGCAGGAGGCTGCCGGGCCGCTGCTGCTGGCCTTGTCGGTGGTGTTCGTTCCGCTGGCCCTGGCTTGGTGGCTGATCGCGCGCGGGCCGGCAGGCCGGCAAGCACGGGAGGCCCGTCTTTCCCCGCGCTGTGGCGCGGCGCGCGCCGGCCCGTGCGGCGGCGGTGGGCTCTGTTCCGCGCCGTTCTGCCCGGAGGCGGGGCGCGAAGCCACGCATTGCCGGCGCTGCCCGCTGCGCGAGGGCCCGGCCGTGGCCGACGGACGGCGCGACCCTGCCGGCGCAGCGGTCCGCCATCTGCCGCTTTAGGCCACAATTCCAGGCTCAAAGGAGCCATCTCGCCATGCAATTCGCCGACCGTCTGAACAACGTTGAAACCTCCGCCATCCGCGAACTCTTCAAGCTGCTGGGCAAGCCCGGCATCATCAGCTTTGCCGGTGGCTTCCCGGACAGCGCCATGTTCGACGTCGAAGGCCTGCGCGCCGCCAGCGCCCGCGCGCTGGAAGAAGAGCCCGGCGCCGCGCTGCAGTACGGCGCCACCGAAGGCTACGGCCCGCTGCGCGAGCAGCTGGCCGCGCTGATGGCCGCCAAGGGCGCGCAGGAGGTGGCGCCCGACAACCTCATCGTCACCACCGGCAGCCAGCAGGCGCTGGACCTGCTGGGCAAGACCCTCATCAGCCCCGGCGACAAGGTGATCGTGGAAGGCCCGACCTTCCTCGCCACCATCCAGTGCTTCCGCCTCTACGGCGCCGAGCTCATCAGCGCGCCCATCGATGGCGACGGCGTGCAGACGGATGCGCTGGAAAAGCTCATCGCCGAGCACCGTCCCAAGTTCGTCTATCTGATTCCCACCTTCGGCAACCCCAGCGGCGCCACGCTGAGCCTGGAGCGCCGCCGTGCCGTGCTGGAAATGGCCGTGCGCCACAACACCTTGATCGTGGAGGACGACCCCTACGGCGACCTGTACTTCGGCGAAGCGCCGCCGCCCAGCCTGCTGAACCTGTCGGCCAGCGTGCCGGGCAGCCGCGAGCTGCTGGTGCATTGCGGCAGCTTGAGCAAGGTGCTGTCGCCCGGCCTGCGGGTGGGCTGGATGATCGCCCCGGCCGAGCTGCTGGCCAAGGCCACCATGTGCAAGCAGTTCAGCGACGCGCACACCAGCACCTTCGCCCAGGCCACGGCCGCGCAGTATTTGAAGGCCGGCGGCATGCCCGCCACGCTGGACAAGGTGCGCACGGTCTATGCCCAGCGCGCCCAGGCCATGGGCGATGCGCTGCAGGCCGAGCTGGGCGATGCCGCCAGCTTCGTGCGCCCGCGCGGCGGCCTGTTCTTCTGGGTGCGGCTCACGGGCGCCGGCGGCAAGCTGGCCGACGGCAACGTGCTGGCCAAGCGTGCGATCGAGAAGGGGGTGGCCTTCGTGCCCGGCACGCCGTTCTTCTGCGCCCAGCCCGACCACGCCACGCTGCGCCTGTCCTTCGCCACGGCCGACGCGGACCGCATCCGCGAAGGCGTGGCGCGGCTGGGGCAGGCGCTCAAGGACTGACCTGCTGGGGGCGTCACGGATGCGCCCTTTTTCTGCGTTCCAATACCGGCCATGTCCACCGAACCATCCCCCACCGAGCAGCGCCTGAACGAGCTGGAGATCAAGGCCAGCTACACCGAAGACCTGCTCGACCAGCTCAACCTGGTCATCTACCGCCAGCAGCAGGAGATCGACGCGCTGGCGCGCACCGTGGCCCAGCTGCGCCAGCAGATGCCCGAGGCGGGCAGCGGCGGCGCGGCCGTGCGCAATCTGCGCGACGAACTGCCGCCGCACTATTGACCGCTCTTGCAGTGCCGGACAGGGTGGAAACGCCCTGTAGCGCGCAAAAATCCAGCGCTGTTTGCTATTGAAATAATAGTGCTCGCGTTGCGGCGGTTACCATCGGAGCATGCGAAAGACTTATGTGCTCCACATCGAGGGCAAGAACCGCGACCGGCTCCTGGACGCTGCCCGCCACGACATCCACCGTTACCTGCGCCGCGAACGCCGCCGCGCGCTGCCCGAGGGCACGCGCTTCTGGGACTTCGACTACCGCTTCGGCAGCTCGGAAGCCGATGCCCAGTCAGTGCGCGAGGAAGACATCACCGGCCTGATCGACGGCGTGGCGCAATCGGGCGCCGCGCAGTTCTATGTCGAGATCGTGGCCAGGCCCGGCGTGGGCGAGCCGCGCAAGCGCAAGCTGGGAGCCGCTGCCCAGGATGGGGGCGGCGTACATGAGGACGATGGCGATGGCGGCGCCGATGCCGGAGACGGAGGAGGGGATGGCGGCGGCGGAGACTGAAGCCCGGCCTGCGCCTTCTTTCCTGTGGCGGATTTCTGCAGTCCGCCACGCTTCGGACCTTAGAACGTGTTTGCGATCTCGCAGGGGATCGCGTTGGAACGCAATCGGGATGAGTGGATGCTTCGGATGCGCCGCATGGACTCATGTCCATGCAAGCAGCCGGGGCGTCAGAACTTGTCGCCATGGCCCGATTTCGCTCCAACCCGAAGGGCAGCTACGTCGGCGGGCGGTCTGCGGCGTTGCGGCGCTTGTGGATAGCCCAAGCTATCCACTGCGCACCGCGCCTTGCATCCCATCCCGCCGACGTAG
>CAJYHL010000024.1 GCA_913774625.1 uncultured Acidovorax sp.
AGCAGAGCTCGGGCATCGCCCAGGTGGGCGAGGCGGTCACGCAGATGGACTCCACCACGCAGCAGAACGCCGCGCTGGTCGAGGAAAGCGCGGCCGCCGCCAACAGCCTGAACGTGCAGGCGCAGCAACTGGTGCAGGCCGTGGCGGTATTCCGGCTGGGCTGAGAACGTGAACACGTTCTGAGACGGGGAACGGCCCCGACTGCCACCCGGCGTCGCCAAGGCCGCACCTTGCGCCTGACCGGATGCATTCACGCCATCTGACTGACAGGCCCGCCGGCCGGTCCGGGAGATACTGGAGCCCACGCACTGCCACTTCCTTCGCGCCCTGCCCATGGCCTTCAACGACCTCACCGCCGCCCCGTCCTCCGCGCCTGTCGCATCCGGCGCACCGGCCGCGCGCCGCGCCCTGCGCACCATCGCGGCCTTCGAGGCGCTCAAGGGCGCCGTGGCCCTCATCGCCGGCGTGGGCGTGCTGGGGCTGCTGCACCGCGACCTGCACCAGATCGCGGTCGCCCTCATCGGCCACGTGGGCCTGAGCCCCGGCGAGCGCTACCCCGCGCTGCTGCTGGCCGGCATCGACCGCTGGTCCGGCCATGGCGACTGGCAGATGCTCACGGCCATGGCCACCGCCTATGCGGCGCTGCGCTTCACCGAGGCCTACGGCCTGTGGCGCGACCGCGCCTGGGGCGAATGGCTGGGCGCGCTTTCGGGCGGGCTCTACATCCCGTTCGAGCTGTGGCACTGGTTCCACCGCCCCACGGCGGCGGCCACGGCGGTGATCGCGCTCAATGCGGCGGTGATCGCCTATCTGGGCTGGCAGCTGGCGCAGCGGCGGCGGCGGCTCGCGGGAGGCTGAAGGAACGCGCGGCGCAGCGAGGCCGGCGTCGGTCATTCCGGCGTCACGCGCCCTGGGCATGGTGCGGCTTTTCCACCGGCCATCGCCACAGAGAGCGCATCCATGTCCCTCCTGCCTTCCACCACCTTCCGCATCGCGGCCTGCGCCGCCCTGGCCGTGCTGGCCACCCTGCCGGCCCGGGCCCAGCCGCAGCCTGCCGCCGCCGCCCCCGAGGCCTTTCCCGCCGTGCTGGCCGGCCATGCCGTGCTGCCGGCGCGCTCCTTCATCGCCCCGCCCGCCGATGCGCCGGCCGACCTGCGCACCAGCGGCAAGTTCACCACCGCCCGGCGCGTGGATGCGGTGGGCACGGTGGAAGGCCAGTCCGCCGGCCGGCCCACCGGCGTCTCGCTGCCCTTCCAGGGCCAGCCCGCGCAGGGCCATTCGGGCATCAAGCACATGCCTGACGGCACGTTCTGGATCCTGACCGACAACGGCGCCGGCACCAAGGCCAACTCGCCCGACTTCATGCTCTACCTGAACCACTACGCGGTGGACTTCCAGAGCGGCCGGTTCAAGCGCCTGAAGACCGTGTTCCTGCACGACCCGGACAAGAAGGTGCCCTTCCGCATCGCCGAAGAAGGCACGAAGAAGCGCTACCTGACCGGAGCCGACTTCGACCCCGAGAGCTTCCAGTTCGCAGGCGGCGCGCTCTGGATCGGCGAGGAGTTCGGCCCCTACCTCATCAAGGCCGACCTGAACGGCCGCGTGCTGGCCGTGTTCGACACCCAGGTCGACGGCCGCACGGTGCGCTCGCCCGACAACCCGGCCGTCACCACCGCCGCCGCGCCCGACGCCAAGGCTCCGGCCTTCGACATCAAGCGCTCCAAGGGCTTCGAGGGCATGGCCGCGAGTCCCGACGGCAGCCGCCTCTACGCGCTGCTCGAAGGCCCGGTGTGGGACGAATCCGCCAAGGCCTATGAATCCGTGGACGGCGGCCGGCAGTACCTGCGCGTGCTCGAATTCGACGTGAAGTCCGAGAAATGGACCGGCCGCCACTGGAAGTACGTGCTGGAAGCCAACCAGAACGCCATCGGCGACTTCAACATGATCAGCCCCACCATGGGCCTCGTCATCGAACGCGACAACGGCGAAGGCACGCCGGACAAGGCCTGCCCCGAAGGCGCCAGGCGCCCCGACTGCTTCCACGACGTGGCGAAGTTCAAGCGCATCTACAAGGTGGAGCTGACCGACGCCAACGCCGGCGGCTCGCTGCGCAAGGTCGGCTACATCGACCTGCTGAACATCCAGGACCCGAAGCACCTCGCCCGCAAGCCCCTGACGGGCGGCGTGCTCGCCTTCCCCTTCTTCACCATCGAGAACGTGGACATCGTGGACCCGACCCACATCGTGGTGGGCAACGACAACAACCTGCCCTTCAGCTCCAGCCGTGAGCCGAATCAGGCCGACGACAACGAACTGGTGCTGCTGGACGTGGGCGACTTCCTGCGCGCCAGGTAGGCCGGGGCCAGGGCGACCGAAGGGCCGCATGACGCGGCCAGGCGCGGCCGGCGGGCGGCTGGCAGAATCCCGGCTCCTGCCCGGCGCGCGGGCTGCAGTGCCCCGCGCGCCGTCTCTTCACCAAGGAAACCGCGCCACCACCATGTTCACCGGCATCGTCCAGGCCACGGCAGGCATCGCCGCCATCACCGACCGCGCAGGCCTGCGCACCTTCACGCTCGACTTCCCCGAGGGCTTCTGCGAAGACCTCGCCATCGGCGCCAGCGTGGCGACCGACGGCGTGTGCCTGACGGTGACCGAGATCGTTTCGCCCACGCGCGCCAACTTCGACGTGATGCTGCAGAGCCTGAACATCACCACGCTGGGCAGCTATGCCGAGGGCGACCGAGTGAACGTGGAGCGCGCCGCCAAGGACGGCGCCGAGATCGGCGGCCATCCGCTGTCGGGACATATCGACTTCACCGGCACGCTGGTGCAGCGCCGCGAGTTCGACAACAACCTGGTCTGGCGCGTGGCCGTGCCCGAGCCCTTCCGCCGCTATGTCTTCGCCAAGGGCTACATCGCCATCCACGGCGCCAGCCTGACGGTGGCCGAGGTGAACCGGCAGGAAGGCTGGTTCGAGGTCTGGCTGATTCCCGAAACCCGCCGCGCCACCGTGTTCGAGGCCAAGCGCGAGGGCGACCGCCTGAACATCGAGATCGAGCGCAGCACCCAGGTGGTGGTGGACACGGTGCGCGAGGCGGTGCAGGAAAGCCTGGGCCGGCTCACGCCGGTGCTGGAGGCGCTGCTGAAGGAAAAAGGCCTGTCGCTGGACGACCTGGTGCAGCCGCCCACGCTGCCGCGCTGAACCGGCGGCCCTGCGGCGGGATTCACTCCAGCGCCGCGGCGAAGTCCTCGGCCTGCATCACCCGGTTGCGCCCGGCCCGCTTGGCGCGGTAGAGGGCCTCGTCCGCGGCCGACAGCAGCTGTTCCAGATCGGTGCCGCTGCTGCCGGAAACGGCCACGCCCAGGCTGGCCGTCAGCGCGGCCGTTCCGCCGTCGGGCAGGGGAACGGGCGTGGCGGCGATGGCGGCCCGCACGCGCTCGGCCAGCGGCAACGCCTGGTCGGGCGGGCAGGGTGCGAACAGCATCACGAACTCTTCCCCGCCATAGCGGGCTGCCAGGTCTTCGGTGCGCAGGGCGGCACGCATCGCGGCGGCCACGGTGCGCAGCGCTGCATCGCCCGCGGTGTGGCCGGCGCGGTCGTTGAAGGCCTTGAAGGCATCCACGTCCAGCATCGCCACCGCGATCTCGAAGCCCTGGCGCTGCGCCAGCGCCATGCGCTGGGCCGCGTCCTCGAAAAAAGCGCGCCGGTTGGGCAGGCCGGTCAGCGCGTCGGTGAGCGACTGCGCGCGCAGCTGGTCGATCAGGTCGTCGCGCTCGCGCTCCAGCGCCTGCCGTGCCTGGGTCTGCTGCTGCAGTGCGCGCACGGCACGCACCACGGCGGCGCCCTCGTCGTTCGCTGTGACGCGCGGCAGCGGCGCGTCCAGCTCGTTGCGCGCGAGCGCCTGCAGCGCGTCCGTGATCTGCCCCAGCGGCCGCAGCACGCGCCGCTGCAGCGTCAGCAGCAGGTAGCCCGTCAGCAGCACCAGCGAGACCGATGCCGCGGCCACCAGCGCCAGGCTGCGCCGGGCGGCTCGGTGCGTGGCGGCGGCCTGGGCCTGCAGGTCGTCCTGCAAGGCGTCTCGCAGGGCCACGATCAGCGTCAGCCGGGGCACGTAGCGGTCGGCGAACTGCGCGGCCGTCCAGGGGTAGGGTCCCGGGCCGCGGCCGGCCGTCACGACGGGCACCACCAGCCGTTCCCGCGCCTCCTCGAAATAGCCGCGCTGCACGTCGGCCCATCGGGCCGCCAGCGCGTCGGGCACTTCGCCATGGCCCAGGCGCTGCTCGAGCAGCGACTGCAGCGTGCTGATGCGTCCGCAGGCACGTTCGATGGCCTGCCGCTCGTCATCCGTGAAGGGCCGCCTGCCGGCCAGCGCGCTGGTGAAGAGCGAGCCCAGCAGGCCCGTCTGCTCGCGCAGGTCGGCGGCGAGCCGCAGGGTCTGCAGGCGGCCTTCCAGCGTGGGCTGCGCCTGGCGGGCGACCTGCGCCAGCGTGTTGGTCAGGGGCGTGAGCAGGGGCACCAGCGCCACCATGGCATTCACGCTGGCCTGGACCTGGCCGTCGCTGCGCTGGTGCTGCGGCTGGGCGATGGCGGCATCGACCAGGGCGCGGGCCGACGCCAGGGCCAGCGCCATGCTGCGGGCGTATTCGTCGGCGCCGGGCATCTGGGGCAGCGGCTCCTCGGCCAGCAGGGCGGCCAGGTCGTGCAGGGCGGCATCGCTGCGGGCCCGGGCCTCGGCCAGCGCGCGCAGCCGCTCGGGGTCGGGCGGCTGCCGGTCGGCCCCCAGCAGCGCGTTGGCGGGGCCGCGCTCGAAGGAGATGCGCTCGGCCACCAGCAGGTCGGCCTGCAGCCGGGCGACGGCCCGCGCGCCCCAGGTGGCCTGCTGCCAGAGCCGCCACTCCTGCACGCTGGTGCGCGCCACGAGTACGGCGGTGACGGCCGCGAGCAGCAGGCTCAGCAGGTGCAGCAATCGGCTCAGGGACATGTCGGCGATCGGAAAGACGGGCGAGGTACGGGGCTCCGCCAGGGGGGCGGCAGACAAGCGAGTTAGAAGTGCGGCAGACAATCAATCGGCAACAGGCCGGCGAAATCGTGACACATCCATGGACACTTGCTGTCCGATAGTTGTGGTTCATGACCGTTCGATGACTATTATTTTCCTTGTCCATGCATCCTGACCCCGTTTCCCAGTCCCTCGCCGCTTGCCCCGTCCTGCCCGACGGGCTGCGGCTGCGCCCGCTGGCGCCGACCGACCTGCCCGGCCTGATGGCCGTGCAGCGCGCCTGCTATGGCGACGGCTTCATCGAAGACGAGGCGGTGTTCGCGCGCCGGTTGGCCAGTGCTGCGCATTGCTCGCTGGCGCTGGTGCGGGCGCAGGAGCCGCAGCCCCAGCCCCAGCCGGGGCAGGAGGGCGCGGCCCCGGAGCAGGTGGTGGCCTATCTGGCCGCCTACCGCAGCCGGCTGGGCCGCGTCACTCCGCTGCAGGGCGGCTTCCACGGAGGGCCCGGGGCCGATGCGCTCTATCTGCACGATATGGCCGTGGCGCCCGCCTGGGCGGGACGCGGGCTGGCCCAGGCCCTGCTGTCAGTCGCCGGGCAGCGCGCCCGGGACGAGGGGCTGCGCCATTCGGCGCTGGTGTCGGTGCAGGGCACGCAGGGCTTCTGGGAACGCCAGGGCTATGCGGTGCAGGCCCTGGCGGACGCGGACCAGCAGCGGCATCTGGACAGCTACGGCGCGGGGGCGGTCTATATGGTGCGCGTGGCGCGCGGCTGATCCCCAGT
The DNA here is from genome assembly GCA_913774625.1 of uncultured Acidovorax sp. GTDB lineage: Bacteria > Pseudomonadota > Gammaproteobacteria > Burkholderiales > Burkholderiaceae_C > Paracidovorax. Next base: position 5,779 of record CAJYHL010000024.1, read on the forward strand.
CCTTGGCGCGGCTAACAAAGTCCTTCTGGCGTCGTTACCGCATCTTGTCTAGGCCTTTGCCGGGGCATCTTCCCGGGCCTGCGCCACGATCCAGTCGCGGAACCGGCGCAGCGCCGGGTCGATCAGCGTTTCCGGCATATGGACCAGGTGGTAGGCCAGCGGCGTGGCGAGACCGGTGCTGCCCGGCAGGCCGATCAGCGCGCGCGTGGCCAGCTCGCGTCCCAGCAGGGACCGCCGCACCAGCGCGAAGCCGCGCCCGGCCAGCGCGGCCTCCACGGCGCCGTTGGAATGGGCGAACACCACGCCCTGGGTGCAGTCCACGTGCGCCAGGCCCCGGGCCTGGCACCAGAGCCGCCAGTCGTCGCGGTGGCCGTCGTGCAGCAGCCGCTCGCCCGTGATGTCGCCATAGCGGGCCTTGCGGCGCGGCGCCACCAGGCGGGGGCTGCATACGGGAATCAGGTCGTCGTCCAGCAGCCGTTCCGACTGCAGTCCCGGGTAGGGACCCATGCCGTGGCGAATGGCGAAGTGGATGCCCTCGGCCTGCAGCGCGACCAGCCGGTGGGGGGTGTTGACGTGGGCGTCGATGCGCGGCTCCTGTTGCAGAAAGCCCTGCAGGCGCGGCACCAGCCACTGCGCTGCGAAGCCCGGAGTGCAGCTGACCAGCACCACGCGCCGCTCGGCCCGGGCCGCCAGGCGCGAAGTGGCCTGGCCGATGCGGGCCAGCGCTTCGCCGCAGGCGACCTGGTATTCCTGGCCGGCGGCGGTCAGCGCCAAGCCGCGCGGCTGCCGCTCGAAGAGCGCGCAGCCCAGAAAGGTTTCGAGCTTGCGCACCTGCTGCGACACCGCGCCGGGCGTCACGTGCAGCTCGGCCGCAGCGGCGCGCACGCTCAGGAGCCGGGCGGTGGCCTCGAAGAAGCGGACAGCGATGAGCGGCGGCAGGCGCATGGGTGTTGAGTCAGGCTAAACAGCTGCAGAGGATAAATCGTTTGTCTGAGCTGCCGGGGCCCTCCAACAATGCTTCCTCCATTCAGCCATTCCCCGTTGCCGCACCATGTCCACCGCCAGCCTCGTCCGCCTCTTCGTGCTCGCCGCCCTGTGGGGCGGCAGCTTCCTCTTCACGCGCATGGCCGTGCCCGTGCTGGGGGCGGTGCCCACCACCTTCGGCCGCGTGGCTCTGGCGGCGTTCGGGCTCATGGCCCTGGTGGCCGCGACGCGGCTGCGCCCGGACTTCCAGGGCAAGCTGGGCGCGGCGCTGCTGCTGGGCGTGGTGAATTCCGGCATTCCCTTCCTGATGTTCGCGCTGGCTGCGCGCGCGCTGCCGGCCGGCTACAGCGCCATCCTGAACGCCACCACGCCGCTGATGGGGGTGCTGATCGGCGCGCTGGCCTTCGGCGAACGCATCACCGCCGCGCGCCTGGGCGGCGTGCTGCTGGGCATGGCCGGCGTGGCCGTGCTGGCGCGGACCGGGCCGGTGGCGCTCACCCCGGCCGTGCTGGGCGGCATGGCAGCATGCCTGGCGGCCACGGCCTGCTACGGGCTGGCGGGCTTTCTCACGCGGCGCTGGATCACGGCGCGCGGCGGGCTCGACAGCCGCCTGGTCGCGCTGGGCAGCCAGTGGGGTGCGGTGCTGGTGCTGGCCCCCTTCGCGGCCTGGCAGGCATGGCGCGAGCCCGGCCTGCCCGCGGCCTGGGCGTCCGCAGGCCCGGCCATCTGGGCCGCCTTGCTGGCCATGGGGCTGCTGTGTACGGCTTTCGCGTACGTGCTGTATTTCCGCCTGATCGCCGACGTGGGGCCGGTCAAGGCGCTGACGGTGACCTTCCTGGTCCCGCTCTTCGGCGTGGCCTGGGGCTGGCTGGTGCTGGGCGAGCCCGTGACGGCTGCCCATGCGGCCGGCGGCGGGCTGATCGCCGGGGCGCTGTGGCTGGTGCTGCGGCCTGCGCCGCCACGGCGCGCCGGCTGACGCGAAAGGCGCATGGGCCCGGGCCAGCGTTGCCATAATGCGCCCCATGCCCAACCGCTGGAAACCCAACGTCACCGTGGCCGCCGTCGTCGAGCAGGAGGGCCGCTTCCTGCTCGTGGAAGAGGACACCGCCGATGGGCTGCGCCTGAACAACCCCGCAGGCCATCTGGACCCCGGCGAATCGCCGGTGCAGGGCTGCATCCGCGAGGTGCTGGAAGAGACTGCCTGCGACTTCACGCCTGCCGCGCTGGTGGGCGTGTACCTGAACCGCTTCACCCGCACCCGCACGGGCGACGACATCACCTACATGCGCTTCGCCTTCGCGGGCAGCGTGGGCGCGCCGCATGCCTGGCGCACGCTGGACGACGGCATCGTGCGCACGGTGTGGATGACGCTCACGGAGATCGAGTGCTGCGCCGACCGGCTGCGCAGCCCGCTGGTGCTCCAGTGCATCCGCGACTATCTGGCGGGCCAGCGCTTTCCGCTGGAGCTGGTGCATACCGACCCGTCGGTGCTGCAGGCGCCAGCCGGCGCGCGCTGAATCCTCGGTCTCACCCCCCCACGACCGACCAGCCCGCGTGCTGGTCCGCCTTGTCGTTCTCGTACTCCCAGGCCGTGCCGCAGCGGTCGCAGCGATAGCGGGTGACGGTGACGATGCGGCCGTCCTCGCGCTCTTCCTTGCGGCTGCCGCGCTGCACCAGCTCGGCATGGCCGGGGGCGCGCCGCCAGTTGCGCTGTATGCCCGAGCACGGCTCGCACAGCTCCATCTTCTTGAGTTCGTTCTGGCGGGCGGTGTCGCGGGTCATGGTGGGGTGTCCGGGAAGGCAATGGATGGCAAAAAAGCGCTGCTGGCCTCGTGGGCCGGCAGCGCAGATTCTACGGGCGCAGCTTGCTATTCAAACCATAGCGTGGCGGGGTGCCGCCGGGGGCTCGGGCGGCAGGCTCGCCATGTGCAGGCGGCGTTCGGGCACGGCGAAGCCCACGCCCATGGCCTCCAGCTCGCGCATCAGCGCCAGGTTGATCTTCTGCTGCAGGTCCATGTAGGTGTTGTAGCCCGCATCCAGCACGATGTAGACGACTTCGTAGGCCAGCCCCGTTTCGCTGAAGGACTGCAGATGGGCGCGGTCGAAGCGGGCGTTGGGCTCGGCCTCGATGATGCGGCGCACGGCCTGGGCTATGGCTTCGGCCGTGTCGGCAGGGGTGCCGTAGGCCACGCGGAAGTTGAAGACGATGCGCCGCTCGCGCAGGTGGCGGTAGTTGTTGATGGTCTGCTTGAGCAGGTCGGTGTTGCTCATCACCACCTGCTCGCCGCTCAGGGCGCGGATGCGCGTGGTCTTCACGCCGATCTGCTGCACCGTGCCGGCCACGCTGCCCACGACGATGAAGTCGCCCACCTCGAAGGGCTTGTCCACCGCGATGGCCATGGAGGCGAACAGGTCGCCCAGCACGTTCTGCACCGCCAGCGCGATGGCGATGCCGCCCACGCCCAGGCTGGCGACGAAGGCGGTGATGTTCACTCCCAGGTTCGAGAGGATGGCCAGCAGCACCGTGGCCCAGAGCAGGGTGCGCAGGCCCCAGGACATGAGCGTGGCCGACGCGCTCATCTGTGCCGGCCCGGTGGCGCCGTGGTGCTGGCGGTAGCGGTCCACCACCAGCGTGGTGGCGCGCGTGCCCCACAGGCCCACCTGCAGCGCCAGCGCCAGGAACCACAGCTGCTCCACCTTGGCGGGCCAGCGGCCGGGCAGGTCCAGCAGGCCCGCACCCACCAGCAGCGCGGCCAGCAGGATCAAGAGGCGGCTGGTGCCGGCCAGCACCTGGAGGGCGATGGTGGCCGGCCCGCCGCGCGGCGCACCGGCGGCGGCGCCGCCCTCACCGGCTTGCTGCTGCTGCTGCTCCGCCGCCTGGCTGGCCCGGCCCACGGCCCAGCGCAGCGCCAGCATGAGCACCAGGTAGGTCAGCAGCGTGGCTGCGGCGGCGATGAGCAGGCTGGAGGCGGACAGGCCCCAGAAGGTTTCGGCGTGCAGCCAGGTGGTGGCGGATGCGATCTGTTGTTCCATGCGGAGAACTCCTTTCTCGGAAGGGATGGCTGGAGCCATGGCGCTCCCGGGGCGAGCGGCACGCGAACCAGAACGATGGATGCGGCAGCGCACCGTCCATGCGGTGCGCCGGGGGCTCCTGCGGGGCAGGAGAGGGGCGGTCAGCCGCCGCTGCGTGTAGCGGCCGATGTGGCCGATGCGGCGGCTGCGTTCGCCGCGTCCGAAGCCGTGGGCTCGTCGGCCCAGCTTTGCTGCGCCAGGGATTCGTCCGGCGGTCCGTAATAGACGGCCTGGGCGGCGGCGTCGGTGTCGTAGCGCGGGTCCAGCCAGCATTGCACCACGCCGTTGGTCCAGCCGAAGCCGTCCTGCAGCGGGTATTCGCCGCCGTCGCCGCCGGTGGCGGTGTCGTGCGCGGTGGCACGCAGGGCGTATTTCTCGACCAGCTTGCCTTCGCGCTGATAGACGGCGCGCACGGTGTCGATCCAGCGGCGGCGCACTTCCAGCGCCAGTTCGCGGTGGCCGTAGCGTTCCAGCCCGCGCACCGCCATCCACTGCAGCGGCGCCCAGCCGTTGGGCCGGTCCCACTGCTGGCCGCTGGCGCATTCGGTGGTCGCCAGGCCCCCGGGCGCCAGCAGCCGCGCCTGCACGGTGCGGGCCACGGCGGCGGCGTGCGCCTCGGTGGCCATGCCGGCGTAGAGCGGCACCAGGGTGGCGGCGGTCAGGCAGGTGCGCTGGGCGCCGGCCTTCCAGTCGTAGTCGAAGTAGGCGCCTTCGGCCTCGTTCCACATCAGGCGGTTGACGGCCTCGCGCCGGTGCGCGGCCAGGTCGTGGAAGTGGCGCGCCGTGGCGGCGTCGCCCGTGGCCTGGCTGGCCTTGGCGATGGAGACTTCGAGCCGGTACATGAAGGCGTTCAGGTCCACCGGCAGCAGCTGCGTGGTGACGATCTGCGACAGCTGCAGCGTTGCCGGGTCGGCCGCGTCGGGTGCGCGCAGCCAGCGGGTGGAGAAGTCCCAGCCGGACTCGCAGGCCGCGCGCAGGTCGCGATAGACCTCGGGCGAGGGGCGGTCGGCCATGGAGGCGGTCTCCACGTCCTCGCGCCACGATTCCTCGCGCGGCGTGTCGCGGTCGTCCCAGTAGCGGTTCAGCACTTCGCCGCCCGGCAGCGCCACCACGCGGCGGCGCGCATCGCCCGGGTGCAGCACGTGCAGGCCGTCCATCCAGAAGGCATGTTCCTGCAGCAGCTGGGGCAGGTAGTGCGACACGGGCGGCCCGCCGGCCAGGGCGCTGAGTTCGGCCATCGAGGCGAAGAGGGGCGGCTGCGAGCGGCTCAGGTAGTAGGTGCGCGTGCCGTTGGGCACGAAGCCGAAGGCGTCGATCAGCCGCGCGAAGTTGTCCGTCATGTGGCGCAGCAGTTCGTGCCGGCCCGAGGCCGCCAGGCCCAGCATGGCGAAGTACGAATCCCAGTAGTAGAGCTCAGCGAAGCGCCCGCCCGGCACCACGTAAGGGTGAGCCAGCGGCAGGGCGGAGCCGCGTTCCGGGTGTTCCTTGGGGCTGCGCGTGAGCACGGGCCAGAGCCCGTCGATGTGCTCGGCCAGCGACAGCCCGGGCGTGCCCACGTAGTCGTCGTTCGCCACCTCGGGCGAGGCGAAGTGCTCCATCACGAAGGCGCCCAGGTCGAAGCCGGGCTGCGCATGCCGGGCCCGGTAGGCGGCCAGGATGGCTTCGGGCTCCTGCAGCGGCGCGCAGTCCACGAAGGTCTTGCTGTCGGCGAAGACCTGCTGGCTCTGCACGGCGATGAAGAGCTCCTGGTAGCGGTCGGCCGGCGTGCAGTGGTCGCAGGGCGGCGCGCCGGGCGCCTGCACCCGCGAGAGGTTCAGGTGGATGCGGTAGGCCGGGTGCCGGTCCGAGATGCGGCTGCCGCCGGCGGCCGGGGCGACGGAGGGCGGGGCGGTGAGGGCGCTCATGCTGCTCATGTCTATGCGGTCTTCATTGCTCCGCATAGTTCCACAAAAGTCCGCCATCGACCACCAGCGTGGTACCGGTGACGTAGGCCGCATCGGGCGAGGCGAGGAAGGCCACCGCGCCCGCCACGTCGGGCGGCTCGCCCAGGCGGCCCAGGGGGATCTGCGCGGTGAGCGCCGCCAGCTTGTCCGGCTGCTGCATCAGCGCGTCGTTGATGGGCGTGCGGATCGCTCCCGGCGCCACGTTGTTCACCGTGATGCCCAGCGGCGCCAGCTCGATCGCCATGTTGCGCGTCAGCATGCGCAGGCCGCCCTTGCTGGCGCAGTAGGAGCTGAAGTGCGGGAAGGGCAGGTCTTCGTGGACCGAGCTCATCTGGATGATGCGGCCCGGCCGGCCCGCATCGCGCAGCGCGCGGGCGAAGGCCTGGGCGGTGAAGAAGGCGCCCTTGAGGTTCACGTCCAGCACCTTGTCGTAGTCGGCCTCGGTGGCGTCCAGGAAGCCGGCGCGTACCTCCAGGCCGGCGTTGTTGACCAGCACGTCCAGCCGGCCGAAGGCGGCATCCGCCTCGGCCACCAGGGCCTGCATGCGCGGCACGTCGCGCAGGTCGCCCGTGAAGACCTCGCAGCGCCGGCCCGTGGCGGCGATGCGCCGCTGCGCCTCGGCCGAGCGCTCGTCCTCCTTGCGCACGTGCAGGGCGATGTCTGCGCCCTCCTCGGCCAGCCGCAGTGCCACTCCCAGGCCGATGCCCTGGGCGCCGCCGGTGACCAGCGCCACGCGGCCGGCGAGGCGCTGGTGGCCCCCGCCTTGCGGCGACGTGGACTCGGATGCGGATGGGGACTGCCCTGGCCGTGCGGCATCAGCCGGCTGTGTGGGCTGGGCGGGCGAGGCGGACTGGGGTGCAGGGGCAGATGCGTTCATGGCGACAGGGTGGCTCAACTGCCGAGCTGGCCGTGCAGGACGGCAGCGCGCCTGCGAGTCTCCCTGCAGAGCCTTTGCCGGACGCGCGCAGGGCGCTCCTGCCTGCGGAGCCTTCCCGCAAGCCCGGTCAGGACAGCGGCTTGGGCACCAGTTCCACCGCCAGCCCGCGGTCCGTCACCGTGATGGCGCCGGGCTGCATGCCCAGGCCGTCCGGCAGCGCCAAATCCTGCGGGCGCAGCGTGTGCAGCACCACCTCGCCCACCGACTCGCGCGCCAGCTGCGGCCCGTACTGCGCCAGCAGCGCTGCCGCTTCGGGCCGCAGGTCGGGAAATTCCAGCGAGTTCAGCTGGATGTCGTGCGCCCGCAGCGTGCGGTCGCTGGGCTCGTAGCGCAGGCCGAACTCCACGTTCAGCCGGCCGGGGTAGTTGCGCCGCAGCAGCGGGCCGCCCGCATCCACCGCCATGTCGGCCGCCAGACGGTTGCGCTCGGGCTTGAGCGCGATGCGCGGCGCCTGCACCGTCAGCTCCACCAGCCCGGCCAGCGGGAAACGGCGCGGAAAACGCTCGGCCAGCGTCTCTTCGATCTGCTCGCGGGGAATGGTGTAGCGCGGCCCGGCCGAGGCCGTGGCGGCGCAGCCCAGCAGGGCGGCGAAAACGGCGGCGGGGGCGGTGGCGATCAGGAGGCGGCGGTGCATGGAGGAGGTGGGAAGGGGCGCGTTCGCGAAGACTGTCTTGGGCCGGCCATCGTATCGGCGGTGCCGCAGGGGTGTGTAAGCGGCTGTTGGACACGTGTGTCCGTCTGCCGCGCAGGATGCGCCATCGGCCGACGCCGCGTGCTCGGCCCCGCTGCCATCCTCTGTTCCGTACCCCATGCCCAAGCCACCCGACATTCCGCCAGCTGGTCCCGTGCCCGGCCTGGTCCCCGCCGCCATCGACTTCACCGCCCCTGCGCACGAGGTGGCGCGCCGGCTGATCGGCGTGACCCTGCTGGTGGACGGCGTGGGCGGGCGCATCGTGGAGACCGAGGCCTACGACCAGGGCGACCCCGCTTCGCACACCTACGGCGGCCTCACCGCGCGCAACGCCGCCATGTTCGGCCCGCCGGCTCGCGCCTACGTCTATCGCTCCTATGGCCTGCACTGGTGCCTGAATACCGTCTGCCGCGAAGCCGGCCATGGCGCCGGCGTGCTGCTGCGCGCGCTGGAGCCCACCCACGGGCTGGACGCCATGCGCGCCCGCCGCGGGCTGCAGGACCTGCGCCTGCTGTGCGCCGGCCCGGGCCGCCTGGCGCAGGCGCTGGGCGTCGATGCACGGCTCAACGGCCATCCGCTGGACCAGGTGCCGTTCGCGCTGCTGGAGCCGGCCGGCGCCGCAGCAGCGCGCGTGCATGCCACCGCCATCGCCACCGGCCCGCGCATAGGCATCTCCAAGGCCGTGGAGGTGCCCTGGCGCTTCGGCGAGCTGGGTTCGCGCTACCTCAGCCGGCCCTTCGGCTCGGCCGTGGTGGCGGCAGGCCGTGGTCGGAGGGCGGTCAGGCTCGCTGCGGCGGAGCCGGGTCCCGATCCCGATCGGGCGTAGAGGCCGGTTCCCCGCTGCTGGCATCGTCCCTGCCTGCCACCAGCGCCCGCAGCCGCCGGTGCTCGTCCCCGTCCCAGCGCGGCGGCAGCTGGTGCTTGGACTGCAGGTAGTGGTGGGTGAAGACGTCGAGGTAGGCCTCCAGCACCCGGGCCGCTCGCGTCTCGCCCGCCAGTTCCAGGCACAGCGCCGCCACCTCCGACGTGCAGAAATGGTCGCCCCGCGTGGAGCGCCGCAGCCGGTAGCGCGACAGCTGGCCCGGCTCCAGGCTCAGCACCGGCAGGTCGTCCAGATAGGGGCTCTTGCGGAACATCTTGCGCGCCTCGGGCCAGGTGGCGTCCAGCAGCACGAAGAGCGGGCGCTTTGCCGAGGCCGGTACGGCTGGCGTGCCATGGGCTGGCGGCGGGGGCGGCGGCAGCAGCTGGGTGACCACGCGCTGCGGCTCCACGAATTCGCCCGGGAACACCACATAGGGCTGCCACTGCGGATCGCGCAGCAGCGCCAGCAGGCCCGGGTCCACCTCGGTGCGCGCCCAGCCGAAGGCGAAGGTGTCGGCCACCACGTCCGCTACCAGCCAGCCCGTGTTGCTGGGCTTGAGCGGCTCGATGTCCGCCATCAGCAGGCACACGCCCGCGCCCACCGCCACCTGCGGCCGCGCCGCGCACAGGCAATGGCTGGGCGGCAGCCGGCAGCCCGGGCAGCGCTCGCCGCGCGGCCCGCCCCGGGCCAGGAAGGGTTTGGCGCTGCGGGCGAGGCGGGCGGTGCGCAGGCGGGAGACGGCGTGGGGGGAGGGGGGCGGGGCGCCGCTTTGGGCGTCAGCGGCGGCGGGGGCCTGGGGAGCGGTCAATCCAGTTCTTTCAGTAGTTCGGCGGTGAGTCTCGCCAAACCGGGCAGCGAGTCCTGCGCCACGTTCCAGACTGTGCGGACGTGGACGCGGGCATAGCCGTGGATCAGTTGGTTGCGAAAAGCGACGATCTGAGCCAGATCGGGGATGCGTGCTGCCAGCGCAGCATCCGCCCTGGCCAGTTGCCCCAGTGCTTCACCGATGATTTCGAACTTGCGCTCCACCGCCGCCTGCGCCATTTCGCTGGCGGCATAGTCTTCTGCGCTCATTCCTGCCAGAAAGCGTTGGATGGCACCGGCGGCTTCCTGCACGTCCCAAAGAAAGGCGCGCGGATCACGCAGAGACATACACCGGCTCGCGTGATTGCTGGATGCCTGCCAGCACGTAGGGGTTGCGCACTGCGCCGGGCTCGATCAGATCCACCGGCCGGCCCAGCAGTTGCTCCAGCGCCGTCTTGATGCCGAAGAAGGCGTGCAAGCCCGCCGGCGAGCCGGGCGAAAACTCGACCAGAAAATCCACGTCGCTGCGGACCGGGTCGAAGTCGTCAGCGCGCGCGGCGGAGCCGAACACCTCCAGCCTGCGCACGCCGAAGCGCCCGCAGATGGCGGCGATTTGCGGCAGGTGCTGAGCGAGGGTGGGGTGCATGGGCCTGGATTCTAGAGAGGCACCTATGCGCCCTGGCCCACATGCTCCAGCTCGAACAGCGGCACCTCCGCCTCCCGGCTCAGCCACAGCCCGCCGCCCAGTTCCACGAAATGCTCGCGCAGGCCGCTGCGGTAGAGCCCGGCGCTGTGGCGGAAGACGCGGCCGTCGGTCAGGTCCTCGTCGATGATGTCGCGCTCATAGTCCTCGCGCGAGACCGCCTCGATGTAGAGCGCGCCCCGGCACAGCCGGCCCAGGTTGCGCAGCGCGGCCTGCAGATCGGGCTCGCTCAGGTAGGGCAGCACGCCCTGGCAGATCACGAAGTCGAAGGGCACGGGCGCGGCATAGTCCACCACCGAGCCCTGCTGCCAGCCGAAGCGCTCGCACAGGTAGGGGCTGAATTCCACGCCCTTGTAGCGGGCGGCCGGGATGTGCTTTTCCACGATGCCCTTCCACAGCCCGATGCCGCAGCCCACGTCCAGCACGCGCAGCACCGGCACCCGCAGGTAGTGCAGGTAGCTGCAGACGAATGCGCCCAGCCGCTCCATGTGGGCCGGGTCCACCACGCTGGTCTTCTTGTCGAAGTAAAAGCGCTGGTAATAGGCGGCGTCGAAGGTGCTGGGGCTGGCGGATTGCAATGCGGGGTCCTTGGAAATGAAATCGGCTGCCGGCGCTGGTAGAGCCTGCGCCGGCAGCTATCGAAAGCGAAGCAAAAGAAAGAAGAGCGGTCTCTGGTCAGGCCTGCTGCGGCCGGAAGATGGCGCAGAGCTTGTTGCCGTCCGGGTCGCGCACATAGGCCAGATAGATCTTGCTGCCGCCGAAGTCGCGCCAGCCCGGCGGGTCTTCGCAGGTCGTGCCGCCGTTGGCCACGCCGGCCGCGTGGAAGGCGTCGGCCTGCTCGGGCGAATCCATGGCGAAGCCGATGGTGCTGCCGTTGCCATGCGTGGCCGGCTCGCCGTTGATGGGCAGCGTGATGCCGAACAGGCCCGTGGGGCTGCGGTAGAAGAAGCGCGTGCCCTTGTTGGCGACGCCGGGCCCGATGCCCAGGGTGCCCAGCAGGGCGTCGTAGAAGCGCTTGGAACGTTCGAGGTCGGTGGCGCCGACCATGACATGGCTGAACATGGGTGCTATCTCCGTGGGTAGTGAGTGGTCGTGGGGGGAAATGCCCGGGCGGGCAGGGCTGGGGATATTAGCCGGGCGCCGGCGCGGGGTCTGTCTCGCAGGGGCTGCGGTGAATGCGGGGTTATTCGCCGCAGTTTTTGCGGTGAATGAGCCGCATAGTCACCGCATGTGGTCAGGCAAAGCCCTCCGCCGCCGCACCTGCCTCTGGCAACGCGCCGGCCGGCCGCGGCCCGCAGCCGGTGGCAGACAGAATATTGCTCACCGCAGCATCCAACCTCGCCCCCACCACCATGCGCATCCTCCACACCTCCGACTGGCATCTCGGCCAGCATTTCATGGGCAAGAGCCGCCAGGCGGAGCACGCCGCCCTGATCGATTGGTTGCTGGCGCAGGTCGATACGCATGCCGTGGACGCCGTGCTCATCGCGGGAGACATCTTCGACACCGGCACGCCGCCCAGCTATGCGCGCGAGCTGTACAGCGAACTGGTCGCGGGGCTGCACCGCGCCGGGGTCGCGCTGCTGCTGCTGGGCGGAAACCACGACTCGGTGGCGACGCTGGGCGAAAGCCGGTCCCTGCTGGCCGTGCTGAGCACGACGGTCGTCGGCGCGGTCGGCGACCCGGCGGAGCATGTCGTCGTGCTGCCCCGGCGGGGTGCCAACGGAGAAGCCGGCTGCGTGGTGTGCGCCGTGCCGTTCCTGCGCCCGCGCGACCTGCTGCAAAGCCAGGCCGGACAGAGCGCGCAGGAGAAGCAGCAGTCGCTGCAAGGGGCGATCCAGGCCTACTACCAGGGTGTCCACGAGGCGGCGCGCAATCGGCAGGCGCAATTGCAGGAGACGGCGGGCCGGCCCATACCGCTCATCGCCACGGGCCACCTCACCACGGTGGGTGCCAGCAGCAACGAGTCGGTGCGCGAGATCTATGTGGGTTCGCTGGAGGCTTTCCCCACGGCCGCCTTCCCGCCCGTGGACTACATCGCGCTCGGGCATATCCACAAGCCGCAGCAGGTTGGTGGCCTGAACCACATCCGCTACTGCGGCTCGCCGATCCCGCTGGGGTTCGACGAGGCCTGGCAGCAGAAGGAAGTGCTGCTGGTGGACCTGGCCGGCGACGGCAGCGCCCAGATCACGCCCCTGGCCGTGCCCAGGTTCCAGGCCCTGGTGTCCGTCAGCGGCAACCTGGCTGAACTGGAAGGCGCCATCGCCGCCGCTGCCGCGCAAGGCAGCGCGGAGCGGCCCGCGTGGCTGGAGGTGACGGTGGCGGAGGACGACTACCTGCAAGACCTGCCCGCCCGCATCGGCGCCATGGCGCAGGGCCTGCCCGTGGAGGTGCTGCGGGTGCGGCGCCAGCGGGCGAGCGCATCGGCCGCGATGGCAGGCAACGCCATGGAGACGCTGGACGAACTCAGCCCCGACGACGTGTTCGCCCGGCGGCTGGCGCTGGAACAGCTGGATTCCGGCACGCACGAAGCCCTGCGGCAGCGCTACGCGGAGGTGGTCCGCGGCATCACGGAAGGCAGCGCCGCATGAAGATTCTGAAGCTGCGCCTGAAGAACCTGAATTCGCTCAAGGGCGAGTGGGCGATCGACTTCACCCAGCCCCCCTTTACGGACAACAGCCTCTTCGCCATCACCGGCCCCATGGGTGCGGGCAAGTCCACGCTGCTGGACGCCATCTGCCTGGCGCTCTACCACCAGACGCCGCGGCTTGCCAGCGTCTCCAAGACGGCCAACGACATCATGACGCGCCACACCGCCGACTGCCTCGCCGAGGTGGAGTTCGAGGTGAAGGGTGCCGTGTACCGCGCCTTCTGGAGCCAGCGCCGCGCGCGCGACAAGGTGGACGGCGCCCTGCAGGACCCGAGGGTGGAGCTGGCCCAGGTGGACCCGGCCACCGGCGCGGGCACCATCCTCAGCAGCCAGAGCAGCGACAAGCTGCGGCGCGTGGCCGCCATCACCGGGCTGGACTTCGGCCGCTTCACCCGCTCAATGCTGCTGGCGCAAGGACAGTTCGCCGCCTTCCTGAACGCCAGCGCCAATGACCGGGCCGAGCTGCTGGAAGAGCTGACCGGCACCGAGATCTACGGCGAGATATCGCGCCAGGTCTTCGAGCGCGCCCGCGACGCCCGGCAGCAGCTCGACCAGCTCAAGGCCCACGCCGACGGCGTGGAACTGCTGCCCGCAGAGCGCATCGCGGCCATGCAGGAAGAAATACAGGCATGGACGCTGGCGCTGGATGCGGTAAAGGTTGCCCATGCCACCACCGCCGGCCACCGCCAATGGCATATCGATCTGGCGCGCGCGGCGCAGGGCGTGGAAGCTGCAGAAGCCAGCCAGCGACAGTCCACCGCCGCACTGCAAGCCGCCGCCCCCGAACTGCAGCGCCTGGCCGCCAGCGAACCCGCCCAGGCCCTGCGCGCCCCGCACACCGCCTGGCAGCAGGCGCAGGCGGCCTGCCACAGCAGCGCTGCGCTGCTGGCCAGCCTGCAGACGCAGCACCGGCAGGAAGCCGCAGCCCACGCCCGGCACCACCACCGCGCCGCCCTGCTGGCCCGCCGCGTGGCCGATGCGGCCCAGGGCGAACTGGCGCAGGCCGAGGCAGCGCACCAGCGCCACACCGACTACTGCGCCGCCCATCCGCAGCACGCCCATCTGGGCGAGCGCCTGGGCGAATGGCGGCAGCAGCTGGCGCAGCACCAGACCCTGCAAGGCCGGCTGGCCGGGCAGCGCACGGCGCTGCAAGCGCTGCAGGACGACATCGCCCAGCGCGCCGGGCAGATCGGGGCCCAGGGCATGGCCGTGGATGCGGCCACCCAGGCCCGGGCGGCAGCGGCTGCCGCGCTGCAGGCCGCCCAGGCGGCTCAGCGCCAGCGGCTGGATGGACAGCCCCTCGCTGCGCTGCGCCAGCGCTGGCAGCACGCACAGGCGCAGGTGACTGCCTGGCAGCAGATCGAGCATCTGGGGCGGCAAGGCCGCGACCTGGCCGAGCAGCACATCGCGCTGGCGGCCGAGGTGCAGCGCGCGGAAGCTGCCGTGGCCCGGCACGAGGCCTCGCGCCAGGCCTTGCTCGGGCAGTACAAGGTGCTCAAGGAACAGGTCGCCGACAAGCAGAAGCTGCTGGATCAGGAGCGCCGCATCCAGAGCCTGGACCAGCACCGCCACGCCCTGCAGCCCGGCGAGCCCTGCCCGCTGTGCGGCGCCACGGCGCACCCCGCCATCGACGCCTACCAGGCGCTGGACGTGTCGGCCACCGCAGCGGCACTGGCGCAAAAAGAAGCCGAACTGGACGCATTGCGTGCCCAGGGGCAGGCCGTCGCCGAATCGTTGGCCGCCAGCAAGACCCAGCTGGCCGCTCGCGAAGAACAGCAGGCGCACACCGAGCAGCAGCGAGCGGACTGGCAAGCCCGGTGGTCAGCCAGCGCCGCGCAGTTGGCCGACTCCGCCGCACTGAGTGCCGATGCCTGGCGCCACGCCGACATGCTGGCCGTCCGACTGCAATCGGCCATGGACGCGCTGGCACAGCTGGCGAGCGCCTTGCAGCACGCAGAAACGGGTGAGCAGCAGGTGCAGCAGGCGGCGGACGCGCTCAGGGACGCTGACCAAGCCGTGCAAAACGCTACGCACCAGCTGGCGCTGCAGCAGCAGGCCGCCCAGGAAGCGCAAGCCCGCCAATCAGCTTTGTCGCAGGCGATCGAATCCGCCCAGGCAGAACTCGCCGCGCTGGAGTCCCGCCTGCGCGCCGCCGTGGAAGACGCCGGCTACACCCTGCCCGCCGACCCTGCACCCTGGCTGCAGGCGCGCGAAGCCGAATGGCAGCGCTGGCGCCAGACCCAGGCGGAGCTGCAGACGCTGGCCCACGCCATCGCCCGCCTGCAGTCACGGCGCGATGCCGCCCAGGCCGAGGCCGGGCAGTGGGCGCATCGCTGGACCGCATTGCAGGCCCGCCTGGAGGCCGCAGAGGGCCGGGATGGCGCAGCACAGGAGCAGCAAGAGCCAGAGCCGGAGCCAGCAGCGCACGACGGCCTGGCGGGCGGTACAGCCGCAGCCGCGCTGGCGACGAGCGTTCAGGCCATCGACCGCCTGCAACGCAGCCTCGCCGAGCTGGAGGGCCGCGAAGCCCAGGCACAGGCCACGCTGGCCCAGCAGAACACCCACTTGAAACAGGCGGCCGAGGCCTGGCAGGCCGCGCTGCAGGCCAGCCCCTTCGCCGACCTGGCCGCGTTCGAGGCAGCCCTGCTGCCCGAACCAGAACGCCTGCGGCTGGCCACCCTGCGCGACGCCTTGCACAGCGCGCAGCAACGCGCCGACGCCCTGCTGCAGGCCGCCAAAGCCCAGCAAGCGCAGCTGCAAGCCCAGGCGCCCACGCCGCATTCGGCCGAAGAATTGACGGCCCGCCTGGCCGAGCTGGAAGCGCAGCGCACCGCTTTCAGCGAACAGATCGGCGCCCACCGCGCCCTGCTGGCCCAGGACGCCCAGCTGCGCAGCAACCAGCAGGCCCTGTTCGCGCATATCGCCAGCCAGACGGCGGAGACGGACCTGTGGCAGCGGCTGGACAGCCTGATCGGCTCCGCCAAGGGCGACAAGTTCCGCAGGTTCGCCCAGGGCCTCACGCTCGACCATCTGCTGCAGCTGGCGAACCAGCACCTGAACCGCCTGCACGGCCGCTACCTGCTGCGCCGCAAACCGACGGGCGAGCTGGAGCTGGAAATCGTGGATGCCTGGCAGGGCGACGTGCCCCGCGACACGCGCACCCTGTCGGGCGGCGAAGGCTTCCTGGTCAGCCTGGCGCTCGCGCTGGCGCTGTCGGACCTGGTGAGCCACAAGACCTCCATCGACTCGCTGTTTCTCGACGAAGGTTTCGGATCGCTGGACGGCGACACCCTGGAGGTGGCGCTCACGGCGCTGGATTCACTCAACGCCAGCGGCAAGATGATCGGGATCATCAGCCATGTGGAGGCCCTGAAGGAGCGGATACCGGCGCAGATCCGGGTGGTGAAGGGGGGTGGCGTGGGGCATTCGCGGCTGGTGGTGTAGGCGGCTGCTCTCGCTACGCCACCGCAAGCGCCAGATTGCGTCGTGCCTGCGCCTCGTAGCGCTGCTGGAAATGCGCCGTACCGTAGATGTGCGGGCGTGCCAGGAACGATTGCAGCACGGCCTTGCGCTTCATGCGATAGATGATGCCGGGCACCCAGCAGTATTCGGCGCGCACCTGCCGGTCGTATTCGGCGAAGCGTTCGGGCGCGGCGCCCAGGATGGAAAGGTCGATGTCCACCAGCAGCTGCTGGTCGGGCTCGCCGGCGTCAGGCTCCGCCGCGCCGTGCTGCGTCGCCATGATGAGCCGCTCCACGCGGCCCAGCACCGCGGCGCCGGCCCCCGCCGCCTGCAGCTCGCGGACGGCCCAGTCCGCGCTCTGCCGCTCGTTGGCGGAGCCCTTGACGTCATAGACCGCATCGTGGAACCACAGCGCCAGGGCGACTTCGCCGGGGTGCTGCGCCTGATCGCGCACGGCAGCGAAGTGGGCCAGGCATTCGCTCAGGTGCTGCAGCGAGTGGTAGTGCCGCTGGGGTTCCTGGTAGGCGGCGATGAGCTGGTCTTGCAGGGCTGGAGGCGGCGCGAGGGACAGGTCGGACCAGGCTAGGGGCCAGGAGGTTTCCAGGGCGGTCATGGATCAAGGGGCCTGAGGTGAAGAGAGATGCAACGTGACCCATCCAGGTATAGGGAAAGGTCTCGGCGGTACACGGGGCAGCCAATTAATCGGTCAGCCAACCAGGCTATGTCACCCGAGATTTTCTATTTCAATGCTCGTAAGATTTCGAGATGTTGGCTTTTCAATTTACGCTTTCTGGAGAATATCGAGAGGAATTTAGATGTCTTCTGGGTTCTTTCGTCAGGGGTGTTCTCCATAGATAAATTTTCTTGCTTCTGCAAGGTCGATCCAGCGGCCTTCAGATGCTATAGCTTTATGAACAAGGCGATGGCAGCACGCGCAAAGCAATGCCATGTCTGCGATTCTAGTGGAGCGCTCCTCTCCTAAAGCTAATGGAATAATATGGTGTGCTTCATAGGTCGACTCTGCAAAGCTGGCTTGTATTCCTGTCGTGCCCTTCGCGCAGAGATCGCAGGTCAACTGCCCTTTTTTCTTGCGCTGCTCGATTAAACGAGCGCGAAGCACCGGATCTCGTTCTCTGCGTAAGTGGGTTTCCGTGACGACTCGTCCCTCTGCGAAAACATCATAGGATGGCTCATTCTCTCGGACTTCGTTCAGCGTATTGATACCAGCCTTGATGAGGGTGGCAAGCATTTTTAATTTATATGGCTCGGAGCCTAATTCGTTCCAAACAGTGCGATCCACTTTGGAGACATTGCCTAGCCCCTTGCCTGTTGCGACCTGCCTGAGATTCTGAAGTTTGAATGCCACACCATCGGGATTCCGAAACGATGGCTTTCGTGCTGCTTCACTGTGATGCGGAAAAGATCGTAGTAAGTCGGAGAGCTCCTTGACCTTCGAGTCCGATGCTGGTGGAGTTTTTTCCCCGCATTCGATGTAAAGCTCTAGGGCGAGGATGACCTCTTCGCGTGTCCATTTGGGGTTTCCATGCCCACTCGTCACTGCCATGGTTGTCTAATGCTCAGGTTGCTCGAGAGGATGGATGGGAATTAAAGATTTGCTCATCGGAAGCGCCTGCAGTTCTGCCCAGACCTGCACCGGGCCGGACGGCTGAAACCCATTTCTCCGGTAGAACGCTTCTGCCGTGCGGGTGCTTTCCAAATGGAGCTCCTCGACACCTCTTCGGCGAGCCATTGCTTCGGCGGCGGCCAGAAGGCTCTTGCCTATGCCGCGGTGGAGTGCTTCGGGCGCCACATAGCAAAGGCTGAGGCTGGATGCAGATACGAGAGCCACACCGACAAGCCTGACACCATCGAATGCACCGAACGGAATGTTTTGCGGCGATGAAAACCAAGCCCGGAAGTTGTCGGGCGTTTTGTTGCCGAGCCAGGTTCGTATGACTTCCGGGTCACCCCGGTGATCAGCGAAGCAGCATTCAGCAATGGAGCTTCGGACTATGTCGCAGGCCGCTTCGGCGTCCTGCGTCGTCAGGAGTTGGATGCTGGTCTCCACGGGCTGACAGGTTCTGCGTTGTCGATGTGGTGCCTTGAAGCTCCAGCCAGCCTGTGCGCTTTCCTATCTCCCACGCTCACCGCGAAGACCGCACTCCCCCCACCCCCACATCGACCGTCCCGAACACCGTCACCCCGCTTTCGCTGGCCTGGGTGCTGGTGGCCGGGTCGTTGGAGGGGCGTGAGGCCACGGTGCCGCATCCGCTGAGGGCCAGGGCTGCGCCGCAGGCCAGCAAGGCCGCAGCGCCGGCGCGGCGCGCGCGCCCTGGGGCCTGGGGCCGGCCCTCGCGGGCCGTGGCGGCAGAAGAAGAAGGGGCGGGGCGCCCCTCGCCGGTGGTCGTGGTGGTCGTCGTCATTCGCCATCTCCTTGCAGATGCTTGCCCAGGATGCCCGCCAGCTCGAACATGCCGGCCGATTCCTTGCCGAACACGGCGCGCAGCTTGGCGTCGGCGACGATGGTGCGCTTGTCCTTGGGGTCCTGCAGATTGTGGGCCTTGATGTATTCCCACATCTTCTTCACCGCCTCGGGGCGGGCCACGGGTTCCGGGCCGATCACGGCGGCCAGGGCGGGGCTGGGCGATGTGCCGGCGGCGCTCTTGCGCGGGGCCTTGGCCTTGGTAGCCGCCGTTGCCTTCTTGGCGGCAGGCTTGGCGGTGGCGGCCTTCTTGGCTGCAGCGCCTGTTTTACCTGCGCCGGTTGCTCCTGTTTTGCTAGTGGCGGCCGCGGTCTTGCGCGGCGGGAACTTGCTGTCGCGCTGCTCGAACTCGAAGTTGACCTTGCCGGCTTCCTTGTCCCAGGCCAGGAAGGCCTTGAAGTTGCGGCGGGTGCGCATGCTGACGAACTTGTCCAGCAGGTCGGTCTTGCCGGTGGCCAGCAGCTTGCTCATCTGCGAGCGTTCCACGGGCTGCTGCAGGATGACCTTGCCGCTCTTGAAGCTGCAGCTGGGCGTGGGCTGGGCGGCGGTGGGCACGGCCTTGCTGCAGACGTAGTTGGCGCCGTGCTCGTAGACGGGCGCGCCGCAGACGGGGCAGTCGCCCAGGCTGACCTGGTCGCCGAAGTCCACCAGCTCGCCCGATTCCTCGGCCGCGCGGTCGTCGCCGAAGTCGAATTCGAGCTTGTAGTTGCCGGCCTCTTCGTCGCGCACGATGGCGACTTCGGCGGTGAACGGCCAGCCGGCCTTGGAGCGGAAGCCTTCCAGCGGGCCGATGCGGCGGTCGCGCAGCAGCTGGTCGGCCTCGGCGGTCTCGAAGGTGCGGCCGGCGGGCGACTTGCCGAACGAGAAGCCGCAGGCATCCGAGCCGTCGCCCGACTTGCCCATGCAGGCATAGCGTCGGTAGTTCTCCTTCACCACGCCGCCGCAGTTGGGGCAGGGGGCGGAGAGCGTCGCGTAGTCGCCGGGAATGGTGTCGCGGTCGTATTCCTTGGCCTTCTTGACCATGCGCTCTGTCATGCCGGCGATCTGCTGCATGAAGGCTTCGCGGCTGAGCTGGCCCTTTTCCATCTGCGAGAGCTTGTATTCCCACTCGCCCGTCAGGTCGGCGCGGCAGAGCTCATCGACCTCCAGGCCGCGCAGCAGGGTCATCAGCTGGAAGGCCTTGGCGGTGGGGATCAGCTCGCGGCCTTCGCGCAGCATGTACTTTTCGGTCAGCAGGCCTTCGATGATGGCCGCGCGCGTGGCCGGGGTGCCCAGGCCCTTTTCCTGCATGGCCGAGCGCAGTTCCTCGTCGTCGATCTGCTTGCCGGCGCTTTCCATGGCGCCCAGCAGCGTGGCTTCGGAGTAGCGCGCGGGCGGCTTGGTCTTCAGGCCCTTGGCCTCGGCGAATTCGGTGTGCGTCATCTCGCCGGGGCGCACGGGCACCAGCGGCTGGCCCTTGTCGCCGGCCTTGCCGTCCTCGACCTCGTTCGCGGCTTCCTTGCCGTAGATGGCGAGCCAGCCGGGCTTGACCAGCACCTTGCCTTCGGTCTTGAAAGAATGGCCCACCACCTGGCTGATGCGGGTGGTGACCAGGTATTCGGCGCTGGGGAAGAACACGGCCATGAAGCGGCGCACGACCAGGTCGTAGAGCTTCTGTTCGGCTTCCGACAGGCCGCTGGGCGCCTGCGTGGTCGGGATGATGGCGAAGTGGTCGCTGACCTTGGCGTTGTCGAAGATGCGCTTGCTCGGGCGCACGTAGTTCTGGTCCAGCGCCTGCTGGGCGTAGGGCGCCAGGTGGCGCATGCCGCTGGTGGCCAGCATGCCGAAGGTGTCGCGCGCCACGGGCAGATAGTCTTCGGGCAGGGCGCGCGAATCGGTACGCGGATAGGTCAGCGCCTTGTGGCGTTCATACAGGCTCTGCGCCAGCGCCAGCGTGGTCTTGGCCGAGAAGCCGAACTTGCCGTTGGCCTCGCGCTGCAGGCTGGTCAGGTCGAACAGCAGGGGCGATGCCTGGCTGGTGGGCTTGCTCTCCTCGGTGACGGTGGCGGCCTTGCCGCGCACGGCTTCGGCGATGGCCAGCGCCTCGTGGATCTCCCAGACGCGGTCGGCGCGGGCCTCGGGGTCGTCGCTGTTCTTCTTCCACTTCGGGTCGAACCACTTGCCCAGGTATTCGCCGGCCTCGGCATGGAAGCCGGCGTGGATTTCCCAGTATTCGCGGCTGACGAACTTGCGGATCTTCTCCTCGCGCTCCACCACCAGCGACAGCGTGGGCGTCTGCACCCGGCCCACGGTGGTCAAAAAGAAGCCGCCGCCCTGCGAGTTGAACGCCGTCATCGCCCGCGTGCCGTTGATGCCGACCAGCCAGTCGGCCTCGGAGCGGCTGCGCGCGGCGTCGGCCAGGCCCTGCATCTGCTGCTCGCTGCGCAGGTTCTCGAAGCCGTCGCGGATGGCCTGGGGCGTCATCGACTGCAGCCAGAGGCGGCGGATGGGCTTGCTCAGGGTGCCCTTGGCGCCGCCCGCATATTGCTCGATCAGGCGGAAGATCAGCTCGCCCTCGCGGCCCGCGTCGCAGGCGTTCACCAGATCGGTCACGTCCTTGCGCTTGGCCAGCTTGACGACGGCGTTCAGGCGGCTCTTGGTCTTGTCCACGGGCTTCAGGTCGAAGTGCGGCGGGATCACCGGCAGGTGCGCGAAGCTCCACTTGCCGCGCTTGACGTCGAATTCCTCGGGGGCCTGGATCTCCACCAGGTGGCCCACGGCGCTGGTGACCAGGTAGCGGTCGTTCTCGAAATGGTCTTCGTGCTTGTCGAACTTGCCGGCGATGGGCGTAAGTGCGCGCACGATGTCCTGCGCCACCGATGGTTTTTCTGCAATTACCAGAGTCTTGGTCATTTTGGGATCTCGCCTCCAGAGGCGCTTCTACAATTCGTGGGCCTCACGCGCGCATGCGCACGCATGGGTGCCTATTCAAACTAACAGAGTTTTTGCCATGCCCCGCATCGCCCCGCCCGCAGCAGCCCCTTTCGCACCGGGGCGGCGCATCCAGACCCGGCGCTCGGGCGTGCATGGCAAGGGCGTCTTCGCCGTGCAGCCCATCGCCGAGGGCGAGGCCATCATCGAATACACCGGCGAGGTCATCAGCTGGCAGGAGGCGCAGGACCGGCATCCGCACGATCCCGCGCAGCCGAACCATACCTTCTATTTCCACGTCGATGAAGACCGGGTGATCGACGCCAACTACGGCGGCAACTCCTCGCGCTGGATCAATCACAGCTGCGATCCCAACTGCTTCGCCGACGAGCGGGACGGCCGCATCTTCATCACCGCGCTGCGCAACATCGCCGCGGGCGAAGAGCTGAACTATGACTACGGCCTGATCGTCGAAGAGCGCTACACCCCGAAGCTCAAGGCCGAATACCCCTGCTGGTGCGGCAGCGCCAACTGCCGCGGCACGCTGCTGGCGCCCAAGCGCGGTTGGGTGCCGCCGGGGCTGGCGCCCAAGCCCCAGGCCCGGGCCACGCCCGATGCGAAGACGGCGAAAGCCAGGGCCAAAGCCAAGCCCGAGGCCGCCGCCCCGGGCCGGAGCCGCCGCGCATGAGGGCGCAGCAGCCCGTGCGCTGGCCGGCCGAAGACATCTGGCTGGCCGTGGAGCCGCTGCTGCCCGGCTTCACCGTCGAGGTGCTGCCCAGCATCGATTCCACCAGCACCGAACTCATGCGCCGGGCCCGCGCCGGCCGTGCCGAGCCCACGCTGCTGGTCGCCGAGGCGCAGACCGCCGGCCGCGGCCGCATGGGCCGGCCCTGGCAGAGCCAGGCGGAGGGCACGGAGGCCGAGCGCACGGGCGCGTTGCCATCGCTGATGTTCTCGCTGGGCCTGCCGCTGGCGCCGGCCGACTGGTCGGGCCTGTCGCTGGCCGTGGGCGTGAGCGTGGCCGAAAGCCTGCAGCCCGTCCTGCCCGCGCCCGGCGGCGCCACCCCGCGCATCGGCCTGAAATGGCCCAACGACCTGTGGCTGGACGGCGACCGCAAGCTGGGCGGCATCCTGGTCGAAACCGCCAGCTTCGTCGGGCCGCAGGCCGCCGGCACGGCGCAGTCCGGCGTGCGGTACGTGGTGGTGGGCATAGGCATCAACCTGCTGCCGCGCCCGGGGGACGGCATGAACACCCCGCCCGCCAGCCTGAGCGAGGTCGATCCCGCGCTGGACGCGCCCGCAGCGCTGGCCCGCATCGCCGCGCCGCTGGTGGCCACGCTGCAGGCCTTCGAGCGCCACGGCTTCGCTCCCGTGCAGCCGCGCTTCGCCCGGCGCGACGTGCTGGCAGGGCGCGACGTGACCCTGAGCGACGGCCAGGCCGGCAGCGCGCGCGGTGTGGCGACCGACGGCGCCCTGCAGGTGCAGACGCCGGGCGGGCTGCAGTCCGTCACCAGTTCCGAGATCAGCGTGCGCCCGGCCGGGCAGGCGCTGCCCCGGCCGTAGCGCCCGCCCCATCTCCTTCTACCTATCCTTCCGCCATGCTGCGCATCGCCTTCCTCGTCCTGCTGCTGGCCAATGCCGGCTACTACGCCTGGTCGGGCGGCATGCTGCGCGGCGTGGGGCTGGGGCCCGAAGATCCGTCGGAGCCGCAGCGCCTGACGCAGCAGATCCGCCCGGAGATCCTGCGGCTGCAGCCGCCAGCGGCTTCCGCTTCCGCCTCCGTCTCCGCCTCACCGTCCACGGCGCAGGCCAGCACTGCGGCCGCCGCGCCTGCGGTGCCTGCGGCTGCGGTGGCCTCCGTGGCCGCCCCGGCGGCGTCCGGCGCCGCTTCCACCGCACCTGTTGCAGCTGTCGTACCCGTGCCGCCCGCGCAGCCGGCCAGCGCTGCGGCATCGGCGGCATCGGCGGCCACGGCACCCATCGGCCCCATCGCCGCCGGCACGACCGGGCTGGTCTGCCAGCAGGCCGGCCCCTTCGACCAGAGCCAGGCCGACACCCTGCGCGTGGCCCTGCCGGCGGCGGGCTTCGCGGCCGGCAGCTGGAGCCTGGACTTCACGCCCACCTCGGGCCGCTGGATGGTCTATATGGGCCGCTTCCCCGACGAAGACGCGCTGGCCCGCAAGCGCGCCGAGCTGCGGGCGCGCAAAGTGGCCTACGACCGCCCCGGCAACCCCGCGCTGGAGCCCGGCCTGTCGCTGGGCCGCTATGCCAGCCAGGAGGCCGCCGAGCGGGCCTTGGCCGCGCTGGCCGGCCAGGGCGTGCGCACGGCCCGCGTGGTGCAGGAGCGCACCGGCACGCCCAGCGAATACATGCTGCGCCTGAGCCTGCCGGCCGGCGACGCCCAGGCCGCGCGGCTGGACCGCCTGCGCCCCGCGCTGATGGGCCGCACGCTGCGCGCCTGCAGCTGACGGGCGGCGCCGGCCGGCTGGCGCGTGGCCTGCATGCCGGCGCGCCGCGCGCCACAATGGGTTTTCGCCTGCCTCTCCACCCTCACAGGAGCCTTCGCCCATGACCCGCATCTACGATTTCGAAGTCCAGCCCATGAGCGGCCCGCCCGTGCCGCTCAGCCAGTACGCCGGCCAGGTGCTGCTCATCGTCAACACCGCCAGCGCCTGCGGCTTCACGCCGCAGTTCGCGGGGCTGGAGGCGCTGCACCGGCAGTACGCCGGCCAGGGCCTGGTGGTGCTGGGCTTTCCGTGCAACCAGTTCGGCGGGCAGGACCCGGGCCGCAACGACGAGATCGCCAGCTTCTGCCAGCTGAACTACGGCGTGAGCTTCCCCGTCATGGCCAAGATCGACGTGAATGGCGCAGAGGCCTCGCCGCTCTACCGCTGGCTCACGGCCGAGGCGCCGGGCATCCTGGGCACCAAGGCCATCAAGTGGAACTTCACCAAGTTCCTGGTCGGCCGGGGCGGCGAGGTCATCCGCCGCTATGCGCCCACCGACAAGCCCGAGTCGCTGGCGCAGGACATCGAGGCCGCGCTGGCCGCCTGAACGCTTCCGTGGGCCCGAAAGCGCATCGGGCCCGCATTTTCTCGGTGTAAACCCTGAGAAACAGCGCGCGGCAGGCGCGCTGGCAAGCATCTGGATCAAGCCGCCGCGCGATACCCGCAGATGCTGGATAGCGCATGCGGACGCCGGATAAGGCGCCTGCAGGTCTTCGCCTCACCATGGAGCCCAAGCAGCGAACGGCTGCGAAATCACCGGAAAAAGCGCCGCCAGGCGCCGAACCGGCCGGTTGGTTCCATGCAAGGAGAGATCTCCATGAAAGACCTGCAAGACAAGGTCGTCGTCGTCACCGGCGGCGCCACCCTCATCGGCGCGGCCGTGGTCCGCACGCTGCGGGGCCACGGCGCCCGCGTGGCCCTGTTCGACATCGACGCCGAAGGCGGTGCCCGCGTCGCGGCCGAAGACGCCGAGCACATCCGCTTCTGGCCGGTGGACATCGCCGACGACGAACAGCTGGCACGCGGGGTGGCCGACGTGGCCCAGCGCTTCGGCCGCATCGACGGCCTGGTCAACCTGGCCGCCACCTATCTGGACGACGGCGCCGCGTCCGGGCGTGCCGACTGGCTGCGCGCGCTGGACGTGAACCTGGTCAGCGCCGTGATGGCCGCCCGCGCCGTGCGCCCGCACTTGGCGGCGGCCGGCGGCGGCGCCATCGTGAACTTCACCAGCATCTCGTCCAAGGTCGCGCAGACCGGCCGCTGGCTCTACCCCGTCTCCAAGGCCGCGCTGGTGCAGGTCACGCGCAACATGGCCATGGACTTCGCGGCCGACGGCATCCGCGTCAACTCCGTGTCGCCGGGCTGGACCTGGTCGCGCGTGATGGACGAACTCACGAAGGGCGACCGCGCCAAGACCGACCGCGTGGCGGCCGATTACCACCTCTTGAAGCGCGTGGGTAACCCCGAAGAGGTGGGCGAGGTCGTGGCCTTCCTGCTCTCGCCCCGCGCCTCCTTCGTGACCGGCGCCGACTACGCGGTGGACGGCGGCTATTCCGCCATGGGCCCCGAGCAGGCCAGCCCCGCGATCCCGCGCCTGGCGGCCTGAGCGCCCTTCCCGTTATCCCTTCTTCCCCCTCTCATTTTTTTCCTTTTCTTCCAAGGAGACTGCCATGCGTCGTATTGCAATCGTGGGCGGAGGCCAGGCCGGCCTGCCGCTGGCTTTCGGTCTGCTGGACAAGGGCTACGAGGTCACCGTGGTGACCAACCGCACGCCCGACCAGATCCGCGCCGGCAAGGTCATGTCCAGCCAGTGCATGTTCGACCCCGCGCTGCAGGTGGAGCGCGACCTGGGCATCGACCACTGGGAGGCCGAATGTCCCCCGGTGGAAGGCATCGGCTTCGCCGTGCCCAACCCCGAGCAGGCCGGTGCCAAGCTGATCGACTGGAGCGCGAAGCTGGACAAGCCCGCGCAGTCGGTGGACCAGCGCCTGAAGATGCCCGTGTGGCTGGAGAACGTGGAAAAGCGCGGGGGCAAGGTGCTGATCCAGGACGCCGGCATCGCCGAGCTGGAAGCCCTGTCGGATTCGCACGACCTGGTGATCCTGGCCGCCGGCAAGGGCGAGGTGGTGCGCCTCTTCGAGCGCGACGCCGCCCGCTCGCCCTTCGACAAGCCCCAGCGCGCGCTGGCTTTGACCTACGTGCATGGCCTCAAGCCCACGGCCGACTATTCGCGCGTGTCGTTCAACCTGATTCCGGGCGTGGGCGAATACTTCGTGTTCCCCTCGCTCACGCTCAGCGGCCCCTGCGACATCATGGTGTTCGAGGGCGTGCCCGGCGGCCCGCTGGACTGCTGGCGCGACGTGAAGACGCCCGAAGAGCACCTGGCGACCAGCAAGCGCTTCCTGCAGCAGTTCCTGCCCTGGGAGGCCGAGCGTGCCAAGGATGCCGAGCTGACCGATGCCAACGGCATCCTGGCCGGCGCCTTCGCGCCCACCGTGCGCAAGCCCGTGCTCACGCTGCCCTCGGGCCGGCTGGTGTTCGGCCTGGGCGATGCCGTGGCCACCAACGACCCGATCACCGGCCAGGGCTCCAACAACGCCACCAAGGCCGCCAAGGTGTATCTGGACGCGATCCTGGCGCACGGCGGGCAGCCCTACACCCGCGCCTGGATGGAGCAGACCTTCGAGCGCTTCTGGGACTACGCCCAGTGGGTGGTGCAGTGGACCAATTCCCTGCTCACGCCCCCGCCGCCGCACATCCTCAAGCTGCTGGGCACCGCCGCCGCCATGCCCACCCTGGCCCACACCATCGCCAACGGCTTCAACCACCCGCCCAGCTACTTCCCGTGGTGGGCCGACGCAGACGAGACCGACCAGCTCATCGCCCGCCACCAGGCGCCCGAAGCCGTCGCGGCATGACCGGGCCCCGCCACACCAAGGAGACCGCCATGTCCGCCTGCCTCGCCCCCGAAACCCTGGCCGTGCAAGCCGCCAGCCCCGCCCCCTGGGGCAGCCTGGACCTGCAGCCGCGCACCCTGCGCAACCTGCTGGGCAGCTATCCCACGGGCGTGGCCATCGTCACCACGCGCACGGCCGAAGGCCGCTCCGTGGGCCTGACCATCAACTCCTTCGCATCGCTGTCGCTCGACCCGCCGCTGGTGCTCTGGAGCCTGGTCAACCACTCGCCCAACCTGGCGGCGTTCCGCGACTGCGCGCACTTCGCCATCCACATCCTGCCGCGCGAGCACGAAGAGCTGGCCAAGCGCTTCGCGAGCCCCGCCGTGCCCGACAAGTTCGCGGGCGTGGACGTGATCGATGCGCCCGAAGGCGTGCCCGTGCTGACCGGCGCCGTGACCACGCTGGTCTGCGCCAGCGAGGCCGACCACAGCCGCCATGCCGGCGACCACCTGCTGATGGTGGGCCGCGTGGTGCGCACCCACAGCGCGCCGGGCACGCCGCTGGTCTTCCACGCGGGCCGCTTCACGGCGCTGGACCTGCCCCAGCCGGCCGCCGCCTGACGCCTGACGACCGAGGTCTGACGCCGCCGTTTTCGCCCCTCCTTCCGCTGGAGCCTTCCGCCATGAGCACCCCTGCATCCGTTGCCGCCCCGTCCCCGTCCACCCTCGCCACGCTGGCCTCCCAGCTGGCCGGCGGCGCCATCCGCGTCGTCGATCTGACGCAGACGCTCTCGCCCTCCTTCCCCACGCTGCAGCTGCCGCCGCAGTTCGGGCAGGTCAAGCCCTTCACCATCGAGCGCATCTCGCACTACGACGAAAGCGGCCCGGGCTGGTACTGGAACAACTTCTCGTGCGGCGAGCACACCGGCACCCACTTCGACGCGCCGGCCCACTGGATCACCGGGCGCGAGCACCCGTCCAACAGCGTGGACACCATCGCGCCGGAGAACTTCGTCGCCCCGGCCGTGGTGGTCGATGCCAGCGCCGAGGCGGCGGCCGATGCCGACTGGCTGCTCACGGTGCCCTTCCTCGAAGCCTGGGAGGCGCGCCACGGCCGCATCCCGGCCGGCGCCTGGGTGCTGCTGCGCACCGACTGGTCGCTCAAGGCCCACGATGCCGGCGCCTTCCTGAACCTCAAGGACGACGGCGCCCACACGCCCGGCCCCACGCAGGAGGCGGTGGAATGGCTGATCCACCAGCGCCAGGTGCACGGCTTCGGGGTGGAGACCATCAACACCGACGCCGGCCAGTCCTACGCCTGGCCCGTGCCCTATCCCTGCCACACGCTGATGCACGGCGCCAACCGCTACGGCCTGCAGTGCCTGAAGAACCTGGACCAGCTGCCGCCGCAGGGTGCGCTGATCTTCTCGGCGCCTTTGAAAATCGAAGGCGGCTCGGGCAGTCCGCTGCGCGTGCTGGCCCTGGTGGAGTGACGGCCATGGGCAGCGCCGCAGTCCCCCAGGTGATCTTCGTCGGCAGCGGCATCAACTCCCTGGTGGGGGCGGCGCTGCTGGCCGTGCGCGGCAAGCGCGTGCTGGTGCTGGAGCGCAACGACCGCTTCGGCGGCTGCATCCGCACCGAAGAACTGTTCCCCGGCTACCTGCACGAGGTCATGGCCTCGTGGTATCCGCTCTTCGCCGGCAGCCCGGGCTACGCCGAGCTGAAGCCCGCGCTGGAAAAGGCCGGGCTGCGCCTGCTGCAGCCCGAATACACCACCGGCTGGGTGGGGCCGGACGGCCGGGGCATCGCCCTGCGCCAGGACCTGGACGACGCCGCCCGCCGCATCGACGCCGTGGCGCCGGGCGACGGCGCGGCCATCCAGGCCATGGCGGCCGACCTGTTCGGGCGCGACGCCGCGCTCACCTTCGGCCTGCTGGGCGGCGACCCCTACGGCTGGCCGCTGGTCAAGCTGCTGTGGTCGGAATGGCGCAAGCGCGGCACCGACGGCCTGCTGGCCTATGCCGGCGGCGCCATGGAGAACTTCCGCCGCTGGTCGCAGCGCACGCTGCGCTCCGACATGGCGCGCGTGCTGATGGCGCCGTGGACCCTGCATTCCGGCCTGGGCCCGGACGACGCCACCTCGGCGCTGATCGGCAAGCTCACCTTCGCCGCCGTGGTCAGCGGCGGCATGCCGGTGGTCGAGGGCGGCGGCAGCCGGCTGGTGGAGGCGCTGGCCAGCGTCATCCGCCAGCACGGCGGCGAACTGGTCTGCAACGCCCAGGTGGACCGCATCGAGACGCAGGGCACGGGCCGCGCGCGCCGCGCCACCGGCGTGCGCCTGGCCGACGGGCGCAGCCATGCGGCCAGCGAATCGGTGGTCTGCAGCGTCACGCCCGGCCAGCTCTACGGCCGGCTGCTGCCCGATGCGCCGCCCACCGTGCGCGAGCGTGCGGAAGCCTTCCAGCACGGGCGCGGCGACATGCAGATCCACTTCGCGCTCAACGCGCCGCCCGCGTGGACGGAGCCCGAGCTGCTCAAGGTGCCGCTGGTGCATCTGACGGAAAGCATGGAGCAGGTCTGCACCTCGGTCACCGAGGCCAACAACGGCCTGCTGCCCGCCAGGCCCACGCTGGGCATAGGCCAGCCCACGGCGGCCGACCCGTCGCGCGCGCCCGAAGGCGGCTGGATTCTGTGGATACAGATGCAGGAGCTGCCCTCGCGGCTGCGCGGCGACGCGGCCGGCGAGATCGCCGTGCCCGAGGACGGCCGCTGGACCGAGGCCGTGCGCGAGGCCTTCGCCGACCGGGTGCAGGCGCGGCTGGAGCAGGTGATGCCAGGCCTCGCCCAGCGCATCGTGGGCCGGCGCGCCTATTCGCCGGCCGACCTGGAGGGGCTCAACTGCAACCTGGTGGGCGGCGACCCCTACGGCGGCCTGTGCTCGCCCGACCAGTTCTTCTGGCTGCGGCCCTTCGCCGGCGCAGACGGCGCGCGCGGCCACCGCACGCCGCTGGCCAACGTCTTCCACATCGGCGCCAGCACCCACCCCGGACCGGGGCTGGGCGCGGGCTCGGGCTACCAGGTGGCCCAGCGGCTGGCGCCGGGCTGACGGGTGCGGCGCGGCCCGCCGGCATCGATCACTTCTCTCCCCATCACCTACCCCACCCACTGACGAAGAAGGAAGAACCATGCGCAAGATCGCACTGAAGAAGAGAGGCCTGGCGGCCCTGCTGGGCCTGGCGGCCGGACTGGCTGCCACGACGGGCACGGCACACGCCACGGAAAACGGGGGCCTGGGCGTCTATCCCGACGGCCTGGAGAACTACCTGGCGGGCGCGCTGCCGCCCCCCGGCGTCCACTTCATGGCCTATGGCGGCGGCTACCGCTACGACACGCTGCGCGGCAACAACGGCCAGTCGCTGGTGCCCGACTTCAAGGTGGACGTGAACCTGCTGGCCCCGCGCGTGGTGTGGGTCACGCCCCAGACCGTGGCGGGCGGCCAGCTGGCCTTCCATACCGTGGTGCCGCTGCTGGACGTGAAGTTCCGCGCGGGCGGCGCCACCTTCAAGAGTTCGGGCCTGGGCGACATCACCGTCGGCGCGGCGCTGGGCTACCACCTGTCGCCCCAGCTGCACCAGGTGGTCGGCCTGGACGTAGTCGCGCCCACCGGCAAGTACAGCGCCACCGACCCCTCCAGCCTGGGCAAGAACTACTGGACCTTCCAGCCCGTCTATGCCGTCACCTACATGCAGCCCTCGGGCTTCAACGGCGACGTGAAGCTCATGTACGACATCAACCGCCGCAACGGCGACACCAACACCCGTTCCGGCCAGGCCCTGCATGCCGACTACGCAGCGGGCTGGGGCCTGGGCAACGGCTGGGTGGTGGGCGTGGGCGGCCATGTGTTCAGCCAGGTCACCGACGACAGCGGCCCGGGCAGCGCCCAGGGCAAGGCCCGCGCCATCGGCTTCGGCCCGTCGGTGCGCTATGCCGACGGCAAAGGCTTCCTGGTCACCGTGAAGTGGCAGAAGGACTTCGACGTGCGCAACCGCCCCGAAGGCAGCGGCCTGCTGGTCAAGGCCACGATTCCGTTCTGACCCGGCGGCCCGGCCGGCGCAGGCCGGGCCCTTTTTCCCCTTTTTGTTCTTGTATCCCTGACGGTGCGCGGCAGCCACCCCTGCCACGCGCAGGAGCGACGCCCATGGAACCGCTGATTCGCAACCGGCCCGCGGCCGGGGCTGCCCTGCCTGCGCTGGCCGGCCTGTGGTGCGTGGCCTGCCTGGCCGCGCTGGCCTGGATGCTGGCCACGGGCCGCAGCGGTGCAGCCGCCGATGCCTGCGCGCTGCCGCTGGCCGTGCTGGCCCTGGCAGGCCTGGCCGCAGGCGCCGGGCTTTTGGCCTGGTGGCTGCGGCGCGCGGCCCCGGCGCTCGCTGCGGCGCAGGCGGTGGCCGAGCGCATCGCGGGCGGCGACCTGTGCGCGCAGCCCCGTGATTCGGCCGCTCCGCCGCTGGGCGGCATCGGCGCCGCGTTGCAGCAGCTGCGCTCGCAACTGCATGCCCGGCTGGCCTGCATCGACGGCGCCGCGCAGCGCATCGCTCCGGCGGCCGGCCGCATGGCGCGCGGCAACAGCTACCTCTCCGACCGCGCCCGCGAACGCGCCGCCGTGCTGGAGCAGACCGCCGCCGCCATGCAGGCGCTGACCGCCTCGGTGCGGCAGAACGCGGACAGCGCGCAGCGTGCCGAGCGGCTGGTGGGCGAGGGCGACGCCATCGGCCGCCGTTCCGAGGCCGCCACCCAGGCCCTGACCCGGCAGATGGAGGCCATCGGCACGGCATCGCGGCGCGTGGCCGAGATCACCGGCGTGATCGAATCCATCGCCTTCCAGACCAACATCCTGGCGCTGAACGCGGCCGTGGAAGCGGCCCGTGCAGGCGCCCACGGCCAGGGCTTCGCCGTGGTGGCGGCCGAGGTGCGGGCGCTGGCCGCGCGCAGCGCCGGAGCGGCCCGCGAGATCGGCGGCCTGATCACCGCCGCCACGGCCCAGGTCGATCAGGGCCGTGAGCGCGCGACCCAGGCCGACGCCGCCATGCAGGCCATGGTGCGCAACGCGGGCGAGATCGGCGGCCTCATCGCCGCCATCGCGCGGGCCAGCCAGGCCCAGGGCCAGGGCATCGCCGAAGTGCGCGAAGCCATCGCCGGCCTGGACCAGGCCGCGCAGCGCAATGCCGCCACCGTGCAGGACGTGACGGCCGCCGCCCGGCTGCTGGAAGAGCAGGCCCAGGCCCTGGCAGGCATGCTGGACGGCTGGCGCTGGGATGGCGAAGAGCGCCCTGCAGCCTCGGCCACGCAAGCGGGGGGCCGGCAGGAAGCGCTGCCGGCCGCTGCGCTCAGGCTCTCGGCGCGGCTATCCTGATGCGGGTGCGGCAGCCTGAAGAACGCGCCCGCACCCCGTGCGCATGGGCGCGGCGCGAAGGGGCGCTGAAGTTCTCAGAGCGGCTCACACAACCCAGCGAAGCGGTTCTGGCTAGGCGCCGCATCGCAGGCAGTACGAGTAGTACGACAAGATGCGGCAACGACGCCAGAAGGGTTGTGTGCGCCGCTCTCAGTGCCGGCGCAGCGTCTGGCTGGGCGATTCGCCATACCGCTGCTTGTATTCGTTGCTGAAGCGGCCCAGGTGGGCGAAGCCCCAGCGCAGGGCGATGCCCGCGACGTTGCTGGCCTCGCCGGCCAGCAGCTCGGTGCGCACGTGTTCCATGCGCAGGTCGCGCAGGTAGTGCATGGGGCTCACGCCCAGGAATTCCTTGAAGCCCGCGTACAGGCTGCGCACGCTCACGCCGGCCACGTCGGCCAGCTGTTCCACGCAGATGGGCTCGTGCGCGTGGGTCTGCAGATAGTCCTGGGCACGGCGCACGTGGCGCGGCAGGATGGTGCTGCGCCGGGCCGGCGCGGTTTCGCTGTGGTTGTGCTGGTGCGAGGTCAGCAGGATGAGCGAGGCCAGCTGCTCGATCTGCGCCACCACCAGCTTGTTCTGGGCCATGCCCGGGTTCTGGGTGGCGCAGTCCAGCAGATAGGACAGCAGGCAGCTCCACGGGGCGCAGTCCTGCCAGCGGAAGGCCAGGTCGAAGCGCAGCGGCTCGTTCAGCGGGCGGCCCAGCAGCCCCACCAGGGTGCGCTCGACCTGGGCGCGCGCGATGCGCAGCATGAGCTGGTCGGTGCCGGCGCCCCACTGCATGCGGGTGTCGTCGTCGGGGTTGAGCACCGATGCGGTGCCGGGCAGGGAATCCACCTCGTGGCCGCCGCTGTCGATGCGGGCGCGGCCGGCCAGCGGCATCTGCACCAGGAAGAAGCTCTCCAGCGGGCCGGGCTCGATGGCGACGGCCGCGCCGTAGCGCAGCCGGCTGATGGAGACGTCGCCCAGCGACACGTGGTGCATGCGCGCGTCCAGCCGCTCGCCGGCCGAGGTCTGGCGCAGCACGTGGGGCTTCATCACGCGGCCCACCATGGAGCGGGTCTCGTCGATGTCGCTGGAGGCGAACAGCAGCCGCTCGGACGTGCCGGAAAAGCGGTCGATCACCAGCGGCATGGGGGCATGGGCGCTGGCGGCGGGAGAAGTCATCGTGGAGAGCATTGCGGCCTCCTGGTGGAGAGAACTGCGTTTTCTGGGGGTGACGGGCCGTGCCCGCCGGCGGTGCAGCGGACGCCGGCAGCAGGGGGACCGTGCAAGTCGCATGCCAATTCCCATGAGATTTCAAGCAATCGGCCTGGGTGCGTGGCAGCGCTTCCTGCGGCGCCGGCCGGCCTGCATGTCCCATGCCGCTTCGCGGGCCCTGTCATCGCCGGCTGATCGTAGGGCGGGTGAGGTCCGGCGGTATCTAAGGAAAACCCGGAATTCCGGCCTTTGCGCCAAAGAAATTACATGATGAATCATCCAATTCCGCCGGCGATGCGCGCCAGCCAGTTCAGGCCATGGCGCACCGGAGCGGGCCGCAATGCACCGATCCGATGCGCCGGTTACAGGCTTTGGTGCGCGCCTGCGTGACGCCTGTTGCAGCGCACTATCCCGTTTGTGCAGCTGTCTGTCCTCCGCCTGCAGGAAACGCATTCGCATGATTAATCATGGATTGACGAGGCGGCGCGGCGGCCCGAAAGTGCTTCCCAGAGCGGCCGATCCGAACCTGGACAGCGCCGCGACAACAGGGGATGCACGATGGCAGAACGTTCGTTTGTCGAAGAAGTGAAGAAGCTGCGCATGGGCGCGGGCGAGGTATTCAGCGGCGAGGGCATCCTCGCCGTCACCAAGGCCCTGCTCGAATCCGGCGTGGCCTACGTGGCGGGCTACCAGGGCTCGCCGATCTCGCACCTGATGGATGTGCTCTCGGACGCGCAGGACATCCTGGCCGAATACGGCATCCGCTTCGAGAACAGCGCCAGCGAGGCCACGGCCGGCGCCACGCTGGCCGCCTCGGTCAACTACCCGCTGCGCGGCGCCATCACCTTCAAGGCCACGGTGGGCACCAACGTGGCGTCCGACGCGCTGGCCAACCTGGCCTCGGGCGGCGTGACGGGCGGCGCGCTCATCATCGTGGGCGAGGACTACGGCGAGGGCTCGTCCATCATGCAGGAGCGAAGCCACGCCTTCGCGATGAAGTCCCAGATGTGGCTGCTGGACCCGCGTCCCAACCTGCCCTGCATCGTGCAGGCGGTGAAGGACGGCTTCGACCTCTCGGAAGCCAGCAACACGCCCGTGATGCTGCAGATGCGCATCCGCTCCTGCCACCTGCACGGCCAGTTCACCGCCGCCGACAACGTGCCGCCGGCCTTCACCGTGAAGGACGCGATGGAGAACCCGGTGCGCGACCTCGACCGCATCGTGCTGCCGCCCGCCAGCTTCCTGCACGAGCGCGAGAAGGTGCAGCAGCGCTGGCCCGCCGCCATCCGCTTCATCCAGGAACGCCAGCTCAACGAGTTCTTCTCCGAAGGCGCGTCGGACGTGGGCATCGCGCTGCAGGGCGGCAACTACAACACCGTGATCCGCGCGCTGCAGAAGCTCGGCCTGGCCGATGCCTACGGCGACACGCAGGTGCCGCTCTACGTGATGAACGTCACCTACCCGCTGGTGGACGACGAGTTCGAGCGCTTCTGCCAGGACAAGCGCGCCGTGCTGGTGGTGGAGGAGGGCCAGCCCAACTTCGTCGAGCAGAACGTGGCCGCCATCCTGCGCCAGCGCGGGCTGGACACCGCCCTGCACGGCAAGGACGTGCTGCCCCTGGCCGGCGACTACAACACCGCCGTGGTGCTGGCCGGCCTGCGCGCCTTCCTGGAACGCTACGGCATCGTGCAGCCCGAGGCGAAGAAGCCCGTGCAGCGCCGCGTGATCCCGCTGGTGGCCGCCAAGGCCGCCGCCGCTGCCGCGCCCGCCGCCGTGCCTGCGCCCGCGCTGGCCCTGGCCGATGGCGACGAGGAAGAGGGCGATGTCGCCACCCTGGCCGACGACGGCGAAGGCAACGCCATTCCCGCCGGCAGCCTGGTGCGCCAGAACGCCTGGGCGGAGGGAGGCAGCGAAGGCGCCGCGCCCACGGCGCTCAAGCCGCTCGAAGAGATCGTGCATGCCCGCCCGCCGGGCCTGTGTACCGGCTGCCCGGAGCGGCCCATCTTCACCGCCGTCAAGCTCATCGAGCGCGAGCTGGGCCCGCACCACTACAGCGCCGACATCGGCTGCCACCTGTTCTCCATCCTGCCGCCCTTCAACCTGGGCAACACCACCATGGGCTACGGCCTGGGCGGCGCGGCGGCGGCGGCCTTCACCGTGGCGCCGGGCAGCGCCCCGGCGGGCAAGCGCGCCATCGCGGTGATGGGCGACGGCGGCTTCTGGCACAACGGCCTGACCAGCGGCGTCGCCAACGCGGTGTTCAACCGCAGCGACAACCTGACCATCATCGTGGACAACAACTACAGCTCGGCCACGGGCGGTCAGGACATTCCCTCCTCGCGCGCCGTGAACCCCACGCGCAGCACGGGCCACGAGATCGAGCGGGCCGTGCGCGGCGTGGGCGTGGAATGGGTGCGCACCATCCGCCGCACCTATGACCTGAAGGCCATGACCAACGCGCTGCGCGAGGCGCTGACCACGCAGACCCCCGGCCCCAAGGTGCTGATCGCGCAGAGCGAATGCATGCTGAACAAGCAGCGCCGCGAGAAGAAGGAAGTGCGCCGCGCCCTGCAGGCCGGCGAGCGCGTGGTGCGCGAGCGCTTCGGCGTTGACCCGGACACCTGCACGGGCGACCACTCCTGCATCCGCCTCTCGGGCTGTCCTTCGCTGTCGGTGCGCACCAACCCCGACCCGCTGCGGCAGGACCCGGTGGCCACCGTGATCGACAGCTGCGTGGGCTGCGGCAACTGCGGCGAGGTCTCGCATGCCGCCGTGCTCTGCCCCTCGTTCTACCGCGCGCAGATCGTGAGCCACCCCACGCGCCGCGACCGCCTGCTGCAGCGCGTGCGCACCGCCGTCATTGGCTGGCTGCAGCGCGGCGAGGCCAGGCGCCGCGCCCGCTACGCGTTCTGACCCGGCGCAGCGCAGCACCAGGAGCAATCCACCATGGCCGCATCCATCCCCACCACCACGGCAGCCGCAGCCGGCGCCCACGCCGTGCGCCCGGCCGTCACCCGGCGCGTGCTGTTCGCCTGCTGGCTGGCCATCCTGTTCGAGGGCTACGACGTCGGCGTGATGGGCGCGGTGCTGCCCGCCATGGCCGAAGACCGCGCCTGGAACCTGAGCCCGCTGCAATTGGGCGTGCTCAGCAGCTACGCGCTGGCCGGCATGTTCGTGGGCGCGCTGCTGGTGGGCACGCTGAGCGACCTGCTGGGCCGCCGCCGCATGCTGCTGGCCTGCGTGGCGCTCTTCTCGCTCACCATGGCAGGTGCGTCCTGGGCGCCCACGCCGCTGTGGTTCGGCGCCTTCCGCTTCCTGGGCGGCGTGGGGCTGGGCGGGGTGATTCCGGCCGCCGCCGCGCTCACCATCGAATATTCGCCGCCCGAGCGCCGCAGCTTCAACTACGGCCTGATGTATTCGGGCTACTCCTTCGGCATCCTGTGCGCCGCGCTGCTGGCCATGCGGTGGATGCCGCAGATCGGCTGGCGCGGCGTGGTCGGCGCCGGGGCCCTGCCGCTGCTGGCCCTCTGGCCCATGGCGCGGGCGCTGCCCGAGTCGCTCGAATACCTGGTCGGCAAGGGCCGCCAGCGCGAGGCCGGCGAGCTGGCACAGCGCCTGGGGCTGCCGGTGCCGCAGCCGGTGCGTGCCGCCACCACCGGGCCGGCCGCCTTCGGCTGGCGCCAGGTGCTGGCCGAAGTCTTCGCCCGCCGCCATCTGCGCGCCACGGCCTGCTTCTGGGTGGCTCTCTTCTGCGGCCTGCTGCTGATCTACGGGCTCAACACCTGGCTGCCCTCCATCATGCGCAAGAGCGGCTACGACCTGGGCTCCAGCCTCGGCTTCCTGGTCGTCTTCAGCCTGGCCTCGGCCCTGGGCGGCCTGTTCCTGGGCCGCATCGCCGACCGCTTCGGCGTGCGCGGCACGGTGGGCGGCTTCTACCTGGTGGGCGCCGCCGCCGTGCTGGCGCTCATGTTCCCGGGCGGCCTGTGGGTCAACTACCTGCTGGTGGCGCTGGCCGGCCTGGGCAGCATTTCCGCCTCGCTCATCCTCACCGGCCACCTGGCGAGTTACTACCCGGCGCAGGTGCGCGCCGCGGCCACCGGCTGGGGACTTTCCTTCTCGCGCTTCGGCGCCATGGCCGGGCCGCTGCTGGGCGGCTACCTGGCCAGCGCCGGCCTGGGCGTCTCGGCCAACTTCATCGCCTTCGCCGCCGTGGGCGCGCTGGCCGCCATCGCCGTGTTCCTGCTGCCCGCGCGCCCCGCGCAGGCATGAGCGCGCCGCCTTTTCCTGTCCCTCCCTGCTTTTTTCGGAGCCTTCCATGACCACTGAACCGATCAAGATCGCCATCCTCGCCATGGGCGGCGAGGGCGGCGGCGTGCTGGCCGACTGGATCGTCGATCTGGGCGAATCCAACGGGTATTTCGCGCAGACCACTTCGGTGCCCGGCGTGGCCCAGCGCACCGGCGCCACCATCTACTACGTGGAGCTGTTCCCCGGTGCCGACCAGCCCGGCGCCCGCGTGCCGGTGCTGGCCCAGGCCCCGATGCCGGGCGATGTGGACATCGTGCTGGCCTCCGAGCTGATGGAGGCCGGCCGCGCCGTGCAGCGCGGCCTGGTCACGCCCGACCGCACGGCCTTCGTCACCTCCACCCACCGCGTCTATTCCATCGCCGAGAAGTCCGCCATGGGCGACGGCCGCGTGGACGGCGACGCGCTGCTGGCCCAGGCCCGCCGCGCCGCGCAGCGCCTCGTCGCCTTCGACATGGCCGCCGCCGCCGAGCGCACCGGCAGCGTCATCAGCGCCGTGCTGTTCGGCGCCCTCTGCGGCGCGGGCGTGCTGCCCTTCAACCGCCAGCAGTTCGAGGCCACCATCGAGCGCGGCGGCGTGGGCGTCAAGCCCAGCCTGAAGGCCTTCGCGGTGGGCTACGAGCAGTCGCGCAAGGAAGCGCCCGAGCGCATCGCCTCGGACAAGCCCCAGCCGCGCCCGGCCGCCAGCGTGCGGCCCGCCCACCCCGAGGTGGCCCGGCTGGTGGCCCGCGCCCAGGTCTATCCGGCCGAGGTGGCCGACATCGCCGTGGAAGGCGTGCGCCGCCTGATCGACTACCAGGACATCGCCTATGCGGCGCTCTACCTGCAGCGCCTCGACGCGCTGGCCGCCGCGCGCGGCACCGACGCCGCGCTGCTGGCCGAGACGGCCCGCCACCTGGCGCTCTGGATGTCCTACGAAGACGTGATCCGCGTGGCCGACCTCAAGACCCGCGCCAGCCGCTTCGAGCGCGTGACGGACGAAGTGCATGCCAAGGCCGACCAGGTGCTGCACATCCAGGAATTCATGCACCCGCGCCTGGAAGAGATCTGCGAGACCCTGCCCGCCGGCCTGGGCCGCTGGCTGGCCCGCCCGCACGCCGTGCACCGCCTGGTGGGCCGCTTCACCCGCGAAGGGCGCATCGTGCGCACCAGCAGCCTGGGCGGCTTCCTCACGCTCTACCTGCTGGCGCGCTGGCGGCGCGGCCGGCGCAGCACGCTGCGCTACCAGCTGGAGACCGGGCGCATCGAGACCTGGCTGGCCCGCATCCAGCGCCTGGCCGCCATCGACCCGGCCCTGGCGCTGGAGGCCGCGCGCTGCCAGCGCCTGGTCAAGGGCTACAGCGACACGCATGCCCGGGGCCTGAAGAACTACGAAACCCTGATGGCCGTGGTGGACCGCCATGCCGCCACGCTGGCGCCCGCCACGCTGCGCAGCCTGCGCGACGCGGCCCTGGCCGACGAGCGCGGCGTGAAGCTCGACGAGAGCCTGCGCCGCCATGCCCTCATCCCGCAAGGAATTCCCGCATGAACCCGCGCCACTTCAGCCGCCCGCACCGCATCCGCTTCTCGGAGTGCGACCCCGCCGGCATCGTCTTCTACCCGCAGTACTTCGTGCTGTTCAACGACCTGCTGGAAGCCTGGGTGGACCAATTGCTGCCCGGCACGGGCTTCGCCGGCTACATCGGCGAACTGCGCTTCGGCATGCCCACCGTGCGGCTGGAGGCCGACTTCCGCGCCATCAGCCGCATGGGCGACGACGTGAAGCTGACGCTGGACGTGGCCCAGCTGGGCGGCAAGTCCATCACGCTGGAGCTGGCCTGCGTGGGCGCCGACGGCGAACCCCGCATGCGCGTGCGGCAGGTGGTGGTGACCACGTCGCTGGAGACGCACCAGGCCATCGCCATTCCCGCGGTGCTGCGCGAGGCGCTTGCCCCCGAAACCCCCGACCCATCCCACTGAGACAAGGAGCCCTCCATGAAAATCGCCTGCATCGGCGGCGGCCCCGCCGGCCTGTACTTCGGCCTGCTGATGAAGCTGCAGGACCCGTCCAACGAGGTCGTGGTCATCGAGCGCAACCGGCCCTACGACACCTTCGGCTGGGGCGTGGTGTTCTCCGACGCCACGCTGGAGAACCTGCGCGAGGCCGACCCCGTCTCGGCCCGGACCATCGCGGCCGAATTCAGCCGCTGGGACGACATCGACGTCCATTTCAAGGACCGCATGATCCGCAGCGGCGGCCACGGCTTCATCGGCATCGGCCGCAAGAAGCTGCTCAACATCCTGCAGTCGCGCTGCGAGGAGCTGGGCGTGCAGCTGGTCTTCGAAACCCAGGTGCAGGACGACCAGGAAGTGGCCCGCCAGTACGGCGCCGACCTGGTCATCGCCAGCGACGGCATCAACAGCCCCATCCGCACGCGCTATGCGGACACCTTCCAGCCCGACATCGACCAGCGCAACTGCCGCTTCGTCTGGCTGGGCACGCGCAAGGTGTTCGAGGCCTTCACCTTCATCTTCGTGCCCACCGAGCACGGCTGGTTCCAGGCCCATGCCTACCAGTTCGAGAACGGCCTCTCCACCTTCATCGTGGAAACCACCGACGCCGCCTGGCAGGCCGCCGGCATCGACAAGATGTCGCAGGAAGACGGCATCGCCTACTGCGAAAAGCTCTTCGCGCCCTGGCTGGACGGCGAGCCGCTGATCTGCAACGCCACCCACCTGCGCGGCTCGGCCGTGTGGATCCGCTTCCCGCGCGTGATCTGCAAGCACTGGGTGCAGTGGACGCAGCCCGACGGCGCGCAAGGCCGCGAGGTGCCCGTGGTGCTGATGGGCGATGCCGCGCATTCGGCGCACTTCTCCATCGGCTCGGGCACCAAGCTGGCGCTGGAAGACGCGATCGAGCTGGCCGACACCCTGAAGGCCGGCGGCTCGCTGCGCGAGCGGCTGCAGCACTACGAGGAAGTGCGCGGCGTGGAGGTGCTCAAGATCCAGAACGCCGCCCGCAACTCCACCGAATGGTTCGAGAACGTGGCGCGCTACGCGGGCCTGGAGCCCGAGCAGTTCGCCTATTCGCTGCTCACGCGCAGCCAGCGCATCAGCCACGAGAACCTGCGCCTGCGCGATGCCGCCTGGCTCGAAGGCTACGAACGCTGGCTGGCCGAGCGCTCCGGCGTCGAGACGCCCGCCAGCCAGCCGCCGCGCCCGCCGCTGCTCACGCCCTTCAGCGTGCGCGGCCTCACGCTCGCCAACCGCATCGTGGTCTCGCCCACCATGCTCTATTCCAGCCAGGACGGCCTGCCCGGCAGCTTCCATCTAGTGCATCTGGGCGGGCGTGCCCTGGGCGGCGCAGGCCTCTTGATCGCCGAGGCCACGGCCGTGTCGGCCGATGCCCGCATCACCCCGGGCGACCCGGGCCTGTGGAACGACGAGCAGGTCGCCGCGTGGAAGAGGATCACCGACTTCGTGCATGCCGAAAGCGGCGCGCGCATCGGCGTGCAGCTGAGCCATGCCGGCCGGCGCGGCTCCACCCAGCTGGGCTGGGAACAACCCGACCACCCGCTGGCCGAGGGCAACTGGCCGCTGCTGTCGGCGAGCGCGCTGCCCTACCGGCCCGGTGTCTCCGCCGTGCCGCGCGAGGCCACGCAGCACGACCTGGAACGCATCCTGGGCGACTTCGTGGCGGCGGCGCGCCGCGCGGCCGAGGCCGGCTTCGACTGGCTGGAGCTGCAGGCCGGCCATGGCTTCCTGCTCTCGTCCTTCATCTCGCCGCTGACCAACCGGCGCACCGACGCCTACGGCGGCCCGCTGGAGAACCGCCTGCGCTTCCCGCTCGACGTGGTGGCGGCCGTGCGCGCCGTGTGGCCCGAGCACCTGCCCCTGTCGGTGCGCATCTCCGCCACCGACTGGGCCGAGGGCGGCACCACCGTCGACGAGGCCGTGGAGATCGCCCGCCGCCTGAAGGAAGCCGGCGCCGATCTGGTCGATGCCTCGTCCGGCGAGGTCACGCCCGAGCAGAAGCCCGTCTATGGCCGCATGTTCCAGGCGCCGTTCGCCGACCGCATCCGCAACGAGGCGCAGGTGCCGACCATCGCCGTGGGCGCGATCACCGAGGCTGACCAGGTCAACGGCATCGTGGCCTCGGGCCGCGCCGACCTGTGCGCGCTCTCGCGCCCGCACCTGGCCCATCCCGCCTGGTTGCTGGACCAGAGCGCCCGCCATGGCTGGCGCGACGTGCAGTGGCCCGCCGCCTACGCATGGGGCCGCGACCAGCTCGAACGCGGCTATGCCCGCGCCGGCCAGGCCTGAAACAGCAACGACTACAGGAGCAACGCCATGGCACAAACGCAAGACGCTACGAAAGACGCCGGCAACTACGACCAGTACCGCGAAAGCATCGCGGGCCGCGCGGACGTGGAGGACACGCCCGAACTCGTCGCCTACTACCGCCAGCTCGAACAACTGAAGGCCGGCGCCCTCTGGACGGTGGCCAACAAGATCGAGCCCTGGCAGCCCAAGTCCGCCTCGGTGCCCGTGCTCTGGCGCTACCGCGAGCTGCGCGAGCACGTGCTGCGCTCGGTCGAGCTGGTCACGCCCGAGAAGGCCGGCCGCCGCGTCATCTACCTGAACAACCCGGGCCGGCAGGAAGTCTCCGCCGCCGTGGGCTGGCTCTACTCCGGCCTGCAGGTCATGCACCCGGGCGAGGCGGCTTCGGCCCACGCGCATTCGGCCTCGGCGCTGCGCTTCATCATGGAAGGGCGGGGCGCCTACACCGTCGTGGACGGCCACAAGATGACGCTGGGCGCCAACGACTTCGTGCTCACGCCCAACGGCACCTGGCACGAGCACGGCGTGGAAGCGGGCGGCCTGCCCTGCATCTGGCAGGACGGGCTGGACATTCCCCTGGTCAACGCCATGGAGGCCGGCTTCTACGTGGTCCACCCCGACCTGCGCCAGGCCGTGGGCCACCCGGTGGACGACTCCACCGCGCTCTGGGGCGCGCCGGCCCTGCGCCCGCACGGCCTCGCCTGGAACAAGCCCTATTCGCCGCTCTTCAAGTACGAATGGGCGCCCACCTACGAGGCCCTGGTGCGCCATGCCTCGGTGTCGGACGGCAACCCCTTCGACGACGTGCTGATGCACTACACCAACCCGGTCACGGGCGGCCACGTCATGCCCACCATCGGCGCCAGCATGCAGCGGCTGCGCCCGGGCTTCGCGGGCAAGGCGCACCGTCACACCGGCAGCTACCTCTACCAGGTGGCCAAGGGCCGCGGCCATTCCATCATCAACGGCCAGCGCTTCGACTGGCAGGAGCGCGACATCTTCTGCGTGCCCTCCTGGGCCTGGCACGAGCATGCCAACGCCTCGCAGACCGAAGACGCGTGCCTGTTCTGCTTCAGCGACCTGCCGGTGATGGAAAAGCTGGACCTCTACCGCGAAGAGGCCCTGGCCGACAACGGCGGCCACCAGCCCGTGTCCACGCCTGCCTGATCACCACCGAAACCCTCATCCACCCCCTTTCAACCGATTCCCCCCACTGGAGACCCGCACCATGAAACTCGTCACCTACCGCGCCCACGTCGCCGCCGCCGCCCGCCTGGGCGCCCTCGTCGATGGCCTCGTCGTCGATCTGCAGCGCCTGGGCGAGCACACCGGCCACGACCTGCCCCATGACATGCTGGACTTCATCGACCTCGGCCCCGCCGCCGTGGCCGCCACCACCGAGCTGCTGGCCGCGCAGAACGGCCGCTGGCCGCTGGGCGTGGCCGTGCCGCTGGCCAACGTGAAGCTGCTCGCGCCCATCCCCCGTCCGCGTAAGAACATCTTCGGCATCGGCCTGAACTACGTGGAGCACGTGGCCGAATCCAGCCGCGCGCTGGACACGTCCAAGGACCTGCCCAAGCAGCCCGTGATCTTCTCCAAGCCGCCCACCACCGTCATCGGCCCCGGCGACGCCATCGAGCACGACGCCGCCATCACCCGCCAGCTGGACTGGGAAGTGGAGCTGGCCGTGATCATCGGCACGCGCGCCAAGCGCGTGGATGAAGCCTCGGCGCTCAACTACGTCTTCGGCTACAGCCTGATGATCGACATGAGCGCGCGCGACAACCGCCGCGCCGGCCAGTGGATCTATTCCAAGGGCCAGGACACCTACGCGCCCTTCGGCCCGGTGATCGTCACCGCCGACGAGATCCCCGACCCGCAGGTGCTGGACCTGAGCCTGCAGGTCAACGGCGTGACCAAGCAGAGCTCCAACACCCGCCACATGCTGTTCAAGGTGAACACGCTGATCGCCGACATCAGCGCCGGCATCACGCTGGAGCCCGGCGACATCATCGCCACCGGCACGCCCGAGGGCGTGGGCGCCGGCCGCAGCCCGCAGGAATGGGTCTGGCCCGGCGACGTGATCGACGCCACGGTCGAGAAGATCGGCAGCCTGCGCCACCCCGTGGTGGCCGTGGGCAACGACCCGCGCGCCGGCCGCGAATAAGAGGAGGCCGCCATGCTCGAATTGCCGAAATTCAAGGCGGCGGCCGTGCAGGCCGCCCCGGTGTTCCTCGACACCGACGCCACGGTGGACAAGGTCTGCCGCCTGATCGCCGAAGCCGCCGGCAACGGCGCGCGGCTGGTCGCCTTCCCCGAGGTGTTCGTGGCCGGCTACCCGTACTGGAGCTGGATCGCCAACCCCATCGACGGCAGCCCCTGGTTCGAGCGCCTGGCGCGCTCGGCCATCGAGATCCCGGGCCCCGAGATCGCGAAGATCGCCCAGGCCGCCGCGCGCCACAAGACGCACGTCGTCATCGGCGTGAACGAGCGCAACCGCCACGGCATCGGCACCATCTACAACACCCTGGTCACCATCGGCGACGACGGCCGCATCCTGGGCCGCCACCGCAAGCTGGTGCCCACCTGGGCCGAGAAGCTCACCTGGGC
The DNA here is from genome assembly GCA_913774625.1 of uncultured Acidovorax sp. GTDB lineage: Bacteria > Pseudomonadota > Gammaproteobacteria > Burkholderiales > Burkholderiaceae_C > Paracidovorax. The sequence goes on from CAJYHL010000024.1 coordinate 50,563, forward strand.
GCCGGGCGATGCGTCGGCGCTGCGCGTGCACCGCACCTCCATCGGCCCGCTGGGGTCGCTGGCCTGCGGCGAGAACACCAACACGCTGGCGCGCTTCGCGCTGCTGTCGCAGGGCGAGCTGGTGCACGTGGCCAGCTACATCTCGCTGCCCGTGGCGCCGCCCGACTACGACATGGCCGAGGCCATCAAGGTGCGGGCGGCGGCCCACTGCTTCGAGGGCAAGCTGTTCACCGTGGTGTCCTGCTCCACCGTGTCGGAAGAGATCATCACGGCGATGGAGCCGCTCAACCCCAAGGCGCGCGAGCTGCTCACGCGCAGGAACAGCGCGTTCTCCGGCTTCCTCGGCCCGGACGGCCGCGTGATCGGCCAGCCGCTGATCGACGACGAGGGCATCGCCTATGCCGACATCGACCTGGGCCGCTGCATCCAGCCGCGCCAGATGCACGACATCACCGGCCACTACAACCGCTTCGACGTCTTCGACCTGCGCGTGAACCGCCGGCCGCTGCAGCCCGCGCGCTTCGACGACGAGCCGGCCGACACCGACGCCCTGCAGCCGCGCGAGGGCGGCGGAGGCGCCGACGCATTCCAGGAGACACCCCAATGACGACACCCACCACCGCCACCCCCCGCGCCTTCCGCATCGGGCAGATCGTGCCCAGCTCCAACACCACCATGGAAACGGAGATCCCGGCCATCCTGCGCGCCCGCGAGGCGCTGCATCCGGAGCGCTTCACCTTCCATTCCAGCCGCATGCGCATGAAGCATGTCACCAAGGAAGAGCTGGCCGCGATGGACGGCGACAGCGACCGCTGCGCGCTGGAGCTGTCGGACGCGCGCGTCGACGTGCTGGGCTACGCGTGCCTGGTCGCCATCATGAGCATGGGCCGCGGCTACCACCGCGTCTCCGAAGCGCGCCTGCACCAGCGCACGGTGGACAACGGCGGCGCCGCGCCCGTGGTCACCAGCGCCGGCGCACTGGTCGATGGCCTGCACGCTATCGGCGCCAAGAAGGTGTCCATCCTCACGCCCTACATGAAGCCGCTCACGCAGCTGGTGATCGACTACATCGAGAGCGAAGGCATCGAGGTGGTGGACAGCATCTCGCTGGAGATTCCCGACAACCTCGAAGTCGGTCGCCAGGACCCGCGCGCGCCCATCGAGATCACCAAGAAGCTCAAGACCGCCGGCGTGGACGCGGTGGTGGCCTCGGCCTGCGTGCAGATGCCCTCGCTGGCCTCGGTGCAGCCCATCGAAGACCGCGTGGGCCTGCCGGTGCTGTCGTCGTCGGTGGCCACGACCTGGCAGATGCTCAAGAAGCTGGGCCTTTCCACCCAGGTGCCGGGACATGGCGCGCTGCTTGGCGGACGCTACTGAAACGGCTGGGGGCGCCGCAGGCGGTCCGGCGTCACAGCCGGTGCCCGCAGCGGGCCGGCCGGGGCAGGAGGGCGCCCTAGAATGGGGCGCAATCCTGCCCGGCAGCGGCGGGACGGCGGCAGAGCCCGCCGCTGCCGAGGCCGCTGCCGCATCCCCGCCCATGTCCGAGTCCGAACCCTTCGTCGATCATTACCTTCCCGCCCTGCTGGGCCAGGCCTGGCACCTAGTTTCGTCCGAATTCCATGCGGTGGTGGAGTCGCAGGGCCTGTCGGTGCTGGAATGGCGCGTGCTCTCCACCCTGGTGGGCAACGGCCCCATGGGCATCAGCCGGCTGGCGCAGAAGACGGTGAGCAAGCAGCCCACCGTCACCCGGCTGCTCGACCGCCTTGAAGCCCAGGGCCACGTGCAGCGCGTGCCCGACGCCAAGGACGGCCGCGTCACGCGGGTGCGCGTCACGCGCAGCGGGCGCAAGCTGGTCTCGGGCCTGCTCGCCCAGGCCGAGCTGCACGAGAAGATGGTGCTGGCCTCGCTGGGCACGCGCAAGTCCGAGGCGCTGAAGGCGGCGCTGCATGAGTTGATCGACAGGTACGGCCCGGCGGACTGAGCACAGAGCCCTTCTGGCGTCGTTGCCGCGTCTTGCCCTTGGGCTGCAACTGTCTGCGATGCTGCGCCTAGCCAGAAGGGCTCTGTGAGTCGCTTGAGTTCGGTGGCATGCGCGGTGGGCACGGGTCTCTTTGCTCTGTCCAATGCCTGCGCCGGCCAGTCGATTCGTGCAGGAATGCATGCTGGCCAGCCACAGCGGCGTTTCGTGCGGGCAGACTGCAAGCATGATTTCCTCACTGAAATACCCCGACGCGGACCTCGGTGCCGACGCTCTGCACAGCTACGTGCCGGCCCAGGGCCACGGCCTGCCGCACGATCCGCTGCCGTCCATCCTCGGGCCCCGGCCCATCGGCTGGATCTCCACGCGCAGCGCCGCGGGCCGCATCAACCTCGCGCCCTACAGCTTCTTCAACATCTTCAACTACCGCCCGCCCATCGTGGCCTTCTCCAGCGTGGGCTTCAAGCACACGGTTGCGAATGCCGAGGCGACGGGCGAATTCGTCTTCAACCTGGCCACGCGCGGCCTGGCGGAGGCCATGAACGCCACCAGCACCGAACAGCCTTCGGAGCAGGACGAATTCGCGCTGGCCGGCCTCACGCCCGCGCCCTGCACGCAGGTGGCCGCGCCGCGCCTGGCGCAAAGCCCGGTGTCGCTGGAATGCCGCGTGACCCAGGTGCAGCGCCTGGCCGACCTGCAGGGCCGCGCGCTCGATACCTGGATGGTGCTGGGCGAGGTGGTGCAGGTCCATATCGCGCAGGCGCTGCTGCCCGGCGGCCTCTACGACACGGCGGCGGCGCGGCCCATCCTGCGCGGCGGTGGGCCGGCGGATTACTTCGAGATCACGCCTGAGGCGCGCTTCCTGATGCGCCGGCCGCGCTGACCGGCAGCAGTCCGCCGCTGCGCTCGCCGCCGGCTTGCGCCCTGGCGGCCAACTTGCACTCCTCCTGGCGCACCAGGTCGGCCAGCGTGCGGCCCGGCTGCACGGGAAAGCGCTCGTCCAGCACCTGCAGCGCGGCCACGCGGTCGATGCGGAAGCCCCGGAAATCGCCACGCAGTTCGCACCAGGCCGCCAGGGTCCACACGCGGCCCCAATAGAAGCAGCCCAGCGGCCAGATGCGGCGCACGCTGCTGCGGCCCTGCTCGTCGGCGTAGCCGATGCGCACGAGCTGGCGTGCCCGCACGGCCTCGCGCAGCGCCTGCAGCGTGGCCTGCTCCCGTTCGCCTAGCCCCACGGCGGGTGCATACAGCGCCTGGGCCTCGGCCGCAGCGCGGGCCGCCGGCGGCAGCACGGAAAGGATCTTGCCCAGCGCGCCTTCCAGTTCGGCGCCCAGGCCCGCGTCCAGCCAGGCCTGCGCCAGCCGGGCCGCCGCCACCAGCGCATCGGCCTCTCCCTGGCTGAACATCAGCGGCGGCAGCTCGAAGCCCTTGCCCAGCCGATAGCCCACGCCGGCTTCGCCTTCGATGGGCACGCCCTGGCGCTGCAGGTCGGCCACGTCGCGGTAGATGGTGCGCGCCGACACCTCCAGCCGCCCGGCCAGGAAGTCGGCGGTGGACAGGCGCCGGCCCCGGATGAGCTGGACGATCTGGAAAAGGCGGTCGGCACGGCGCATGCGCTACCTGTGAGGAGGGCGTGTGTTGGATGAAGAGCGAGAGCGGCGGCGGTGCTGCCCGGTGGGAACGCGCATCCAGCGATGGAGTGTGCCGCGAGCCGCGGCTCCCTCACCGCGCCTGCGCGTGCAGGCCGATGGTGTTGCCGTCCACATCCACCATGTGGGCGATGTAGCCGATGCCGCGCGGCAGCTCCAGCACCTCGCCCACCACCTGGCCGCCCGCGGGTGCGATGCGCGCCACGGCGGCGTCCAGGCTGGGGCTGCAGTCCAGGTAGATGCGCACGCCGGCGCCGGGGGCGACGCGGTAGTCCGGGCCGGTGCACAGGCACCCGCCGGTGGCGTCGCCATCGCGGGCGAACAGCACCATGGGCCCGCCGCCGAAGTCCTCGTGCCGCATGGGCCGGGCCAGCACCTGTTCGTAGAAGGCCTGGGCGCGCGGCAGGTCGGCGCAGGGGATCTCGAACCAGTTGATGGCGGTGGTGGGGGAAGGGATGGAAGGGGTCGAAGCGCTCATGGCGGTGTCCTCGTCTGCAGTGAAGTTGCGAAGGACGCCATGGTGCGGGGGGCCTGCTGACAGCGTCTTGTCAGCAGGCCTTGCGCCGCCGTGGGTGGGCGGGGATGGGGACGCTGTGCCGCTCAGGCCGCGGCGTCGCCGCCGGCCGGTGCGCCGGAACCGGCGCCTGCATCCGCATCCGCATCCACGTCCGGCTCGGCTGCAGCCGGTGCCGCCGCGGTGCGCGGGCGCCGCGCACGGGCCAGCATCTGGCCCACGTTGCGCTGGTCCATGCCGTACATGTCGGCGAACTGCTCCACCGAACTGCAGCCGCTGGCCTCGTAGGCGCGCAGCAGGGCCTCGGCCTTGGCGTCGCGCTCGGCGACTTCGGCGAAGGCTTCGTCCAGCAGGGCGTTGGCGCGCTCGTCACGGCCGCGCGCCAGGGCGTCGTAGGCTTCGCGCGTCAGGCCCGAGGCTTCATAGGCCTGGGCGATGCGGCGGCGCAGTTTGGCCGTCAGGTCTTCGCCATCGCGCGGCTTCTTGCGGCGGAAGACTTCCAGCAGCGCGTGGTGGATGTGCTCGGGCGCCATGGCCTCGACGGCCTGGCCCTGCAGGTCGTGGCGCTGCCGGCCTTCCGCCACCACCTGCAGGTAGCGGGTGGAGCGCGTATGGATGCCGAGCGCGGCCTTCAGGTCTTCCTTCTCGAATGCGCCGGGGTGGGCGTCCTGCAGGTCCTGGAAGATGCCGCGCTTGAGCGGCAGGAACTGCGCGCCGAAGAGGTGGGGGTAGAAGCCGGCCAGCTGTTCCAGCACGGGGTGCGTGCGGCGCGGGCCCTGGGCCTTGGGCGCGGGCTGGCCCTGCGCGGCAGCGCCGGATGCCGGGGCCGGGGCCGGCGTGCCGGCCGGGCGGTTGCCGCCCCGGCTACGGCCACCGCGCCGGGAGCCTTTGCGGCGCGCGCCTTCGGCGGGGGCTGCGCCGCCCGCTGCGTCGGCAGCGGCGGGGGCAGGGTTCTGGGAGGCTTCAGCGGTCGCGTTGTCGGTCATGGCAATCGAAGGGGGCTTGGCTTGCGTGCGGTCGGTGTGCGGCGGCGATGCGGCCCGGCTGCGGGGCACGCTTCGCGCGGCGGAAAACCCGCCATCATGCCAGTTCGCCGCGGGCCGGGCCGCGCGGCCGCTACAAGGCGCCGGGGCGCAGCGCCTCGTCCAGCACCTCCACCCAGTGCCGCACGGGCACTTCGGTGCCGCTTTGCAGGTGGGTGATGCAGCCGATATTGGCCGACAGGATGGCGGCGGGCTTTTCGCCTTCGCCGAAAGCCTCGTCCAGCGCGGCCAGCTTGCGGTCGCGCAGCGGGTAGGCCAGTTCGGGCTGCAGGACCGAATAGGTGCCGGCCGAGCCGCAGCACAGGTGCGATTCGGTGCGCGCCGTGCGCACCCGGAAACCCAGCGCTGCCAGGTGCGCCTCCACCCCGCCGCGCAGCTTCTGGCCGTGCTGCAGCGTGCAGGGCGGGTGGTAGGCCAGCAGGGCGCGGCTGGGGGCTATGCGGCCCTGCAGCTTCTCGGCCAGCTCGGGCAGCAGGTCGGGCAGCAGCTCCGACAGGTCGCGCGTGAGGGCGCTGATGCGGGCCGCGCGCTCGGCGTACTGCGCATCGCCGCGCAGCAGGTGGCCGTAGTCCTTGACCATCACGCCGCAGCCCGAGGCGTTCATGACGATGCTTTCCACGCCGCCCGGCCGGTCCACGTAGGGCCACCAGGCGTCGATGTTGGCGCGCGCCTGGTCCAGGCCGCCGTCCTGGTCGTTCAAATGGAACTTGACCGCGCCGCAGCAGCCGGCCTGCGGCGCGATGACGGTCTGGATGCCGGCGGCGTCCAGCACGCGGGCCGTGGCGCGGTTGATGTTGGGCAGCATGGCGGGCTGCACGCAGCCGGCCAGCATCAGCACCTTGCGGGCGTGTTCGCGCACCGGCCAGGCGCCGGCCTGCTGGGGCGCGGGCACCTTGGCGCGCAGCGCCTCGGGCAGCAGGCCGCGCACGGCCTGGCCGGCCTTCATGGCGGGGCCGAAGAGGGGCGAGGGCAGGCCTTCCTTCAGGGCCCAGCGCGTGGCGCGCTCGGCCAGGGGGCGCGGCACCTGCTCGTCCACGATCTTGCGGCCGATGTCCACCAGGTGGCCGTACTGCACGCCGCTCGGGCAGGTGCTCTCGCAGTTGCGGCAGGTGAGGCACCGGTCCAGGTGCTGCTGCGTCTTGCGCGTGGGCTCGGTGCCTTCGAGCACCTGCTTGATGAGGTAGATGCGCCCGCGCGGGCCGTCCAGCTCGTCGCCCAGCAGCTGGTAGGTGGGGCAGGTGGCGGTGCAGAAGCCGCAATGCACGCACTTGCGCAGGATGGCTTCGGCCTCCTGCCCTTCGGGCGTGCCTTGGTATCGGGGGGCGAGCGTGGTTTGCATCGTGCGTTGTTCTTGCGGAGCGGGGTGTGATGGGGCAGGCGGGCGGCTGGCGGCAGTGGCGCGTTCCGGTTCAGAGCTTCTCGGCCGGCGGGCCGTCTTCGGCGGACCCGGGGGCGCTGCGCTTTGCGCGCCGGGCGCGCAGCCGGTCCAGCCAGCCGAAGGTCCAGTCGCGCAGTGCGCGGTTGTGGCGCAGGTCGTCCAGGTAGGCCGGCAGCGACAGCCACAGCAGCAGCGCGGCCAGCGGCAGCACGCAGATGAAGCCCACGTACTTGAAGCCCGCCGCGCCGGCCATGCCGCCCAGCACGAAGGCCAGGATCAGCCCGCCGAAGAGCCGCACGCGCTGCAGATTGGGCCGCACGCGGTCGGCTTCGCTGCGGTTGCGGTTCCAGTAGAGGGCCTTGCCGATCTCGATGCCGAGGTCGGTGAAGTTGCCCGTCATGTGCGTGGTGCGGATCTTGCCGCCCGAGACCTTGGAGGCCACCGCGTTCTGCACGCCCATGATGAAGGACAGCAGCAGCACGGTGAGCGGCACGGCGAAGGGCGTGGTCCATTCGAGCGTGATGGCGCCCATCAGGCCGAAGGGCAGCATCAGCGCGGCCTCCAGCAGCAGGGGCAGGGCGTAGAGGTGGCGCAGCCGGTACTGCCGGCCCCAGTTGATCTGGATGGCGGCGGTGGCAGCGCCGGCCAGGAAGGACACGATGGCCCCGAGCGCGCCGAGCAGCAAGGGCATGTCGCCCATCACCAGCGAGTCGGCCACCTGGGAGGTGAAGCCCGTCATGTGCGAGGTGTACCGGGCCAGCAGCAGGAAGCCGCCCGCATTCACCGCGCCGGCATTGAAGGCCAGCAGCAGGCCCAGCATGCGGTTGGTGGCATGCGTGCGGTGCAGTCCGGTCAGATGGCTCAGCAGCCGCATGGGCCTATCCGATGCCGTCCAGCCGGCCGGGGTTGAAGATGCCGGCCGGGTCGAAGGCCTGGCGCAGCCGCGCGTGGATCTGCTCCAGGGCCGGTGATTTCAGGGTGGAGCGGCCTGCAGTCATTGATTCATGGCCGCTTGAAGCTATGAAAAGCGTAGCATCCCCGCCCGCGCCGCGGGCTGCGGCGCGCAGGGCCGGGCCGTGTTCCGGCGCGGCCTGCACCCAGCGCAGTGCGCCATGCCATTCGACCAGCGGCGGCGTCACGCCGGTGGGCAGGTCCAGCACCGGCGCGGTGGCCGGCACCGACAGGCGCCAGAGCGCCTGCCCGGGCGGGCGGGCGGCGAACCAGGGCAGGGACTGGTCGCGGCAGTCGGCCCAGGCCTGCACGGCTTCGGCGTCGGGCACGCGCTCGCCGCCCAGGCTGCGGCAGGCGGCCTGCACGGCCGCCGTGGCGCCGCGCAGGCGCAGGTGCAGCGTGCCCGGGCCGTCGGAGCCGGCATTGCCCGGGGCATCGGCCCGCCAGCGGCTGGCGTTGAGCGGCAGCGGCTGGCCGCCCCAGGAATGCAGCCGCTGCAGCGCCTGGGCCTGGGTGCAGGCGAAGCGCAGCGTGGCGTCGGCGGGCGGAACGGGCAGCACCTTCAGGCTCGCCTCGGTGACGATGCCCAGCGTGCCCCAGGCGCCCACCATCAGGCGCGAGACGTCGTAGCCCGCCACGTTCTTCATCACCTGGCCGCCGAAGCGCAGCAGCTCGGCCCGGCCGTTGACGGTCTCCAGCCCCAGCACGTAGTCGCGCACCGCGCCCACGCTGGCGCGGGCCGGGCCCGACAGGCCCGCCGCCACCATGCCGCCCACGGTGGAGCCGGGCGCGAAGTGCGGCGGCTCGAAGGGCAGGCACTGGCCCTGGGTGGCCAGCAGGGCCTGCAGCTCGGCCAGCGGCGTGCCGGCGCGGGCCGTGACCACCAGTTCGCTGGGCTCGTAGCTCACGATGCCCGAGAGCGGGCGCAGGTCGAGCAGCTCGCCCTGCAGCGCAGCGCCGCCGTGGAAGTCCTTGGTGCCGCCGCCGCGCAGGCGCAGCGGGCGGTGGTCGGAGGCGCTGGCTCGCACGCGCTCCACGATCTGGCTGAGGGCTGAATCCATGCAGGGGATGGTACGGCAGGCCCCGGCGCAGGGGCTGGCGGGCGGGCTTGAATTTTTTGAACGCGGCGCGTGAGCTTTGCCCAGGCCTTGTCCTGGATCAGTGCGTGCCGGGGGCGAAGAAGGCGACCGGCAGGCCCGGCACGTCCACCCGCAGGGAGACGATGCAGCCCGAGAGCGGTAGCTCGGCCAGCTCGGCCGCCGGGCGGCCGTGGCTGGCCGAGGTGACGAACAGCGTGCGCCCGTCGTCGCCGCCCAGGCAGGGCATGGTGGGACAGCGCAGGGGCGTGGCGATATCGGCCAGAACCTCGCCCCGGGGCGAGAGCCGCACCACGCGGCCGCCCTCGTAGAGCGCGCTCCAGTAGGCGCCTTCGGCATCGACGCAGGCGCCGTCCGGGCGGCCGCCGTAGGCGGGCTGGCCCGGCTGGCCGGGCTGCCAGCCGGCCGGCTTCGGGGCGAAGGCGTGCAGCACGCGGGGCTCGCCCTGCGGCATCAGGCCGGCATCCGCGTCCCAGGCGCGGATCTGGTGCGAGGGCGTGTCGCACCAGTACAGCGTGGCGCCGTCGGGCGACCAGGCCAGGCCGTTGGCGGTGGCGGCGCCGTCCAGCACCCGGCGCACGGTGGCCGGGCCGGGGCCGCGCGCGTCGATGCAGTGGAGCGTGGCCACGGGCTGGCGCGGCCCTGCCTGGGGTTCGTGGATGGAGCCGACCCAGAAGCGGCCCAGCGCGTCGCACTTGCCGTCGTTGGCGCGCTGGGTGGCGGGGTCGAAGGGCAGCCGGGCGATGGGCTCCAGCGCGCCCTGCCACTGCCGGGCCAGGACGATGTCGGCGCGCAGCGCCAGCACCAGGCCGCCGCCGCGGACGGGGGCGATGCAGCCGGGCTCCGAGGGCAGATGCCAGTGCTCCACCGCGCCCGAGGCCGGATCGAGCCGCGACACCCGGCGCCCGGAGATGTCCACCCAGTAGAGGCGCCGCTCCTCGGGGTGCCAGAAGGGCGATTCGCCCAGTTGGGAGGGTTCGGTGGTGGCGGCGGTCCAGGTCATGCGGCGGTGCTCCTCGGAGGCAGGGAAAGGGCGGTGAACGGGCGGGTCGTTGAATCTACTCCAACGTCCGGTGCGCGGCGCTGGCATGATCGGCGCTTCGCGGCGCCACCGGGACCGGTGGCGGCGCGCCGTATTCCGCTTCGTTCCCCGGCCTCGTCCTGCGCGCCGATCCCCACCCGGCCTTACGTCTTGAACGCTATACCCGACCTTCATTTCTGCGACCGTGAGCCCATCCGCGTGCCGGGCGCCATCCAGCCGCATGGCCGCATGCTGGTGCTGGACGGCGCCAGCCTGGCGCTGCAGGCCTGGAGCGCCAACTGGACCGACATCGCGGCCGACGCCCTGGGCGCGCTGGACGCGGCCGTGCTTCGCGACACGCCCCCGGACGGCTCGTCCGTGCAGGTCGGCGTGCTGGACCTGGCCGGCCGGCGGCACGTCTGCTGGGCGCACCGCAACGCCCGGCAGCTGATCGTCGAATGCGAGCCGCAGGCGGACGTGCCGCGGCCCGAGGCGCCCATCTACGGCCTGGCGCGCGACTTCCTGCCCCGCCTGCAGGCCGCCGGCTCGGTCGAGGCCCTGGCCCGGCTGGCGGCCGAAGAGATGCAGCGCCTGACGGGCTTCGGCCGCACGCTGGTGTACCGCTTCGACGCCGAAGGCCACGGCGAGGTGCTGGGCGAGGCGCTGCTGCCCGGCTACGACAGCTACCTGGGGCTGCACTTCCCGGCTTCCGACATTCCGCAGCAGGCCCGCGCCCTCTACCTGTCCAACCGCTTCCGTCTGATCCCCGATGCCGGCTACCGGCCCGTGCCCCTGCTGGCCGCGCCGGACGGGCCCGTGCCGGGCGAGATCGACCTGTCCCAGGCCTTCCTGCGCAGCGTCTCCCCGGTGCATCTGGAATACATGCGCAACATGGGCACCATGGCCTCCATGTCGGTGTCCATCGTGGTCGATGGCGCGCTCTGGGGGCTGGTGTCCTGCCACCACCGCGATCCGCGCCTGCTCGACGCCAGCGTGCGCGCGGCCTGCAGCCACCTGGGCCAGCTGCTGTCCATGCAGATCGAGGCCAAGCAGGCCAATGCCGAGGTGGCTGCGCGCCTGGAACTGCGCCAGCTGACCCTGCAGCTGGTCGCCCACCTGGCCGACAGCGATGCCAGCCTGCGCCGCATCCTGGACGATCCCGCCGTGCTGATGCGCATGGCCCGCGCCACCGGCGCCGCCGTGGTGCTGGACGAGGAAAGCTGGACCACGGGCGACACGCCCCCGCACGCCGCCCTGGTCGAGCTGGCCGGCTGGGTCGCGGGGCTGGGCACCGAGGTGTACGAGAGCGACGAGCTCCCGGCCCACTATCCGCCGGCGGCGGGCTGGCAGGACACGGCGGCCGGCGTGCTGGCCATTTCCATCTCGCAGGTGCATCGCCACGTCATCTTCTGGTTCCGGCCCGAGGTGGTGCAGACCGTGACCTGGGCGGGCGACCCGCGCAAGGCGCCGCAGCCCGATGCCCAGGGGCGCATCCACCCGCGCCTGAGCTTCCAGCGCTGGGCCCAGGAGATCGGCGGGCGCTGCCTGCCCTGGTCGCCCGCCGAGGTGTCCGCCGCGGGCGAGCTGCGCCAGGCGCTGATCGGCATCGTGCTGCGGCGCGCCGAGGAGCTGGCCGCCATCGCCAACGAGCTGGGCCGGCTCAACAAGGAGCTGGAAGCCTTCTCCTACACCGTTTCCCACGACCTGCGCGCGCCCATGCGCCACATCGCGGGCTACGTCGATCTGGTGATGGACACCGAAGGCCCGGCGCTGAGCCCGCGCGCGCACCGCTACATGTCCCACGTCAAGAGCGCGGCCGCCTTCGCGGGGCAACTGGTGGATGCGCTGCTCGACTTCTCCCGCATGGGGCGCACGGCGCTCAAGCTCAAGCGGGTGGACACCGCCGTGCTGGTGCAGAGCCTGGCGCAGGAGCTGTCGCGCCACGAGCCGGGCCGCCGCATCGTCTGGCGCATCGAGCCCGGCCTGCCGCCGCTCACCGCCGACCCGCTGCTGCTGCAGGTGGCCGTGCGCAACCTGATGGGCAACGCCGTCAAGTACAGCCGCGACCGCGATCCGGCCGTCGTCACCGTGCGGGCCGTGCGCGGCCCCGAGGGCGAGGGCCTGGAGGTGGAGGACAACGGCGTGGGCTTCCAGATGCAGTACGTGGGCAAGCTCTTCAACGTCTTCCAGCGGCTGCACCAGAACGAAGAGTTCGAAGGCACGGGCATCGGCCTGGCCAACGTCAAGCGCATCGTGGAGCGGCATGGCGGCCAGGTCTGGGCCCGGGGCGAGCCCGGGCAGGGCGCGGTCTTCGGCTTCACGCTGCCGCAGGCCCGGCAAAATGCCGGCATGCATTCCTCCGATGGAGCCGAGGCCGATCATGCTTAAACCGATTCTGCTGGTCGAAGACGACCTGCGCGACCAGGAACTGACGCTGCTCGCCCTGGAGCGCAGCCAGCTGGCCAACGACGTCGTGGTGATGCGCGACGGCGCCGCTGCGCTCGACTACCTGCGCCGCGAAGGCGAGCATGCGGGCCGCGAGGAGGGCAACCCGGCCGTCATCCTGCTGGACCTGAAGCTGCCCAAGGTCAACGGCCTCGAAGTGCTGGAAGCCGTGCGCGGCAATGCCTCGCTGCGCAGCATTCCGGTGGTCATGCTGACCTCCTCGCAGGAAGAGTCCGACCTGCTGCGCAGCTACGAGCTGGGCGTGAACGCCTACGTGGTCAAGCCGGTGGAATTCAAGCAGTTCGTCTCGGCCATCGCCGACCTGGGGGTGTTCTGGGCCGTGCTCAACGAGCCGCCGCCGGGCTCGCTGCGTGCCAGCCGCCGCTATGACTGAGCCCGCGCCGGGCCCCGCCGGACCGTCGCAGCAGCCCCTGCAGGTGCTGCTGCTGGAGGACTCGGCCTTCGACGCCGAGCTGCTGCAGGAGGCGCTGCACGCGTCCTATCCCCGCGCCCGGCTGGAGCTGGTGCGCGACGGCGCAGGCTTCGCGGCGGCGCTGGAGCGCGGCGGCTTCGACGTCATCCTGTCCGACCACGAACTGGGGGGCTACAGCGGCACCGAGGCCCTGGCCCTGGCGCGCGAGCGGGTGCCCCATGTGCCCTTCATCTTCGTGTCCGGCGTGATCGGCGAGGACAACGCGGTCGAGCTGCTCAAGCGCGGCGCCACCGACTACGTGAGCAAGGGCCGGCTGGCGCGGCTGGCCTCGGTGCTGGAGCGGGCGCTGCGCGAAGTGGCCGAACGCGAGGCCCGCGCCGCCGCCGAGCGCGGACTGCGTGCGGCCAAGGAAGAGGCCGAACGCCTGACGGCCGAGCTGGCCGAGCGCGTGCGCGAGGTCGAGGCCGGTCAGGCACGTCTGCGCGCCGCCACCGACGCGGGTGGCCTGGGCGTCTGGCAGCTCGACGTGGCGCGGCGCGAGCTGTTCGCTTCCAGCCACTGCAAGAGCAATTTCGGGCGCGATCCGGACCTGCCCTTCACCTACGGCGATCTGCTGGCCGCCGTCCACCCCGACGACCGCACACGCATGGCCGCCGCCGTGGAGCACACCCTGTCCACCGGCGAGGACTACCGCATCGAGTACCGCATCGTGCGGCCCGACGGGCAACTGGCCTGGGTGCGGGTGATGGGCCGGCTGGAAACCGATGGCGCGGGCGGCTCGCTCTACATGGCCGGCATCTCGCAGGAGATCACCGACACCATGCTGTCGCTGCGCCGCGCCGAGCTGCTGGACTATCTGGACCGCGAGGTCTACGGCGTCATACCCGACCCGCGCGAGATCGCCTACCGCGCCGCCGAGGCGCTGGGCCGCGCGCTGGACGTGAGCCGGGCGGGCTACGGCCTGGTGGACCGCGATGCCGAGACCATCACCATCGACCGCGACTGGAATGCGCCCGGCATCCATACCCTGGCCGGCATGCTCAGCTTCCGCGACTACGGCAGCTACATCGAAGACCTCAAGCGCGGCGAGACGGTGGTGTTCGCCGACGCGCGCACCGACCCGCGCACCCGCGACCATGCCGAGGCCCTGATCGCGATCAGCGCGCAGTCGGTCATCAACATGCCGGTGAGCGAGGAAGGCGGCCTGGTGGCCCTGCTCTACCTCAACCACGGAAGTGCCCGGCACTGGACGGCGGACGAGCTCAGCCTCATCCGCGACGTGGCGCACCGCACGCGGCACGCCGTGGAGCGCCGCCGCGCCGAGCAGAAGCTGCATGCCCTGGCCAATTCGCTGGAACGCAAGGTGCAGGAGCGCACGGCCGAGCTGATGAAGTCCGAAGCCGCGCTGCGGCAGTCGCAGAAGATGGAGGCCGTCGGTCAGCTCACCGGCGGGCTGGCGCACGACTTCAACAACATCCTGGGCGCCATCTCCGGCGCGCTGGAACTGCTGCGGCGCAATCTGGGCAAGGAGTCCGCCGCGCTGCGCTACGTGGACATCGGCCAGACCGCCGCCAAGCGTGCCGCGGCGCTGACCCACCGGCTGCTGGCATTCTCGCGCCGCCAGACGCTGGAGCCCAAGGTGCTCCAGGTCCCGCAACTGATCGCCGGCTTCGACGAGCTGGTGCGCCGCACCATCGGCCCGCAGATCACGCTGGACGTGGTCGCCGAAGACCGCGTCTGGCCGGTGCAGGCCGACCCGGGTCAGCTGGAGAACGCGCTGCTGAACCTGTGCATCAATGCCCGCGACGCCATGCCCGATGGCGGCCGGCTGGTGATCGAGGCCGCCAACCTCACCATCGACGGACCGGTGGCCAGCGGAGAGGAGATCGCGCCCGGCCAGTACGTGTCGATCTCGGTGCGCGACAACGGCACCGGCATGCCGGCCGACGTGGTGGCGCGGGCCTTCGACCCCTTCTTCACCACCAAGCCGCTGGGCATGGGCACGGGCCTGGGCCTCTCCATGGTCTATGGCTTCGCCCGCCAGTCAGGCGGGCAGGTGCGGATCTATTCCGAGGTGGGCGCGGGCACCACCGTGTGCATCTACCTGCCGCGCTACCTGGGCGCCGCCCCGCCGATGGAAGAGGCAGCCGCGCCGCTGCCGCCGGTGGGCGCGGTGGGCCTGGGCGAGACCATCCTGGTGGTGGACGACGAAGCTGCGGTGCGCGTCCTGATGGTGGAGATGCTGCGCGAAATGGGCTTCCAGGTGCTCGAGGCCGGGGACGGCCCCCGCGCCCTGCAGGTTCTGCAGCGCCACCCCGCCATCGCCCTGCTGGTCACCGACGTGGGCCTGCCCGGCGGCATGAACGGCCGGCAGGTGGCCGATGCGGCGCGCGAGCTCTATCCCACGCTGCAGGTGCTCTTCGTGACCGGCTACGCGGAAAACGCCGTGCTGGGGCACGGCCATCTGCCCTCCGGCATGCAGGTGCTGACCAAGCCCTTCGAGCTGCAGGCCTTCGGCCAGCGCATCCAGGCCCTGGTGCAGTCGGCCAGGGGCCGCGGGCACGCCGCGGATTGAGCCGGCCCGGCCCGGCCGGCACTGCGTCCCTGTCGTCCGCGCCGCGCCTCGTCCCGCGCCTGCGTGCGCCGCAGGCAAAAAAAAGCCCGCCTTGCGGCGGGCTGAAAGTCTTTCAGAGGAGTCACTCGTCAACGGACACCCGCGAGGGAGTCCTTCTTTCCACCCGCCCGGCACCACCAGACACCGGGCGGGAGAACCGGGGCTCAGCGGTGGTAGGCCGTTTCGCCGTGGGAGGTGATGTCCAGGCCTTCGCGTTCGGCTTCTTCGCTGACGCGCAGACCCACCAGCAGATCGGCGATTTTGTAGGAGATGAAGGCCACGACGCCGGACCACACGACGGTCAGCAGTACGCTCTTGACCTGGATCCAGACCTGTGCGCCCATGCTGAACGTGTCGGGGGTCAGGCCGCCCGTGCCGCCCAGGCTCTGCGATGCGAACACGCCGGTCAGGATGGCGCCCAGGATGCCGCCCGTGCCGTGCACGCCGAACACGTCGAACGCGTCGTCGGCACCCAGCAGGCGCTTGAGGCCACCCACGCCCCAGAGGCAGACCACGCCGGCCAGCAGGCCCATCACGATGGAGCCCATGGGGCCGACGAAGCCGGCAGCGGGCGTCACGGCCACGAGGCCGGCCACGGCGCCGGAGGCGGCGCCCAGCATGGAGGCCTTGCCCTTGTGCAGGGCTTCGGCGCCGATCCAGGACAGCGTGGCGGCAGCGGTGGCCAGCACGGTGTTCACGAAGGCGAGGCCCGCGTTGGCGTTGGCGGCACCGGCGGAGCCGGCGTTGAAGCCGAACCAGCCCACCCACAGCAGCGAGGCGCCCACCATGGTCAGCGTCAGCGAGTGGGGTGTGAAGGCTTCCTTGCCGAAGCCCAGGCGCTTGCCCACCATGTAGGCGCCCACCAGGCCGGCGATACCGGCGTTGATGTGGACCACGGTGCCGCCGGCGAAGTCCAGCGCGCCGTCGGCGCCCAGCAGGCCGCCGCCCCACACGATGTGGGCCATGGGCACGTAGCTGAAGGTGAACCACAGCACCGAGAAGATCAGCACGGCGGCGAACTTGATGCGTTCGGCGAAGGAGCCCACGATCAGCGCCACGGTGATGGCAGCGAAGGTGCCCTGGAACGCGAAGAACACGTACTCAGGAATGGTCGTCAGGGCGCCGAAGGTCTCCTGGGTCACGCCCTTGAGGAACAGCTTGTCGAAGCCGCCGAAGAACTTGCCTTCGCCCGAGAACGCCAGGCTGTAGCCGTAGATGGCCCACAGCAGCGACACCAGCGAGAAGATCACGAACACCTGCATCAGCACCGACAGCATGTTCTTGGAGCGGCCCAGGCCGCCGTAGAACAGGGCCAGGCCGGGAATGGTCATCAGGATGACCAGCAGCGTGGAGGTCAGCATCCAGGCGGTGTCGCCGGAGTCCACCTTGGGGGCGGGTGCGGGGGCGGCAGCCGGTGCGGCGGCAGCGGGGGCTGCGTCGGCCTTGGCGGCCGGCTCGGCGGCGGCGGCAGGGGCCGGCGCGGCTGCGGACGCGGCTTCGGCGGGTGCCGTCGCGGCTGCAGGTTCGGAGGCGGCGGATGCCTGTGCCAGCACGGCGGTGCCGGCGGTCATCAGGCTCAAGCCCAGAAGGCAGGAAGCAAGTAGTTTTTTCATGGCAGTACTCGGGATGGATATCGGGGTACGGGGCGTGTGCGGCCGTCCGCTGTCAGAGGGCTTCCTTGCCGGTCTCGCCGGTGCGGATGCGCACCACCTGCTCCAGGTGGCCCACGAAGATCTTGCCGTCGCCGATCTTGCCGGTGCGGGCGGCGCCTTCGATGGCTTCGATGACCCGCTCCACCAGATCGTCGGACACGGCGGCCTCGATCTTGACCTTGGGCAGGAAGTCCACCACGTACTCGGCGCCGCGGTAGAGCTCCGTGTGGCCCTTCTGCCGGCCGAAGCCCTTGACTTCGGTCACGGTGATGCCTTGCACACCGATGTCCGACAGGGCTTCGCGCACCTCGTCGAGCTTGAAGGGTTTGATGATGGCTGTCACCATTTTCATTTGCGTTTCCTCCGGATCGGGCGCAGGGCGCCTGCTGTGAGTGGGTATCAAGGATGGGTGATTCAAAGCATGGACCGTGCCATCTTTCCGCAACATTGCCCCCGTACGGCATGGGGGCAGGCGCGGCGTAAAGTGGCGGCCTGAACCACCGCGTTACCGCGCATGCAAGTGGTAACGTGATGCACTGTATTGGTGCAATAACAATCACGGCGTTCGGGTGGGGTCCCGCGGCGCACCTGTCTGGGGAGTGGAGCAAAGATGAGTCTTGCTTTGGTGCAAAGCCGCGCGCTGCTGGGCCTGCAGGCCCCCGCGGTCACCGTCGAAGTGCATCTGGCCAACGGCCTGCCCAGCTTCACGCTGGTGGGCCTGGCCGAGGTGGAGGTCAAGGAGGCGCGCGAGCGCGTGCGCTCGGCGCTGCAGAACGCGGGGCTGGAGTTCCCGGCCAACAAGAAGATCACCGTCAACCTGGCGCCGGCCGATCTGCCCAAGGATTCGGGCCGCTTCGATCTGCCGATCGCGCTGGGCATCCTCGCGGCCAGCGGGCAGATCGACGCGGCGCGGCTGGCCGGGCACGAGTTCGCGGGCGAGCTGTCGCTGTCGGGCGAGCTGCGGGCCGTGCGCGGCGCCCTGGCCACCAGCCTGGCGTTGCGCACCCTGGGCGAATCCCCGCGCATGGTGCTGCCGCCCGGCAGCGCCGAAGAAGCCGCCCTGGTGCCGGACACCGAGGTCTACCGCGCCCGCCACCTGCTGGACGTGGTGCGGCAGTTTCTGCCGGCAGGGCAGGGCGCCGCCGGTGGGGAAGAAGAGGCCGGCGACGGCTGGGCCCGCGTGCTGCCCGCGCCACCGCCCGTGCAGGCTCCGGAAGCCGACCTGGCCGACGTGAAAGGCCAGGCCGCCGCCCGCCGCGCGTTGGAGATCGCCGCCGCCGGCGGCCACGGCCTGCTGCTGGTGGGCCCGCCCGGCTCGGGCAAGTCCATGCTGGCGCACCGCTTCGCCTCGCTGCTGCCGGCCATGACCGTGCAGGAAGCGCTGGAGAGCGCGGCCGTGGCCAGCCTGGCCGGCCGCTTCGACGCCGGGCGCTGGATGCAGCGCACCACGGCCCATCCGCACCATACCTGCAGCGCGATCGCGCTGGTGGGCGGCGGTTCGCCCCCGCGCCCGGGCGAGATCTCATTGGCCCACGAGGGCGTGCTGTTCCTGGACGAATTCCCCGAATTCGCCCGCACCGCGCTCGAAGCCCTGCGCGAGCCGCTGGAGACCGGCCGCATCACCATCGCCCGGGCGGCGCAGCGGGCCGATTTTCCGGCGCGCTTCCAGCTCATCGCGGCGATGAACCCCTGCCCTTGCGGCTTCCTGGGATCGCCCCAGCGCGCCTGCCGCTGCACGCCCGACCAGGTGGCACGCTACCAGGGCAAGCTCAGCGGCCCGCTGCTGGACCGCATCGATCTGCATGTGGAAGTGCCCGCCGTGCCGGCCGACGAGCTGCTGGGCGCTCCGGCCGGCGAATCCAGCGCCGCCGTGCGCGCCCGGGTGGAAGCCGCCCGCGACCGCGCCGTGGCCCGCCAGGGCAAGCCCAACCAGGCGCTGCAGGGCCGCGAGATCGACGCCCACCTGCTGCTGGACGATGCCGCGGGCCGCTTCCTGCAGGCCGCGGCGGAGCGCCTGGGCTGGTCGGCCCGCAGCACGCACCGGGCGCTCAAGGTGGCGCGCACCATCGCCGACCTGGCCGGCGCCGAACGCATCGGCGTGGCGCATGTGGGCGAGGCGGTGCAGTACCGGCGGGTGCTGCGCGGGGCGGGCTGATGCGCCCCCTCTACACCCCTAGGTAGGCCCGCCGCACGGCGCCGTCGGCCGCCAGTTCGGCCATGGGCGCGGCATGCACGATGCGGCCCTTTTCCAGCACGTAGGCACGGTCGGCCACGGCCTCGGCCAGGCTCAGGTTCTGCTCGCTCAGCAGGATGCCGATGCCCTGGCTCTTGAGCTGCAGGATGGTGGCCGCCATCTGCTCCACGATGATCGGCGCCACGCCTTCCGAGGGTTCGTCCAGCAGCACCGCCAGCGGCTGGCCCATCAGGGTGCGGGCCACCGTCAGCATCTGCTGCTCGCCGCCGCTCATGCGCCCGCCCGGGCGCCGGGGCATCTCGCCCAGGTTGGGAAAGAGCGCGAAAAGCCGCTCGGGCGTCCAGACCGGTGCGGCGCTGCCGTCCGGCCAGCGCCTCGGCGGCTGGCGGCCGACTTCCAGGTTCTCCAGCACGCTCAGGTCGGTGAAGATGCGGCGCTCTTCGGGCACATAGCCCAGGCCGCGCCGCGCGATCTGGTGCGGCGCCAGGCGCGACACGTCCTGCCCCAGCAGGCGCACCGCGCCCTGCCGGCGCGCCACCAGCGCGGCGATGGTTTTCAGCGTGGTGGACTTGCCCGCGCCGTTGCGCCCCATCAGCGCCACGACCTCGCCCCGGCCCACCTGCAGGCTCACACCGAAGAGGATCTGCGCGGCGCCGTACCAGGCCTGCAGGCCCTCGGCCTCCAGCAGCGGCGCAGCCGTGTTCGCGCGCGGCCCCGTCATGCCGCGGCCTCCTGCGCGGCGGCATGGCGCAGCCGTTCGGCCAGCCCGCCCGTGCCCAGGTAGGCCGCCTGCACCTGCGCATCGGCCTGGATGGCGGCCGGCGCGCCTTCGGCCAGGATGCGGCCGCGCACCAGCACGATCACGCGGTCGGCCTGCTGGAAGACCACGTCCATGCTGTGCTCGGTGAACAGCACGCCCATGCGGCGCTCCTGCGCCAGTTCGCGCGTGAGCGCCATCAGCGCGACGCGCTCGGCGGGCGCCATGCCGGCGGTGGGCTCGTCCATCAGCAAGAGGCGCGGCCCATGGGCCAGCGCCATGGCCAGTTCCACGCGCTTGACGTCGCCGTAGGCCAGCTCGCTGCAGGGGCGCGCGGCCTGGGCGCGCATGCCCACGCGCTCCAGCAGGGCCAGCGCGTCCGCCACGCGGTGCGTGTGGGCCGGGCGCCAGAAGTCGAACACGCGCCGGTCGGCCGACAGCAGCGCCATCTGCAGGTTCTGCAGCACGGTGAGCGAGGCGAAAGTCTCCGCGATCTGGAAGGTGCGGCCCACGCCCCGGCGCCAGATGGCGCGCGGCGGCAGGCCGGCGATGCTGGCGCCGTCGAGCAGGATGCTTCCCGCATCGGGCCTGAGCTGCCCGCCCACCATGTTGAAGGTGGTCGATTTGCCCGCCCCGTTGGGGCCGATCAGCGCCAGCAGTTCGCCGGGCGCGATGGAAAAGCCTACGCCTTCCACCGCCCGCACGCCGCCGAAGGCCTTGGCCAGGCCGCTCACCTGCAGCAGGCTCATGGCCGGGCCTCCGGGTCTGCCTTGTTTTTGATAGCAACTAGCCCGCGCAAAGACTGGGCGAAGCCCGCGATGCCCTGCGGAAACAGCAGCACCAGCACCAGCATGGTGGCGCCCAGCACGGCGCGCCAGTAGTCGGTGTGGCGGGCGATGGTGTCGTGCAGCCAGGTGAAGGCCGCCGCGCCCGCCAGCGGGCCGGCCAGGGACTGCACGCCGCCCAGCAGCACCATGACCAGGCCATCGACCGACTTGCCCACCGACAGCGTCTCGGGCGAGGCGCCGCCCTTGGATAGCGCGTAGAGCCCCCCCGCCAGCCCGGCCACCATGCCCGCCGCCACGAAAGCCGCCCAGCGCAGCCGGTGCACGTCGATGCCGATGGCGTCCGCCCGCAGGGCCGAGTCGCGCGCGGCGCGCAGCGCCAGGCCGAAGGGCGACTGCAGCAGCCGGCGCAGCGCCCAGAGGCTGCCCGCCACGCAGGCCAGCACCAGCCAGTAGAAGGCGGGGCCTTCTGCCAGCCAGCCCTGGGGCCAGGCGCCGGTGATGCCGTTGCTGCCGCCGGTCACCGCGTCCCACTGGAAGGCGATGGCCCAGGTGATCTGCGCGAAGGCCAGCGTCAGCATGGCGAGATACACGCCCGAGAGGCGCACGCAGAACCAGCCATAGGCCAGCGCGAAGGCGCCTCCCGCCAGCGGCGCCAACGCAAGGGCCGCCGGCGCCGGCAGGCCCGCCGTGCGCACCAGCAGCGCCGCCGCATAGGCGCCCACGCCGAAATACGCCGCATGGCCGAAGGAATGCAGGCCGGCCGGGCCCATCAGCGCATGCAGGCTGGCGGCGAAGAGCGCGGCGATCAATATGTCCTGCGCCAGCACCGTGGCATAGGGCCAGGCGCCGGCCGCCACCGGCAGCAGGGCCAGCGCCGCGACGCCGGCCACGGCGCCCCAGCGGGCAGCGCGCGTGGCGGGGCGCGGCGGGGCCTCGGCGGCGCCCGCCGTGCGCGGCGCGGCCTGCGGCCGGCCCAGCAGGCCCCAGGGGCGCCAGACCAGCACGGCCGCCATCACCAGGAATTCGACCACCAGCGTGAGTCGCGGGAAGGCGATGGCGATGCCCGCCACCTCCACCACGCCCAGCCAGATGCACACCGCTTTGAGCTCGGCGATCAGCAGCGCCGCCACGAAGGCGCCGGGCAGCGAGCCCATGCCGCCCACCACCACCACCACGAAGGCGGCGCCGATGGTGGCCATGTCCATCTCCAGATTCGCCGGCTCGCGCGGCAGCTGCAGCGCGCCGCCCAGGCCCGCCAGCAGCGCGCCCAGCGCGAACACGGCGGTGAAGAGCCAGGCCTGGTTCACGCCCAGCGCGCCGACCATCTCGCGGTCCTGCGTGGCGGCGCGCACCAGCGTGCCCCAGCGCGTGCGGTGCAGCAGCAGCCAGAGCAGGGCCAGCACCAGCGGCCCCACGCCGATCAGGAACAGGTCGTAGGCCGGAAACTGCCGGCCCAGCAGCGGCACCGCGCCTTCCAGCCCCGGCGCGCGCGGGCCGAAGAGCTCTTCCGGCCCCCAGGCCCAGAGCACGGCGTCCTTGATGACCAGCACCAGGGCGAAGGTGGCCAGCAGCTGGAACAGCTCGGGCGCGCGGTAGATGCGGCGCAGCAGCGCCACCTCCATCAGCGCGCCCAGCAGGCCCACGGCCAGCGGCGCCAGCAGCAGCGCGGGCCAGAAGCCGATCACCCCGGCGAAGCGCTCCACCAGCGAATAGGCCGCGTAGATGCCCAGCATGGTGAAGGAGCCATGCGCGAAGTTGACGATGCGCGTCACGCCGAAGATCAGCGACAGGCCGGCCGCCACCAGAAAGAGGGTGGAAGCGCCCGCCAGCCCGTTCAGCAGCTGCAGCAGCAGGCCGGAAAAGTCCATGCGAGAGGGGGAGCGGAAGGAGCCGCTCAGTTCGCGGCGGCGGGCCGCAGCTGGCGCACCTGCGCGTCGGAGGGCTGGAACTTGGCGCCGTCCATGTAGCGGAAGTCCGCCATCACGCCGCGGCCGCCATCGTTCTTCGTCGTGCCCACGAAGGCGCCCATGGTGGACTGGTGGTCCTGCGCGCGGTAGGTGATGGGGCCGAAGGGCGTGTCCACCTGCAGGCCCCGGAAGGCGGCGATCAGGCGCTCGGTATCGGCCGAGCCGGCGCGCTGCAGGCCGGCGGCCAGCGACAGCACGGCGTTGTAGCCCACCACCGAGCCGGCGCGCGGGT
This sequence comes from uncultured Acidovorax sp., assembly GCA_913774625.1. Classification (GTDB taxonomy): domain Bacteria; phylum Pseudomonadota; class Gammaproteobacteria; order Burkholderiales; family Burkholderiaceae_C; genus Paracidovorax. Next base: position 73,276 of record CAJYHL010000024.1, read on the forward strand.
AGTCGCCGAAGCGCTTCTGGTAGGCCGCCAGGAAGGCCTTGTGCTCCGGCGTCTGGATGGCCTGCCAGGGGTAGCCGGTGACGATCCAGCCATTGGGTGTCTCGCCCTTGAGGGTGTCCAGGTACTCGGGCTCGCCCGACAGCAGGCTCACCACGCCCCGGCCCTGGAACAGGCCCCGGGTATTGCCTTCGCGCACGAACCTGGCCAGGTCGGCGGCGAACAGCACGTTGAAGATGGCGTCGGGCTTGGCGTCGGCCAGCGCCTGCACCACGCTGCCCGCATCCACCTTGCCCAGCGGCGTGGCCTGCTCGGCCACGAATTCCACGTCGGGCTGGGCGGCCTTCATCAGCGTCTTGAAGGTGGCCGCGGCCGACTGGCCGTATTCGTAGTTGGGATAGACGATGGCCCAGCGCTTCTTGCGCAGCTGCACCGCTTCGGGCACCAGCATGGCGACCTGCATGTAGGTGGAAGGGCGCAGGCGGAAGGTGTAGCGGTTGCCGTTCTCCCAGACGATCTTGTCGGTGAGCGGCTCGGCGGCCAGGAAGAACACCTTCTTCTGCCGTGCGAAGTCGGAGACGGCCAGGCCCACGTGCGAGAGGAAGGTGCCCATCAGCACGTCCACCTTTTCTCGCGCCAGCAGCTCCTCGGCGGCGCGTACGGCGTCGCCCGGGTTGCCGTTGTCGTCGCGCGTGATCAGCTGCAGCTTCCGGCCCTGCACGCCGCCGCCCGCGTTGATCTGCTCGATGGCCAGCTCCATGCCCTTCTTGTAGGGCTCCAGGAAGGCCGGCTGCGCCTTGTAGCTGTTGATCTCGCCGATCTTGTAGGTGTTGCCGCTGGCCTGGGCCTGGGCGCCGGCGGGCAGCAGGGCCCAGGAAGCGGATGCGGCCAGCAGGGCGGCCAGGAGGGGGCGGCGGGTCGAAGGCATGGTGCGGGGTCTTGTCTTAGGTCCAGGAGTGCATGAGCTTCAGCGGAAATGGAATGTACCCGCCCGGCCGGTTTGCCCGACAATGTCGGGGTTTGCCCGCATCGCAGGGGGCAGCTTCAGGAACGCTCCACGCCTCGGTTCGTGGACCCGTTCCGGCCACCGGCCCTGCACCGACATCGGGTTTGCCTCCGCCGCTGATCTCACCGATCTCCTCTTTCTACCCGGACACAGCCATTCCATGAGCGCTTTTCTCGAAGAACGCGTCCTGACCGTTCATCACTGGACCGACCGCCTTTTCTCCTTCACCACCACGCGGGACCCGGCCCTGCGTTTCTCCAACGGCCACTTCACCATGATCGGCCTGAAGGTGGACGGCAAGCCCCTGCTGCGCGCCTATTCCATCGCCAGCCCCAACTACGAAGAGCACCTCGAATTCCTGTCGATCAAGGTGCCCGAAGGCCCGCTGACCTCGCGCCTGCAGAACATCCAGGTGGGCGACACCATCGTCGTCGGCAAGAAGCCCACCGGCACGCTGCTGATCGACTACCTGCTGCCCGGCAAGAACCTCTATCTCATCGGCACCGGCACGGGCCTGGCCCCCTGGCTGGCTGTGGCGCGCGACCCGGAAACGTACGAGCGCTTCGACAAGGTCGTGGTGGTGCACGGCGTGCGCCAGGTCGAAGAGCTGGCCTACCAGGAACTGTTCGAGAAAGACCTCGCCGAGCACGAATTCCTGGGCGAGATCGTCAAGGACAAGCTCGTCTATTACCCCACGGTCACGCGCGAGCCCTTCCGCAACCAGGGCCGCATCACCGACCTGATCGAGGACGGCACCTTCCCCGCCAATATCGGCCTGCCCCCGCTCGACCCGGCCAACGACCGCGTCATGCTCTGCGGCAGCCCCGCCATGCTGGCCGACCTGAAGGAAATGCTGGAAAAGCGCGGCTTCAACGAAGGCAACACCAGCACGCCGGGCGACTTCGTGGTCGAACGCGCCTTCGTCGAGAAGTGAACCGGCAAGCACGCCAGGCTGCATGAAAAAGGCCGGCCCGGAATCGCTTCCGGGCCGGCCTTTTTCATGGTTCAAGCCGCCGATGCCCTTGGGGCATCGGGCCTGGCGGCGGTCAGTAGGAGGCGTTCACCACGCGCATCGGCTGGCCGTTGCCGTCGTAGCCGGCATCGCCGCCGCCCTGGTACACCTGGAACGAACTGCCGTCCACGCGCACCGGCGTGCCCTGGGCCACCGGCTGGGAGCGGGTGAAGGTGCGCACCGAGCCGTCATCCATCCGCACGCGGATCTGGTAGGCCGTGGTGGTGCGGGTGCGCTGCTCCACCGTGTGGCCCAGATAGCCGCCGCCCAGCGCGCCCAGCACGGTGGCTGCGGTGCGGCCGTTGCCCTTGCCCACCTGGTTGCCCAGCACGCCGCCCAGCACGCCGCCGGCGATCGCGCCTACGCCCGTGGCGGGCGCCGCCTCCTGCACGGCCTGCACCGATTCGACGCGGCCGCAGCTGGCGCACACGGGAGCGCGGGCCGACACCGGGCGGGAATACGAGGGCTGTGCATAGCCGCCCTGGGCGTAGTCGTCGCGGCCCGCATTGCTGCGGTGGTGCGTGGCGGGAGCGGGCTGCGGGCGCTGCACCTGCGCTGCGGGCGGCTTCTGCGCCGTGCCCGCATCGGCCACCAGCGCGTTGCGCGGGTCGTTGGCAGCGGCTGCAGCCGGTGCGGCCAGCGCTGCGACGGGCTGGCCCGCCGCTGCCGCGCTGCGGTTCGACTGCTGGACGATCAGCGTGGCGCCCAGGGCCAGCACGCTGGCGCCCAGCGCGCCGATGGCAGCCCACATCCATTTGGCCGATGCGCCCCCCGGGCCGGTGGCGCCGGGCGTGGACGAAGAGGAAGCCGAATTGGGAGATTGCACGATCAGACTCATGATGAAGTCCTCCTTGGAGTTGTCGCCGCAGCGTACCCCTGGCGCTGCTTTACAAGACGAGCCCATTTGTAACCGCCGTTAGAGCCTGTGGCAGCGCTGTAGGCTGCCGCCTCGTCAGGAGCGGGGCTGTGGCAGGCAGGCCACGGTCCGCAGGCCCTGCGCGCGCAGCGCCTCAATTCGCGGGCCGGTCGCCGGCTTCGGCTTCGCGCTTCTTGTGCAGGCCCACCTGCTTGGCGTACTCCTCGCGCGTCTCCTGCAGTGCCCGGGCGCAGGCCGCGGCGAAGAGCAGCACCGCCGACGAGAAGAAGATCCACATCAGCAGCACCACCAGCGACCCTGCCGCGCCATAGGCCGACACGACCGCCGCCGTGGACAGGTAGAACGCCAGCAGCTGCTTGCCCACCGTGAACAGGATGGCGCCGACCACCGCGCCGAACACCAGGCAGATCATCGGCGGCTTGGGGCCGCCGCCGATGCGCATCAGCCCCACGAACAGGCCCACCGCGATGGCGAAGGCCACCAGTTCGTTGACCACCAGCAGCAGGGTGCCGGCGCCTTCGGGCAGGGTGCCGGTGGCCCAGTGGCTCACCATGTTGATGCCGGTGGAGACCACCAGGGAGATCAGCAGCAGGAAGCCGATGGCCATCACGTAGCCCAGGCCGCGCAGGCGCAGCGAGGCGATGCGCCACCAGGCGGCCTTGGCCTGTGGGGCGGGCTGTCCTCCTGTCCAGAGCCTTTCCAGCGCGGACTGCAGTTCGACGAACACCCCGGTCGCGCCCGACAGGAGCAGCCCGAAGCCGAAGATCGACGCCAGCCGCCCCTGCGAGGGCGCCTGCGCGCTGGCCAGCGCGGCGCGGATCACATCCGCCCCGCGGTCGCCCACCACGCTCTGCACCTGGGCGATGAGGTTGGTCTCCAGGTAGGACTTGTCGATCCACCAGCCCAGCACGCCCACGAGCAGCAGCAGCAGGGGGGCCAGGCTCAGCATGCCGTAGAAGGACATGGCGGCGCTCATGCGCGGGCCGTCCACGTCCATCCACAGGTTGGCGGCCCGGATCAGGGGCGCCACGGGGCGCAGCAGGCGCTGGACGCGGCTGGCCAGGCGGTCCTTCAGAGGTGGATGCGTCATGGCGGAGATTGTCGTGCCCGGCGGCGGTCAGCGACTGTCAGCAGATGCCGACAAGGACCGGGGCCGCCGCCGTGCTTGGCGCTCGCCGCTCGGCAGCGGCCGACCGCGTCCGGCGGGCCGTACACTCCACGGCTGTCACAAAACCCACCACCCCCGAGACGGACAGGACAGAAAGAATGCACACGCGCTGCGCACTGGTCGGCATGCCAGGCTCCGGCAAATCGACCGTCGGCCGCCAGCTGGCCCGCCGGCTGGACGTGCCCTTTCTGGACCTGGACCACCGGCTGGAGCAGGTGCTGGGCACCAGCATCCGCGCGTATTTCGAGCAGCACGGCGAAGACAGCTTCCGCGAACGTGAGTCCGCCCTGCTGGCCGAGGTGGCCGCGCAGCCCGGCGACATGGTGCTGTCCACCGGCGGCGGCGTGGTGCTGCGTGCGCCCAACCGCGCCGCGCTGCGCGATTTCGGCCATGTGCTGTACCTGCGCGCCACGCCCGACGAGATCTTCAAGCGCGTGCGCCACGACAAGGCCCGCCCGCTGCTGCAGGTCGCCAATCCGCTGGAGCGGCTGCGCGAGCTGCATGCCCAGCGCGACCCGCTCTACCGCGAGGCCGCCCACTTCACCATCGAAACCGGCCGGCCTACCGTGAGCACGCTGGTCAACATGATCGTCATGCAGCTGGAAATGGCGGCCTGACCGTCCCGGCCGCTGGTCGTTGGTCACCGGCCAGCGGCCGAGCCCCGCCATCGCTGCGCTCCTCGTTCCTCGTTTCTCGTTTCTCGCCTTTCCTTCCCAGGGTTTGCCATGACCACCCAAGACATCCAATTGCTGGCGACGGCCCTGGCCAGCGTGCTCGGGCTGGTCGCCCTCATCGTGTCGCGCCCCAAGCTGCACCCGCTGCTGGCGCTGCTGCTCGTGTCCGTCGCCACCGGCCTGCTCAGCGGCATGCCGCTGGACAAGCTGGTCCACGCCATCTCGGGCGGCGCGGGCAAGACGCTGGGCGCGGTGGGCCTGGTGGTGGCGCTGGGTGCCATGCTGGGCAAGATCCTGGCCGATTCGGGCGTTACCGACAGCCTGGCCAGCGCCATCCTGGAGCGCGCATCCCGCAAGCTCCTGCCCTGGGCCATGACCGGCGTGGCGTTCATCATCGGCATTCCGATGTTCTTCGAGGTGGGCCTGGTGGTGCTGCTGCCGCTGATCTTCGGCGTGGCCCGCAAGCTGGAGGCCGAGCAGCGCGGCAGCGGCTCGGCCTACGTCTATATCGGTGTGCCCGTCATCGCCGCGCTGGCCGCCATGCACGGCATGGTGCCGCCGCATCCGGGCCCGCTCACGGCCATCGCCACGCTCAAGACCAGCGTGGGCGCCACCATGCTCTACGGCTTCATCGCCGCCGTTCCAGCCATCGTGCTGGCCGGGCCGGTCTACGGCAGCTTCATCGCCCGGCGCCTGTCGGTGCGGCCCGACGACGCCCTGATCGCGCAGTACGCGCCCGAAACCCCTGCCGCGGCGGAAGGCGGGGCGCAGGGTGAACGCCCCGCGCCGCCCGGCATCGGCGTGGGCGTGCTGGCCGCCCTGGCGCCCGCGCTGCTCATGCTGATGCACGCCGTGGGCGAGATGCTGCTGCCCAGGGAGTCGGCCCTGCTGCACGTCGCGGCCTTCGTGGGCCACCCCATCATCGCCATGCTGCTGGGCGTGATCTTCGCCGTGCTGGTGCTGCGCCCCGGCCGGCCCGAGGCCGTGCGCCGCGCGCTCGGCGACAGCATCAAGCCCATCGCCAACGTGCTGCTCATCATCGCGGGCGGCGGCGCCTTCCAGCAGGTGCTGACCGATGCGCGAGTGGGCGACGCCATCGTCCACCTCAGCCACCAGTTGCCGGTGTCGCCGCTGCTGCTGGGCTGGCTCATTTCCATGCTGCTGTCCGTGTCCACCGGCTCCGCCACCGTCGGCATCGTGGGCGCTGCGGGCCTGCTCGCGCCGCTGGCCGCATCGGGCACTGCCGTGAACCAGCCGCTGCTGGCGCTCGCCATCGGCTGCGGATCGCTGTTCTTCAACTACGCCAACCACGCCGGCTTCTGGCTGGTGAAGGAATCGTTCGGCATGAGCATGGGCGAGGCCACCAAGACCATCTCGGTCGTGCAGTCCATCGTGGCGCTGGTCGGGCTGGCCATGGTGATGCTGATGAACCTGCTGCCGCCGCTGGTCTGACGCGGGCTCGCTCCGCGGTCCCAGCGCCGCCCGCCAGCAAAAAAGGCCTGCGATGCAGGCCTTTCTCTTTCTGTGTCCAGGGTGGCGGTGCCGTTACTTGGCCTCTTTGGCCTCCTTGGCCTTGTGGCTGTGGTGCGCGGAGCCGACAGGGTCGGATGCCATGCTGCTGGCGATCACCTTCTCGTAGGCCGACTTGGTCAGGTTGACCGAGCAGAACTGGTCCAGCTGGGGCTTGATCTTGTCGATGGCTTCTTCCTCGAACACCGCTTCCTTGTTGCCCTTCTTGGAGTGGCCCACGGCGTAGTAGATGAACTTGGGCTTCACGGTTTCGCTCAGGGCGATGTAGTCGGCGCAGGTCGTCTTGACGACGGGCTTGGCAGGAGCCGCAGGTGCGGGCGTCTGGGCCAGCGCTGCGGTAGCAGTCACTGCGGAAAGGGTCAGCGCGGTGATGTAGGCAAGAACTCGCATGATTTCACTCCTTGGGATCGATGGTGGAAAGGGCTGGCGGTCTGCGCCGGTCCCGTGGCCTTGACGCTCTGGAGCCCGTGTTCCGTGTCATCGGACAGAGGCTTTTGAGCGACGACTTCATCGTAGGAGCGGGCACTTAGAGCAGACTTAAAAGACGCCCCCCTCCCCCTGTAGGCGAGCTGCCCGTTGAATTGGTGGGCTGGTCCTACACGCGCCGCGCGCGCCATCAGCGACAGCTTCCGGGCGCGTGCCCCAGCGCATGCCTGCCTGCCTGTCGGGCGGTCGATCGATGGCCTGCCGGGTCAGGCCTGGGCCGGCATGTCCGCCGCGTAGTGCGGGCCGTCGTGCCATGCATCCTGCAGGGGGCCGGCCGTGACGGCCTTGACCTCGGGCCGCGCAGACAGCCAGGCCGACACCGCGGCGCGGTCCTGCTCGGTGGCGGAGCCTCGCCCCCAGCGCGAAACGAAGCCACCGGCCACGCTGCCGCCATAGGCCAGATCGCGCGCCTCGATCACCTCGTCCAGCAGCGCGGAGAGAAAGACGTTCTGCTCCTCGAAAGCCAGGGGACGGTGCAACTCCACCTCCACCGGAAAGCCGCACTCGCGGAATTCGCCGATGCGCAGCTTCTTCCTCTGGCGCCGGCTGCGGTGGCGGGACGGGGGCGGGTTCAGTTTCATGGCAGTGCTCCTCTGCGTTAAGAACGTGTTCACGATCTCCCTGGGGCCGCGCAGCTACGTCGGCGGGATGGGATGCGGTGAAGACAGGCATGCAGGATGAAGGGCCCGAATGACGTGTTGACGACGCCATGCTGCGGCCCGCCCCGCCTGCCGGGGCCGCGCAGATCGTCCGTCGCGCATGCGGATGCGGAGGGACGGCGGGTACGAACGGGAAAGCAAGACGATGCAAGGAAAAAAGGGCGGCTTCCCGCCGCCCCTTCGGGGTCGGAGCTTCTTCAGGCCCCGGTACTGCAGCTTCGCTTCGCTTCACTTTTCCGGCATGCCGGAGGAGTGATGGCTCGTGATGAGCCACTGGCCGTCGATGTAGTCGTAGGTGTAGCTGTAGCGTGCCTTCACCACCGCGCCGGTCTTGGCGAAGGTGAAGGTGTAGAGGCCTGCATCCAGCGCGGTGTTGCAGCCCGTCTTGATGAAGCGCATGTCGATCCTGCCGCTGGGCTGGTTGTGCAGGAAGTGCTCGAAGTAGTCCTCCTTCTCGGCCGCCGTCAGCCGGGGCTTGTTGGACACCGTGGGCAGCAGGATGGAGCGCTGCGCGTAGTTCTGCACCACCTTGTGGGCATCGCCCGTGGCCAGCGATGCATTCCATCGGTCGAACAGGGCAGCCACCTGCGCGTCGGTGATGGGTGCGCAGGTCTGGGTGGTTGTTGCCGCTGCTGCGGTGGTCGTGGTGGCGGCGGACCCGGGGCCGCCGGTGCCAGGCGCCGAGGCGCAAGCCACCAGAGACGCGGTGCAGATCAGCGGGACGATCCGAAGAAGTGGATGCATAGGAAGACTCCCAATCAAGGCTGTTGTTTTTGCCGATGCGCAAGGCATGGCTCTCGTGCCCATCTCGATGCATCGGCCTGCTGCAGCCGCAGCCGAGCAACGCGCGCCCTCTACCCACCCCCCAGACCAACCAGACGCCCACGGCAAAGCATCGGCCTGTCTAAAGAGAAGAGAAAGGCGCACGTACGTTGAACTGAACAAGAAGCGACGCCATCAGCCGGCCAGCCGGCTGCTGCATCGAGGAAGGCACGTTATTGAATGACTGGCGGGCCGCGCAGTCAAGCGCGCGAGCAGCCCTGTAGGACCCAAGGCAGCGGCAGACCAGACCGTACCCGGCAGAGATGGGCCGCGTGGGGAATTTGCTCGGTGCAGTCAGCGCAAGGTCACCGTGCCCAGCCCGACCTGCTTGCCACCTTCGAACATGGCGAAGCTGGGCTGGCTGCGCTCGACCTTGATTTCGGCATCGCAGCTGAGAGTCGCAGCGGAAGACTGCCCCGGTTCGAGCGATGGAGATTCCGCCGGCAACTGCACGGTGCAGGTCGGCTCCTCCGCCGCCAGCGGAAAGCGCACCTGCGGGCGGTAGTTGTTGTGGATGGGGCTTTGCCGCCCGGACTTGCCGTCGGCCTGGAGCAGGTTCAGCGTCACCGCGATGGGCGCTTGCGCAGCGAACACCACGGGTGCATCCGCTACCGCCACCGCAGTTGCCGCCGCTGCCGTTGTCGCCGCAGGAGCCTGTTCTTCAGGCTTCTTCGAACAGGCGGAAAGCACCAGCGCGGCTGCGAAGAAGGGGGCCAGCTTTGCGAGCGTGAAAGAGGTCTTGGGCATGGGAGGTGGTGGACGAATAAGCAGTCAAGCTGCTCCGTCATGAATGCGGAGGTGCTTGGTTTGAGATGGGCAGGACGCCATATTTTTCGGAATCTCAATGCCTGGCCGCAGGCTAGCTCGCCATGGCATAGACCAAAAATAATACCAAAGAGATATAAAAAATCAGACCGGCAAGAAATAGCCCAGTGCTAGTGACTACGCGCTGCCCATTTCTAATGAATGACAAAGCTCCTGCCGCGCCGTGTGTCTTCCCCTCCTTCTTGTCTGTCTGCTCGCCCCTCCAGCGCCCTAACGAGATGGCTGCGATCACAGCGCGCCCTGTCGTGATGATGAGCAATTCAACGAAAAACCAGAGGGCGATTGCTATTCCTTCCTCCACGGCTCTTCCTTTCCGATTCTTCGTGGACTGCGGCCGAAGCACGATATTCGGAAGCTGCCGGCCAAGTCGTTACGGAGTACGCGCCATTGAGCATCCATGCATAGGCGCAGGATAGGCTATGCAGTTGGCTGGCACGTATTAATTCCTGAGAGCAAGGTAGCCAAACCGGGAAAATGCTGCTCCCACAGCCAGCGAGAGCAGCGCTTCTACCAGCGTTCCGGCAAATGCGCCGAATACTTCTGCAGTCAAGAGCGCGAGTCCACAAATGGCCCTGCAGTTCATCCCCTGGGGTGGGCTCGGGCTTCCGAAAAGAAGCATTCCAGCGTGCAGGAGGCTGCTGCAACCAAGAGCGATGGCAAGCCAGCCTATGAGCTTTGTCTGGCGTGGCATGATCGAATGGTTGGCTCGGAGTCAACCAGGCGCTGATGGAAGCAGGCCTTGCCAGCCGCAAGGCGCTGCATGAACTGCGGGCGCCTCACGGCTCTCGGGCACGGCGGCGCTCGGTTGGATAGCCTCTTCAGGCTGCATTGCCGGACTCAGCGTCCAGAGGGGCATCCTTGAACAGCGCGAGATCCCGGATGTTCTTCTGCACGGCCACCGCCCCGAACAGGCTGAGCAGGAACGCCATGGCATAGAAGCCCTTCTCGGACAGGGCCAAGGTCGCGTTCCAGAGGCCAATGCTCAGCAGCAGTATCGAGATCAGCAACGAAACCCAGCAAAGGCTGTAGTAAATGCCGGTCACCCGAATGCCTTCCAGCCGGTCGCGGACGGTCTTCTGCAGGGACACGGCCGAAAAGAGGCCGTACAGCAGCACCGTGAAGTAGTACCCTTTTTCATTCAGCTGCATGCCGGCGTTCCAGAGCCCGATCAGGTACACGGCTGCCCCCACGAAAAGGGCCGCCCAGGAAGCGCCGACGAAAGCCCCGGTGGGGCGTTGCAGTTGCAGTTGAGGTTGAGGTTGCATGCAATTCTCCATTCCCAAATTGGCAATTATGCCGGCATGTACGCCTTGGGCTACCGTCCAAAAGGGGTGACAAATGAGGCTGTGCAGTGCAGGCGTGTTGCATCACGCTCCGCCTGGCTTCATGGCCCCCAGCATCTTGCCCATATGTTCATGGATCAGGTTCACCGCCTTGAGCGGGCGAAGCATGACCTTGAATTCAACGATCTTCCCTTCAGCATTCCACTTGATGATGTCCGCTCCATTGACGGTGATTCCGCTGATTTCCGTCTCGAACTCGAGCATGGCGTCATTCGGGCCGATGATCTCGCGGACGTAGCGGAAGCTGGGGTTGCAGAAAACCTGGAACGCAGCCGACAGATAGAGCTTGGTGATGGCCTTCCCGCGCTGTGGCGTGTGGACGACCGGAGAGAGCATCACGGCCTCGTCGGCAAGGAGGTCGTCGAGTCCGTCGGGGTTGCCTGATTCAACGAGGGTGTGCCATGTGTCTATCGGATGTGCGTTCATGGTGCAAGGGTAGTGCAACGAGCCGAGCTTGAGGGCAAGCGAATACCCGAGGCAAACCGTGTTGTGCGGGCATTAGCCCGCTGCCAATCAGCATAGCTGTGGCCTTTTGGGGAGTACGGATCTGCGGGCTTTTGTTGCTTCGCGAGGCGGCTAACACGTGGGACGGCGAAGCCGCTGCTCATGCCTTAACACCTGAGTCAAACCGTGCCGCTAAGCGACATCGGCTTGGATGATGGGATGGACTCCCCCCGTTTGTTTGCGCGAGATTCGCGCACTGGTCTTCATTGGCGTGGGGATCAGGTCTTTAGCAAACGAAAGGAGTCTGAGATGCATGCATGCTCACGCATGGTGCGCGCAGTGTGCTGCGAGCGGCCAAGTTGGCCCAAGGGGCGGGCAAAGAGATACAGGGTGTGCGCCAATGGGCGCTGGAGGTGCAGGGGCGAAGCAACCACAACAAGGCGACCTGCGCGCTGGCCAATAAGCTCGCGCGCATCTGCTATGCGACGCTGCGCGATCACAAGTCGTTTGATGAGGCTGCCAGGCTGATCCGCAAAGAAAACCGCCAGAGCTTTGCGATGCCAAACTGATAAGCCAGCAAAGAATGCACTCCACGCCAAAGCCAGAATTAATTCACCACTTGCGATGGGTTTGATCGACCATCATGGCCAACCGGGTGACTCCCACACCGCACTACGCCGATAATTCTTTCGGCGGCTTGCCTGCCGCTTGTATCGTTTGGCGACGCGGTGACGCAGATTCCATGTCGGCACGGACCACCGCAGAGTCCATTACAGATGCCGGATATACGACTGCAGGTGTTTTACCCACTGGCCCCCAATCGGTCAGGGTCTTGCTGTTGTGGGGGGCATATACGACCAGTTGGAAGTTGCCTGCTCAACTTATGCGCAAAAATCCTGGATATTCTTTGCCAATGGCCCTAGATTTTCAAAATTAGAAATGAATGCGCAGAGCTCCCGCAAGAATACATCTTCGTTATGGCCCTGTTCAATCGCACAACTTTTGAGAACCATTAGGAGGCCTTTTCCGTTGTTATCAGTTGCGGATTTTGAATTTTGCTTATAGTCATTTACTATGTCAATTAAACTGCGCACGCGATAAAATGTATCGCCAAGCTGCCTTGCAAATAGGTCATTCGGTTCGGTTACCAAAATTTTCTTTAGGTATTTCTCTAGGCTCTTTATTGGTAGAAAAAATTTTTTTAATGTCGAAAACTGTGTTCTGGGTGGATATTTTTTATTGCATTCGTCTTGGATGTCTCCGTCTAATATTGATATGACTGTGCAGCCCGCGCCCGCAAGCCTCGAGCTTTGAATTTCATGCTGGAGCTCTAAGGTTTTCTCCCAGCCACCGCAAGGCAAGACTTTAATAAGTCTGCTTATTTGTAGCTTAGTGTCTCGGATTGCCTTTTCAACCAAATTTTTCGCAAGATTGTCTTCAACGAGGAATATAAAATCGAACCCATCTGGTGTGTACATGCACCGCGTCGCGTATGCTGGGTAGCACGGATTTATTACCTCAATGGCGCCGCTAATTCCGGAATCAAGGTGGAAAATCTTTTCCGCACGGACGTTGCTTAGGATTTGTATGCTGTGTGTTGCGAAATATATGCAAAAATTATACTGGGCTGATATTTTGTTGAGAAATATCGCGAGTCGATCTTGTGCCGAAGGGTGAAGCGCAAGTTCTATTTCATCAAGGAGAATAATGCTTGGGGTAACAATGTTGTTTCGGGATGTGTATATTATTCTTTGGTGTATGTAGTGCAGGAGGCCTATCAGTAGGAATTCTCCTGAGCTCATTTTATACTGGTGAATCCAAACCCCGTCTCTGTCAATCAAATATGGGATGCCGGAGAATCCAAGGTTCTCTGCAATTGTTTTTGATTTGACGCGCTTGAGTGTTGCGTAATGATCTTTTTCGTTTCTGAGAATCAGGCTGAGGTTTTCTTTAACAAATGGGTCGGCGTCACAGATGTTATTTTCCTTTATGTGGCTAGCGGATGCCATCTTTGAGGTGTGCGCGTCAGAAAATCTGTTTCCGTATATTAGGCTGCCTTCGTAAACGCCATTTGCAAATATTTCTGTTTCGCTGGGATTTTCCCTTTGCCAGCCTATTTGCTTGATCCAGATATTTTCCACGCCGTTAAGGCGGTATGTGATTCTTGAGGTTTCGTTTCCGTCACTTCTGAAGTAATTTCTCAATGCGCCCCTGTAAACCACTTTGGACAGAGCGCTAAATATTGTGCTCTTGCCTATCCCGTTAACCCCCGTTACGGCATAAAGGCCCTTTGAAAAAGGAAGCGAGAGCTTAACCTTCGTTATGTTGCGAACGTTCTCTATTTCCAACTCAAGCATTTTGCCTTGATCCCATTTTTGTGTGACGAATATGATTCTTGCGACTTCTAACTAGATTTAGACGACAGTCATCCTACCGGCCGCAGTCTGCCAACACAACACCGTTCGTCCCATCCCCAGGAAGACCCCAGCATCACGCCGGTTAGGCAAACCTAAAATTTGGCGGATGAGCCCTGGACCAGCTCCGACTCCTGAATCGCTTGCTGAAGCGCGTCAGCCCAAGCTGCTGGAGCGCATGCGCTCCCACCTTCGCACGCGGCATTACAGCCTTCGCACGGAGCAAGCCTATATCGGTGGGGCGCGCCGCTTCCTTCATCCTTTTGCACGGCAAGCGCCACCCGCAGGATATGGGTGCAGCCGAGGTCGAAGCATTCCTGAGCCATTAGCCTGCGGAAAGGCAGGTTTCCGCATCCACGCAGAACCAAGCCAAGGCGGCGATTCGGTATTTTTACCAGCAGGTCGTGAGGGTGACGTTATCTGAGGCTCAGTTAGGTTGGGAAAGCTACCAGCGCATGCCGGACATTGCGCCGAGAGCGAGGCCTCGCAGAGCTAGCATCGAGCAAATGATGCCAAGAGGGATGGTGAATAAAAGGCATAGCAGAAATGTGATCTTTTGATGATTATTTTTGTGAATTAGGGATTTTATTAGCGGCGCTAAGGGAATTAATCCGGCTATTGTTGGTGCTGCAATCGTAAGGTCTGGGAGTGATCTGCTGAGAAAATTCAATGTGATGATGGTGGTTAAAATCACAATGGCGGAGTAGAAGGAGATGTAGGTTATTCTTTTGCGCGGCATATTTTTGAATGATGGATTGAGATTTTCCGGCTTGATTGCGTTTGATTGGGGCAACCTCTTTTGTCTTTGGGGTCTGATTGGATTGCGATCAATTTCTGAAATTTTGCTGATTTGGCGTGTGAGGTCAGGAGGGGCGGCGGGCTATATGGGACTTGCTAAATGGACGATAGCGCCCGCCGCCCATCAAAGCGCAAAGATCTTCCCCGGATTCAAGATGTTCTGCGGATCCAGCGCCTGCTTGATCGCCCGCATCATGGCCACCGCGCCCGGCCCCGTTTCGTCCAGCAAAAAGCCCATCTTGTGGATGCCCACGCCGTGTTCGCCCGTGCAGGTGCCACCCATGGACAGGGCGCGGGCGACCAGCTGGTGGTTCAGGGCTTCGGCGGTCTGGCGTTCGGCGGGGCTGTCCGGGTCGATCAGGTAGCCGAAGTGGAAGTTGCCGTCGCCCACGTGGCCGACGAGGAAGTACGGGATGCCGCTGGCGTCGGCCTCGGCGACCGAATCGAGCAGGCAGTCGGCCAGGCGGCTGATGGGCACGCAGGTGTCGGTGCTGATGGCGCGGCAGCCGGGGCGGCTTTGCACGGCGGCGAAGTAGGCGTTGTGCCGTGCGGTCCAGAGGCGCGTGCGCTCTTCGGGCGTGGTGGCCCATTCGAAGGCGTTGCCGTTCCATTCCTGTGCCAGCGCCTGCACGGTTTCGGCCTGTTCCTGCACGCCGGCGGGGGAGCCGTGGAATTCCATCAGCAGCATGGGTTCTTCGCGCAGGCCCAGTTTGCTGTGGGCATTCACCATGCGCACGGTGTGCGTGTCGATCAGTTCCACGCGGGCGATGGGCACGCCCAGCTGGATGGTCTGGATGACGGTGCGCACGGCGGCTTCGATGCTCGGGAACGAGCAGATGGCGGCGCTCACGGCCTCGGGCAGGGGGTAGAGGCGCAGCGTGATTTCGGTGATCACGCCCAGCGTGCCCTCGCTGCCCACCAGCAGGCGGGTCAGGTCGTAGCCGGCGGCGCTCTTCTTGGCGCGGGTGCCGGTGCGGATGGCCTCACCGGCGGCCGTGACCACTTCCAGCGCCAGCACGTTTTCGCGCATGGTGCCGTAGCGCACGGCGTTGGTGCCGCTGGCGCGCGTGGCGGCCATGCCGCCGATGCTGGCGTCCGCGCCCGGGTCGATGGGGAAAAAGAGGCCCGTGTCCTTGATGGCTTCGTTCAGCTGCTTGCGGGTGATGCCGGGCTGCACGGTGACGGTGAGGTCGTCGGCATCCACGCTCAGCAGGCGGTTCATGCGCGATACGTCGATGCTGATGCCGCCCTGGACGGCGAGCAGATGGCCTTCGAGCGAGGAGCCCGCGCCGTAGGGGATGACGGGCACGCCGTGCTGCGCGGCCAGGCGCACGGCATCCATCACGTCCTGCGTGCTCTCGGCGAAGACCACGGCCGAGGGCGGGGGCGCCTGCATCGAGCCTTCGTCGCGCCCGTGCTGCTCGCGCACGGCCTGGGCCTGCGAGCACTGGCCGCCGAAGCGCGCCTGCAGCGCATCCAGAAAGGCCGGCGGCACGGGGCGCAGGCGGATTTCGGGCAGCAGATGGGCGGTGGCGGCGGGGGCGTTCATGGGGGGCTCCGTATGCGGCTGATCTCTGGCCGGGATTGTAGGTAGCGGCCCTGAGGGGCGTGAGGGGGAAAGTCCGGCGGCCTCCGAAAGAAAAGAAAAGAAAAGGCCCGCCGGCCCCGGTAGGGAGCGCGGCGGGCCCGTAGGCCATGAGTGATTCGATCAGAGAGGGAGTGTGGATATGTTGGGGGCGTTCAGCGTTGGCGTCCTCCTGTTCTGGCGGAACGGTCCGCCCGGCTGGTTTCGACGAGGGCTGCGCCGCCCAATGCGGCGCGGGGTGCAGGGCTGCTGGACGACGACGATGACGACGTGGACACCCTGGCTGAATTGGTGGACGCGGGGCTTTGCGCCTGCGCTGTCACGCCGCCTACCGCGATGGCTGCGAACAGCATCACGCTGCGGGCATCGAACGGAAAAGACCTTCCTGACGGGGATCGGGGCATGGGGTCTGGCTCCTCGAGAAAGCGTTGAACAGGCCCCTATTGCAGCGTGTGGCGGCGCTGCCCGCCAGCAGTTTTGCCGGCCGTTGCCCGGGCACACAATCGGTGGGCGCGTGTAACGCAAAATCGCCGCTTCCGCCCCGATCAAGGAGAAAACGCGCCATGGGAAACCGACTGACACAGATCGCCACACGCACCGGAGACGACGGCACCACCGGCCTGGGCGACAACAGCCGTGTCTCCAAGGACAGCCCCCGCCCGCATGCCATGGGCGACGTGGACGAGCTCAATTCGCACATCGGCCTGCTGCTGTGCGAGCCGCTGCCCGATGCGGTGCGCGAACTGCTGGTGAGCGTGCAGCACGAGCTTTTCAACCTGGGCGGCGAGCTGTCCATTCCCGGCTTCGAGCTGCTCAAGGACGAGGCCCTGGCGCAGCTGGACGAGGCCCTGGCCCTGCACAACGCCGTGTTGCCGCGGCTGCAGGAATTCATCCTGCCGGCCGGCACCCGGGCCGCCGCGCAGGCCCATGTCTGCCGCACGGTGGCGCGGCGGGCGGAGCGGTCGGTGGTGGCGCTGGGCGCCCAGGAGCCGCTGCGCGATGCGCCGCGCCGCTATCTGAACCGTCTGTCGGACCTGATGTTCGTGCTGGCCCGCGTGCTCAACCGCATGGACGGCGGCGACGACGTGTACTGGAGGAGCCAGCGTATGGCAGCGCAGCAGCAGCCGCAGCAGGCATCGGACGGCGCATAGACTACGTGCCCATGGAACTGAAGATCGTCATTTACTCGAAGTCCGCCTGCCCGCAGTGCGATTCCGCCAAGATGCTGCTGAAGGCACGCTCCATGCCCTTCGAAGAGATCAGGATCGACGACGAGGCCGAGCGCCTGGCCTTCTTCCAGAAGTGCGGCCCGTCCGTGCGCCAGATGCCTCAGGTCTTCATCAACGACCAGCGCGTGGGCGGCCTGGCCGGCCTGCAGGCCGCCCTGGCCCAGCTGGGCCTGTGACGCTGCGCAGCGGAGCCGCCATGCGCCCACGCATCTACCTGGCAGGCCCCGACGTCTTCCACCCCGACGCGCCCGCGCTGTTCGCGCGCCTGAAGGCGCAGTGCGCGGCCCTGGGCCTGGAAGGCATGGCCCCCACCGACACGCAGGTGGACAGCCATGCGGCGCGGGGCTCGGACGATGCCCTGGCCCAGCGCATCTACGACGGCAACATTGAGCTGCTGCGCCAGGCCGACGGCGTGGCCGCCAACCTGCAGGCCTTCCGCGGGCTGGAGCCCGATTCGGGCACGGTGTTCGAGGTCGGCTATGCCATCGCCCTCGGCAAGCCGGTGGTGGCCTACCACGTGCCGGCGGACAGCTACGAGGCGCGCGTGAGCGCCGCCATCCCCTGCGTGCGGGGCGCCGATGGCATGGTGCGCGAGCGGGACGGCGGCATGATGGTCGAGGGGCTGGGCCAGCGGCTCAATCTCATGATCACGCGCTCCTGCGGGCTGGAAGCCTCGGCCGACGACGCGCTCCGGCGCCTGGCCGATCTGCTCCTGAAAAAATAGCTGCAGGCCCAGGTGGTGCCTGCACCTCTGGCGGTTTTCTATCTTGGCGGTTCGGCAGCGTCCCGTTCCGCAGGAGCGTCCTGCGGCGCGGCGCCTTCCGCTTCGGCCAGCGGCTTGCGGGCCCGCTCGCGCAGCACGCCGTTGACCTCCGCGCCGAAGATCAGCGTGGTCGCGCTGGCGTAGAGGAACACCAGCGTAGCCACCACGCCCGCGAAGCTGCCGTAGATCAGCGCCAGCTTGCCTGCGCTGCGCAGCGTGTAGGACAGCGTGGCGGCCGCACCCACCCACAGCGCCGCGCCCACGATGGCGCCGGGCAGCACCGTGCGCAGCCGCTGGCGCAGGTCCGGCAGGCCGCCGTAAAGCAGCGCATAGAGCGCAGCTACCACGACGAAGGCCGTGCCGTAGCGCACGCTGTTGCGCAGCCAGGGCGCGTCGGGGTCGGCGCCCATCTGCTGCTCCAGCAGCTGCCACACATAGGGCATGACGATGACCGAGCTGAAGGCCAGCAGCACGCCGCCGCCCACCACCACGGTGAACAGCGTGACCTTGATGCGCGCCTTCCAGAACGGCATGCCGCGCTGTATGCCGTAGGAGCGGTTGAGCGCCGTGCGCACGGCCTGCATGCCCGACGAGGCCGTCCACAGCGTGACCAGCACGCCGATGGTCAGCAGCGCCTGGTTGCGCTGCGCCAGCACCTCCTGCACCACGGGCTGCAGGGCCTCGCGCACCACGCCGGGGGCGTAGTCCAGCACCCGCTGCACCAGGGCCGCCGCATCGCCCGGCTGGCCGATGTAGCCGGCACTGGCGGACAGCAGGATGAGCAGCGGGAACATCGCCAGCACGCTGGAGAACGCCATGCTGCCGGCCTGGTTGGCGCTCTGGTGCAGCACGTAGTTGCGCACCGCCAGCGCGATCACCGGCAGGCCGGGCACGGCCAGGGCGATGCGGCGCGTACGCTGCACCAGAGGGAGGACGACGGCCCGCAGGTTCATGGACGGACGATTCCGCAGGCGGTCGTCAGGGGCGGCTTTATGCACGGGTGATGATCGGAAGGGGGTGCTGGGCGATGCGATGCGGCCCAGCCTGGAACGGCCAGGGCCCGGCCATCGCCGACTGTGCGCCGGGCCCGCGCTGCGGTGTGTAGGACGCCGCGAAAAGCCGGCTGCGCCCCGCCGTGCTCCATGCGCCCGGCGCTCTACGCGATGGCGCGCTGTCTTCCTACGGTCCGGCTCCGCAGCGGCACTTAGCTTGGCAGGCTTCTACCCCGCAACAGGAGTCTCCATGGCGCACCCCGACGAAGACCGCAGAGCCGCGCGCGAGGCCGCCGTGCCTGCCCTGGAGGCGCACCCATGATCGGCGTCGTGGTGCCTGCGCACGACGAGGAGGACGGCCTGGCGGACTGCCTGCGGTCCCTGCTGGCGGCGGCGCGCCATCCCGCGCTCGCCGGCGAGGCGGTCTGCATCGTGGTGGCGCTGGATGCCTGCCGCGACGCGTCGGAATCCATCGCGAAAGGCCTGGGGGCGCACACCCTGCGGCTGCAGGCGCGCAACGTGGGCGCCGCGCGGGCGGCCGGTGCGCGCCACGCCCTGCAGGCCGGCGCCCGCTGGCTCGGCTTCACCGATGCCGACTCCACCGTGGCGCCCGACTGGCTCGCGCAGCACCTCTGGCTGGCTAGCGATGCCGTGTGCGGCACGGTCGAAGTGCGCGACTGGGGCGGCTACGGCAGCGCCGTGCAGGGCATCTACCACGCAGGCTATTCCGACCGGCCGGGCCACCGCCACATCCACGGCGCCAACCTGGGCGTGAGCGCCGCGGCCTACGAACGCGCGGGCGGCTTCGCCGCGCTGCGCACGGGCGAGGACGTGGCCCTGGTGCGCGCGCTCGAAGCCTCGGGCGCCCGCATCGCCTGGACCAACCTGCCGCGCGTGGCGACCAGCGCGCGCACACGCTTCCGGGCGCCGGCCGGCTTCGGCGCGCATCTGGCGGGCTTGGCAGGCCTGGCGCCCCTCGCGGCGCTGCTGGCGGCGGAGGCTCTGGCATGAGCGCGGCCCTGGCGCAGGCCTGGCCGGAAACCGCCCCGCTGGACGAGGTGCCGCCCGGTCCGCAGCCTGCGGCGGCCGCGCTGCCCGGTCTGCGGCGCGCACTGGCGGACGGCAGCCGCCGCTGCCCCGGCGTGCGCATGCGGCAACTGGTGGCCGCAGGCCTCGCGGCCCTGCCGCAGCCGGCGCGGGGGCGCACGCTGGAGCGCTGGCGTGCGCTGGCCGAAGTGGCGCACCACGACCTTTCGCTCGCCAAGCTCTACGAAGGGCATGCCGATGCGCTCGCCATCCTGCACGAACTGCGCGCGCCGGCCGGCATCGCCGGCAGCGGGGCGCAGTCGCTGTGGTGTACCTGGGCTTCCGAGCCGCCCGGCGAGCGCGTGATGCTGCAGGCCGAAGGCGGCCCGGATGCCGGCAGCGTGCGGCTTTCCGGCACCAAGGCCTGGTGCTCGGGCGCCGAGCACGCCACCCACGCGCTGCTCACCGCCTGGTGGCCCGAGGGGCGCGGCCCGCAGCTGGTGGCGGTCGATCTGCTGCAGCCCGGCATCAGCGTCTCCACCCAGCGCTGGCGCGCCATCGGCATGGCCGACAGCTCCAGCGGCGACGTCTCCTTCCAGCAGGCCCGGGGCGTGCTGGTGGGCGGCGTGGGCGACTATCTCGAACGGCCCGGCTTCTGGCAGGGCGGCGCCGGCATCGCCGCCTGCTGGTGGGGCGGAGCGCGCTCGCTGGGCGCCGCGCTGCACGCCGCCGTGGCGCAAGCCCCGGCCGCGCTGCGCACGCCCTTCCGGCTGGCGGCGCTGGGCCGCGTGGACGTGGCCCTGGGCGCCACCGCCGCGCTGCTGCAGCAGGCCGCCGCCTGGATCGATGCCCACCCGCAGCACGATGCGCAGCGCGTGGCCTTGCGCGCCCGGCAGGCGGCCGAAGCCTGCGCGCGCCGCGTGCTGGACGAAACCGGGCGGTCGCTGGGCGCCACGCCCTTCTGCCGCGATGCCGACTTCGCGCGCATGGCGGCTGACCTGCCGGTCTTCATCCGGCAAAGCCATGCCGAGCGGGACGACGCCGCCCTGGGCGAGCGCGTGGCCGCCCTGCCGCGTGATGACGAGCAAGCCGACGACGAAAAGGAGGCCCCGCCATGGTCGCTGTGATGACGCAAGACACCCGATGTGCCCAGGCCGCGCCGGCCGGCTCCGGCGCCGCCGATGCTGCCGCCCGCCAAATCGGCCCGCAGCCGCTGCATGCACCCGCCGCCTGGCAGGAATGGATCGCCGCGCGCCCGGTGGCGCGCCTGGGCGTGGCCGACATCGCGCCCGCCCACCGCCGGCTGGTGGTGGTGGCGCCGCACCCCGACGACGAACTGCTGGCCTGCGGCCTGCTGCTGCAGGCGCACGCGCAGCAGGGCGGGCGCCTGCTCATCATCGGCGTGACCGACGGCGAGGCCAGCCATGCGGGCGATGCGGCCTGGAGCACGCCTGCGCTGGCCGCCGCGCGGCGCGACGAGCGCCTGGCCGGCCTGCGCGCACTGGGCCTGCAGGGCGCGCCACTGCGCCTGCTGGGCCTGCCCGATGGCGGCGTTGCGCAGCAGCGCGCGGCGCTCGCCCGGGCCCTGCACGAAGCGCTGGCGCCGGGCGACGTGGTCGTCAGCACCTGGCGGCTGGACGGCCACCCCGACCACGAGGCCTGCGGGCAGGCCGCCGCCGAGGCCGCCCGCGCGGCCGGCGCCACGCTGTGGGAAACGCCGGTCTGGATGTGGCACTGGGCCCATCCGGCGCACGCGCAGATCCCGTGGCAGCGGCTGCGCGCCCTGCGCCTGGGCGGCTGCGAGGCGGCCTGCGCCGTGGCGCGCAAGCAGCTGGCCCTGGCGCAGCACCGTTCGCAGCATGCGCCGCGTGCGGACGGCGCGGGGCCGGTGCTGGATGCGGCCATCCTGGAGCGCGCCGCCTGGCCGTTCGAGACCTTCTTCGCGCCCGCATGACGCTGGCCACGACGACAACGCCGCAGCAGCAGCAGGCCGCCGCGGCGCCGCGCTACGCGCGCGAGGACTTCGATGCGCTCTATGCCGGCAGCGGCGACCCCTGGGCCTTCGAGGGTAGCTGGTACGAGACGCGCAAGCGCCGCCTGCTGCTGGCCAGCCTGCCGCACGAACGCTATGCCAGCGCCTTCGAGCCCGGCTGCGCCACCGGCCTCTTGACGGCCGATCTGGCGCCGCGCTGCGGCCGGCTGCTGGCCAGCGACGGGGCCGAGCGCGCCGTGGCCGCCACGTCGGCGCGGCTGGCGGGCCAGGCCCACGTGGCCTGCGCCCGCCTCTGGCTGCCGGACGACTGGCCGCCCGGCCGTTTCGACCTGGTCGTGCTGAGCGAGTTCGTCTATTACCTGGCGCCCGAGGACATCGACCGCCTGGCATCGCGGGCGCGCGCGGCCCTGGCGCCTGGCGGCGTGGTGGCGGCCTGCCACTGGCGGCACCCCATCGCCGGCTGCGCGCTGGCGGGCGATGCGGTCCATGCGCGCCTGCACGGCCGGCTGGCGCTGGGGCATGCGGTGGCGCTGCAGGACGCCGACTTCCGGCTGGATGTGTGGACGGAAGGCCCGGCCACCGTGGCTGGCCGGGAGCGCCGGGGTGGCGCTATTTAACTGATAGCTGCACGCGCCCGTCGTACGGGCGCCGGCGCTGCATCGGTGCTCTCAGCGCGGCTCCAGCATGGCCATGGTCAGCCGCGACACGCAGGTCAACTCGCCCGCGTCGTTCGCCATGTCGATCTGCCAGACCTGCGTGGCCCGGCCGATATGGACCGGCCGCGCCGTGCCCGTCACCCAGCCGCTGGTGGCGGAGCGCAGGTGGTTGGCGTTGATGTCCAGGCCCACGGCGCGCCAGCCCTCGGGCGCCGCGAAGGTCGCGCCGATGGAGCCCAGCGTCTCGGCCAGCACGACGCTGATGCCGCCGTGCAGCAGGCCGAAGGGCTGCTTGGTGCGGTCGTCCACCGGCACCCGTCCGCGCACGAAGTCTTCGCCGACTTCGGTGAATTCGATGCCCAGGTGGGTGATGGCGGTGGGCTTGCCCGTGTTGAGCAGGGCGAGTTCGATGGGGCGTTTCCAGATGGAAGGCATGGCGGGGGAAATCTCCTGTTGTCTGGTGTTGGCCCCGCCCGGGCGGGGCGGAGCGGCCAGGAAATTATGGTGCGCCGAGCCGGAACCTGCAGACGCGGGGGCGACGGCGGAGTCGCGCCGCCGACGCCGACCTCGTCCGCAGGCAGAAGGCAGAAGGCAGAAGGCAGAAGGCAGAAGGCAGGCCCGCTCAACCCTGCGGCCGCATGCTGCCGGTTTCCAGGCAGCGCTGGTGCCAGCTCAGCGCCTCGCCCAGCAGATGGGGCGTGTGCTGCGCCGCGCCGGCGCGGGCGCGGTCGAAGTAGTCCTGCAGCATGGGGCGGTAGTCGGGGTGGGCGCAGCGGTCGATGATGACCTGGGCGCGCTGGCGCGGCGAGAGGCCGCGCAGGTCGGCCAGGCCCTGCTCGGTCACGATGATCTGCGTATCGTGCTCGGTGTGGTCCACGTGCGAGACCATGGGCACGATGCAGCTGATGGCGCCGCCCTTGGCCACCGAGGGCGTGACGAAGAAGGACAGGTAGCCGTTGCGCGCGAAGTCGCCCGAGCCGCCGATGCCGTTCATCATGGCCGAGCCCATGATGTGGGTGGAGTTGATGTTGCCGTAGATGTCGGCCTCGATCATCGAGTTCATGGCGATCACGCCCAGCCGGCGCACCAGCTCCGGGTGGTTGGATATCTCCTGCGGCCGCAGGATGATGCGGTCGCGGTAGAAGCCGATGTTGCGCTCGAAGTCCTCGTACGCCGCGCGGCTGAGCGAGATGGCGGTGGCCGATGCGCGGCTCATCTTGCCGGCGCGCAGCAGGTCTAGCATGCCGTCCTGCAGCACCTCGGTGAAGCCCAGCAGGTTCTCGAACGGCCCGGTGAGCAGGCCGGCCAGCACCGCGTTGGCCACGTTGCCCACGCCGGACTGGATGGGCAGCATCTCCTGCGGCAGGCGGCCGGCCTTCATCTCGTGCGCCAGGAAGTCGATGATGGCCGCGGCGATGAGCTCGGAGTTCTCGTCGGGCCGGGCGAAGGTGTTGTCGCGGTCGCCCTGGTGGGTGGGCACCACGGCGATCACCTTGGCCGGGTCCACCTTCAGGTAGGGCTGGCCGATGCGGTCGTCCGCATGCGTCAAGGCGATGGGCACCCGGCGCGGCGGAATGGCCGTGCCGTAGTAGATGTCGTGCATGCCGGCCATCTCGGCCGGCGGGCGGGTGTTGACCTCCAGGATCACGCGGTCGGCGATCTCCAGCCAGGTCTTGTTGTTGCCCACGGCGGTGGAGGGGATCAGGTGGCCGTCCTCGGTCACGCCCAGCACCTCGACCACCGCCACCTGCATGGGGCCCAGGAAGCCGAACCAGGCCTGCTGCGCGACGTGCGAGAGATGCATGTCGATGAAGTCGATGGCGCCGGCATTGATCTTCTGGCGGCAGCGCGGATCGGTGTTGAAGGGCAGGCGCAGGCCGATGGCGTCGGCCTCGGCCAGGGCGCCGTCCAGCTCGGGCGCGGTGGAGGCGCCGGTCCACACGTTGATCTTGTAGGGCCGTCCGGCCGCGTGTTCGGCCTGGGCGCGTGCCGCGATGGCGCGCGGCAGCGCCTTGGGGTAGCCGGCGCCGGTGAAGCCGCTCATGCCCACGTTGGCCCCGTGGGGCACCAGGGCGGCGGCCTGCTCGGCGCTCATGACGCGGGCGCGGAAGTCGGCGTGGCGCACGCGTTCCACCAGGGTCTTGGAATCCTCTGCAGACATGGCTTCTCTCACTTCAGCGAAGCGGCGGCGGGGCGCCGAAGCGCCGCATCCTAGCAGCGGGCCGAGTCGGTTCCGGGCAGGCCGCCGCGCGCGCCGCGCGGCAAAGTGACCTGCTTCGCATGGCGTTCAGCGGCGCCGGTTCAGCAGCCCGTAGAGCACGATGGCGCCGAAGGTGGCGGTGCCGATGCCGCCCAGCGCGAAGTCGCCGAACTTCAGCGTGAAGTCGCCCGTGCCGATGATCAGCGTGACGGCCGCCACGATGAGGTTGCGGTTGTCGGAGAAATCGACCCGGTTGTCTACCCAGATCTTGGCGCCCGCCACCGCGATCAGGCCGAACACCACGATGGAGACGCCGCCCATCACCGGCAGCGGAATGGCCTGGATCAGCGCGCCGAACTTGGGGCTGAAGCCCAGCGCCAGCGCGATCAGCCCGGCCACCAGGAACACGGCGGTCGAATATATCTTGGTGGCGGCCATCACGCCGATGTTCTCGGCATAGGTGGTCACGCCCGTGCCGCCGGCGCTGCCGCTGACCATGGTGGCGATGCCGTCGCCCATGAAGGCACGGCCCATGTAGCGGTCCAGGTTCTGGCCGGTCATGGCCGTGACGGCCTTGATGTGGCCCAGGTTCTCGGCCACCAAGATGATGGCCACGGGCGCGATCATCAGCATGGCCGGCCCGCTGAAGACGGGCGCGGTGAAGCGCGGCAGGCCCAGCCAGGGCGCTGCGGCCAGGGCGGACAGGTCCACCGGCTTGCCCCAGCCCAGGCCGTTCGTGAACACGGCGTAGGCGATGCTGGCGGCGATGAGCCCCAGCAGGATCAGCAGGCGCTGGGCCATGCCGCGCGCCAGCACCGCCACCAGGCCCACGCAGACGAAGGTGAGGGCCTGCATCCAGCTCTCGAAATTGTTGGCGGCCATGTTCTTGACGGGGATGCCGGCCAGGTTCAGCCCGATCACGGCCACCACCGCGCCCGTCACCACGGGCGGCATGAAGCGCTCGATCCAGCCCGTGCCGATGGCCTGCACCAGCACGCCGATCAGCGTGTAGATCAGGCCGCAGGCGACGATGCCGCCCAGGGCCACGGCCATGCCGGCGTTGGCGCCCTGGCCGGCATAGCCCGACGCGGCGATCACCACGCCGATGAAGGCGAAGCTCGAACCCAGGTAGCTGGGCACGCGCCCGCCGGTCACCAGGAAGAAGATCAGCGTGCCCAAGCCGCTCATCAGGATGGCCACGTTGGGATCGAAGCCCATGAGGATGGGCGCCAGCACGGTGGAGCCGAACATGGCGATGACGTGCTGCACGCCCATGACGGCGGTCTGGCCCCAGGGCAGGCGCTCGTCGGGGGCGACGACGGTGCCTTCGATCGCATGGGTCTCGCGCCAGCGGGGAAAGTAGTGGGACAAGGGCAGGGCTCCTGGTTCTGTGGGGTTGCTTGTTGCGCGGCGGGGGCTGCCGGCCTCGCTTGGTCGGCGCGAAGTGTAGGGGCTGGCGTGGGTCTTCGGGCGCTCGCCGCACAGCCGATGTAGGTGCGGACCGACGCGGGCGGCGCGCAGGGCTGCTACCCTCCATGCGGGGTTTCGTTCCGGCCACCCGCCGCGCGGCGCGCCCGGCTTCCCGACGGCTCGCGCCGCCCACCGTCTTTCCCCTCTCTCCCTTTCCTTCCCCTCACCGCCCATGCCTCAGCACCGTACCGTGTGGACCGCACTGGCTGCCGCCTTGCTCGCAGTGCTGGCGCTGGCCGTGCTCGCGGCCTGGCTGTGGCTGCCCTCGGACGAGGACCTGGCCCGCCGCGCGGAGGCCGAGGCCTCGGATGCGCTGGGCGTGCCGGTCACCGTGCAGCGCCTGCACTGGTCGCTGTGGCCGCAGCCCGGCGTGGTGCTGGAAGGCGTGGCCACCGAGCAGCCGGAGCCCCTGACCGCGGACCGCATCACCGCCGAGCTGGCCTG
This sequence comes from uncultured Acidovorax sp., assembly GCA_913774625.1. Classification (GTDB taxonomy): domain Bacteria; phylum Pseudomonadota; class Gammaproteobacteria; order Burkholderiales; family Burkholderiaceae_C; genus Paracidovorax. Next base: position 99,689 of record CAJYHL010000024.1, read on the forward strand.
GTCCGATCTGCTGCGCCGGCGCCTGGCGGTCACCCGGCTGAGCCTGGAGGGCGCCACCGTGCCGCAGCGCTCGCTGTCCGAATTCCGCATCGAGCCGCCGGAAGGCGGCGCCGATGGTTCCGCCCTGGGGCCGTTGCGCCTGGCCGCCACGCCGCTGCAGTTCGCCGAATGGCGCGGCGTGCGCTGGGTGTCGCGCACCGGCCGCGCCCTGGCCTATGCGGGCCAGGTGCGCTTCGACCCCGGCTGGCGTCCACGCAGCGGCCTGCTGGAGCGCGAGGGTGCGGCCGAACCGGCGCGCCTGCAGATCGACCGCGAGGGCGAAGGCGAGGGCGAAGACCGCTGGCGCGCCGAGGTGACGGCCGGCGGCCGCACCGAGCGGGGCGAGCTGCGCCTGCAGGTGCTGGGCGAGCGCTGGCGCGTCACCGGCGCCCTCGACTTCCACGGCGTCGATGTGGTCGGCCTCATGGCCGCGTTCGACCGCCGCTCCATCGTCTCGGGCCGGGCGGGCGGCCACACCGATCTGATCGCCGAAGGCGCCGACCCGGCCGAGGCCCTGCGCTCGCTGCACACCCGCACCCGATTCGACATGCGGGGCGCGCGCCTGCTCACCTTCGATCTGGAGCGGGCCGTGAAGAGCGCCGGCCGGCAGCACCGGGGCAGCACGCCGCTGGACGCTTTCAGCGGCGTCGTCAGCACCGAGGCCGACCGCAGCGGCACCATCGTGCGCTACGCCGACCTGCGCGCCAGCTCCAGCGTGCTCACGGCCACCGGCAGCGCCGTGGTGCAGGGCGGGCGCGTGCAGGGCCGCATCGCGGTCGATCTCGTCGAGGGCGTGGTCGGCGTGCCGCTGGAGTTCGAGGGCACGGTGGCGAACCCCTCCATCAGCCTGCCGCCGGCCGCCCTGGCCGGCGCCGCCGTCGGCACGGCCGTGGCGCCCGGCGTGGGCACGGCGCTGGGCGCCCGGCTGGGCGAGACGTTGCGGCGCCTCTTCGGCGGCGAGGGCGACGGCGGCTCCGGCAGCAGCAGCGGCAAGGACCGCGGCGGGCGCGCCACCCCGGCCCCGGTGTACCGCGATCCCGACTGAGTGAGTGACGGAGGTCTGCAGACATGCGATCCTTGCGCCGTCGCTGCGCTGCCTGCGGGCCGGCTTCTCCCGTGCCGTCGTCCTGCCGCCCCGCCCGGCGAACGACTGAGACCTTGAACGCGTTCTGAGGCCGCACCAGACCATCCATCGGAAAGCAGACAGCATGTCATCCACCCCCCTCGGCGCGGCTTCTTCCGTGCCGTCTTTCCTGTCGGGCACCGGCACCATGGGCGCGCTCATCGCCGCGTTCGACTGGCAGGCCACGCCCGTGGGCCCCATCGGCCAGTGGCCGGTGCATCTGCGGCAGGCCGTGGCGACGATGCTGCGCTCCTCGGTGCCCATGACGCTGCTCTGGGGCGATGCCGGCATCCTCATCTACAACCAGGGCTATGCCGATTTCTGCGGCCCGCGCCATCCGCGGGTGCTGGGCACTCCGGCGATCGATGCCTGGCCCGAGGCGAGCGACTTCAACGCCAACGTGCTGCGCGTGGTCCTGGCGGGCGGCACGCTGGACTACCACGACATCTCGATGGAGCTGAACCTGCACGGCACGCCACAGACCGTGTGGTTCAACCTGCACTATTCGCCCATCACCGACGAAGCGGGGGCGACTGCAGGCGTGCTGGCGCTGGTCTCGGACACCTCCGCCAAGGTGCAGGCGGAACGCCGCCTGGCCACCGAGCGCGAGCGCTTCGCCCAGCTGTTCGACCAGTCCCCCAGCTTCATGGCCATGCTGGACGGGCCCGAGCACCGCTTCGTGCTGGCCAATCCCGGCTACCAGCGCCTCGTGGGGCCGCGTGCGCTCATCGGCCTGACCGTCCGCGAAGCCTTGCCCGAACTGGCCGGCCAGGGCTACCTGGAACTGCTCGACGGCGTCTATCGCACCGGCGATGCGTTCACCGCGCACGGCGCCCGCTACGAGTCGCCGGGGGGCGAGCACTACGTGGACTTCGTCTTCCAGCCGATCCGCGATGCGCTGGGCGTGGTCACCGGCATCTTCGTGGAGGGCGTGGACGTCACGGGCCGCATGAAGGCCGAACGCCGCCGCGCGGCGCTGGCGGGCTTCACCGACCTGCTGCGCGTGCTGGGCTCGGCCCAGGAGATCTGCGCCGCCGCGGCCGAGCTGCTGGGCCGCACCCTGGCCGTGAGCCGCGCCGGCTACGCCCTGGTGGACGCCGCGGCCGAAGACGCCCTCGTGCCCTGCGACTGGACCCAGCCGGGCGTGGCCTCGGTCGCCGGCGAGCTGAACCTGCGCCACTACGGCAGCTTCGTGGACGACCTGAAGGCCGACCGCATCGTGCGCATCGCCGACGTGGCGGCCGACGCGCGCACGGACGGCGCCCTGCCCGCGCTGCGCCAGCGCGGCGTGGGCGCCCTGCTGCATGTGCCGGTGCTGGAGCAGGGCCGGCTGGTGGCGCTGCTCTTCGCCAGCAATGCCGTGCCGCGCGACTGGAGCGACGAGGACTGCGACTTCATGCGCGAGGTCGCCGGCCGCACCCGCACGGCCGTGGAGCGCGCCCGCACCGAGGCCGAGCTGCGCGAGGTGAACGAATCGCTGGAGCGCAAGGTGGCCCAGCGCACGCAGGAGCTGATGGAGGTGGAAGCCCATTTCCGCCAGGCGCAGAAGATGGAGGCCATCGGCCAGCTCACGGGCGGCATCGCGCACGATTTCAACAACCTGCTGGGCAGCATGAGCGCCAGCCTGCAGGTGCTGGAAAAGCGCCTGGCCGCCCAGCGCTACGACAACGCGGAGCGCTACATCGGCATGGCCCAGGCCTCGGTGCGCCGGGCCGCCTCGCTTACCCAGCGGCTGCTGGCCTTCTCGCGCCGCCAGACGCTGGACCCCAAGCCCACCCACGTCATGATCCTGCTGGCCGCTCTCGCCGGTCTCCGTGTCCATGAGATCGCGAAGATCCGCGGCGAGGACGTCGACCTGGTCGCCAACACCATCAGGGTGACCGGCAAGGGGCACGTCACCACTGTCCTGCCGCTGCACCCCATGCTGGCCACCGCCGCGCTCCGGATGCCCCGCCGTGGCTGGTGGTTCCCGGCACGCGGCAGCCGCACCGGACACGTTCTCCCGCGGTCCGTTACCGATGTGGTGAGACTGGCCATGCGTAGGGCCGGCGTCCCC